>JBAZGO010000029.1:0-77315 GCA_041652995.1 Prolixibacteraceae bacterium
AAATGGCACCGAATTCCCCGTCGAGATTGGTTTAAACCCAATTGAAACAGAGGAAGGAATGATTGTTCTGGCTTCAATTATCGACATTACTGAACGAAAAAAGCACGAAGCCATTGCTACACTGGAATTAAAAAACAAGGAACTTGAGCAGTTTAATTATATTGCCTCGCACGACTTGCAGGAACCATTGCGGACAGTTTCCAATTATATTCAGATTCTGGAAGAAGATTTTTCATCAGAATTAAGTAACGAAGCGAGGGGGCATCTTCAAACCATTGGACTGGCTGCTTCCCGAATGCGAATACTTGTGCGTTCATTGCTCGATTTTTCAAGACTTGGTCAAAACAGAAATCTTGTCCGGACAGATTGCAATATAATCATTCAAAATGTTATTGCTGATCTTGATAACCTGATTAAGACCACTCAAACAACCATAACGGTTGAAACTTTGCCGGAGGTAAATGTTTACGAAACAGAATTGAGACAATTGTTTCAGAATCTCATAAACAATGCCATCAAGTTCAGGAGAAAAAACGTACCTCCGGAAATAAATATTGGGTACAGAAAGAACAACGAATATTTTGAGTTTCATGTAACTGATAACGGCATTGGCATTTCGCCCAACCATTTTGATCGTATTTTCCATATTTTTCAGCGCCTGAATTCAGAACGTGAATTTGAAGGTTACGGAATAGGTTTGGCAAACTGCAAAAAAATAGCCGAGATGCATGGAGGTAATATTTGGGTCGAATCTGATTTGGGGAAAGGAAGTACGTTTCATTTTTCAATTTCAAATTTTTAGTTATGATTAAAAAAGTAAACTGCATAATGCTTGTTGATGATGATGCGTTTGATAATTTTTTCCACGAACGTGTTATTCGGAAATGTAATGCCGCGAACAAGGTGGTTGTTAAAGAATCGGGCAAAGAGGCGCTTGAATATTTACAGTCGGAAAAAGATCCTGAAAATCCGCATCCCGATTTGATTTTTCTCGACATAAACATGCCAGGAATGAATGGCTGGGAATTTCTTGAGGAATTTAAACAGCTCGATAAAAAATTTCAGAGCAAAATGGTCATAATCATGCTTACAACTTCTGTCAATCCTGAAGATGAAGCTATGGCAAAAAAATACAATGTACTGGCCGACTTTAAGACAAAGCCTTTAACTGAGGAAATGCTTGAAGAAGTTCTGACAAAATATTACGAGAAATAATTGGTGCCCTCTTGAATCATGCAGCGCTCAGATCAACTATTCTTATTTTAAGCTGTTGTTAGCAACACAGCACGAATCAAAAATTGCAGGAAGATGGAACAAAAACCAAATGTAAAAATCAGTCCGCTGGGGTTTCCCTGGAAAACACTTGACCCGTTTCTTTTTTGTGCGCATCACCGCGATCTTTATCCAAAAGGTAATGCCGAAATGGGACCTGCCACATCACTTTCGGGACGAAATATCGGGCAGGATTTTACGGTTAAAGATGGCTGGAGAATGTACCACGGAGAGAAAATCCCGGGTTTTCCGTATCATCCGCACCGAGGGTTCGAAACCGTAACTGTTGTCAAAGAAGGATTGATTGATCATTCGGATTCGATGGGTGCCGCAGGGCGTTTTGGGAAAGATGATGTGCAGTGGATGACTGCCGGCAAAGGTGTCCAACATTCCGAAATGTTTCCCCTTATTCATCAGGACAAAGATAATCCGACCGAACTTTTCCAGATTTGGCTGAATCTTCCTAAAGCCGGTAAATTTGTCGAACCACATTTTAAAATGCTTTGGGCCGACAGTATTCCTTTGATCAAAGAAGCCGACAATACCGGAAAAACTGTTGAAATAAATGTGATTGCCGGAAAACTTCGCGAAGTGAATGCTCCTGCGCCAACGCCCGATTCATGGGCTGCAAATCCCGAAAACGAAGTAACTATTCTCACGGTAAAACTCGAAGCCGGAGCGAGCTGGATTTTGCCCAAAGCCAGTCCCGAAGCCAGCCGCATGATTTACTTTTACAGGGGAAATCAACTGACAATAAATAACGAAACTATTCCGGCTTATCATTCGGTTCAGGTAAAACCCGATATCGACTCTTCAATTCAGGCCGGTACTGAAGACTGTTATATTTTGGTTTTGCACGGAAAGCCTTTGCGCGAGCCTGTTGTACAATACGGACCTTTTGTAATGAATACGGAAGCTGAAATCCGGGAAGCTTTTCAGGATTATCAACAGACGCAATTTGGTGGCTGGCCCTGGCCCGACCGCGAACCGGTTCATGGAAAGACGAAAGGTCGCTTTGCCCGATACGCCGATGGACGGGAAGAATTCAAGTTCTGAAAAATAGTTTTGGAGATCAGAAAAGTTCTGACGAATCAATAATCTTCCGGTTATGAATGAAAAGTACAAAAAAATTTCTTCAGAAATTTTGGGGTTTGCCGGTATCCAGATCAACGGCAGCAATTCCTGGGACATCCAGGTTACCAATCCGGAGTTTTATAAAATGGCCATTACCGGAGGCCCTTTGGGCATTGGAGAATCGTACATGCAGGGTTTTTGGGAGGTCGAAAATCTGGATGAATTTATTTCCAGAGTTATCAAAGCGCAGCTTGACGAAAAAATTCGAAGAAAAATTTCTCTTCTGCTTCAGTTGTTCGCGATGAAACTGCTCAATCCACAATCTAAAAAACGAGCCTTTATTGTTGGCGAACGACATTACGATCTCGGGAACGACCTTTTCATGAATATGCTCGACAGCCGCATGAATTACAGTTGCGGATACTGGAATGGCGCTGAAACTTTAGACGAAGCGCAGGTAAATAAGCTGGATTTAATTTGCCGGAAACTCATGCTGGAACCCGGAATGCGTGTACTCGACATTGGTTGTGGCTGGGGCGCTTTTGGGAAGTATGCAGCCGAAAAATACAAAGTCGAAGTGGTTGGAATAACGGTTTCGAAACAACAGGTTGAATTTGGCCGGAAATCGTGTGCCGGACTTCCGGTTGATTTTCGGCTGACAGATTACCGCGACATGAACGAAAAATTCGACCGGATCGTAAGTGTCGGTATGTTTGAGCATGTTGGCGGTAAAAATTACAGAACATATTTTAAGGTGGCCCGGAAGTGTCTGCGCGATGAGGGGCTGTTTCTCTTGCATACGATCGGGAGGATTGCTTCGCTGGCGAATCTGGATCCATGGACTGAAAAATACATATTCCCGAACGGCATGCTTCCTTCGGTAAAGCAAATTGGAAAGGCCGTCGAAAATCTTTTTGTGGTGGAAGACTGGCACAATTTCGGGGCTGATTACGATAAAACTCTGATGGCCTGGTACGAAAATTTCTCCCTGAACTGGGACAAATTAAAGAGTAATTATCCCGACTATTTTTTCAGGATGTGGAAATATTATCTGCTGTCGTCAGCCGGTTCATTCAGAGCCCGGAAAAACCAGTTGTGGCAAATTGTACTTTCGCCCAATGGTGTACCTGGTGGTTACTATTCAGTGCGTTAGTTTCATCCAGTTTTCCACATTTTGTTTGTCCTGAAAGTCGTATATTTGACTATATTTCTCCGGAATTGTTTGAAAATCATTTTCTTCCGGAGACAAAAGAAAAACGAACTTTTCTCCTGAAAACATAAACCGATTCGATGAAACGTCTGCTCTTACCAATTTCTGCGCTGTTTGTACTTTTTCTGTGGAGCTGCAACAGAGACAAACAACCCGATCCGGAACCAATAACGGATCCTTATCAATTGGTGTGGAGCGATGAGTTCGACTACAACGGCTTGCCCGACAGTGCAAAATGGAGTTACGATGTGGGTGGAAGTGGCTGGGGAAATGAGGAATCGCAGTATTACACAAGAGGAAGCCTAAAAAACTCGGAGGTAAAGAACGGATACCTGTACATTAATGCGCTGAAAGAAGATTTTCAGGATAAAAAATACACGTCTGCACGATTGGTTACGCGCGGCAAAGCTGACTGGCTGTATGGTAAAATTGAGGTAAGAGCCAAATTGCCCGAAGGGCGAGGCATGTGGCCTGCAATCTGGATGCTGCCAACCGATTGGGAATATGGCGGCTGGCCCAAAAGCGGAGAAATTGACATTATGGAAAACCTGGGTTACCTGCCGTATTTTATTGTGGCCACCTTTCAAACCCAAAACTATGTTTATTCAAATAATACACATAAGAGTGCCATACTTACAGTTTTAGATTGTTATTCTCAGTTTCACAGCTATATTTTAGAGTGGGAAGCCGGCGAATGCCGCGTTTATGTCGATTCAGCATTGTATTACACATTTAAAAACGACGGAGCTGGTTTTCAAACCTGGCCATTCGACAAACGCTTCCATTTGTTGCTGAATATCGCCGTTGGCGGAACCATTGGTGGCGTTCAGGGAATCGACGACAGTATTTTCCCGCAATCCATGGTGGTCGACTATGTCCGGGTTTATCAGAAAAAATAGGCAAAATACTACTTGTGTGTGCTGGAAATCTGATGTCTGCCCTTCCAAAAATTAATTCCTCTATCTTTGCTCCTGAAATTTATTCAGAATTGTATGTCCTTTTCATCTTTCGGTTTGTCGCCTACGCTTGTAAATATATTGGCTGAGCAAAATTATTCGCAGCCCTATCCCATTCAAAAAGAAGTTATTCCAGCCATTTTGAACCGGAAGGATGTTTTAGGAATTGCCCCAACCGGATCGGGAAAAACGGCTGGTTATGTGTTACCAATATTAACCAATCTGCAAGGTAGCGCAGGCACGAAGAACAGGCATGCCAAAGTATTGGTACTGGTTCCAACGCGCGAATTGGCGGTTCAGGTAAGAGATGTATTTATTCTGTTTGGATCGAATCTTCCGGAACGTATCAAAACGATTGCGGTATTTGGCGGAGTTTCAATCAATCCGCAAATGATCGGGTTACAGGGCGTTCAGGTTTTGGTTGCCACACCCGGCCGATTGCTCGAATTGGTTGAATCGAATGCTGTTCATCTGTCAGAAATCGAAACTCTTGTACTCGATGAAGCAGATAAAATGCTCAATCTGGGTTTTCAGGAAGAGATGAAACGCATCGTTGCGCTTTTGCCTGAAAAACGTCAGAACCTTTTATTTTCGGCAACACTGAGTGAAAAACTGGAAAGCATAAACCAGATTATTTTGCACAATGCGGTTGTCATTAAAATCGAGCCGGCAAAAGATAATATTGATTTAATTGAACAGACAGGCTATTTTGTTCCGCTTGAAAAGAAAGGTCCGCTGCTGCGTTATATCATAAAGAAAAATAATTTACAGCAGGTTCTTGTCTTCACGTCATCCACTTTTCAGGCCGATAATGTGGCCGATAAACTCTGCAAGAATGGAATTGATGCCGTTTCCATCCACAGCAAAAAGAGTCAGGGAGCCAGAACCGAAGCTTTGCGCGAATTTAAGTCCGGAGAACTTCGGGTATTGGTAACTACCGACCTGCTGGCCAGAGGAATCGATATCGAATTTTTGCCGCATGTAATCAATTACGAATTGCCGCGTTCGCCCAAAGATTACATTCACCGTATTGGCCGGACCGGGCGTGCCGAAAATGCAGGTGAGGCTATTTCTTTTGTAACTCCTGAAGACCAGCACCATTTCAGGATTATTCAGAAAAAAATGGGCAAATGGGTCACCATGGTCGACAGCGCCAATTTGGATTTAATGACAAAATAGGGTTAATATGAAAATACTCAGGATCCATTACTTACAACATGTTCATTTCGAGGATTTAGGCTGTATTGAAGATTGGGCAAAAGCCAAAGGGCATCGTTTATCTTCGACAAAATTTTATGAGAACGAATTTCTTCCGGAACTTTCAGAATTCGACTGGCTGATTGTTATGGGTGGCCCGATGGGCGTGTACGACGACGAAAAATATGGTTGGTTGAATCAGGAGAAAGAATTTATCAGGAATACTATTCTTTCGGGCAAAACGGTTTTGGGTATTTGTCTGGGCGCTCAGCTTATTGCATCAGTACTGGGAGCCAAAGTTTACCCAAATGGTGAAAAGGAAATTGGATGGTTCCCAATTTCTCCTGCTCCGGAAGACCAACTGTTAAGCGAGAACAACGATCCGTTCACGGTTTTTCACTGGCATGGCGATACTTTTGACCTTCCGGACAATGCAGTTCGAATCGCTTCGAGCGCCGCTTGTTTAAATCAGGCGTATATTTTCAGCGAAAAAATTGTCGGACTTCAGTTTCATTTCGAGGTAACTGAAAAATCGTTGGAACGGATGATCACCTTTTGTGCAGATGAATTGGTCGGGGGAACTTATATTCAGGATGCTGAAACAATTCTCAGTCACAAGCATTTCATTCCTGAAATAAATAAAAGAATGTTTCGCTTATTGGATTTTCTGGAATTGAAATTGTAAATCTGAATCCCGGAATTGGGGTTAATTTAAAAAATTCATCCTGATTTGGTGGTTTGAGTTGGTCTTTGTAAATTTAACTATAACCAATTCATCAAAAAAAACCACCCAATGCTGATTAAAACCTTCGCCAGTGCCGTTCACGGCATCAATGCAACAACAATCACCATCGAAACCGAAATTTCTCAGGGCATCAAATTTTACATGGTCGGTTTGCCCGATAGCGCTGTTAAAGAAAGCCAGCAGCGTATTGAATCGGCTATGCGGCTTAATAATTTCAAATGGCCGCGAAAAAAGGTAGTTATCAATATGGCGCCTGCCGACATTCGCAAAGAGGGTTCATCATACGATTTACCGCTGGCCATTGGTATTCTGGCAGCCAACGAACAAATAAATGCTGATAAGGTTTCCAAATTCCTGATGGTGGGAGAACTCTCGCTCGACGGAAATCTTCAGCCTGTAAAAGGAGCTTTGCCCATTGCCATCAAGGCACGCGAGGAAGGTTTCGAAGGTTTTATCCTTCCAAAAGAAAACGCCCGCGAAGCGGCTGTGGTCGACACTTTAAAAGTTTACGGAGTTGAAAGTCTCGCTGAGGTCGTCGGTTTTTTCAACAACGAAGCAGAACTCGAACAAACCATCGTGAATACCCGCGACGAATTTTTCTCGAAAGTAAACGAATGTGATGTCGACTTTTCCGACGTGAAAGGTCAGGAAAACGTAAAGCGTGCGCTGGAAATTGCTGCGGCCGGGGGTCATAATATAATCATGATCGGTCCTCCTGGTGCCGGAAAGACCATGCTCGCCAAGCGAATTCCGACAATTTTGCCGCCTTTCACCCTGCGCGAAGCTTTGGAAACCACTAAAATCCATTCGGTAGTTGGCAAAATCGACCGCGACACTTCACTGATGACGCAACGTCCGTTCCGAAGTCCGCACCATACCATTTCTGATGTAGCTTTGGTTGGTGGTGGGGCGTTTCCGCAACCGGGCGAAATCAGCCTGGCACACAATGGTGTATTGTTTCTCGACGAACTTCCGGAGTTTAAACGACAAGTGCTCGAAGTAATGCGCCAGCCTTTGGAGGATCGGACGATTACCATTTCGCGGGCTAAATTTTCGGTGGAATACCCCGCCAGTTTTATGCTGGTCACGTCTATGAATCCCTGCCCTTGTGGTTATTACAACCATCCGACCAAGGAATGCGTTTGTGCGCCGGGAATGGTTCCCAAATACCTCAATAAAATTTCAGGGCCGTTGCTCGACCGAATCGACATTCATTTGGAAGTGGTTCCGGTTCCGTTTAAAAAGTTGTCCGATCAGGCGGCGACAGAGCCCAGTTCGGTAATTCGCGAAAGGGTGATCAAAGCCCGTGAAGTGCAATCGCAGCGGTTTGCTAAAAGTGAGGGAGTTTTTTGCAATGCCCAGATGTCGTCGAAAATGATTCGGGAGTACGTCGATCTGGACGAAGCCAGCAGCAGTTTGCTGAAAAATGCCATGGAAAAACTCGGTTTATCGGCTCGTGCCTACGACCGCATCCTGAAGGTTTCGCGCACCATTGCCGATTTGGAAGGAAACGAAAAAGTGGAAAGCCATCATTTGTCGGAAGCCATTCAGTACCGCAGTTTGGATCGGGAGAACTGGGGTGGATGATCTTCCCCTCGTTTGCAACGAGGGGTTTTTGGTCATGCGTTTGTAACGCCATTAGCCACTGAAGATAGTTGAACCTAACCTTATCGTCCGCTATCTTTGTCATTAAATTTAGTGATCGGATGACTTCGAGTCATCCGATCACTTTTTAGCAAGAAAGTTACATTTCGAAATTTATTATTGACGGGGCAACTTCGAGTCACCCCGTCAATAAACTTGATATTAAACTTTTACATGTCCCGCAACCCCTATTCCCAGTTCAAACAATTCCGTGTCATTCAGTAGCGATCAGCCATGAAGGTGGGCTTGGACAGCGTATTGCTGGACGTCTGGGCTGATGCTCATGATCTGCCCCTCATTTGCGAATAGGTTTATTTGGTTTTGCATTTGTAACGCAACCAACATTCAACTCTCCCTTCCAATTTTTGAACAAATACGATAGCCAGGAGTTATACTAATTTATTGGATATAAATTTACTATCATGGAAAACTTGAATCTAAACCGCCGGAAATTTCTCGCGGCTCTTTCGCTCGGAACAGCACACGTTTTGTTTTCAAATCCACTTTATGCAAGTTTAATTCAAAACGCTTCTTTAAATCCATTACAAAAAGTAAAACTTGGAAATTCAGGAATTGAAACTACTTTACTGGGTGTTGGAACGGGTGTTCATGCTACCAACCGTGGTTCATTTCTCACCAAACAGGAAAAGGATAAAAGTCTGGCTATGTTGAGGTATGCCTACGATAAAGGATTTCGCAATTTCGACTGTGCCGATACGTATGGAACTCATTGGATGATGGCTGAGGTTTTGCCGCACATGAACCGTGAAGAACTTACCATTACTTCAAAAATATGGGTTCGGAGCGGCGGTATTCCTGATAAGGAAAGACCCGATGCGAACATTGTTGTTGACCGTTTCCGGAAAGAATTGAATACCGATTATATCGATTTGGTCCAGATACATTGTTTGGTTGATGAGGATTGGACGGATTCACAGAAAAGGCAAATGGATATTCTGGAAAATTTGAAATCAAAAGGAATTATCAGGGCTCACGGGGTCTCGGTTCATTCGCTTGATGCCATGAAATCGGCGGTTAAAAGTCCGTGGGTCGATGTCATTCATGTTCGGATCAACCCGTATGGAATTGCTATGGACAAGCCCGAGCCCGAAGAAGTGGTTAAGGTTATTCAGCAATTGCATGATTCTGGAAAAGGTGTGATCGGCATGAAGCTAATTGGCAATGGCGAATTGAGTAATCAGAGTGAGAAAATAGATAAAACCTTGCGCTTTGTAATGGGTTTGGGAACGGTAAATATGATGATCGTCGGATTTGAAAACACAGCGCAAATTGATAATTACCTCGGTCGTGTGGAGAAAGCGCTTGGCGAATTAAAACAAGGGTAAGAACCGCTCTGCCCAGAGCATACCACTCGTTTGCAACGAGGGGTTCTTGTTTCTGCGTTTTAAACGCAGAATGGCCAATATAGAAAGTTGCACTAAGTCCCATCATCCACTACCTTTGCCATTAAATGAGTGAGCGGGTGACTCAAAGTCACCCGCTCACTTTAAAAAGAACCAATGCCCCGCAACAACTATTTCCAGTTCAAACAATTCCGGATTATTCAGGAACGGTCGGCCATGAAAGTGGGCATGGACGGTGTTTTGATTGCTGCATGGACGGACGCATTTGGAGCAAAACGAATTCTGGATGTAGGCACAGGCACCGGACTGATTGCCCTGATGATGGCACAGAAAAACAATCAGGCCCAGGTTGACGCAATCGAAATCAATCAGGATGCATTTGATGAGGCAAAATTGAATGCTAAAAATTCGCCATGGAATGATCGGATTAGATTTGAATTGTCTTCGTTTCAGGAATTTATTCAGGAGAAAAATCAGTTGTACGATTTGATTATTAGCAATCCTCCATTTTTCGCAAACGGAGAAAAGGCGCCTGTTCAAAACCGTGCGCAGGCCAGGCATTCGGATGTTTTGCCGCTTGATATTTTAATTTCAGGAGCTACTAAAATTCTGAATGCAAATGGTAAAATAGCTTTGGTGTTTCCTGCCGAAAATCTTCCGGAAATCGAAAAACTGTCCAGGGAAAATAAACTGTATATTTCTCGATTGTGCAATGTACAACCGAATCCGCAAAAACCTGTTTTCCGGATTTTGGTCGAATTAAGCAATTCGGAATGTCCGAAATTTGAAGAAAATTTGATGATTGAATTCGAAAAACATCACGATTATACTCCGGAATACAAAAATCTCACCTCTGAATTTTATTTGAAATTTTAGTTTCTGAAAAATTCAAACAAAATCGTTTTCAAATGGTTAAATTCAGGCATAAAAAAAGATACAATTGTCTGAAATATGAATAATTGATTATTTTTGCAGTCCTAAATTTTAGTATCATGATGAGTTTTGTTAAACCCGAAATAAAAATTGACGAAAGTTTTTACAAAGTTTCAGAGATCAGGCAATTGACCAACGAAACCTTTTCACTAAAAATGCCAAAAGCACGCTTCCCGTTTAAAGCAGGGCAGCATATTTCGCTCGGAATACGGGGCGATTATCAAAGCCGCGAATATTCGATATACAGCGGAGCGAATGACGAAAGTCTGGAAGTACTCGTCAAGGAAGTTGACAATGGATATTTTACACCCAAACTCCGGAAGCTGAAATCTGGCGATGTGGTTGAAATTCACGGACCGTTCGGAAAATTCGGAATGGAATCGAAAGATGCCGAAAACGGAAAATTTGTTTTCATTGCAAGTGGTACCGGAATTGCCCCTTTCCGCAGTATTGTTCGTACTTATCCTGAAATTGATTACACATTGATTCACGGTGTTCGTTCTGCTGAAGAAGCCTACGACAAACACGAATACGCCACCGACCGCTATATTTTGTGTACGAGCCGCGATGCAAAAGGAACGTATCATGGAAGGCTCACGGGCTACCTGAAAAACTGCACGTTTGCCGCCGAAACCGAGTTTTACCTTTGCGGTAACAGCGACATGATTTTTGATGCACTCGAAATCCTGAAAGAAAAAGGTTTTGAGCGCGATCAGATTCACTGCGAAGTTTATTTTTAGGAAGAAGCCCCATCCCAACCTTCCCCCAAGGGGAAGGAGTTTTGTCGCGAAAATGGAACAAATTAGTTATTCAAATTGCCAGATGATTATGAAATACAATTCAAAATTGCTTATTGAAGCCTCCCCTTTTAGGGGAGGTTTGGAGGGGGCTTTATAATGAAGTATCACCTGATTACTTTGGGTTGCCAGATGAACCTCTCGGACAGCGAGCGGGTTAGTGCCGTACTCGAAAGCATGGGCTATGTTCGTACCGAAAACGAGGAGGAAGCGAGTCTGCTCGGCATGCTGGCCTGTTCGGTCAGGCAAAAGCCTATCGACAAGGTGTACAACAAAATTGCCCAGTGGAACAAGTGGAAAAACAAACGCAATCTGGTCACTTTTGTCTCCGGATGTATTTTGCCTGCCGATAAGGAGAAATTCCTGAAGTCGTTCGACCTGATTTTTCAGATGAGCGAATTGGCCCAGTTGCCCGAAATGATTCGCGAATACGGCGTTGTTACACCAGCCGGACTGAAAGCACAGCAACCGGTGATGCCCAAAAATGAACACATTGCCGAAATGTGGCACATCAAACCCAAATACCAGTCGACTTACGAAGCGTTTGTTCCCATTCAGAACGGATGCGATAAATTCTGCACGTTCTGCGCTGTTCCTTACACGCGCGGCCGCGAAGTTTCCCGCCCTTCCGTAGAAATTATTGAAGAAGTCCGTCATTTGGTCAATCAGGGCTACAAATCGATCACACTGTTGGGTCAGAATGTCAATTCGTACGGACGCGATAAAAACGGGGAAGAAATCAATTTTGCTGAATTACTCCGGAAAATCGGCGAGTTTGGAAAAGTCTCAGGACAGGAATTTTGGGTGTATTTCACTTCGCCGCATCCGCAGGATATGAACCGCGAAGTGATTGAAGTGATCGCAACCTACGATTGCCTCGCCAAACAAATTCACCTGCCCATGCAAAGCGGCGACGAGCGTGTACTGATTAAAATGAACCGGCGCCATTCAATGGATAAATACCGGAAAATTGTGAACGATATTCGCGAACTGATTCCGCAGGCCACTTTATTTACCGATATTATTGTAGGATTCACCAGCGAAGGAGAAGCCGAATTTCAAAATACGGTGGCTGCCATGAACGAATTCCAGTTCAACATGGCTTACATTGCCATGTATTCGCCACGGCCCGGAGCGGCCAGTTACCGCTGGGAGAACGAAGTGGCTACCGACGACAAAAAGGATCGTCTACACCGACTTTCAGAAGTGTTGAAAATTCATTCGAGAGAATATAACGAAACGCTGATTGGGAAAACCGTGCGTGTTTTGATTAACGGAACCGACCGCAAAACCGGGTTTTCTACCGGCCTGACCGAAGGAAAAATCAATGTTCGTCTCGATCACCACGATGCTTCGCTGATGGGGCAAATTGTGGATGTGAAAATCACTTCTGCTGCCGATTTTTCGATGAGTGGAAGCCCCACCCCAACCCTCCCCGAAGGGGAGGGCTTAAAAACCATCACTGCGGATCATTTTATATCATAAAAAAGAATGCAAAAAGGAAAAGATATGCGCACTGACTCCGAAAGCCCCCTCTTTGGGAGGGGGTTGGGGGAGGCTCGTCGTGTCGCTTTCAAAACCCTCGGCTGCCGGTTGAACCAATACGAAACCGATGCTTTGGTCACCGATTTTGACAAGGCCGGATACCAACTCGTTAATTTTGATGATTCGCCAGATGTGGTCGTGGTCAACACGTGCACGGTAACCAATCAAAGCGATCAAAAATCCAGAACGATTATTAGTCAGGCGGCACGTAAAAACAAAGATGCCGTGGTGGTGGTGACTGGCTGCATGGCTAACAATTTCAAGGAAAAACTCGAAAGTCAGGACA
The DNA here is from genome assembly GCA_041652995.1 of Prolixibacteraceae bacterium. GTDB lineage: Bacteria > Bacteroidota > Bacteroidia > Bacteroidales > Prolixibacteraceae > Aquipluma. The sequence goes on from JBAZGO010000029.1 coordinate 13,024, forward strand.
ACATTACTTTTGTGGTCGAGAACAACCGCAAAAGCTCGATTCTTTCGCTGGTTGATGCCCATTTCTCAGGCGAAATACTTCATCCCGAAATGCTCCCTCCTGATGTTTTCCGATACGAACCGGTTCAGAAAAGCCTGCACACCCGCTCTGCTGTAAAAATTCAGGATGGCTGCGACAATTTCTGCACGTTTTGCATCATCCCGATGGTCCGCGGACATGCTGTTTCGCGGCCTGTTGCCGATGTGCTCGACAGTGTGCGCAAGACCATCGCAAACGGATTTAAGGAAATCGTGATAACCGGCGTCAACATTGGCCGATACGAAGATGGTGAGGCACGGTTTGAAGATTTGGTGGCGCAAATTCTGGAAGTTCCCGGCGATTTCCGGGTTCGCATTTCATCGCTCGAACCCGATGGTTTTGGCGACCGCTTTGTCGAACTTTTTGCCCATCCGAAACTGATGCCGCATCTGCATCTGTGTCTGCAAAGTGGTTCCGACAAAACCTTGCTCCGGATGCGGCGCATGTACGATGTGCAGCAATTCAGGAAAACTGTGAATAAATTTCGTTCTGTTTATCCTGACTTCAATTTCACTACCGATATTATTGTAGGATTTCCCGGCGAAACAGAAGAAGAATTTCAGGAAACATTGGATGCGGTTAAGGAATTTAATTTCAGTCATGTACATACATTTAAATATTCAGTCCGGAAAGGAACACGCGCCGAGCGGCTGGAAAATCATGTTCCGGAGAAAGTTAAAAACGAACGGTCATTACAAGTTCGAACGCTTTCCGAAGAAAACAAAGCTGTATATTTGAATTCATTTCAGGGAAAAACCGAAAAAGTACTGATTGAGAAAATAACCCAGGGAATTGCCAACGGATACGGGGAGCATTACATTCCGGTTCGTTTTAAAGCCAATGGGTCGCAAAAAAACACGGTTTGCCTTGTAAAACTGAGTGAATTAAGAGGTAGCGGCGAAAATATGTATCTCTTTGGTGAACCAATTGATTAGGTTTTTGTCTTAGAAGTTTTTAACCATCCTGTTTAATCAGATGACTGTAAAAATTAAACAAAGCGAAATTCGAACAAGCTCACCTGAATACAACGAAAACTTCAGGAATTACGACCCGGTAATCAGAACCTTCCGCGAAAGGTTGGTTGCGGTTACTTCACACGGTCCTGAAGCCGCGGTTGAAAAACACCGTTCACGCGGGAAACTGCTGGCCCGCGAACGCATCGATTTGTTGCTCGATCCGCAAACGCCATTTCTCGAACTTTCATCTTTCGCTGCATACAATCAATACGATAATGCTTTTCCTTCCGCCGGAATTATTACAGGAGTTGGTGTGGTTCAGGGGCGTGAGTGCCTGATTATTGCCAACGATGCCACCGTGAAAGGCGGAACGTACATTCGCGAAACCATTAAAAAGCACGTCAGGGCGCAGGAAGTGGCCCGTCAAAATAAACTCATTTGCATCTATCTGGTCGATTCGGGAGGTATTTATCTGCCCGAACAAGCCAACGTTTTTCCCGACCGTTTCGATTTTGGCCGGGTTTTTTATAATCAGGCCCGAATGTCGGCCGAAGGAATTCCACAGATTTCGGTGGTGATGGGCTCGTGTACGGCTGGCGGCGCTTATGTGCCGGCCATGAGCGACGAAACCATCATGGTACGCAATCAGGGAACCATTTTTATTGGTGGTCCACCTTTGGTAAAAGCTGCAACCGGCGAAGAAGTTACACCTGAAGATCTGGGAGGAGCTGTAGTTCACACCAGCATTTCGGGAGTTGCCGATCACATCGCAGAAGACGATGTGCATGCGTTGCAGATTTGCCGCGATATTGTGGCCGGGTTGCCCGTTCAGGAAAAGCAGAAATTGGACATACATCCTGCAAAAGAACCGCTATTTCCGGCGGAAGAATTGTATGGTTTTTTGCCAACTGATTTGAAAAAGCCAATCCATGCGCACGCTGTTATTGAGCGTTTGGTCGACGGAAGTGAATTTCAGGAATTTAAAGCCAACTACGGGAAAACGCTGGTGACAGGTTTTGCACGCATCTGGGGATTCCCGATTGGAATTATTGCCAACAACAGTTTTCTGACTTCTGAAAGTTCGCTGAAGGGAGCGCATTTTGTTCAGTTGTGTTCGCAACGCAAAATCCCGATTCTGTTTTTGCAAAATATCACCGGCTTTATTGTCGGCAAAAAATACGAACATCAGGGTATTGCCCGCGACGGAGCCAAACTGATTAATGCGGTAGCCAACGCATCTGTTCCGAAATTCACTGTGGTAATTGGCGGGTCATTTGGCGCCGGAAATTATGCCATGTCCGGTCGTTCGTTTGATCCGCATTTTCTGTTTATGTGGCCGCATTCCCGCATTTCGGTAATGGGTGGTGAACAGGCCTCGGGGGTGTTGAAAAGTATAGGCGGCAACGGATCAGCCGATTCGCTGCTTGCTGAATTTAACGAACAAAGTACGGCCTATTACAGCTCATCGCGATTGTGGGACGACGGCATCATCGATCCGGTTGACACACGAAAAGTTTTAGCTATGGCAATTTCAGTTTCGTTGAACAGACCGTTTGGAGAGCCGGGATACGGGGTTTTCAGGATGTAAAAACAGCCCCACCCAAACCCTCCCCGAAGGGGAGGGCTTAAAGAAGTGCTTTGAATGAATTTAATAAAAACTAAAGATGAAATCATCAAGACATACGAATACTGGTTCTTCATCCCCTCTTTCGGACGGGGCAGGGGGAGGCTCTTATCGATATATTGAAGTTCATATAGATGGACCGGTTGCCCGGGTAAACCTAAACCGCCCTGAACGGCACAATGCATTAATTCTGGAATTGATTTCGGAATTGGGTCAGGTATTGGATGAGATTTCAGGAAGGGACGAATTGAATTTTTTGGTTTTATCCGGGAAAGGGAGATCTTTTTGTGCAGGAGCCGACATCAACTGGTTTTATAGTTCCGAAGAATTGTCAGTTGAACAAAGTTCGGAGCAATACAAACAGTTGGCCGATTTGATGCTGAAATTGTTCCGGTTACCGCAAATTACTATTGCCGCTGTCCGTGGAAATGTATTTGGCGGCGGAATAGGTCTGATGGCAGCCTGCGATTTTGTACTGGCCGAAACCAATAGCCGCTTCATGTTCAGCGAGGTAAAACTGGGCCTTCTGCCAGCGACCATACTTCCATTTGTAGCAAAACGGCTCTCGGTACAAAGCTTGCGAAAATGGATTTTAACCGGGAACCTGTTTATTGCCGCAGAAGCCCACGATGCCGGATTGGTTGATATTTTATGTGGCTCGAACCAGTTGAAATCAAAAATTACTGAATTTATTTCATCGTTTAGTGAAGCCTCTCCAACCGCTTTCAAAAAGGCAAAACAGTTAATTAATCAGGTAACTTCCGGTGAAGTTGACATTACAAATGCCCATGTTACTTCCGGTATTTTGGCTGAAGCCTTGCATTCGACAGATGGACAGGAAGGAATCAAGGCTTTTCTTGAAAAGCGAAAACCTAAATGGAAGCAAGCCCCTCTAAGTCTCCCCAAAGGGGAGACTTTAGGACGTGAAAATTCTGGCAGTTTGAGCATATAGAAAATTGATTACTATGTCAAAGAAAAAACCTTCGCAACTCGTTTCTTTCGCCCCTCCTTCGGAGGGGTCGGGGGAGGCTTTGTTGATAGCCAACCGCGGAGAAATTGCAGTCCGGATTATTCATGCTGCACAGAAATTGGGCATTTCGACGGTGGCGGTTTATGCATCCGACGATGCTGAATCGCTTCATGTTTCGTTGGCCGATGAAGCCGTTCTTTTGACTGGAAATTCGTTGGACGAAACTTACCTCAATCAGGAAAAAATCATTCAGATTGCTTTGGAATCAGGGGCGGCAGCCATTCATCCGGGGTATGGATTTCTTTCGGAGAATGCCGGTTTTGCCCGAAAAGTTGCCGATGCCGGCCTGGTATTTATTGGCCCCACTCCTGAAAATATTCATTTAATGGGCGAGAAAAATCAATCGCTCGATTATGTCAGGTCATTGGGAATTCCGGTTTTGCCCTCGTTTCGCGGTACGGTGAATGAATTGCTTCAGCTAGCTCCTGAAATGAATTTTCCGGTGATGGTAAAAGCTTCCGGAGGAGGCGGTGGAAAAGGAATTGTGATTTGCGAATCGGCCGGGGAATTGCCCGCAGCTTTGCGGTCTGCAGAGCAGCAGGCTCTTCGCTATTTTGGAAACAGCGAATTGTTTATCGAGAAATATCTTCCGGTTGCACGTCACATCGAAGTACAGCTTGTTGCCGACAATTTTGGAAATGTTCTTCACTTTTTTGAACGCGAATGTTCCGTCCAGCGGCATTTTCAGAAAATTATTGAAGAAGCGCCTTCACTTTCTGTCAATGAAAAACTTCGGCAGCAGTTAACTTCGACGGCCGTAAAAATTGCACGGTCGATGAATTACCGGAATGCCGGAACCATCGAATTTTTGCTCGACGAAAATGATCAATTCTACTTTCTGGAAATGAATACACGCATCCAGGTGGAACATCCGGTGACAGAAATGGTTACCAAAACCGATCTGGTGGGTTTGCAATTGCTTGTTGCTGCCGGAAATCATTTGCCATTTCAGCAAGATGAAATTCAGATTTCAGGACATGCCATCGAAGTAAGGCTTTGTGCTGAAGATGCCGAAAACCATTTTTTGCCTTCTGCCGGAAAACTTTCGGCGTGGAATATTCCGGATCATAAAAATCTTAGATTTGAAACATTCGTGAAAGAAGGATGCCTGATTTCTGCAAATTATGATTCACTTTTGGCCAAACTCATTGTATGGGACGAAACACGCGAAAAAGCGCTGAAACGCATGCAGAGCGAACTCTCGCAGACTTTTATTTCAGGAATTCACACCAACCTGCCTTTTTTATCGGCTTTGGTTGAAAGCGATGAAATTCTTGAAAACAAAATTTACACGAAATATGTTGATTTGCATCTGAATTTAATCAACCTGAAAATTCAGGAAAAAAAGAATAAACTCGACCGGAATAAAATAGTTGCTGCCTATTTGACGTTTCATTTTTTCACAGGTACATCTTCCGGAAATTCGGTTTGGAACCAGATTGGTTTTTGGAGAATTTCGTCCGGTTTTGAGGTTTTGGTTAACGGCGAAAAATATGCTTGCAGAGTTGAACCAGTTCAGGGAAAAAAAATTTTCAGGATAAATGGACAGGAATATTTTGTTTCGTCCATTACTGAGAATGGAAATTTGCTGGAACTCGAAATAAATGGTCAGCCGGAGAGCTTTTATTGCGCTGCCAAAACCGACAAAACAGTTGTCTGTTTCTGTGGTTTTTCGTTTTCACTGCAAAGCAACCTGTTCCTTAACCAAGTTGTGCTGAACCGAAAAAATGCAGAAGTAAAAAAGGTTTTTCAGAACCTTATTTGCGCGGATTTGTTTGGAAAGGTGTTGAAGTTAAATGTTCGGTCTGGCGAAACGGTGAAAACCGGCCAGATCCTGTTGACTTTGGAATCGATGAAAACAGAAATTCATGTGCTTTCACCGGTTGATGGAAAAGTTAAAACGATACATGTTGCAGCAGGTAAAACGGTTACTGAAAAGCAATTGCTGGTTGAATTGCAGGAGAACTGTAACGAGTTGTGTATTCCGAGTTCCGAGTTTTAACCCGCAACCCGTATCTCGCAACCCGCAACATTTTTTTGATTTTGAAACTTGGAACTATAAAGAATGAACGCATTACTACTGGAAAAACATCACAGCATCAGGGCAAAAGTAAGGCAATTTGCAGAGCAGATTGTGAAACCTGTGATCGATGATTTTGATGAGAAAGAAATTTTTCCTGTTGAACTTGTCCGAGAGATGGGTAAAACCGGAGTTTTAGGCATGATTGTTCCATCTGAATTTGGCGGACAAGACAGCGATTACCTTTCGTATATAATTGCCATTGAAGAAATGGCCCGGGTTGACAGTTCGATGGCTGCAACACTGGCAGCGCACAATTCGCTCGGCGTTGGGCCGATTTTGGAGTTTGGCACCCAGGAACAAAAAGAGAAATTTTTACCCGCCTTTTGTACCGGCGAAAAACTTTGGGCATTCGGGCTGACTGAAGAGAATGCCGGTTCGGATGCCCAGGGTGTTGAAACTACAGCTCAGATTACCGGAAATGAGTTTTTGGTAAACGGTTCGAAAAAGTACATCACCAACGGAACTTCTGAGATTTCTGCCGGAATGACAACATTGGCTATCACCGGCGAAAATGGTGGACGAAAAGAATTCACGGCGATTCTGATTGAAAAGGAACGCGAAGGTTTTATTCGCGAAACCATGAAAGGTAAACTGGTTTGGCGGGCCGCAGATAACGGAATCCTCTATTTCAACAATTGCAAGGTGCCTGTCGAAAACCAGTTGGGTGAGCGTGGTTACGGGTTTAAGATTATGCTGAAGACCCTTGATTCCGGACGTTTGTCGATAGCCGCCATCGGTCTTGGACTGGCCCAGGGCGCTTATGAAATGGCAAAAGCCTACGCGAAATACCGCAAACAATTTGGAAAATCATTGAGCGAATTTCAGGTAATAGCATTTAAACTGGCCGACATGGCTTTGAAAATTGAAAATGCCAGGAATACACTCTATAATGCCTGCTGGCTGAAAGACAACAAACATCCGTTTGCACAACAGGCCGCCATGGCTAAATTGTATTGTGCCGAAATTGCCCGCGAAGTAGCCGACGAAGCGGTACAGATTTTGGGCGGCGCCGGTTTGTTTAAAAATCGTGAGTGGCCGATTGAGCGTTTTTACCGCGATCAGCGTCTTTTACAAATTGGCGAAGGAACCTCCGAAATTCTCCGGATGGTTATTTCCCGCAACATCTTGAAGGAATAGGCGGTCAAACAATTTCATAGGACTCCATTGTATTTCATCCTATGCTGATACATGTCGGGGCTTTGGCCCCTTCAATGGCGGAATTTCAGTCCTGAAGTGACGGATTGTAATAGCACAGGGTGAAACGAAGTGAATCCCGTGTGGTAATCATCAGAAAAAGCCGTAATTTCAGGCATTCATAATTCATCATTTCATGGGCGCTGACCGCAAACTCGAACACATCAAGCTGGCGCTTGATTCGCAGACTCTTCCATCTGAACAGGATCTTCGGTTCAATTACGAACCTATGCTTTCTGCACATCCTGAAAACACCGATTTGAGCATTCAATTTCTGGGAAAAACCATGAAGAATCCGATTTGGGTTTCGAGCATGACGGGTGGAACGGGTGTTGCACAAACAATAAATGGGAATATTGCCCGTGCATGCCGCGAATTTGGACTGGGAATGGGTTTAGGCTCATGCCGGAAAATTTTGTTCGACAAAACCGATTGGGCCGATTTTAATTTTCGCGATCAAATTGGCGATGATCAGCCATTTTGGGCCAATCTGGGAATTGCCCAGGTTGAAGAATTACTGGCATCAAAAAATATTCAGGCAATCGTCGATTTGGTTGGCGATTTGCGGGCCGATGGGTTGATTGTGCACATCAATCCGTTGCAGGAATGGTTTCAGCCTGAAGGAAACCGCCTGAAGCAAACACCCTTTCAAACCATTGAACAACTATTGGATCAGGTTCAGGTAAAAATCATGGTTAAGGAAGTCGGGCAGGGTTTTGGTCCTGAAAGCCTGAAGAAATTGTTGCGGATGCCACTGGAAGCCATTGAATTTGGAGCTTATGGCGGCACCAATTTCTCGAAACTCGAAATGCTGCGGGGCGATCAGCAAAAGTTTGAAACAAGCCTGCCGTTTGCATTTGTGGGAGAATCCGCCAGCCAAATGGTCAATTCTGTCAATCAAATCCTGAAGGAAATTCCGAAGCCGGCCTGTCGCCAGCTCATCATTTCGGGCGGAATCCAAAATTCGCTCGATGGGTATTACCTCACGTCGAAAAGCCAGCTTCCGGCGGTATTTGGAATGGCCTCCGCCGTTTTGAAACACGCCACAGAAAGTTACGAATCGCTTGCACATTTTCTTGAAAATCAGATTCAGGTCTTGCAGCTTGCGAATGCTTTTCTAAAAATTAATCCCGATTATCATGATTGATTCCGTCATTCAAGGATTTTCGAGATATGATAAAGACCAACGCATCAACGTTTTGATTCAGAAATACGGTTTCGATAGCGATTTGGCCAACTGGCTTGCAACTTTCGAAACTGCAGATATAACCATTCAAAAAATTATTGACGATTTAAGTGAAAACCCGGTTTCCAGTTTTCATCTTCCTTTTTCCATAGCGCCTAATTTTGTGGTGAATGGCAAAAATCTGTTTTTTCCACTGGTTTCCGAAGAAAGTTCGGTGGTTGCCGCTTTGGCCAATGCGGCTGGTTTTTGGGCTCGTCGCGGTGGTTTTCATGCTGAAGTTTTAGGAACTGAAAAAAGAGGTCAGGTTCATTTTACCTGGAAAGGAAATCCGGAAAAATTAAATCAGCTTTTTCCTGAAATCAGGGAAAAACTGAAGTCCGAAAGTAAATTTCTGACTGCAAAAATGGAAGAGCGTGGAGGCGGAATACGTTCAATTGAATTAAAAGACAGATCGTATGTTTTGCCGGATTATTTTCAGATAGATTCCGGATTTGAAACCTGCGACGCGATGGGCGCCAACTTTATCAATTCGTGCCTGGAGCAATTCGGAAAGAGTTTGCAGGATTATTTCCGGAACAGTGAAAAGGTATCTTCTGAAGAACGCGATTGCGAAATTATCATGTCGATTCTTTCCAACTATACGCCTGAAAGTCGTGTCAGAGTTTGGGTGGAATGTCCTGTAGCAAGCTTACTTGACGGTAAATCGAGCGAAGATTGCCAGCTTTTTGCCGAGAAATTTGAACAGGCCATTCGCATTTCGCAGGCTGATGTTTCGCGTGCAGTGACGCACAACAAAGGTATTTTCAACGGAATTGATGCGCTGGCTGTCGCAACCGGAAATGATTTCCGGGCCATTGAAGCTTGTGGTCATGCTTATGCAGCGCGAAACGGGCAATACAGCGGGTTGACCGATGTAGAAATTGAGGATGGAAATTTCAGGTTTAGCATCGAAATAGCCTTGGCTGTTGGCGTAATTGGCGGCGTGACTGCTGTTCATCCGCTCGCTAAACTGGCCATGAAAATTTTGGACAATCCCACAGCGAAAGAGCTGATGATGTATCTGGCCGTTGCCGGACTGGCATCGAATTTCGGGGCCGTTAAAGCGCTGGTTTCCGTTGGCATTCAGCATGGCCACATGAAAATGCACCTCAGCAATATTCTGAACCAATTAAATATTCCGGAAGAAAACCGTGTTGAAATACAGAACTATTTTCAGGATAAGACCGTGTTGTTTTCGGCGGTTGAAGCGTATTGGAAGAATCGTTTCGGGTTTCGGGATTGAGTTGTTAAAGTTGTCGGGTTGTCATGGTTATTCAACTCTTGAATATTGACAGGATTGATTACCGCGTAGCGGTTATAGTATTGTAGAAAAGGATATCAACGAATCAATTACCGCGTAGCGGTTACACAAAATATCTGATTACTAAAAATTGGAAATTATGAAACCGGGAACATTCACGCAAATTTACATCCAATTGGTTTTTAGCCCGAAACATAGAGATAGATTATTAATACAGCAAATCCGTCCAAGGATTTTCGAGTATTTAAGTGGAATTATTACAAATCTTGGACATAAGTCGATAATAATTAACGGGGTTTCTGACCATGTTCATCTTTTTCTGGGATTAAATACTAAAATATCTGTTTCGGAAACTGTCAAAGAGTTGAAAAGAGGTTCAAGTATTTTTATTAATGAGCAACGATTTTTCTCCGGGAAATTTGAATGGCAGGAGGGTTATGGCGGTTTTTCGTATGGCAGATCCCAGATAGAAAACGTGTATGAATACATTAAAAATCAGGAGAAGCATCACCAAAAAAGAACATTCAGAGAGGAGTACTTGGCATTTTTGAAAAAATATGAAATAGATTTTGAAGAACAGTACTTATTTGAATTTTTCGAATAAAGGAAGTTTAACCGCTACGCGGTATAAAGTTTGGGTACATCATTTTTCTACAATACTAAAAGCCCTACGGGCTAAAATTCATAATAAAGATTGTCTATACCATCAACATATTGCGCCAATGGCAAAATCCTCCTGACCGGTGAATACCTGGTGCTTCATGGAGCAAAAGCGATCGCTTTGCCTTTGCAAGTCGGGCAAAAACTGACTGTTTCTGAAGAACCTAATTCCAATTCAATTCTCTGGAAGGCCAATTACCTGGGCGAAACCTGGTTCGAATGCCGACTGAATCCGAAAGATATGTCGGTTTTTTCTGCGAGTCATCCGGAGAAAGGGCAAACGATCAGCGAGATATTTCAAACGATCAAAATGCTCGACCCTGACTTTCAGCTAAAAGCCGGAACGAATCTCGAAACCTCGCTAAATGCCAATCCGGAATGGGGTTTTGGCAGCAGCAGCACCTTAATTAGTTTGCTTTCACAGTGGGCCAAAGTTAATCCGTTTCGGTTGAATGAACTGGTTTTTAAAGGGTCAGGATTCGACATTGCCTGTGCTACGGCCGACGGGCCTGTTTTTTACATGAAGAATAAACCGGTTCAACCGGCAACCCTGGATTATCCTTTTACCAATCAATTGTTTTTCCTTTATTCAGGCCGGAAAAAGGCCACGGCTAAAGAGGTAAAATCATTTCTGAAAGAACAAAAAGTTACGCAGAAACTTATCGAAGAAGCATCAGGGTTATCAGATGAATTTACCAACTGTACCAATCAGTTGGAATTCAACCGGCTGATAAGGCAACACGAACAACTGATTGGAAAATTGATCGGGAAAACACCAGTTAAGCCGGAATATTTTGCCGATTTTTCAGGAGAAATAAAATCGTTGGGCGCCTGGGGCGGAGACTTTTACCTCGTTTCAAGCGAAATTCCATTTCAGGAAATAAAGAATTATTTCGAAAACAAAGGATTGTCCATTCTGTTTCATTGGGACGATCTGATCTTAAAACGGTAAAAACGATGACCGGAATTTTGAGAAATATGCATCTGTGCAGCAAGTGGAAATGCCCGTCGAATATTGCTTTGGTGAAATACTGGGGCAAACGCGAATTTCAGAAACCAATGAATCCGTCGCTGAGTTTCGTGTTGCATAATGCCTTTACCGAAACATCGGTTGAAATTGTTAAGGACGACGGGAAAAAGGTTGACTTTTATTTCGAAGGTGTGGCCAGCCCGTTTGGCGAACGGATTGAGAAGTATCTCGATCATTTGTCGTCGAAGCTGGTCTGGATCCGGAAATACAATTTCAGGATTTCGAGCCGGAATAGTTTTCCGCATTCGGCCGGAATTGCTTCGTCTGCTTCGTCGTTTGGAGCGCTTGCCTTGTGTTTAACTGAACTTGATTTTTTGCTTTCAGGAAAAGAAATCTGTACACCCGAATTTTGGCAAATGGCTTCAGAACTTGCCCGTATTGGCAGCGGGAGCGCTTGCCGGTCGGTTTATGCTGGCTTTGCAATCTGGGGAAAAACGCAACTGTTTGAATCATGCAGTGACGATTATGCCATTCCTGTATTAGGTGGGGTTCATCCCGACTTTTACTCCATTCGCGATGCTATTTTACTGGTCGATTCGGGATCGAAAGATGTTTCGAGTTCGGCCGGGCATAAACTGATGGAAGATCATATTTTTCAGCGGTCGCGAATTGCACAGGCTTACGAAAATATCAATGAATTGTACCTGGCGCTGCTTACCGGAAATCGTGAAAAATTTGTCAACGTGGTTGAGAATGAGGCTCTGAGTTTGCATGCCATGATGATGACTTCGAATCCGTCGTTCATTTTACTGAAGCCCAATAGCCTGGAAATAATTAACCGGATTCGTCATTTCAGGGAAAAGTCGAAAATACTGGTTTGCTTTACGATAGATGCAGGGCCAAACATTCATTTGCTGTATTTTAGCGAAAATGAAAATGATGTAAAAGCGTTTATTGAACGGGAATTGCTTCAGTTTTGTGAAAACGGAAAATGGATTGACGACCGTGTAGGCGAAGGACCTGAGAAATTAATGAATTGATACGAGTTGTGGGTTTCTTGTTACGAGTTGGGAAAACCCGTAACACGTATTTTGCAACCTGCAACAAAAATATGAAATATGGAACCTGAAACTATATTTAACTCGAAACTACTTCTGTTTGGCGAATACGGGCTGATGTTTGATGCCATGGCTTTGTCCGTTCCGTTTTCCCGCTTTTCGGGTTATCTCGATTTCGATCGGGATCAGTCGCATCTGGAAAGTTCTGCCAAAATCAGAAAATTTTGCGAACACCTGAAATCCGGAAACGCTTTTCAGCAACTGCATTTTCAGTTTGACCTGGAGAAACTGGAGAATGACCTGAATAAAGGGTTGTATTTTAATTCAACTATTCCGCAACAGTATGGAGTTGGAAGTTCAGGCGCTTTGGTGGCTGCACTCTTCAGCAAATATGTTCATGTTTCTGTTCCTGAAAACGAACTTTCTCCTGAAATTCTGAAATCAGAATTTGCCTTGCTCGAAAGTTATTTCCATGGTAAAAGCTCCGGGCTCGATCCGCTGATTTCGTTCCTGAACCGACCAATTTTGATTGACTCAAACAAGCAAATTTGTCCGATTGAATTTGACTTGAATAAATCCGGGTTGGCGATAGCTTTAATCGATACCAAAACAACCGGGGCAACCGGTCCGCTGGTTCAACATTTTATCGATCTTTTTAATCTTCCTGAATTTGAGTCGGCTTTTCAAAATCAGTTTTTACCGGCCAATAATGGCTGTATAGAGTCGTTGCTCGATGGGAATAAGCAGAATTTCTTTTTGCATCTGGAGCAATTGGTTCGATTCCAGGTCTATCAATTTCACCGGATGATTCCGGTAAATTTTCACCGGGTTATTTCTTTCGCACATTGCGAAAAAGTGTACATAAAACTTCTTGGATCGGGTGGTGGAGGATTTTTACTGGCTTTTGCCGAAACGCAGGATATTCTCGATCAATGGTCAAAAAAGCGTGGAATTGAGTTGCTTCGTGTTGTCTGATTGGGTTTTACTGCCACTGAAATGCCATGTACATGCACGGTTCTTCGCCTGTGTTGCGGATGGCATGAGGAATATTTGAACCGAGAAAATAAATGTCGCCAACAGTTCCCGGATAAATTTTACCACCAATCTCCATTTCGGTTTTTCCATCCATCATAATCACAATTTCGGCCGGAAAATGTGTATGCGGCTCGTGACTTTTTATCTGCGGATTCAGCGTGGTAACATGCATTTCAATCCGGTCGGACATGGCCGATTTCCGATCGAAATACTTTCTGACTCCACCTTTGTCGTGAGGCGTAAATTTTATACTGTCCCAGCAAAGAAGCATCGGGCCGCCTGAAAATCTTGCCCGTTCAAAATTTACCGGTTGTTTCGATTTGTATTTGACGAAATAAAAAGTTGACGAGGATTTGCCTGAATTTTCGATTTTATACCGGTTGTTTGGCATCAAAAGAGCCACGCTTCCGGCATTCATTTCCCTGGTTTTTCCATCAACTGAAACGTTCAGAATGCCATCTTTAACAACGATCATTCGCTCAAAACCCATGAATTGTCCGTTGTCTTCCAGCATTTTTCCCGGATTTACAGTTGTGGCATGGATTTCGAAATTTTCCATGTGCGTTGTACTGTTGTCAATCATTTGGCGGACAGTTCCGAAATCGGTTTTTTCAGTTCTTGCTTTTGAAAAGCTATACACTTTTGATTCTACATTCGCATCCTTTCCCCCGAAAAGTGTTAATCCGAGAAAACTTAAAATGATAAAAGCAGTTTTCATTTCATTGATTTTTAGGTCTAAAATTCAAGAGGCAATATAGTTGATGTAAGAATAACCAGAAAAGCATCAATTTGTTGCACAAAAAAGAGTGAATACAAATTTTCGTAATCACTCTTTTATACTTCGTTGAGGAACTGCTTTCCCCCGAATCAGTTTCAATAGTTATGGCCTGATAAAATCTATTTTGAAACTTTGTTTACCTGAGGTTTTCCGTTCGGTTTGTTTCCCTGGTGCCTGTTTCCTTGCGGCCTTCTTCGTTGCTTATTTCGTTTCTTTTCTGGAGCAGGATCTTTCGTGAAAAACTTCTGATCGAGTTCTCCCACGTTCATCATATTTTCCTTTTTCGCTTCAGGCTCGGTATATAAGTCAATCGATGGTTTCTGACCGCGTTTGTTGGCATTCAGGAATTTTTTCACATCTTCCAGATCGAGAACAAAAGTTCTGCCATCCGATTTATCGTACATGTACCAGATTTTTTTCTGAAGAATGTCGGTTTTGAAATGACGCGCAACTCCCTTGTCGGTTTCAATGGTTAAGAGTTCGTGTGGAAAATCTTCCAGAGCTTCCAGGTAATGATCAAGTTCGTAGGTCAGGCAGCATTTCAGTTTGCCGCATCGCCCGGCCATTTTTTCAGCATTTGGCGATAAACCTTGCTTGATCGCCGCATCCGAAGTCACACTCGTGAAATCGGTACGCCACGTTGAGCAACATAAAGCGCGCCCGCACGAACCGATACCGCCAATGCGTCCGGCCTCCTGACGAACACCAATTTGTTTCATTTCAATTTTAATCGAAAATTCGCGGGCGTAAAGTTTAATCAGTTCGCGAAAATCGACCCGGTCGTCGGCAATGTAATAGAAAATCGCTTTGTTGTTGTCGCCGCGAAACTCTACGTCGCCAATTTTCATGTTCAGGTTCAATTCGTTGGCAATTACGCGGGCACGAATCATCACCTTGTTTTCACGGGCTTTGGCTTCTTCCCATTTAATCACGTCGGCCGGAGTAGCTTTTCGGTAAATTTTGTTCCATTCATACCGTTCAGGCTTTTTTACTTTCCGTTTAAACTGAAGCTCGGCCAGTTTCCCGGTGAGCGAAACCGCCCCGATATCGTGACCCGGCGAGCACGAAACAACCACCAGTTCATCGCGTTTCAACGGCAGTCCGTCCTCATTTCTGAAGAATTCTTTGCGGGTTCCCTTAAAGCGTATTTCAACGATGTTTGATTCATTTGATGTGTCGGGTATATCGCTAAGCCAGTCATAAGTTCCAAGCATTGCCGGCCTGTCTAAATCTATATTTGTATTGCATCCACTGCATCCCATATCTCTCATATTTTAAAACAACGGGACAATATTATCAATTTTTGAGGAGACTTGCTATTTTTAATCTATCTAAATAACAAATGCCCTGTTTGTTCCGGAACCCGTTATTTTTATTCATTGTGAAATCGTACCTATAATTTTATCTGAAATCCAATCCTTCATTTTCTCCCGATCCATGCAAAAGCTATATCTTTAGATCAAATTTTACCGGTTATGCAAAAACTGTTTTTTCTCTTTTCTCTGCTTGCGTTTCTGCTTGTTGACACTCAGGTTAATGCCCAGAACCTGAGTCCAAATGCGCAGATTAGTATTCTGACCTGTAATCCGGGCAACGAAGTTTATTCGATGTACGGTCATACAGCGATCCGGATAAACGATCCGGAGCAAAACATTGATTTTGTGTTTAACTATGGTGTTTTTAGTTTCGAGGCGCCGAATTTTTTATACCGTTTTGCGAAAGGACAAACCGATTATTTGATGGATGGTGGAAAATTCAGTAATTTTTTGCCTGAATATGAACAGGACAAGCGCAGTGTTTATGAACAGGTCTTAAACCTTTCTCCGGAAGGTAAAAGTCAGTTGTTCAGTGCTTTGCTTGAAAATTACAAGCCTGAAAACCGAATGTACCGATACAATTTTTTCATGGATAATTGTGCAACACGTGTGCGCGATATGATTGAGAAAAATGCCGGATCTCCAATCACGTTTACTGATAATCATCCGACTGAAAGTTACCGAGATTTGATCAAACATTTTCATCATTCGTTCCGGTGGATCGATATGGGAATTGATTTGCTGGTTGGAAAGAAAGCTGATGTTCCGGTTTCGGCGTATGGCCAAATGTTTTTACCTGAGTATTTGTTGGATCAGTTTGCCAAAGCTCAAATTACAATTGACGGAAATACGCTGCCACTTGTTCAGGAAACCAGAACGTTGGTGGATTATCCTAACTCAAAATTGAAATCAGAATTTGTGTGGCCTGTTTTTGTGTTCGGTTTGGTGTTTGTTTTGGTGGCAGGTTTTTCGGTTCGGTCATTTCTCCGGAAGAAAAAAAGCGATTGGCTCGATTATTTGCTGTTTGTTTTAACCGGTATTTCAGGATTGATAATTGGCTGGTTCACCCTGTATTCTGAACATCCGGCCATGAGTCCAAACTACAATTTGTTGTGGGCCTTTCCGCTGAACCTGATTTTTGCAATTGCATGGACCGTTAAAAACTGGCGAAAATATACCCGGAATTACTTTTACCTGGTTGCATTACTATTGATTGTCTCAATCTTTACAGGACAACAATTTAATCCTGCTGTTTATCTAATCATTCTCACTTTATTTGTTCGCACAATAATCAATCTGCTTCCGGCGAAATGGTAATGAATTTTTCCTGAATCCCGGAGACGAATTACTTTTTCAATTAGCCGATTCGCTGAATTTTACGGTTCAGTGGTCGTTCAATGGTGATTGGCACTTTTTCTTCGATCACGCTGCTGGCATCCAGTCCAAGCGCCTTAACATCATTGATACCCAATTTCCGGATAATGTTATGAAGTCCCATGATCATGGTTTCCCAGGGCGATAATTTGTAATCCTGTGTCATCACACGATCGAGATTCACGAACAAAAAGTCGGCAGGAAAGTGGTGTTTGCGGAGCGATTCGTATGAGCTGGTCAGTTTGATTTCGCCATTGGCCACCATTTCTTTCAGCACTTCTTTAAAATAAAGGTTGATGCGCGGTTCAATTTTAAATCCGAGATGGAAATCGATCCGGATTAAAGTGCCCCCAATCATTTGATTCACCTCGTAACTAAATGCATCCGGATCGTCAACAATATCAACGTGCAACAGCCAATAGGTTTGGGCCCGTTTCGGCTGTTTGTTGAAAATTGAATACATGATTTTGGATTCGATCTGGTGCAGATTGTTTGCCTTGATGATGTAAACCAGGTTTGTAGCTATTCGGGGAATGGTTTTGTCGTTGCTAAGATCTTCGAATAAATGCAGGTATTTGTTGACATTTGAAAAGCTGATGTGGCGGTTTTTGATGCGTCGGCCAAAAAACCAGCCTAACATTACCAAAATAAACAGGACGGCCAGCGCAATGGAGAACCAACCCCCGTTTGAAAATTTATGCATGTTGGCAATCAGGAATGAACCTTCGATGGTTCCGAAAACCAACGCCAGCAAGATCAGCAGCGAAATATGTATTTTTTTCTGATGCAGGTAATGAATAAGCAGCAGGGAAGTCATAATCATCGTAATGGTGATCGACAGGCCATACGCAGCTTCCATATTCGATGATTCCTGAAAGAACAGCACGACAAAGCAAACAGATACCCATAAAAGCCAGTTTACAAAAGGAATGTACACTTGACCTTTTATTGTTGTAGGGTGTAGAACTTTAATTTTTGGCCAGAAATTCAACGAAACAGCCTCACTGATTAGCGTGTACGAGCCGGTTATCAGAGCCTGACTTGCAATTACTGCGGCAACAGTTGAAATCAGAATTCCAGGAAAAAGAAACCAACCCGGCATGATGGAATAAAACGGATTTAGGTCGTTAACAGGCTGTGGGTGAGTTATTAGCCAGGCGCCTTGTCCAAAATAATTCAGCAAAAGGGCAACTTTGACGAAAATCCACGATGTCCGGATATTTTTAATTCCGCAATGGCCCAAATCAGAGTATAAAGCTTCGGCGCCTGTGGTACACAAAAATACAGCGCCGAGCAGGATAAATCCTTTGGGATATTGTGTCAGGAAATCGAAGGCGTAAACCGGATTAATGGCATTCAGAACTTCAGGAAAAATAATTAACTGAACGAACCCAAGCGTTGCCAGCATGCCAAACCAAATGACCATGATCGGGCCAAAAGATTTTCCGATAAACCGTGTACCGAACTGCTGAATGAAAAAAAGCGCGGTAATGATGAGCAGAACAACGGGAAGCACCGGAATGTGCGGATTGATAAGCTTTAATCCTTCAATTGATGAAGTGACAGTTATTGAGGGAGTTATTACGCCGTCGGCCAAAAGAGCGCTTCCGCCAATTATGGTGAGCATGGCAGCCCAGGTCGATTTCTTTTTCATGAGGGCATACAAGGCAAAAATTCCGCCTTCTCCATGATTATCGGCCCGCAAAGTAATAATTACATATTTGAGGGTTGTTTGCAAGGTCAGTGTCCAAAACACACACGATAAAGCACCGTAAACCAGGAGTTTGTCGAAGCGTTCTGCTCCTGAAATGATTGCTTTGACGACATAAAGCGGGCTGGTGCCAATGTCGCCAAATACAATTCCGATGGTTATTAGTAACCCGGCAAAGGTGACTTTGTTAAGTGCTGAATGGTGCTTCGTCTCCGACATATCAACTGAAAATTATTCAACAAGGTTCTAAAAAGAATGGCAAAGTTAGGTACACTACAGCAACATTATTCCGGAACAAACATTCTCCGGATTGAATTTGCCGATTTCTTAAGAAATCGGCAAATTTTTGACACATAATAAAGAGACGAAAGCGCCGTAAATATTTTTTAATCATTTGTTTAAGGGAATCAACTAAATACTAAATTTGCAATTATTTTTTGCAGCAATGAAGAGTTTTAAAACCAGAATACTTTCTCTTTTCCTTATTCTAATATTTGCCGGTACAGCATCCGCAACTGGTTTGTCATCTGCATGTTGTAATAATTCTACGGAGAGTTCGACGCATGGAACGATTCAATCTCCCGAGATTCACGATCCGGTTCAACCTGTTTATCTTGAAATTGAAGGCAATTCTTTTGTTGCCGGCCTGAACTCATTACACAAATTTCTTTCATTCGTTATTTTCGAAAACAGGATTGTGCCTGTGAATTTTGATTTCAGGACCACAATTTATGTCCCTGAACCTAGAAATTACGACACTCCCGTTTCCATTTTTATTTTGGGGCATGCACTCCTGAATTAGCCTGTTTTTCACTTTGGTTGGCACATGGAATAAAGTTTAGGACTTATTCCGGCTTAGAAATTTAGTTCTGTTTGTCGATTGCTTTTCGACATTTCAGGATTTGTGAGTTTTAAACAGGCGCTATTTATACTTTAAAAAGAATAAAAAAAATGGAAAATAATATGGAGGCAAATTTGCCAAAAAGGAAAAAAATGAATGATTTCATTAAATTATTTGTGGGCATTGCGGTTCTTATTCTTGCCTTGTTGCTGGTGAAATATGCTTTGCATGCCTTTCATCTGGTTTAAACTGAATAAGAGTTCTTTAAAATACATGGCCATGTCCGGTAATCAACTTTTCCGGATATGGCCTTTTTTTTAGTCGTCAATTCACTTTTATTATCTTTGGGTTCGGGCGGGTTGATATAAATCAGAATGAATTTATTAAAAATCATGCTGTGAGGTGGGTTTCTTATGTGCTTTTTTCAGAATAAAGAGTTGAGACTTTTCATAAAGTCCTTATAATTAACGTAATTATGAATATAGAAGAATTCAGGGATTATTGCATGACGAAGCCGGGCGTAACCGAAGAGTTTCCGTTTGGCGAAACAACTCTGGTTTTTAAAGTGATGGGAAAGATGTTTGCATTGACTAATCTGGAGGGTGATTGGAGTCTGAGCCTGAAATGCGATCCGGAACGCGCAATAGAGCTTCGGGAAAAATTTCCGGCTATTCAGCCCGGGTACCACATGAGTAAAATGCATTGGAACACCGTGAA
Source organism: Prolixibacteraceae bacterium (assembly GCA_041652995.1). GTDB lineage: Bacteria > Bacteroidota > Bacteroidia > Bacteroidales > Prolixibacteraceae > Aquipluma. The sequence goes on from JBAZGO010000029.1 coordinate 32,935, forward strand.
AATGGATGGATCGCTCAATCGGAATTTAGTTTTGGAATTGATTGATCATTCGTATCAGCTCGTGGTTGATAAACTGCCAAAAGCACTTAAGGCTGAATTGCAGGACTTAAAGTAACGGTGTATTTATTTAGTGGTTGGTTTTGAAATGAATGTGATACTTTATGGAAACGTATAAATTGCAAGGAGAGGAATATATTGAACTTATAAAATTGCTCAAGATACTACGGATCAGTGAGTCGGGTGGGCAAGCCAAACAAATGGTTGACGAAGGTTTGGTTTTCAGGAACGGTGAGCAGGAATTTCGCAAGCGGGCAAAATTGAGATCAGGTGACGTGATTGAAGTTTTTGAATTTAAAATCAGGATTGAATAGACTAATAAGCAAGGCGACGTACTTAATATAGAGTATGTGAAAATTGTCCATAAATATTAGAAGCTTAAATTATAAGAGTAATTACTCCGATTCTCAAATAAAATCCGTTCTTTCTCAATCTTCTTTCCAAGTTGATCATTGAAGAGGCCAATTTGATATTTAAATTGCACATTTCGCTAGTTAAGGTTTTATAATTCAAGCGATAAAACTATTTTTACCCTGTTTTCAGACGCTAAGAATAAGATGAGGAGAATTTTGAGGTACAGATTTTTAACGTTTTGGTTTGTTTTTGAGATAGGTCAGAAAATTTCATTGGTTATATTCATGACCAAACAATATTCCTTTTCACTGAAAAATTATAGATTCCGGTCTTTGTCTTCTGACATTTTCCGACTTTACACAATTGGAATTAAAGCCGGAAGCCTATGAAAAGAAATATACTTCGTTTAAAAGGAACTCTGCTTTTATTTTCATTCCTTTCTTTTTTTGGATCAGGGTTCATAGCACATGGTCAAACAGTTTTAATTAATCCCGCAAGTGATGGTGGATTTGAGAATGGAACTACTTTTACTGCCAATGGCTGGACAGTTGTAGATGATGGTACAAATGATTGGATCGTTGGTACTGGTACAAACTATGCTGGAAGTAGAAGTGCTTATGTGTCAAGCAATGGCACTACCAACCTATACGACAATACCAACAATCAAACATCCCATTTTTATAGAGATGTTACGATTCCTTCAGGTGAGAATAATTTAGAATTATCTTTTTATTTAAAAGGAGTTGGCGAAGCTGGATTTGACAGACTACTTATTTATACCGCTCCAATTTCGGTTACTCCGGTTGCAGGAGTTCCAGTTCAATGGACCACAACTTTTACTGGTGCTACATTGGTTTATACTCAGAGCACCACGATTTCAAGCTATTCATTGCAAACTATTAAATTGCCATCCTCCCTAGGAGGAACTACATTTCGATTAATTTTCACCTGGCAGAATGATAATAATACAGGTACCGATCCTCCAGCGGCGATTGATAATATCCGTTTGACCTCTCAACCTGGGACATCCTATTTGTCTTCTGGCACTTATACCTTTACTGTTCCGGCTGGTGTTACTCAACTTACAGTTGAGGCATGGGGCGGTGGTGGAAAAGGAGGACAAAGAGGAGGTCCTGATGGGGCTGCCGGCGGAGGCGGTGGTGGAGCTTATTCAAGGAGTGTCTTATCAGTTATTCCTGGTCAGGTTTACGATGTGTTTGTTGGGGATGGAAGCAATACAACCGCTGCAGGAGGTGATTCAAGATTTAGGTTACAACCATCAGGACAAGATCTTGTAAGAGCGAAAGGGGGAATAAGTGTTGCAAATAATTCTACATCAGGCGGATCAGGTGGGCTCGCAAATGATGGAGTAGGGAATGATGCACGTAACAATGGAGGTGGAGGCGGAAATGTTACTTCTGGAAACGGAGGAGGAGGAGGCTCTTCTGGTGGCACAGGAAGCGATGGAAATTATACTTCAAATACGAACACAAGCATTGGGGGAAGTATTACGGGCGGTGGAAGCGGAGGTAATGGATCAACGACAAACGATGTAGCAGGCAGCCCTGGTAATAGCCCTGGTGGTGGAGGTGGTGGTGCAAAAAGAAGTAATGGGACTATTGCTGGGGGTACAGGCGCTGATGGTCAGGTAATTATTTCCTGGACAACTTGTACCACACCAACTATATTTTCAGTTTCGGGTGGCGGAAGTCTTTGTTCAGGTGGTTCAGGAGTAAATATTATTCTCTCAGGGTCGGAAACCGGAGTTACTTACGAGCTTTATAATAATTCAACTGCCACGGGAAACGTATTATCAGGAACTGGTTCAGCACTAACTTTCAGCAATGTTACTACTACAGGAACTTATACAATAGTTGGTACCAGAACAACAGGTGGTTGCACGGCAAATATGACTGGCAGCGCAACGGTAGTCGTTTATGCAACACCATCGGCTCCAACAATTGGCACAGTTACTCAGCCTGATTGTAATTCAAGTAGTGGAAGTATTGTTCTTCAGGGCTTACCTTCGGGATTATGGACATTAACCAGAGTTCAGGATGGAACCATAATTCATGGATCAGGAATAATAACTACTATTTCAGGATTAAATCCGGGAATCTATTCTTATACTGTTACTCAAAATCAACAGGGAACAGGCTTAACCGGAGAGTATTTCAGTAATAGGACGTTAACCGGCCCTGCCACCTTGGTCAGAACAGATGCTACGGTTGGTTTTGACTGGATAAATGGCAGTCCTGACCCCTCAATATCATCTGATAATTTCTCTGTCAGGTGGTCGGGCAAAGTTGAAGCTTTGTATAGCGAAACATATACTTTTACTACCAACAGTGATGATGGAATCCGTCTTTGGGTGAACGGCCAAAAACTGGTTGATAACTGGACTGATCATGCTGCAACCAATAATTCAGGAACTATTGATCTTGTAGCCGGTCATACTTACGATATTACTCTCGAATTTTATGAGAATGGCGGACAGGCAGTCGCAAAACTATACTGGAGCAGTGCAAGCCAGATTTCACAAATTATACCTCAAGAGCAACTGTATTCGCGTGACATTTGTAGTTCATCTGCCTCTACTCCTGTGACCATTAATGTGCAGCCCTCCAATCCGGCAGCACCAGATATCGTTGCTCCGGTTAGTCCGGTTAGCATTTGTGAGGGATCGAGTATAAACCTGAATGCAACTTCCGCCGGGAATACGATTTACTGGTATACGTCACCTACGGGTGGTACAAGTATTGGATCGTCGGCAAGTGGAGCAAATTTTCAAGTTGCCCCAACAGCCAACACAACTTACTATGCTGAAGCCCGTTCTGTTTCAGGATGCGTAAGTCCTACCCGGACAGCCACTGCATTAATCTCTATTGAACCTTCACCGACAGGATCAATATCAGGATCAACCACGATTTGCACAGGGGGTAGTACTGTTCTGAGCATTGATGTAACCGGAACAGGCCCATGGAACGGAACTCTGTCGAACGGACAGTCATTTAGCGGTTCAAGTAGTCCGATAAATGTTACCGTAAACCCGACTTCTGCAACAACTTATACCATTACAACTTTATATGATGCCAATTGCTCCGGAAGTTCCTTTAGTGGAAGTGCAACTGTGTCAATTGCACCTGTTATTTCATATATCGCAACCAGCGACGCAACAATATGTAAGGGAGAAACGACCACACTGGCGGTGTCATTTGACGAGAAAACTGTTCTATTCAATGGGACTAATGGAAATATTTCTATTTCAAACAGTTCGAACATAAATTTATCAGTTGTGCAAAATCGAACTGTAGCTCTATGGTTTAAGGCAAACGATGTAAATACAAGGCAAGTTATTTATGAAGAAGGTGCTGGGGTAAATGGATTTTCTATTTTTCTTGAAGGAGGATATATCAATGTTCATGCATGGGAAAATAATTCCACATGGGGAGAAGTTAGAACTGCAGTAATTACAGGAAATTGGTACCATGTTGCATTTGTATTTGATAGCGGAGCGTCTGATGGCGTCTATTTTAAAGGATATTTAAATGGAGTCAATTTTGGTGGAAACGCAAATTCGGATGCTACCAATGGGATGAGTGCACATAGCGGTGATATACATATCGGAATGTCTGATGGCATTCGGTTTCCGGACAACTCAACTCATAGCAATAATTATTACAACGGTTATGTTGATGAGTTTAAATTATGGAACCGCTCTTTGTCGGCAGCAGAACTACAATCCGAAAGATGGAATGTAAATGAGGGAACACAAAGCGGCCCAAACCTGATTGTCTATTATAACTTCAACAACGACAGCGGAACAACTGTTACCGATGAGACCGGTGCTAATAATGGAACAAGGACCAGCAGTGTTTCCTACGATCAGAATACGCCTTTTACTCCAAGTGTCGTTTGGTCTCCGGGTGGAATGACAGCCCTATCTGTTGATGTTTCTCCTGCAACAACAACAACCTACACGTTCACTTTAACAAATCCTATTAATGGTTGTGGAACTTCTGGAAATATAATGGTAACAGTGAATTCACCTCTACCTCCGACTTTAAGCAGTAATAGTCCCATTTGTTCTGGGAACAATGCAATTTATATTATTTCAGGAACAGTTGGTGATGTGGTGACATATTCAGGAGTAACATCAGGAAATGTTACTATTGGAGTTGGGGGTACAGCAAATGTAAGTGTTTCAGGGGTGAGCGCTGACGTAACTTTGAATTTAACTAATGTTAATGATGGTACATGCAGTTTGCCTTTATCAGGAATTAGCGAAACTGTAACTGTCACTCCAATTCCTTCGCCACCTTTTGCAGGAAATAATGGACCTGTTTGTGTAGGTTCAACGTTGAATCTGACTGCAAGTAGCATAAGTGGTGCGACCTATTCGTGGACCGGTCCAAACGGATTTACTTCCGGTCAGCAAAATCCATCCATTTCGAATGTGACTTTGGCGGCTACCGGAACCTATTCGGTTACAGCAATTGTAAATGGGTGTACCAGTTCAGCCGGAACAACTAATGCCGTTGTTGAGGCCAGTTCAGTCGGAGGTTCTTTGTCAGGAGGGATTTCTCCAATATGCCAGGGAAGTTCAACCGGAACATTAATCCTGACCGGCTATAACGGAACAATTATACGCTGGGAACGACAAGTTAACTCCGGAGGTTGGAGTAGCGTTGGAAATGGAGGAAATGCAAGCTATTCAGAAGTTCCTTATTCAGCAGGTACGTGGGAATACCGTGCAATTGTTCAAAATGGAAGCTGCGGTGAGGCGCCTTCAGGAACAATTTCGATTGAAGTGGATGCAACAACTGTTGGAGGTGGAATTTATACAGGAAATACTCCCATTTGTACGGGAGCATCGACGGGAACAATGAATCTGACCGGTTATACAGGATCTGTTGTTCGTTGGGAGAAAAGAGTAAACGGAGGCGTATGGTCAAACATTACAAATACGGTTGACAGTTATTCTGAAATTCCTTCTTCTTCAGGAACATGGGAATACCGGGCATTGGTTCAAAGCGGAGCTTGTACTTCAGTTTATTCCAGTGTATTTACAGTTGTAGTAAACCCAACTCTTACGATTACGCTTGGCAGCAACCCGGTTGTTTGTCAGCAACAAACATCAGCTAGTTTATCCTATTCGGCGACTACAGGAAATCCGGCAGGCTGGATCCTGAATTTTGATGATGCATCAAATCCTGGTCATATCGATGATCAGAACGGTGCATTAGCCGTAGCACCGGGAACAATTTCGGTGAATATTCCATACGCTGCATTAACCGGCACGTATCATGCGGTATTAACTGTAATAACCTACTATCCGGCCTGTACAAGCGCTGATTATCCGGTAACCGTAACCGTTAGTGCGTTGCCAATTGCAGGTATCTCAGGAAATAATGGACCGGTTTGCTCCGGAAGTGATGCTTCTTTTTCTCTTTCCGGAACAAGTAATGCAACTGTGACTTACAATGTTAATGGAGGGACAAATTCAACAGTCGTGTTAAGCGGAGGCACAGCTTTAGTAACCATTTATGGAGTTACTACGAGTCAAACTCTAAACCTCGTTTCTGTTGATAATGGAAGTTGTTCGCAAAATCTGAGTGGTTCATCAACTGTAACAATAAATGCATTGCCAAATCCTGCTATTGTAGGTTCATCAGTCGTCTGTGTCGGAGAAACTGCTTCAGTTTATTACGTGACCAATGTTTCGGGCCATACTTATTCATGGGCTGTTTCAGGAGGAACCATTTCTTCAGGTTCGGGTACCAATTCAATAACTGTAAATTGGGGAGCAGCAGGTTCCGGAACCGTAGATGTAACCGAAACGATACCTGCGACTAGCTGCTCTGAATCCGCACTTCAAAAAACCGTAACTATAAATGCGCTTCCAACCCCATCTTTTTCGGTTTCGCCAGCAGCCAGTGAATGCCAAAACGATGATGTGGTTTATACTACTCAGTCGGGCCAATCAAATTATGTTTGGACAATTTCAGGAATATTGGATTCAGACTACTCAATTACGGCAGGAGGAACAGGAACAACTAACTCAACAGTTACCATTAAGTGGTTGACAACAGGAAGCAAAACCGTTACAGTAAATTATAGTAATGCAAATGGCTGTTCTGGATCAACGGCTGCAACATCAACCGTTACGGTTGATCCTCTTCCTGGAATTGGAAGCTTTAATTGATAAAAAATAAATATGGAAATAAAATTAATAACAGCAATCAATAATTCAGTACAGGAGTCAGGGGAAAACACGCCTCCAGGAGGTGATGACCCTTGATGTCTTAGAATAACTATATACGATCTTAAAATAATTACAGCAATTAATAAAATGAATAAATTAAATACAAATCCCAAAAATTAGAATGTTATGAAAAAACAATTTTTTTCTTTAGTAATGATGCTCGCGCTGGTCATAGTGGCCGGAAGCGCTTTTGGTCAAGATAAGTTTGCTCCGTATCCTGGAGGAACTTACACTTACAATCTTCCCTATACCCTAAATCACAATGGAAATGTTGCTCTCACATTGACAGGTGGAGACATGACTCTCGGAACTACTACTCCATCAGGATTGGATGAAACAGGAACTACAGTAGCTTTATCAGCCGGAACCTCATCAATAGCAATCCCAATCACTTTTGCGAATACTGCTACGGGAACAAAAACTATAAGTATTGTAATTACTGACCTTACATCACTTTGTTCTAACAATATTCATTTGGATGTAACAATGCACGCATTACCGGCACTTGCTCTTGGAATTTCATCAACGACATTGACTTGCCAGGCGCTCGTTTCAACCCCAGCCAGTAACGTTGCAGCATCTGTTCCTGCCGGAGCAGAGACACTTATAAATACAATTACCTTCACGGTTGTGCCGACTGTTACAAATATTACAGATTATTCCTATGGTTATACACTTACTATTCCGACTGATGGACAAACTAACCTGTCAAGCTATTCATTAGCATATAGTGGTCCTGGTACATATACAGAAGGAACTGGCTCTGTTACTGTTACAGGAATTGATGAATCAACGAATGCAAATGGTGTCTTTACTATAACATTTGTAACAACGACAGGTATCGCTCCTGAAACTATTACCGGAACCTTAAGTAATGCAACAATGGCTGATCCTGTAAATAGTGGTACATACACTGCAACGTTAAGTCCAAGCACCTCTAATTCTACGGTAAATTCTGTTCCAACAATTGGAACTTTCAACTAATGTAACTTATGTTTCATCTCAAACTTATCACCATACTTGTGCTGCTGGCTGCCGGATTTAGTCCGACAGCTAAAGCACAGAGTACGGCTCTTATGCCCTACGAGGGGGCTATGCACACGTATACCTGCAATGGCATAACGGTGGGCGCGAGCTACGATTTCTACATTACAGCCAATGCTGATGGTAGCGGTCGTTATGATGATGGTTTGACCGGTGAATTTGATATTATTAATACAAGTGGGATAGTTGGAGGAGATGGTTTGGCATCCACACAAATTCAATGGAATAATGGCGCTTCAGCACACCTTTATTATGTGTGGCTTGAAGCTACAATTCCTGGTGGATGTTCGAATTACATTAGTATTCAGATTGCACCACAAGCCAATCATTTCGACCTGATGTCGGAGAACATTCCGGTTGACAATACTGTAAGTTGTCCTTCGATTTCTGCAACTGATGGATTTAATCCATTGGCTTCAAATTACGATGTGGGTTCAACGACCTTAAAGTTTATTGTTCGAAGGGTAAATGGTACTGATAACAAAGCAACGGCACAGAGCAATGACACCTACGACTGGTACTTCGAACCGGTTTTGGAAATTGAACCGGCTGCAAATCCTGATATTTCCATTGTTTCCATCATTGGAGTCAATTCCGGAATCTTGTCTGCCAGTGCAAATGGCCTTTACACGGTGAAAGGCAATGACAATGAAGCGACTGTTACGGTAGCAATCAGGAATGTACCCGAAGTCGCTCAGGATGTTAAGCTGACAATCAAAAATCAGGGAGAAAGCAACACGGACTTGCTTGATAATAACCCTGCCAATGATGTCGTTAAGCACCGAATTGAAGTCATGCCTGTTATTGGGGGATTTTCAGGGGTATAATCTTTAGAGCAAAATTGTTTTCAGAGTAGATTCTTTATTCTGGAAGTTAGAATAAATAAAAAATAGCCTCAATCTGCCAGTCCTTCCTTTGCGGGGAGGATTGGTAGAAGCGGTTATTAAAATTTACAAATGCAGCAGTGAAAAGGGATATTCTACATAGAATTTTACTACTGGCACTTTTAAGTGTTTTGTCGGTTGCTTATGTTACCGGTCAAAATCTTTATAGAGTCAATCGTGGTTCTGTGCATGAATACAAAGTTGACAAATCGACATTTGCAGAAAACTATATATGGCAAGTGTTTACCGATTTGAGCTTAACTGTACCGGCTAACCCTGCTCAGGCTGAATTAATTCCTTTAGGTACTGGCCGCGAAAATGAAATTCAGATTAAATGGAACAGTACAGGCGATTACTATTTAATGATTTCTGTTTCTACTGAAGCTGGCTGTTCCAATCGTATGGCCTGGCATTTCGTGGTCGATCCGATGGAAGATAAGCCAATAGCCAGAATACTGGGAACACCATTGCCAATTTTAGGAAACTGTGATGAAAATGGTCTGACATTAGATGCAAGTGAATCATCAGGTGATGGAATTATTTATAATTGGTCACCGTCCGATTATCTTGACAATCCTTCCAGTTCAAAACCTGTTTTCCACCCGGGGATTACAACGAGGTATATTTTAACTGTAACAGACACACGAGGACAAACTGACACAACTTCAATCCTCGTGAGAGTTGCCGATGCACCCAAAGCTGTTACAGATAACCATGTTTTTGTTAATGCTTCGAATGAGGCAATATTATTGAATGGCGCTCAAAGTTATGGAACCGGGATAACGTATCTTTGGTTGTCGGCGGATGGAATAATCCTGAACGGTGAAACTACACCGAGCGCTGAAGTGAGTGGAATAGGCAAATACTATTTAACTGTTACCGATCAGTATGGATGTACCGACACGGACTCTGTATTGGTTAACCGATATACTCAGGCAGTAAAAGATACCACGAGTACCGAAATCAATTTTACTGTCGATATAAATGTTCTGGCTAACGATATCCCCCGGAATAACCTTGATCCGTCGACACTCAGGATTGTGAGTGCACCGAAAAATGGGGTGGCAACTGTCGTGGCCGATTCAATTATCGCCTACACACCAAATCAATACTATGTGGGTAACGACGAATTCGTATACTCTATCTGCGATTATTACGAAAATTGCGACCAGGCAACTGTCCTGGTAATTGTAAATGATATACCATTTTTTATTCCTGAAGGCTTCTCGCCAAATGGCGACGGGCTAAACGATGAATTTGAAATTCAGGGATTGGCAAAATATAAAACGGTTGAGATCACCATTTTCAACCGGTGGGGAAATGTAGTCTATCAATCGCACAATTATGGCAACGGAACAGGCAAAGAAGGATTCTGGAATGGGACAGCTAAAGCCGGTGTCCGGATTGGATCAGGACCTGTACCTTCCGGAACCTATTTTTACGTGCTGAAACTTGATGGCAAAGAAAATATGAATGGTTCAGTTTATTTGGACAGATAAGGTAGAAAATTAAAATTTAAATTGAGAAATTACACTTACATAAAGAAGATTAAACGACTGCTTTCCAGAGCAATTCTGGTGTTTATGCTGATGTTTTCTACCTGGGAAACATTTGCCCAGCAGGATCCGATGTACACGCAGTACATGGAGAATCTGCTGACTTTGAATCCAGCTTATGCCGGTTCAAGGGACCTTCTGAGCATGATGGTTGTTTCGCGTAACCAGTGGGTTTCGTTGGCAGGTGCGCCCGACACCAAATCATTTTCCATACATTCTCCGATTGGTGCGTTAAACATGGGATTAGGATTTTCAGTTTTGAGCGATCACATTGGGCCAGTCAAACAAACCGGAATGTATTTCGATTATTCATACTTCCTGAATTTTGGGAACAATAATCTATTGGCTTTAGGCCTCAAGGCAGGAGTTAATTTTTATGAGGCGGGACTGTCCGATCTTGACGTAATTGACACAGGCGATCCTATTTTTGCAAACGACATCAACCGGAAATTTCTTCCAAATCTTGGAATTGGGGCTTTCTATCACACCCCAAGATACTATCTCGGTCTTTCAGTTCCGAAACTTATTGAGAATACAATTAACAAAAACAGTGTTTCTACCCAGAGTATCAGCAAAGAAAAGATTCACCTGTTTTTTATGGCTGGTTATGTTTTTGATGTAAATAGAATTGTTAAATTTAAGCCTTCTATTCTGACCAAATATGTTATGAATGCTCCTGTTTCTCTCGATTTGAACGGAACATTCATGTTTTATGATCGTCTTTGGTTGGGTGCAATGTACAGGTTCGGGGATTCATTTGGAGGATTGTTTCAATTGCAGGTTACCAATCAGATAAAAATCGGTTATTCATACGACCTTCCAATTAACCTGTTAGGAGCATACAACAACGGAACTCACGAAATTATGGTCAGTTTCGACTTTAACCCTGGAAAAGGCAAGGTACGGTCGCCAAGGTATTTCTAATGAAAATTGCAGTTGTTAATGGCAAGATCCTCATACATATTCCTTTTTGGATTAATCTTGAGTTTAGTGTATCCAAATCAGAGTTTCAGTCAGAAACTTACCACGAAGCTTGCAGATAAAAGCTTTGACGAATTTGCTTATGTCGATGCCATTGACCTGTACGAGTATGCCTATAGCAAAGACACAACCGACAATTATGTAATAAAAAGACTGGCTGATTCAAACCGCAACATTGGGGATACCGAAGAAGTTGAGAAATGGTTGAAAAAGCTGATAGACCGTCATGTTGAAGAACCCGAAGATATTTTCAATTATTCGCAGGCGTTAAAAAGTAATGGCAAGTATCTTTTGGCAGAGCAATGGCTTAAAGAATATTCCGATCTTAGGCCTGAAGACGGACGGGTAAACATTCAGGTTTCCTTACTCGAATACATCCAGTTTCTGATGAAAGATTCGGCCAATTACGAAATCTCAAATACTTCAGTTAATACAATTGGGTCCGACATGGGCCCGGCGTTTTACAAAGACGATCTTATTTTTTCTTCAACTTCAATAGGTATAAAGCCAAAGGCTACCTACAAATGGAACGAATTGCCTTTTCTGAATTTGTATTCGGCAAAAATAAATCCGAATGGAGATTTATCTTCTCCGCAACCTTTTGCCCCGAAATTAAAAACAGCCTACCACGATGGGCCGGTTTCGTTCGATACCAAAAATAACATCATCTATTTTACCCGGAATAATTTTGTAAAAGGCAAAACATCAACCAGCCGTGAAGGCGTAGTTAACCTCAAGATTTTTCAGGGAAAATTCACTGACGGCGAATGGAAATTAACCGGAGAATTCAAATACAATAGCGACGAATATTCTGTTGGGCATCCTTCGGTTAGCAAAGACGGCACCGTTTTGTATTTTGCTTCCGATATGCCTGGCGGGTACGGCAAATCTGACATTTATTTCTGTGTTTCTTCGAATGGGCAGTGGAGTAAACCATTTAATCTCGGTCCCAAAATTAATACTGAAGGCAATGAGTTTTTCCCGTTCATCAGTTCCGACGGCGTTTTGTATTTTGCCAGCGATGGTCATGGTGGCTTGGGTGGATTAGATATTTATTTGTCAGTTCCTGATCATGGAATTTTTAACAGCATCGAAAACATGGGTTACGCGGCCAATTCTTCGCGCGACGATTTTCTGCTGGCGCTTGATTCTACAGGCATGAGGGGCTATTTTAGTTCAAACCGGCCGGGAGGAAAAGGAAATGATGATATCTATTTCCTGAAGATAAAACGGATCCCGGTAATTGTTCGCGGAGTTATTAAGGATCGTGACACAAAAGACATTCTTTCTGATGCAACCGTTTCCGTAATCGACGAAAATGGAAACACAATTTCCAAAAGCGTGACCCGAATCGATGGTCAATTTGAATTTGAAGTAAATAAAGGTCAGCAATACAGTATAAATGTAACGAAGGAATTCTACTTCGAAAACGAAAAAACGGTAGCAACCAATAGCTTGCGGCCAAACGACGAAGTTTTTTCAGAAATATTCCTTGAACAAAAAGTGGAAGAAGCTGCCGATAACTATCCGGCTCCAAAAAGTATGGAGGAGGAGGACGGCGAAGCCCTTCAGATTATTGATCTGGAATACATCAATTACGATTTGGATAAATCGGATATTAGTACTGACGCCGGAGCCATTTTGGATAAACTGGTTGCGATAATGAAAGAATATCCGGATCTTGAAATCAGGATAGAATCGCACACCGATTCGCGTGGAAGCGACGAATACAACATGCTGCTTTCCAAGAAACGTGCTAAATCTGCTTTCGATTACCTGGTTTCAAAAGGAATCGATCCGAACCGGATGCTTTATCACGGATACGGAGAAACACGTCTGCTGAACAATTGTACCAATGGAGTTGAGTGCGCAGAAGAACAACATGAAGTAAACCGTCGTTCGATTGTAAAAGTTGTTCGAAAAGGCGAGTACAAAGAAAGGCGCGATCAGAAAAATATTTACTATTTCTAATTTTTTAGCCGGTTTTTTAGAACTGCCGGTGCTCTTTTCGGAATTCCATCGGACTTTTCGCGGTTTTATCCTTGAAAATCCGGGAGAAATAGAAATACGACTCAAAACCAAGATCAATCGCAATTTCCTTGAAACTCATGTCGGTTGAAACCAGCAGATCTTTCGCTTTTTGAATCCGGAGTGAAAGGTGATATTGTGTTGGCGATATTCCGGTATATTTCCTGAACATTTGCCTGAAATAAGAATAGCCTACATTTAGTTCGGTGGCCAAAGTCTCGATATTCACGTTTGTGTTTAAATTTTCCCTGAAATGAAGACAGGCTTTCCGGATTTTCCGTTCGATTGTTTTACCCGCAAATTCCTGATTCCTGACAACTGACAGAATTTTGCTCAGCATAAGGATTGTATTGGCAGCCGCAACTTGCTGATGCCCGGTTTTCTCCTCTTTCACCAGTTGAACGATTTCAAAAAACAGATTGAGCAAACTCTCCTGAAACCCGACATACAAAACTGGCTTTGACGACTGAAAGAAACCTTCTAAAAACAAGTGATTACAAAAATCACCCTGAAATCCGATGTAATGTTCGTTCCATCCGGTGTTCGGATCGGGTTTGTACCGGTGCCATATTCCGGGTCGCAAAATCAATATCGATCCGGGAACAACCTGAAACTGATCGTTCGATGTTTCAAATACCCCCGAGCCTTCAGTAATATAATTGATTTGGTATTCGCGAAGAACACGGCCCTTCTCCCAGGTGAAAAAGTACCCGCTGGGATGCATGCGCGGCGGATAAACCAGCGATGGCGGAATTTGAGCATATCCGGCAACTGTCAGAAATAACCCCCATTCTTTGTCGAGAGGTCCGGCATTGATGTATTTTACAAACGATTCATTCATAAGCCTCCCCCTGCCCAAAGCCTCCCCTAACCCCTCCGAAGGAGGGGAACCTTGGGTCCGCTGTTTTTTGAATATTCTGATCTTTTTGCAATCGTTGTTATTGTAATGCTCAAACGTTTCAAGTATTCACTGTCCGAACTCCCTTCTCCCTGGGAGAAGGGTTGGGGATGAGGCTTCTTTTGTGTCATTTTGTGCAAAACAAGAATCATTTCGCATATTGATCAACTTTAAATCCTAAGTATCTTTACCTTTACAAAACTAGCTAATAAAGTCATAAAAGATAAATCTTAACTAAACAAAACTATGAATGCACTATTAGGGATTATTTTTCACACCATTGGCGGCGGCGCCTCGGGAAGTTGGTACATGCCATACAATTGGGTGAAAAAATGGCGATGGGAAGTCTATTGGATTTCCGGTGGAATTTTCTCGTGGTTAATCATGCCATTACTCGCAGTACTGTTGACCATTCCCGACTGGCAAGGGATTTTACAAACCACCCAGGGAAGCATTATCCTCAATACCTATATTATGGGTTTGCTTTGGGGAATTGGAGGTCTGACGTACGGACTGGCTATACGCTACTTGGGTATGTCGCTGGGGAACTCAGTACTGTTAGGAATTACTTCAATAGTTGGTTCGCTGGGATTACCAATATTGCGCAATGTTCCAGGTCTTGCTGAAATAATTCCTGAAGGACTGTCATTCACTGATTTGTTTAGTACTACCGGCGGACGAATCGTCTTACTCGGCATACTGATTTTGTTGGTCGGAATTATTCTCAGCGGACGCGCCGGAATTCGGAAAGATCAGGATCTGGGCAAAAATAAAGAGGGCGTTAATAGTGAATTCAAGTTGTCTAAAGGATTACTGATTGCCATTGTTTCGGGTATTTTAAGCGCATTTTTCAGTTTTGGAATCGACACAGGGAAAGAAATGGCTGTCGTTGCCAGATCGTTGGCTGTAGAACAGGGCTATTCCTTTGTGACTGAAGCTGGAGGCGGCTTCAAATACCTCTTCGAAAACAACATTATCTTTTTTGTGATTCTCTGGGGCGGCCTGACAACCAACCTGATCTGGACCACAGCCCTGATTTTCAAAAATAAAACCGGTGGCGATTTCTTTGACAAAAAAACGCCGCTGCTGCGAAACTACCTATTCTGTGCGCTGGCCGGAACAACCTGGTTTCTGCAATTCTTCTTCTACGGTATGGGCGAAACGAAAATAGGAAACGGCGCCAGTTCGTGGACACTTCACATGGCTACCATTATTCTGACCGCCAACCTTTGGGGTTTCTATCGCAAGGAATGGAAAGGCGTATCCAAAAAGACTTACAATATGATTCTTATAGGTATCGGCGCAATTCTTTTGTCGGTTATTATTATCGGAATCGCCAAATGGTTATATCCTGAATTAAATGCTCTCGGATAATGAAACACATGGCTTTTAAAATGCACCTCAACGAAGGGCAGAAAGAAGAATATAAAAAACGGCACAACGAATTGTGGCCCGAATTGCACCAACTTCTGAAAGATACCGGAGTGAGCGAATACTCTATTTTTCTGGATGAAGAAACCAATACCCTTTTCGCTTTTCAGAAATTAAGTGGCGAAGGTGGCTCGCAGGATTTGGGACAGACTGAAATTGTAAAAAAATGGTGGGCTTTTATGGCCGATATCATGAAAACTAATCCCGACAATTCGCCCGTAACTGTTAATCTCGAAGAAGTATTTTATATGGAATAACCCAATCTTTCTAAACTAAACAATCATGAACCAACGAATTAAAAATTTAAATTTTGTACTGATTTTTCTGCTTCTGCTCCCGGCCGGTCTTTTTGCCGCTGCCAAAACTGAAGTGAATAATCTGGTTTGCGAATATCACACCAATCCACTTGGAATTGATGTGCAGAAACCGCGACTGAGCTGGCAGATTAGTTCGGCAGAAAACAATTTTCTGCAAACCGCCTATGAAATAAAAGTTACCGATCTGACGGCAAAAGGCAAGCTACTCTGGACTTCAGGAAAAGTTAACTCCGATCAATCGGTAAATGTGCCTTATGACGGTCCAGCATTGAAATCGATGCAGCGTGTTTACTGGCAGGTGCGCATTTGGGACAACAAAGGCAAAGCTTCGGGCTGGAGCGCGCCGGCGTGGTGGGAGATGGGCATTCTCGAACCCGGATTGTGGAAAGCGTCGTGGGTGACTCTCGGTTCTGAGCCCGACGTTGTGGAATCGAAACCAGGCCAGTATTTCAGAAAAGATTTTTCTTCAGGCAAGAAAGTGAAATCGGCACGTGTTTATGTCACTTCTCTCGGTCTTTACCAATTGTTTCTGAATGGTGAAAAAGTGAGCTCAGACATGTTTACTCCGGGTTGGACGAGTTACAACAAACGCATTCAGTACCAGACTTACGATGTGACTTCGCTGATTCAGCAGAAGAATTCAATTGGCGCTATTGTTGGCGATGGCTGGTATCGCGGAAACATTGGCTGGGGAAATCAGAATGGTTACTACGGACATAAAATTGCTTTACTGGCGCAGATTCAGATTAACTATACCGATGGAACCAGCGAAACAATCGCAACTGGTACGGACTGGAAAGTATCAACAGGCCCGATCTTATTTTCAGACATCTACAATGGAGAAACTTATGATGCCCGAAAAGAAATGCCGGGCTGGTCGAAAGTAGGATTTGATGACAGCAAATGGGAAAAAGCTTCCATCCTCGATCATACAAAAAGCACACTAATTGCGCCACAGGGCGATGTGGTTAAGATTAACCAGGAAATAAAACCGGTTAAACTGATAACAACTCCAAAAGGCGAAACTGTTTTCGATATGGGTCAGAACATGGTTGGCTGGGTAAAACTTCAGGTGAAAGGAAACAAAGGCGATGCAATAACCCTGAAATTTGCTGAAGTTCTGGATAAAGATGGTAATTTTTATACCGCAAACTTGCGCAGCGCAAAAGCAACCGATGTTTTTATCCTGAAAGGCGACGGCGAAGAAACATTTGAACCACATTTTACTTTCCATGGATTCAGGTTTGTACAAATTGAAGGGCTGACCGGACAAGCTTCGCTCGATATGATTACCGGCGAAGTTATTTATTCTGCCATGAAACCTACAGGCACATTTACCTGCTCCGATCCGATGATCAATCAGTTGCAGCACAACATCCAATGGGGTCAGATAGGCAATTTTCTGGATGTTCCGACCGACTGTCCGCAGCGCGACGAGCGTTTGGGATGGACCGGCGATGCTCAGGTTTTCAGTATGACTGCCGCGTTTAATTTCGATGTAGCGCCGTTTTACACCAAATGGTTGCGCGATGTGGCTGCCGATCAGTTGCCCGATGGAAAAGTTCCGCATGTCATTCCTGATGTATTAAAAGGTGGTGGAGGTTCAACTGCCTGGGCTGATGTTTCGGTGATTGTGCCATGGACAACTTACCTGACTTACGGCGACAAACGAGTTCTCGAAGTTCAGTATCCTAGCATGAAAGGCTGGGTAGATTATATGAAAGGAAGAGCCGGAGATAAACTCCTTTGGACTGGTGATGCCCATTTTGGCGACTGGCTGGCCTTTGCAACCACACATTCCGATTACCCCGGTGCTACTACTGAAAAAGATCTGATTGCAACAGCTTATTTTGCTTACTCTTCAGGATTATTGAGTAAGATAGCCGCTATTATTGGGAAAACCGATGATGCCAAAACCTATGCCCAGCTTTCCGAAAACATAAAGAAAGCCTTTCAGCACGAGTTTGTTACTCCGGCTGGCAGATTGGTTTCGCATACTCAAACAGCTTACTCACTGGCACTGGCATTCGATCTTCTTCCTGAAGATTTGATCTCAAAAGCCGCAGCTTATTTGGCTGCAGATGTGAAAAAATTTGGTCATCTAACCACCGGATTTGTGGGCACACCTTTACTGTGTAAAACACTATCGGCTCATGGTTACGACGATCTGGCTTTCATGTTGTTGAACCGGAAAGAATATCCGTCGTGGCTGTACCCGGTAACACAGGGTGCCACAACAATCTGGGAACGCTGGGACGGACAAAAACCCGACGGCACTTTTCAGGATGTGGGTATGAACAGTTTTAACCATTATGCTTACGGGGCAATTGGCGAATGGCTTTATCGTCACGTTGCCGGATTGGATATCGATCCAAAAAATCCGGGCTACAAGCATATTTTGCTGGCTCCTCATCCGGGTGGCGGTTTGACCAGTGCCGGTGTCGATTTTATTTCGATGTATGGAAAAGTTGAATCGGCGTGGAAGGTGGAAGGAAATGACTTGGTGTACAATGTAACTGTTCCGGCCAATACTACGGCAACAGTGACTTTACCAGCCGCTAATGCCGACCAGGTTTTGGTAAATGCACAACCCCTTCAGGCATCCATGAAAGAAAATATCAAACATTCTGACAAAGGAATTTCATTGCATGTGGGTTCAGGAAGTTATACGTTCAAATATCCGATGAAATAAAGGCCTCATTCCCAACCCTTCTCCGAAGGAGAAGGGAGTTTTGGCGTTGAAAATCAGATTGGTTGTTTCGATGGAGGGAAAATGAACTACGTTTTAGGAGAAGAGAACATTTGTAAAATGTAGATGCTGCATGCGCCACAAAAGAAAATATATTCAGAAATAATTAATATACACAATCAAAAAATCCCCCTCCTTGGAGGGGTTAGGGGAGGCTCTAAAGATGAACAAAACACGAATTGAAGCGGCCTATCAACTGGCCAAAGAAGAATACGCTGAAATGGGCGTAAATACTGATGATGTATTGAAAAAAATGAATGACGTTGGTATTTCATTGCATTGCTGGCAAACCGACGATGTTGGCGGTTTTGAAACTCCTGACGCAACCCTTTCAGGAGGTGGTATTCAGGCTACAGGAAATTATCACGGGAAGGCCACAACCATTGAAGAAATGCGAGCCGATCTTGAAAAAGTACTGACGCTTCTTCCCGGAAAACAACGATTGAACCTGCATGCCATATACGGAGATTTTAAAGGCGAATTTGTTGATCGCGATCAGATTGAGGTGAAACATTTTCAAAGCTGGATTGACTGGTGTAAAGCTCAGGGAATTGGTATGGATTTTAACGCCACCTGCTTTTCGCATCCAAAAGCTGCTGACGGATTCACATTGTCGAGCAAAAATGAGGAAAACCGTAAGTTTTGGGTTGAACATGTGAAACGATGCCGCGCCATTTCTTCAGAAATAGGGAAACAGCTTGGAACGCCTTGTGTTCACAACACCTGGATTCCCGATGGATCGAAAGACACACCAATTGATCGCAATGGGCACAGGGTTCTGTTGAAAAAGTCGCTTGATGAAGCCATGGCAGTTGATTATCCGAAAACACAGATGAAAGATGCTGTTGAAAGTAAGCTTTTTGGTATTGGCGCTGAGTCGATGACGGTTGGTTCGCACGATTTTTACCTGGGATATGCCATTAAAAATAACAAACTAATCTGTTTGGATAATGGTCATTTTCATCCGACAGAACAGGTTGGCGACAAAATTTCTGCGTGTTTGCAATTTATTGATGAGTTGTTGCTTCACGTGACCCGACCCATTCGCTGGGACTCTGATCATGTGGTTACCCTGAACGACGATATCCAGTTGATAGCATCTGAAATTATCAGGAACAATTACCTGAACCGCGTTAATATTGGTCTCGATTTCTTCGATGCATCGATCAACCGGATTGGCGCTTACGTAGTTGGAACACGTGCAGCACAAAAAGCATTTATGATTGCCATGCTCGAACCCACAAAGTCGTTGATTGAAATGGAAGAAGCAGGTAAAAACTTCGAACGGCTGGCTATGCTGGAAGAATTGAAAACCAAGCCATTCAGCGCTGTTTGGGATTACTATTGCCTGAACGAAGGAGTTGCAGTAGGAACTGACTACATTGGTGAAATTCAGGAATACGAAAAGGAAGTTTTAAATAAAAGATAGGTTAACTTGTTTGTGGTAATATTGAGGGGCAAATCGGAAGTAAGGTTCTGAATTTGTCCCTTATTTTTTGAATTGGCCGATATAATTTCGATTTGAAAAGCTATTTGATCCTTTTTATTTCTTCCAGTACTGAGGTTGCAAGTTCGTAACTTGATTGAAATCGTTTGGCTTTAAAAATACCGGTAGTCATTTTATGCAGATTAGCTTGAATTTCTTCGAGCGACTGAGTAATTGTCTGTTGAAATAGTTTAACACAATTTTGGCAAGTAGGTTCTTTTAGTTCAGTTGTTTTATAAAAGGCGCCTTTTAAAGCTTCAATTGCCCTTTGATAATCTTTGCTATCCAGATGACGGTTTGATTCCAAATAGCTTTGATTAATAACTGAACGGTGTTCTATGCAATTTCTTCCATCCCTCAGACAGTCAACAACTTCTATTTTGTCTTGTTTGTCGTTAATGTAATCGCCATCGGTATCTGACAATGAAAACAACTTTGTCCGCTTATCTTTCATAAAATCCAATTATTTTCTGTTCTAAATATGCGAATAATTTTTAGAAACTCTAATTACATTAACTTTTAGTTTATCAGTTATAAGGATTGAACGGCAAAAAAGTTGAAAAATGAATCAAAAAAAGACAAATACGTCTTAAAATAATTAATTCTGAAAACAGTTGCCAGATTTGTTGAATTTCACATTTACCTTTGGGAAAATTCTCATTCCTGTATGCAAAAGAAAATGACTTCAGGATCGGTTAATTAACTTAGCTGGAAGCCGGATTTTTCGTGAAAGATTTTATATAAGCACTGAAAAAACAACGATTGCTTACGTACATGTCAAAATAGCCCGGGGTTTTAATCTCCGTTTCATCAGGCGCGATTAAAAATCGCGACACCCCAAAAATAAAAAAGGCATAAGAAACTGTTTTCCTATGCCTTTTTATTCTGAGAATATTTCTTAAAGTATACTTTCAACTTTTGAAGCGAGCGTTGATTTTGGCGCAGCGCCAACGTGTTTTTCAACTACAGCTCCATCTTTAAAAAACAGGATGGTTGGAATGTTGCGGATCCCAAATTTAGAGGCAATTCCGGGATTACTGTCCACATCAACTTTTCCAACAATCAGTCTTCCTGCATAATCTTCCGAAAGTTCCTGAACAACTGGAGCAACCATGCGGCACGGGCCACACCACTCAGCCCAAAAATCAATCAGAACCGGTTTGTCAGCCTGAAGAACCAACTCTTCAAAATTTGCATCATTTATTTCTAAAGCCATTTTATTATATTTTTATGTGTAAATACTGTAACGAATTTTCAACGCAATCACAAAATTAGCCTAATTAATTTTAAAAGCAAGATCATCCTGATTTTCAAGATAGGCAAGTAACTCATCTGTAATCTCAATTCGTGTATTTCTTGAAAACAGATTAACCATCATTTTTGTTTCGATATCATAAATATCAAAACGCAGCAGTGCTTTCCCTTTTCCATTAGCTGTTAACCGTTCCAAATCAGCAATTACATTGCCGGTTAATGCAGTTAGTGGAATTTTAACCGTAATGCTCCTGAAATATTTTTCGCGGATGTCGTCCATCAGTTCAATGCGGTTCACTTTGTATTCAAGTTGTTCGCCACCAAAACGGTTTTGAACAACTCCTTTCACCATCAGGTAAAGTCCGGGTTTGCAGAATTTGCCAAACTCCACGTAGTCTTTGGCAAAAAAGAACATTTTATACGAATCGGTATAATCGGTCAAAACGATATTGCTGTATGGTTTGCCGGTTTTTCCAAAACTTTCGCGGGCCTCGCTCACCATTCCCACAAAGGTTAACTCACGACCTTTCAGAGCTTCGATATTGCTGTTCAGATCTTTGAACGAAACATCTTTCGAAGCCAGCAAATCAATCTCAACTTTATATTTGTCCAACGGATGTGAGGTCAGGTAAACGCCAACCAAACTCCGTTCCTTTTCGAGCAAAACCAGATCGGCCCATTCAGGAACAATCGGCGGTTCGGGCTTCTGAACGGCTTGATTCGACATGACGTCGCCAAAAAGCGAAGGCTGCATGTTCGAACTTTCGTACTGCATTTTATTTCCGTAGCGGATCAGCTTTTCAATAAATGTCTGGTCACTTTCATCCGGAGCAAAATACTGACTTCGCGTATGTTTTTTAAATGAGTCGAATGCTCCGGCCATAGCCAGCGCTTCGAGGTTCTTTTTGTTTACCGACTGAAGATTCACGCGTTCCACAAAATCATAAATATCCCGAAATTCCCCGCCTTTCCGCGCTTTAATAATATCCTGAACGGCACCCTCGCCAACACCTTTTACAGCAGCCATTCCGAAACGCACATTACCGGCTTTATTTACCGTAAACTTGGCATAACTTTCACTCACATCAGGTCCAAGTACATTCATATTCATGCGTTTGCATTCTTCCATCAGCTTCGTGATTTCAGTAATGTTGCTGAGGTTTCGGCTCATGTTGGCCGCCATAAATTCAGCCGGGAAATGCGCTTTCAGGTAACCTGTTTGATAAGCAACTGCGGCATAACAAACCGAATGCGATTTGTTAAACGCGTAACTTGCAAAAGCTTCCCAGTCTTTCCAGATTTTGTCGATCAGTTTAAGCGGATCTTTACCTTCCTGTAATCCATCAACAAATTTTGGATTATTTAAACAGCCGTCTTTAAACTGTACCTTCAATTTGTCCATCAGAGAAATCTGCTTTTTACCCATCGCTTTACGAAGCGAGTCGGAATCGCCACGGGTAAATCCACCCAAAGCTCTCGACTGAAGCATCACCTGTTCCTGGTACACAGTAATTCCGTAAGTATCTTTCAGGTAGGGTTCCATCAGCGGCGAATCGTATTCAATTTTTTCCTGACCATGTTTACGCTTGATGAACGACGGAATATATTCCATTGGGCCAGGTCGGTAAAGCGCGTTCATTGCTACCAAATCTTCAAAACGGTTTGGCTTCAGGTTTCTAAGGTGTTTTTTCATTCCTGGCGACTCAAACTGGAAAATACCGGTTGTGTCGCCATTGCTGAACAATTCGAAAGTCAGCGGGTCATTCTCCGGAAGCTGATCCATATCGATTGTAATTCCGCGGGAAAGTTTAACATTCTCGATGGTTTCCTTGATGATCGAAAGAGTTTTCAGCCCGAGAAAGTCCATCTTTAGAAGGCCGATGTCTTCGACAAAATGCCCGTCATATTGAGTGGTCAGCAAATTTTCATCATCTTTGGTGGGCATTACCGGAATGTGATCGGTAAGCGGGTCGCGGCTGATGAGAATCCCGCAGGCATGTATTCCGGTCTGACGAACCGAACCTTCGAGCGTCTGCGCAAACTTCAGGGTTGTACGAATCAGTTCGTTGGAAGATTTCAATTCCTGTTTCAACTCCGGACTATCTTTAAAAGCAATGTTGAAGTTCATTTTTGGAGCATCCGGAACCAGTTTTGTCAGGCGGTCTGCTTCCTGAAGCGGCAATTTCAGCACCCGCGCCACATCTTTGATAGCCGATTTTGTGGCCATTGTACCGAAAGTACAAATGTGTGAAACTTTGTCGTTCCCATATTTTTTTGTCACATAGTCGAGTACTTTCTGGCGGCCGTCGTCGTCAAAATCGATATCCACGTCGGGCATCGAAATACGGTCGGGATTCAGAAACCGCTCGAACAGCAAATCGTAGCGCATGGGATCGATGTTGGTAATTCCAACACAGAACGATACCACTGAACCGGCAGCAGAACCACGTCCGGGGCCAACCAACACACCCATTTTTCGGGCTTCGTTAATAAAATCCTGAACGATGAGAAAATAGCCGGGAAAACCCATGGTCTTAATGGTATTTAGCTCAAAATCGATACGCTCTTTTATTTCGTCGGTAAATGGTTCGCCATACCGCGGTTTTGCACCTTCCCAGGCCAGATGCGACAAATAATCGGCTTCGAGTTTTACACGAATCACTTTGTCGTAACCGCCCAGGCGGTCGAACGATTCCCGACCAAACTCCTCCAAAAGCGCTTCATCGGTATATCGTTCCCGGTAATCTTCCTCTTTCCCAAAATCTTCAGGAATTGGAAAAACCGGCATAATTGGCGACGAATTCAGGTTATATGATTCTATCTTTTCAGTAATTTCCTGCGTGTTGGTCAGCGCTTCTGGCACATCGGCGAACAGGGCATTCATTTCGGCCATAGTTTTAAACCACTCCTGCTTGGTATACCGCATCCGGGTGGGATCGTCCAAATCTTTGCCGGTGTTCAGGCAAATCAGCAGATCGTGCGCGTCGGCATCTTCCTGATTGATAAAATGAACATCGTTGGTGCAAATCAGTTTAACATCGTGTTTTTTTGCCAGTTCCTGAATTTTTGCATTTACAAGTACCTGGTTTTCATACACATTTCGCCGCATTTCGGGTAGTTCCGATGGATGGCGTTGCAATTCGAGGTAAAAATCTTCGCCAAATATAGATTTGAACCACTGGATGGTTTCGTCGGCATCGTCGAAATGGCCAGCCATAATGTGCTGCGGAATTTCGCCACCCAAACATGACGAGGAAACAATAAGTCCTTCGTGGTGCAATTCGAGCAATTCCTTATCGATGCGCGGTTTGTAGTAAAAACCTTCGGTGTATGCAGCAGAAACCAGTTTGAGCAGGTTGCGATATCCCACCAGATTTTTGGCAAGCAAAATAAGGTGGTATCCGGAGCGATCGACTTTGGCATCTTTTTTATCGTGCCGCGAATTTTCGGCCACATACGTTTCGCAACCAACAATCGGTTTAATACCTTCTTTTTTGCACACATCGTAGAATTCTTTTGAACCAAACATGTTGCCATGATCAGTCAGTGCAAGAGCGGTCATGCCATCATTTTTGGCTTTGGCAATCAGGCCACGAACACTGGCAGCACCATCGAGAATGGAGTATTGTGAGTGAACATGTAAATGTGTAAAAGGGATCATAATCAGGGTATTAAAAGAATTAAACAAAAATTCTGCACCAGAATACTCCGGGTTGTAAAGTTACCAAAAACGATTCCTGAAAGAAGGGTTGTTGATAAAAATTGGGTAAGAATTTGGGAAGAAAACCTCTGGGAAATTTATCCGTCAGATCCAATTCATGTTCGGCCTAAAATAAAGCGTTAAGCCTTTGGTTGTTATGTGAGAGTTTCGTATCTTTAATTCTGTTGTTTTGTTTTCAGGAACAATAACGGCATGTGATTTAGAAGAAGATATACCTGTGTAATGTGAGGCATTTACCAAATCGCTGCAACAGGGATTGTATATTGCAGTTAAGCACACATGTGATAAGTTGATTAATTAATTGTTAGACAATAAGATACATGTCTATGGCAATTGTATTTAAACTTAAATGTTTGATAAAAAAGATACTCTGATCCTTAATTGTGATAGAATTGAGAACTATAGAAGAGTCAATCCAAACTAAAAACAATTGAATTATGAAAAATCTTACCATCTTGTTATTAATGATGCTTATAGGTTGTTCGAAAGAAAATAATTCGAATATAATTTCTAATCCAAGTGCCGAAATTACTTTAAATATAGAAAAATCTAATTCAGAGAATAACTATTTATCAAAAGCAAAAAATGTTTTTAATATAAATAAATCAAGTAAATGGGTTGGTAGTTCTGATACACTAAGTCAACCAAATGATAGTGTATTTATTTCTAGAGGAAAACGGTTTAGATTAGAATTGGAAAATGGTGATACAATTGAAATTGAAATTTCGTTTCAAAAAAGAGAATTAAAAGAACTTCTATATTTAAAAGATAATGTACTACCTGTTTATTTAAGAGAATGGGATTATAAGCGTTTTGAGGACGAAGAATCTCTATTCTATAAAAATTTTGATGAGGCAAGAATAGATTTTGGTAGTAATGGTCTGTATTTTCTCAAGCAAAATGAAAATTTTAAAATAGTTAATGTCCAAAAAGCTTTCGAGACAGGTCTAGAAAAAAGTTATATTGAAATAAACTTTAGTGGAATAGCTTATGGATGGTACGATCCAAGGGGAGAATTTGCACCTGTATATACCATTACAAATGGACACTTTAAAGGAATATTAGAATAATCAAAGCGCCTCGTAACAGCAAGCTGCCCGGCGGGTTTCCGTGCTTCGTTGGCAGGAAATTAGTATTTGAAATGCAACTCGTCGAAGGAAGTTCGTCGGGTAAAATCCCGTCCTACTTGTAGCTGCGGAACGTAAAACTAAACTATTTTCTTATGAACTATTTTGCAGATATTCACTGCCACCCAACCATGAAAGCTTACGGGCAAAGTTTCCCGTCAGGAGAAAACAGTAAAAACCCACTCATTGCGAGTTCAATCTGGTACTACGATCCACCAAATGTTTTCGAGAAATTTATCGACTTGCTCGGCGGCATTGTCAAGTACAGGCAAAGTAGTTTTTCAGCCGCAGGTTTTGGTAATGCCGGAATAATTTTTGCCTCGCTTTACCCCATCGAACGCGGCTTTTTCGACAACAAGCTTGGCACTGGCGAATTCAGCGATATGTTGCTGAATTTCATTACATCGGTTGGTAAAAACCGCATTGATGCGGTTCAGGCCACGACAGATTATTTTCCTGATCTGGAAAAAGAATATGACTATTTGAAACAGTTGGACGGCAAAATGGTAAGACTGGCCGACCGTTCGTTATACCATTACTCATTGGCAAAAAATGCCAACGATGTAGATATTATTCTGAACCAGGACACTATTCAGGACAAAAAAGCAAACTCAATTGCAGTACTCGTGACACTGGAAGGCGCTCACGCTTTTGGTACAGGAATCAATCCGGAAACGAATCCCGCCAACCGGAATTATGTGCTTGGCAATGTTGGTAAAGTGAAAAACTGGACACATCGACCAGTATTTGTTACGATCGCACATCATTTCTACAACGAATTGTGCGGTCATGCGCAAAGCCTGACCGGGATTGTGCAAAAAGTTGTTAATCAAAGTTTTATGATGAACACCGGATTTACTGCTCTCGGGAAAGATGTTGTTGACCTGATGCTGGACAATTCGGACAATCGCCGGATTTTAATTGATATTAAACACATGAGCCGTTCAGCGAGACTTGAATATTTTAAAATGCTCGAAACGACTTATAAAGACCAGGATATTCCGGTAATCGCAAGCCACGCTGCTGCCATTGGAAATGAGAATGACAAGAATCTTTTTCTGGGGCACGACATCAATTTTTACGACGACGAAATCTTAAAAATAGGCGAAACAAACGGACTATTTGGAGTTCAGCTTGATGAACGGCGAATTGCAGCGCCACGTAACCATGAGCTGAAAAAGTCTCACGGACTTGAACGTCGGAAAGTGCTTTTCCATTCGTCGGCTTTGGTTTGGCGTCAAATTCAGCATGTTGCTGAACTTCTGGATTCACACGGACTCTTTGCGTGGGGAATTCAATGCATGGGCAGCGACTACGACGGAATTATTAATCCGATAAACGGGTACTGGACTGCCGAAAATTATCCCACGCTTGCCGACTACCTGTTGATGCAGGCTCACAGCTACATGAAAGAAAATTCAGGAAATTTAACCCAGGCTTTTAACCGTATTGATCCGGAAGAAATTGTTGACCGTGTGATGGGCGATAATGCCTATAATTTCCTGCTGAATTATTATCTGTAATTGGCAGGAATTCAACGCAACTTGAATTCCCCCAAATTACCTTCCTCCCATACCGCCGCTGGCTGTACCAACCGAAGTCACCATTCCGGAGATTGTAAAACTTGTATATTTTGTACCTCCTGAATAGGTTCCACCGGTGTAAAGTCCGTCAGTGAAAGTGCCTGTAGAAGTTCCGCCGGTATAAATGTCGTAAGTTGATCCGTTCTTTAAAGAAGCTGACGAAAATACAATTGAGTAGTATGAACGTGCAGGTTTGAAGGTGAGAATATCGTTTCCGCTGGAATCCTGAATATGAAAAAGTGTGGAGGTCGATAAACTTGAACCCGAAATTATTTTCACCGAATACTGTGTCGACGATGTACTGGCTCCTTGAGTCATGTTCGAATTCGTTCCTGAAATGACCAAAGTTCCGCCCGAAACATTGAAGGTACCATTGTAATCCATGCCCACTTCAGGGTTCGATTGTGGCCCGTGAACCAGCATTGTACCGCCTGACATCACAATGTTTCCGTTGCTGTCGAGTCCATCGCCACCCGAAACAGTCACAACCACATAGCCATCATTAATCGTCAGACAGCTACCATCATTCGATTCTCCACCTCCGTTGGTCAAACCTTTGCTGGCATTAAAACCGTCGTCGGAAGCTGTGATGTACACATTTCCTTTGTTGATGGTAATAAATGGCCCTTCGATGCCTTCGTACGATTTTGTCAGGTTAATATCGGCGCCGCTAATGCCGATGGCAGCGTCAGAATGAATTCCATCATCGCCGGAAGCAAGTGTGAAAGTTCCGCCGTTTAATGCAATACTGCCGTTCGAGTGAATGGCATCGTCGGCCGAACTGACAGTAAAATCGCCGCTATCGATAATAATACTCACGCCACTTTTAATGCCTTTTGAAGAAACGGTTGAGCTGGCAGACTTGCTGCTTCCCCCGCCCGATACCAAATTGAAACTTCCTCCTTTAATCAAAATATCGGTTTTAGCAGCCATGGCATCTCCGGATGAAGTTACCGAGATTGTACCGGTCTCAACTGAGATAAAACCTTTGCCTTCATCAGTATCGTTACTCGATTTTAGTCCGTCGCCCGAAGCTTTCACCGTAATTGTACCACCTTTCACAACCAGGTAATCTTTGCCCGCAATTCCGTCGTCGGCCGAGGTCACAGCAATTGTCCCGCTTTTTACAATCAGGCCGTCTTTACTGGTAATGCCATCGTTAAAATTAGCACTGACGGTTAGCGAACCATCGCCAAAAATGGTTAGATCCGACTTGCTGAAGATTGTTGCACTTGGTTCCTCATCGGCAGGCACATCATACGTGTAGGCAGTTCCGTCTGTCAATTTCGAGCTTGTCCTTTCAGGCAAAACCAGAACTACTTTTTTTGCGCTTTTTATATAAATCGGTGCACTCGCCAAACATTTGATATCCACGCTGTTCAGGATTAACCTAACCGTCGCTTCATCTTCGGTGTTTACGATAATTTGTCCGTCGGTGAGCGAGCCGCTGAAACTGTAAGTTCCGGCTGCCGTAATGGTTAACTTGCTTCCGTTTACGGTCATACCAACAGTGCTTGCAGTAATACTGCTACCGTTCAAAACAACCGGAATTACTGCCGAAGTTTCCCAGATATAATCGTCAGAGCGTTCATGATCTTCGCTGTTTGTTGCCGAAACTTCAGAAACCGTACTTTCACTGTTATCTATTTGTTCTGCTTCTGTAAGTTCCTCCGTCGAATCCTTTTTACAGGCCATAAATGCGACAAAAAACAACACAAACATCACCTTGAAATTTGAATATCTTTTCACCATTTTGTAATTATTTCCTGAATTAAACTTTGCGGTTGCCGTTTTTAATAGCGCTGCAATTCGCCGATCCAAACAGACAAATTAATCTGAACCACACAGCTACAGCAAAATATCACGAATAAAACTTATTACAACATGCATTCTTCGATTTGGTGAATATCCGAATACCAACCATTTTTCCCTACTTCTTTTCTGAAGTTTTTTGCATTGACTTAAACTCATTATTTTTTCCTGTTTGCTTTGTTACAATAACTTTTTTGTAATACTGTCAAACGAATACGTTTAAACAAAGATCTATTGATCAGAATCTCAGGAAGAAATTTCAGGATGAAATCTGTTGCCGGTAAACGTAACGTACAAAAAAGAGACTAGAAACGGCTTTCGTTTTGCTAAAATATCAGAGGATTTAACTTTAATAGCTCCGCGAAAATTGTAGATTTGCAAAAAGGAAATCGATTGCACAATCTGATTTTCGTTGCAACAAACTAATTTTAACATCTAAAACCTTACGCCAATGAAACGCATTTTCATATTTGCCATCCTTTTCAGCCTGATTTCGGCCGGAAGTTTTGCACAAAAAACCGTTGGACTTGATAACTGGTTTAATCACGAGACCAATGCAAAAACCGGGAAAGTATTTCATTACACCTGGGACGACGCAGCCAATAGCGGATTTTCACAATTGGGCGATTTGTTCAAAAGCCGCAATGCCTCCCTGAAAACGATTGCCACCAGCCCGAACAGCAAATCGATGAAGGGAGTAAGTGTGTACATTATTGTTGATCCGGACACCACAACCGAAAGCCAGAACCCAAATTACATTGAAGATGCAGATGTGAAGTTCCTGCAAAAATGGGTGAGTAAAGGCGGCGTACTTCTGCTGATGGCCAACGACGGGCCAAACTGCGAATTCACTCATTTCAATCATCTGGCTAAAGCATTTGGTTTTTATTTTCAGCCAATAACCTTAAATCCGGTAACCAATCGCGCATACGACATGGCTGCCGAAATAAATCTTCCGAACCATCCGCTTTTTTCAGGAGTGAATAAAATTTACATGAAAGAAGTTGCCCCAATTGTGCTTTCGAAAGACGCAGAACCGGTTCTGAAAGATGGTGATAGCGATCATATTTTGATTGCTGAAACCCAATACGGTAAAGGTTATGTGCTGGCAGTCGGCGATCCCTGGTTGTACAACGAGTACATCGATCACGCCCATTTGCCCGCCAGTTTCGAAAACCTGAAAGCGGCAAATAACCTGGTCGATTTTTTGCTGAAGAAAGCGACAAAATAGTTGCCTGAATCTAAACTTAAAACCATTCTGAACCCTGATCTCTTTTCAGTGTTATAAGTCAGAAAACAGAACCTGATGAAAGAAAAGAAAACATTGGTGGATTTCATTGCCGGAATTCCAAAAGCCGAGTTGCATCTGCATCTCGAAGGAACTTTTGAACCGGAACTGATGTTTGCTATTGCGAAAAGAAACGGTCTGAAAATCAAATACAATTCAGTCGAAGAATTAAAGTCAGCCTACAATTTTAACAATCTTCAGGAGTTTCTGGATATTTATTACAGTGGAGCTGATGTGCTTCTTGAAGAGCAGGATTTTTACGATCTGACATGGGCTTACCTTGAAAAAATTCACACACAAAATGTACTTCATACCGAAGTGTTTTTCGATCCGCAAACACACACCTCGCGGGGAGTTTCATTCACTAAAGTTATCTCAGGAATACAAAAAGCACTCGACGACGGGCACCAAAAACTTGGAATCAGCTCGAAACTTATTTTAAGTTTGCTCCGACATTTAAGTGAAGAATCGGCGTTTGAAACGTTGAATGAAGCAATGAATCATCGGAATTTGATTTCAGGATTTGGACTTGATTCGTCGGAAAAAGGACATCCGCCAAATAAATTCGGGAGGCTTTTCAACAAAGCCCGCGCTGAAGGCTTTCGGGTAGTGGCTCATGCCGGAGAAGAAGGGCCGCCCGAATATGTTTGGGAAGCGATTGATTTGTTGCAAGTTTCGCGTATTGATCACGGTAATCGTTCGCTCGAAGATCCGGAACTGGTTGAGGAACTTGTCATACGAAAAATGCCACTTACTGTTTGTCCGCTTTCGAACCTGAAGTTGAAAGTTGTGATGGATATGACCAAACATCCGTTGAAAGAAATGCTTGAAAAAGGTATGATGGTTACCGTTAATTCTGATGATCCGGCCTACTTCGGTGGCTATGTTTCGGAAAATTACCAGGCTGTTGCACAAGCTTTGAATCTTACGCGAGAACAGATCGCACAGTTGGCCAGAAACTCTTTCACCGCAAGTTTTCTGGACGAAAAGGAGAAGCAGAAAATGATTGGAAAAGTAGATGAATACTACCTTGCCAATTTAAATTTGTAAAACTGCTTTTCAGTTCTCATTTCCTTTCAGAATTCCAGAAAGTAGCTTACGAATTCGTAGCTTGAATTTAATATCACCATTCAAAACTTCGCAGAAATGAAACCTAAAAACCTGATTTCCCTCTTCATTCTTCTTGTATTCGCTTTCGGTTTTCTCTCCTCATGCGCCGAAGTTCAGCACGTTGAAACCTGCGTCTCAGGCCACACGTTCGGATTCTTGGGCGGATTGTGGCATGGATTCATTGCTCCTGCTTCGTTTGTCGGGAGTTTATTCAGCGATCACATTGCAGTTTGGGCAGTCAACAACAATGGTGGCTGGTACACTTTTGGCTTCTTGCTGGGTGTTGGAAGTCTTGGATTTGGCGGTCATAAAGCTTCCAGATAAATACATTTTGGCTCGCGTACAAAACGCAAAAAAAATCAGAAATTAACCGCCAGATATTTCAACCCGTCAAGCGTTAAATTGTCATCGGTTATCTGAATTTTTTTTGACACATTTTGCAAAACCGACGACAATCCGCCAGTGGCAATTACAGTCAGCTTCTCTCCGATTTCCGCTTCGGTTTGCGAAACAATTGCATCGACAAGACCGCCATATCCCAACACTAACCCAGACTGAATGGCGTGACTGGTATTATCGCCCAGAACCGATGGAGGCGGAACGAGTTGCACATCGGGCAATTGAGCGGTACTTTGAATCAGCGATTTCAACGCTGTGTTAATGCCGGGTGCAATCGCCACTCCAAGTATTTCGCCCGATTTGCTGATTGTGGTAAATGTCAGTGCAGTTCCAAAATCAACCACCATGCATGGGCCGACATAACCAATAAATGCAGCAGTGGCGTCGGCAACCAGGTCGGCACCAATCTCGTAAGGATTAAG
Source organism: Prolixibacteraceae bacterium (assembly GCA_041652995.1). Classification (GTDB taxonomy): domain Bacteria; phylum Bacteroidota; class Bacteroidia; order Bacteroidales; family Prolixibacteraceae; genus Aquipluma. Next base: position 65,701 of record JBAZGO010000029.1, read on the forward strand.
AACTTTGACCGGAAGTTTGTTGTAAAACGAGGGGCCAAGTAAAATCGGCGTATGACCAAACATTTGCAAAATCATTTCATTGAAAGGCCTTATCAACGTTGGAACAACGCTGCTTAGGACTGTTCGTGAAATATCTGTCCTGCAAATTTTTCCGCTCGCAAACAATGATCTGAAAATAACTTCATATTCATCGGCTGTTTTCGACCAATCGGTTTGAATGTGCCAGATCTTAATCCATTCGTCGTGATTGGCTACGCCAAATGCAATAGTTGTATTGCCAATGTCAATGGTTAAAAACATTATAAACGTTTTAGGCTCTCATTAAACTACATTGTTAATTTCCCGAATCAAACTTTCACTTCGCAATTCGGGAAAAATACCATTGTATCAAAGTTGTAGAAAATCCAGCAAGTCTGCACCAAAAATAAAAAACAAACGTTCTAATCTTAATAAGATTGATATTATCAGTTTTTTTTTTCTAAATTTGGTTATTCTATAATCCATAATATTTTTAGTTTTCGTAAAGGGTTGTAGTAAACCTTGTAACTTACTGGATATAACCATATAATAAAAGTATGCAAAGCACCAAGAATCCGCTGATATTTGTCGTTGAAGACAATCAGATGTACAACAAGTTAGTGGTCAGCTATCTTAAAACAAATAAGTTCACAAATGTTGAGTCTTATTTGTCGGGCGAAGAAGCCATAAAAAATATGGATAAAAATCCGGATATAGTCATACAGGACTATTTGCTTGAAGGGATGACTGGGATTGAAGTGTTGATTAAGGCAAAAAAAACAAATCCAAATGTCGAATTTATTTTTCTTTCAGGACAGGACAGCATTGACATCGCCATAAACAGTATGAAATACGGCGCTTATGATTACATTGTTAAAGATCAGATGGCTCTTCAGAAATTGGTTAACAAAATTCACAAAATAAATTCAGTGACCGAGCTGGTTAAATCGAATAAACGGTACAAAGTCGGTGTTGTTTTATTTTTTGTTGGCTTAGGGTTATTGGTTATTGCAACGATCACACTTGCAATTTTGTACCCGCAAATCTTCGGAATGTAAAATTCCCTGTATAAAAACGAATAAACCCGGTCAGCTACCTGACCGGGTTTATTCGTTTTAATGAAATCCACCGTTAAGTTTTAGTTCGATTTTATAATTCTTCCTGAATCGAAAATCGAAGCATATTCTGCCGGTTTGTGAAGAATCGACAAAGCCTGTTTTACATCATTGTCGTCGCGTAAAGCAGCTTTTATCGCTCCCTTTTGGTAATAATATCTCGACACAATTTCGTCGGAAAGTAATTCGGAAATTTCCGGTTTAAAATGATCGAGATCCTGATCCAGATTGTGACCAAGTAAGGCTCTCAGTTTGTCAAATTCATCTTTCGAAATATCGTAATACTTTTCGTGTTTAGCCACCTCAGTCAGCTTATCCAGTTCTTCTTCGGTCTGCGATTCGTACTTGAAATCCTGATTCTTAACAAACTGTGCAAAATCGGCATAAATTTCAGGAGTAATGACAAAATCGTCAGGAGCAGGAATCTTTTCGGTTTTACTGTTGAAATAAGTTGCATAGTCAAATATAAGTGACTGTGTAACCAGGTTAATAGCGACATTGCTCAGTTTCTCATCGGCTACAGCAACATCGGGAGCAACACCGCCACCATCAAAAACAATGCGTCCTTTCTTGGTCGTAAATTTTGAAACCAAAGAATCAGGAACTATTCCGACACTTCCGTCTTCGTTACGGTGACTGTAATCGAGCGCCTGAATGCAGCGTCCGCTTGGGATGTAATATTTAGCTGTCGTTATTTTCAGTTTGGCGTTGTAACTCAAATCACGGGTAGTTTGCACAAGTCCTTTCCCGAAAGTACGCGTTCCGATAATTATTCCACGATCGAGATCCTGAATGGCTCCGGTCACAATTTCGGACGCCGATGCAGAACCACGGTTTACCAAAACTGCGATTGGCATAACTGTATCAATCGGATTTTCAGTAGCAGTGTAAACTTTGTCCCATTGTTTCACTTTTCCGCGGGTGCTCACAATTTCCTGACCTTTTGGAACGAAAAGATTGGCCATTCTCACAGCTTCCATGAGCAAACCTCCGGGATTAGACCGAAGATCCAGCACCAGCGATTTTGCTCCCTGCTTTTCTTTCAGCTCAATCAAAGCCATTTTTACGCGTTCCGTACAATCAACTGTAAAATTCGACAACCGAATGTAGCCGGTTTCTTTGTCGAGCATTCCGTAATAAGGAACGGGATCAATCTGAATCTTTTCCCTCACAATCTCGATTTCCATTGGCTTTTTCTGGCCATAACGCTCAATCTTAACGACTACAGGTTTGCTGGCCGGTCCTTTCAACAAGCTGCTTACGTCTTCGGTCGAAAGATTTTCGGTCGATTTGCCTGCTACTTCGAGCAAAACATCGCCTGCTTTCAAGCCGCTTTTCTGGGCCGGAAATCCTTCGTAAGGCTCGGCAATCAAGATTTTCCCTTTTTGCTTGCTGATGAGCGCCCCGATTCCGGCATATTCTCCGGTAGTCATAAATCTGAAATCTTCAATATCGTCTTCAGGAATATAATTGGTATAAGGATCGAGCGATTCGAGCATTTTGTCGATACTGGTTTTTACCAGTTTATTCGGATCGATATCGTCAACATAGAACAAATTCAGTTCTCTGAAAAGGGTGTAATAGATATCAAGGTTTTTGGCTATCTGAAAGTTTTTATCGTCTTGTTTAAAGCTGTAAAAGCTAATCGCAAAAACTAAAATCCCGACAATAACAATTCCTGCTTTTTTTGTTTTGGAAAGTCTCATTTCTAACGTGTTGTTAATTAATATTTTCTGAACCAGAAGGATTGATTCTCAATCAATAAAATTGAGATTTACAAAAAATCGTTTCATGGCTTTTGGTTCACGATTAAGACTAACAAAAATAGTAAAAGCTTTGTTTTTATTGCCTTACGATTTCATCTAAAAAGTTAATTATTCTTAACCGGCACATTTCGGGTCCGAAGCCGACAAATTCAATAAGAACATGAGTAGCCTTCCTGCCACAATTATTCCTGAAAATTTATTCATAAAAAAATCAGTCACAACCTTTTGTATTTGATTGTGACTGCTTTGATGTCAATGATAAATTATTCGTTTACACGTGTCCAGGTGGTTGATCTTCCCATCCACTTAATTCCGGCCACATAGCCTTTAATATTCAGCGCATTGGCATCCTTATCAAACCAGGCAAAACAGTCGTATGTTTTCCCGTTATCCGGATCATAAATTCGGCCACTTTGCCATTCTTTGTCCGAAACATTGTACTTTAATCCGGAAAGAATCTGCAAACCCAGTCTGGATTTCGATCTTAATTTAGCATCCGGATTGTTAAAATCTTTTTCCGGCTCGCCGTTCACGTATTTCTCCGGATTAATGTAAATCACTGTTCCAATGAACTTTCCGTTCTCTTCTTTAACCTCAATTTTCGAAGTCTTTTTATCGTTCCACCAAATGCCTGCAATTTTTTGGGCATCTTGCGCAAAAGCTCCTGAAACCAGGAGAGATAGAAACAAAACCAATCCAAACTTTTTCATAGTCATAGGTTTATTTTTTGTTACCAATATAAAATTTATTTCTGTGATTTGAAACAAGTGCAAAAATTGCACTCAGGCTTTATTTCAGACATTTCTATCCTTAATATTTCCTTAACGCAAATTAGTTGCATTAATCAACTATATCAAACTATTTTTGCCTGAAAATAAAACGGCAAAATGGAAACCGGCAAATCGCTTGGATATTTATTGGGGCAAAGTCTCAGGGCTTATAAAAGTCTTCTGGTTGAAACTTGCCGGAAACAGGAAATTGAACTGACCTTTGAGCAATTTGTTATTCTTCAGAAGCTACATTCAAACTGCGACATCATTCAGCAGGATTTAGCCAATCACCTGCAAAAAGACAAGTCGATTATTGTAAGGCAAATCAATGGGTTACTCGAAAAACAACTGGTAACCCGGCATACAAACCTCGACGATAAGCGAAAAAAAAACCTCGTCCTGACCCCCAAAGGCCATTTGCTTCTAACCGAACTAAAGGATATTGTATCTGAAATAACCGGGAAATTGCTTTCAGGAATTCCTGAAAACGAGGTCACAATTTTCAGAAATATCCTGGCAAAAATTCACGAGAACGGTGCAGCAGTAGTAAATTGGGGGAATTGCCATCCATCTTCAAAGTATTAAAAAATTCAAACAATTGTACAATTCATGAAAACAAGCAAACAACTCAGAAACCTTGGAATTCTTATCGTAGCGGTGGTCACCTTTTCGTGCTCGGGCAAACAGCAGGGCGGACAAGCAGGCGCCGGAATGGTAAAAGAATATCCCGTAATCCTTGTCAAACAGCAATCGACCCAACTTTTCAAGGACTATCCAACCCAACTTCAGGGTCAGCAAACAGTCGAAATCAGGTCGAAAATTTCAGGATACATCGAACAGATTATGGTCGACGAAGGTGCTCTGGTTCACAAAGGGCAGGTGCTTTTTCGCCTGAACGCCAACGACATTCAGGCTCAGGTTCGCTCTGCCGAAGCCCAGGTAAAAGTGGCCGAAGCCGATGTGAATTCAGCGAAAATAAATCTGGAAAAAACACGGCCACTGGTTGAAAAAGACATCATCAGCAAATTTGATCTTGAATCGGTTGAATCGGTTTTAAAAGCTAAAGAAGCCCAGCTTGCCCAAGCCAATGCCAATTTGCAAAATGCCAAAGCCAACCTTCAGTACACATTAATTTCGAGTCCGGCCGACGGAACAATCGGAACATTTCCTTACCGTGTCGGAAGTTTGGTGAGCAGTGCAAGCGCCGAACCGCTCACTACGGTTTCGAACACAAAACAAATGTATGCCTACTTTTCATTCAACGAGAAAGAATTCCTGTCGATGATCAGCGGGTTAAGCGGCAAAAACCTTCAGGAAAAATTTGCCAAACTACCTGATGTTGCTCTGATTCTGGCCGATAATTCGGCCTACAACTTTCCGGGCCGGATTGAAACGGCAAGCGGATTGGTCGATCAGCAAACAGGCGCTGTGAATATCCGCGCCGATTTCCCAAATCCGGAAGGACTTTTGCGAAGCGGCAGCAGCGGATTGGTTCGTATTACGCAATACGTCAATTCGGCCATTATCATTCCACAAAAAACCACTTACGAATTGCAAGGCAAACACTTTGTTTTCCTGGTTGGAGCCGACAATAAGGTTCACAATACAGAAATCGAAGTTTTAGTTGGAAATCTAAAAGATTCTTACGTGGTAACCAGCGGATTGAAAGTCGGTGACCAAATTGTCTTTGAAGGAATTGCAGCTTTGCGAAACGACACCGAAATCAAACCGAAATTGGTAGATGCCGGAAGCCTTTCAGAGAATGTGCCGGCCGCAAATCAGGTTAAAAACTAAATTCAGAAAATCATGTTCAGAAAATTTATAGAACGGCCGATCCTGTCATCGGTTATCTCCATCATAATTGTCATTTTGGGGCTGCTTGGCTTGTTCAGCCTCCCCATTGAACAATACCCCGACATTGCTCCGCCCACCATTAGTGTCTCAGCAAACTACACTGGGGCCAATGCCGAAACTGTTCTAAAAAGTGTCATTACGCCTCTCGAAGAACAAATCAACGGTGTCGAAAATATGACCTATATGGAGTCAACAGCCAGCAACAACGGCGCGGCTTCTATTTCGGTATATTTCAAGCAGGGAACTGATGCCGACATGGCTACGGTAAATGTACAGAACAGAGTTGCCCGTGCAACGAGTTTGTTACCTTCAGAGGTTACCAGGGCTGGCGTTATTACTGCAAAACGACAAAATAACATGCTTTTGGTATTTTCGCTTTATAGCGAAGATGGAAAATATGACGAAACATTTCTTCAGAATTATAGCAAAATAAATCTTCTTCCTCAAATCCAAAGAGTTACAGGAGTTGGCGATGCGATTGTTTTCGGGTCGAAAGACTACGCCATGCGAATCTGGTTAAAACCAGATGTGATGGCCACGTATAATCTTATGCCATCTGATATTATAACGGCCCTTAGTCAGCAAAATCTGGAAGCAGCTCCGGGTCGTCTTGGCGAGCAAAACAATCAGACATTTGAATATGTGTTAAAATATAAAGGTAAGCTGGCACAACCTGATGAGTTCGAAAATATTATTATCAAAGCCGACAAAGCCGGGAATATCCTTCGTCTAAAGGATGTTGCCAAAGTGGAACTCGGCTCCCTGAGTTACTCTTCCTCCTCAGCGGCTATGAACAAACCTGGAATTGTAATGGGGATTTATCAATCTCCCGGATCAAATGCCCGTGAGGTGATTATTGAGGCACAAAAAGTTTTGGATGAAGCTTCGAAAGCTTTTCCGGAAGGGGTTAAATACCATATCCTGATAAATGCCAATAGTTTTCTGGATTCATCAATCGAAAAAGTTCTTAGTACTTTGCTTGAAGCATTTATATTGGTTTTCATTGTAGTTTTCGTGTTCCTTCAAAATTTCAGGGCTACGCTTATTCCTGCCATTTCGGTTCCGGTAGCAATTATTGGCACCTTCTTCTTTCTGAATTTATTTGGATTTACCATTAATCTGCTCACCTTGTTTGCTTTGGTGCTGGCGATAGGAATTGTGGTGGACGATGCAATTGTGGTTGTTGAAGCCGTTCACGCCAAGCTGGATCAGGGAGCCAAGAATGCAAAAGAAGCATCAGTCTCTGCCATGAGCGAAATCTCTACCGCCATTGTTTCCATTACATTGGTTATGGCAGCCGTATTTGTTCCGGTAACTTTTATAACCGGAACAACAGGTGTTTTCTATAAACAATTTGGGATTACACTGGCAGTTGCAATTGTGATTTCGGCCGTGAATGCCTTAACATTGAGTCCGGCTCTTTGCGCCATTTTTCTAAAACCACACAAGGAAGAAGTTCACCAAAAAGGATTTTTGCCACGCTTTTACAGCTCGTTTAACGTGGCATTCGATACGATGACAGAAAAATACAAAAGAATCACTCACTTTTTTATGGTTAAAAAATGGGTGGCTTTTGGTTTGATTATCGTATTCACTGCCACATTAATCTATCTGACAAAAACGACGCATACTGGTTTCGTTCCGGCTGAAGACACCGGTGTTTTGATTGTTGATATCAGTATGCCTCCAGCCACATCGGCTGAGCAAACAAAAAAAGTGGTACTGAAAGTTGACGAAATACTGGCAAATACTCCTGAAATTTCAGGAAGGGCAATGGTAGTTGGCCGTTCAATCATTAGCGGACAGGGCAGTGCATACGGAATGATGTTTTGCGATTTAAAGCCATTCAACGAACGTAAAGAAAAAGGTCACGACATCAACAGTGTAATCAAACGACTTTACGGAGCAGTCTCTCAAATTAAAGATGCACGGATTCTTCTCATCACGCGCCCCATGGTTCCCGGATTCAGTATCGCTGGTGGTGTTGAATTTAAACTGGAAGATAAAACCGGTGGCGATATTAAAAAATTCGAAGATATTTCGCGTCAATTTCTAGGCGCACTAAACCAGCGTCCGGAAATGCAGTATGCAATGACTTCATTCAATACCAACTTTCCACAGTATCTGGTTGATGTAAATGTGGCCAAATGTATGCAATCGGGAATTACCACCAGTACGATACTTTCTGTCTTGCAGGGATACATTGGCGGTTTTTATGCATCAGACTTTAACCGTTTTGGTAAACAATACCGGGTGATGATCCAGGCAGAACCTGGTTACCGGGGAAACCCGGATGACCTGAACAGTATCATGGTTCGGACTTCCAATGGAGAAATGGCGCCAATCACTTCATTCATCACGTTAAGCCGATCTTATGGACCTGAGAACATAATCCGGTTTAACATGTACACATCAATCTCGGTCAATAGCTCGCCAAATTTCGGTTACAGCACCGGTGATGCTATAAAAGCTGTTCAGGAAGTTGCAGCACAAACATTGCCTGTCGGTTATGGATACGAATTTTCAGGTCTAACCCGGGAAGAAATGGCATCAGGAAACCAATCGATCCTGATTTTTATCTTGAGCGTGATCTTTGTTTATTTTTTATTGGCAGCACAATACGAAAGTTATATTTTGCCCTTGTCAATCCTGGTTTCGCTACCAATCGGTATTGCAGGTGCATTCCTTTTTGCCCGGATTATGGGCGTCGAAAACAACATTTACCTGCAAATTTCGCTGATCATGCTCATCGGGTTACTGGCTAAAAATGCCATCCTGATTGTGGAGTTCTCCCTTCAGCGCCGTCATCGCGGAATGAGCATAATTCAGTCGGCAATCGATGGTGCCACTGCCCGTCTGCGACCAATCCTAATGACTTCGTTCGCATTCATTGTTGGACTGATTCCTTTGGTTATTGGCGGAGGTGTGGGCGCTAACGGTAACCGTTCCATTGGTGTAGGCGCAGTAGGAGGCATGTTAGTCGGTACCATGATCGGTATTCTGGTGATTCCAACCATGTATGTGGTTTTCCAAACCCTTCAGGAAAGAATTAAGAAACCTGAAATGGAAGAGATTTCAGATATGAACAGTTTCGAAGGCGAAGACGAACGATTTGAAGGATAAACCGAACGGATAAAATCAGAAAAATTAAATTATGAGAACAACTTCATTCAAAAAGATAATCCTGATCGGCGGTTTGGCCGGAATACTTCTTTCGTGCAGCACGCAACGGCACTTTCAGCGCGAATCAGTAAATACTGCCGGACTTTACGGGGATACAACAACAACCGATTCAGCCACGATTGCCAACAAACCCTGGCGCGAACTTTTTACCGAAACTAATCTGCAGCAGCTTATTCAGGAAGGATTGAACAACAACCCCGATATACAGATTGCAATGCAGCGGGTAAAAGAGGCAGAAGCTTATTTTTCGCAGAGCAAAGCGGCTTTGATGCCCGGATTATCAGCCAAAGGAACAGGAACCTACATTCATAATCCTGAATCCATTTATCCTGACGGGCCGCGTGAAGTAAACAATTTTCAACTGGGAGGCGAAGCAAGCTGGGAAATTGATATCTGGGGTAAACTAAGCAGTTCGAAACGTTCGGCTTACGCCAATTTGCTGGCCAGTGATGCCGGACGAAAAGCGGTTGAAACGAGGTTAATTTCAAACATCGTTACTGGTTACTACAGCCTGGTTGGGCTCGACACCAAACTCGAAATTACGCGACAAACAGTAAAAAACAACATCGATCTGGTTGAAACCATTAAAGCTTTAAAGGAAAGTGGTCGGGTAACAGGCGCGGCAGTGGTGCAAAGCGAAGCCGCTCGCTATGCCGCCGAGGTAACCATTCCGGATTTGGAACAGCAGATTCGTGAGACGGAAAATGCACTTTGTGTGTTGCTCGGACGCGTTCCGGGAACTATTCAGCGTGGAAAAATCGAAGAACAAACTTTATCACCCGAATTGCAGACAGGCGTTCCTGCTCAACTGCTCGACAACCGTCCGGATGTGATGCAGGCCGAATACCAGGTGATGAGCGCCTACGAAATGACAAACAGTGCCCGCGCTTATTTTTATCCGGCTCTAACATTGACTGCCTCAACCGGTTTTGCTGCAACCGACCTCAGCAAATTACTCGATCCAAAATCGTTTGCAGCCAACATTGTTGGAGGTTTAACCCAGCCGATTTTCAATAAACGAATAAACGCCACCCGGTTAAAGGTTGCTCAGGCACAGCAGGAAGAAGCTTTGATTAATTTGCGCAATACCCTGCTCAACGCGGGACAGGAAGTGAATAATGCGCTCGGTTTGTACGATTCATCGGTTCAGAAAATTGGTTTAAGAAAGCTGCAACTCGATGCTCTTTTGAAGTCGGTTGACTACACCAAAGAATTGCTGACTTATGGTTCGGCAACCTATACCGAAGTTTTGAATGCACAAACAAGTTTGTTATCGGCACAGTTGAGTAGCGTAAACGACAAGCTTCAGCAACTGAATGCGGTGGTGACTTTGTACCGCTCTTTGGGTGGCGGTTGGAAATAAAATAAAGCCTCACCCCCTGCCCCCTCTCCGAAAGAGAGGGGAAGTTGCAATCGATTAATTCAATAGTATTAACTTTGAACCACTCTAAATTCCCCTCCTTCGGAGGGGTTGGGGGAGGCTTTTTAATCATTATTTATGGCAAAAATAAACTGGAAACCCGGAACCATGATTTACCCGCTTCCTGCGGTATTGGTTACCTGCGGTGAAACACCCGAAGAATATAACTTGTTAACAATTGCATGGACAGGCACCATCAGCAGTGATCCGCCAATGTGTTACATTTCGGTTCGCCCAAGCCGTCATTCCTACGAAATCATTAAACGAACCGGAGAATATGTGATTAATTTAACTACGGAAGAACTGGCGCGGGCCACGGATTGGTGCGGAGTACGGTCGGGATCCAAATTCAACAAATGGAAAGAAATGGGCCTCACTCCTGCCCCGGCAACCATCGTGAAAGCGCCCATCCTCGCTGAAGCGCCCATCAGCATCGAATGCAAAGTGAAGCAAATAATAGAGCTCGGCGTTCACCACATGTTTATTTCCGAAGTGGTGAATGTGATTGCCGATGATCGTTACATTGATCCGGAAACCGGAGCTTTCAGCCTGAAAAAATCGAATCCGCTGATTTATTCGCACGGGCACTATTTCAAAATGGGTGATCCGATTGGGAAATTTGGCTGGTCGGTGGAAAAAAAGAAGACAGCCCCACCCAAACCCTCCCCAAAAGGGAAATAGCCTCCCCCAAACCCCCTACCAAATAGGGGGCTTAAAAAAGGATGCCCCAAGCCCAAATACGTTGAAAGAAAACGGAAGTCAAGAAACAGATAAAACAAAAACAAACATATGTCAAAAAGTAAAACTTCGAATACAGGTTCTCAAAACCCCCTCTTGAGGAGGGGGCAGGGTGAGGCTTCTAATCCCTTACTAAAACCATTTTCCGGAATTCACCAAACGGCGCCATTCAGCCTGATAAAAATTGAACACTATAAGCCGGCTTTTGATGCAGCCATTGCCGAAGCCAAAGCTGAAATTCAGGAAATAATTGACAATCCTGAAACTCCAACCTTCAGGAACACCATTGTTGAACTCGATTTGGCAGGTGAGAAACTCAACCGGATTCAATCCATTTTCTTTAACCTGAATTCGGCTGAAACCTGCGACGAAATGCAGGAAATTGCGCAGGAAATTGCGCCCAAATTATCGGATTTTGGGAATGATGTCAATCTGAACGAAGCGCTTTTTACCCGGATTAAAACAGTACATGAGCAAGCTGAGAATCTGAAACTGAATGCCGAAGAAAAGACTTTACTCGAAAAAACATTTCGTCGTTTTGTGCGCAGCGGAGCCAATCTGAACGAGGCAGACAAAAGCAAATACCGTGAAATTACAAGGGAACTTTCGCAACTTGGACTGAAGTATCAGCAAAACGTACTGGCAGAAACCAATGCTTACGAATTGCTGATTACCGATGAAAAAGATTTAAGCGGACTTCCGGAGTCGATTGTTGAAATGGCCTCACAGGCGACACAGATCGGAAGAGCGG
>JBAZGO010000030.1:0-76115 GCA_041652995.1 Prolixibacteraceae bacterium
ATAAATAAAACCTTCGTTAAGTACATAGCACTGATCCCGGCGGGTGTAGTTCAACACCGACTCATCGCTGGGTCTTGCAGACCGCTCAGAGTCCTATTTATTATAGCACGTATTCTATTTTATATTTTCCATTAAAAACCCTTTTCAAAATTGTCAGCGACAGTGTCACAAAAAAACTTTTCATCGAACTGTCAAAAAGTGATTTTCTATCAAACAACACTACCGTTTCAAAAAGCTTTCAACTACGTTTCAGAAAGCTCGGATTTGTCAAATACCGATACCGTTTCAATACCGGAATTCCTTTCTTACCGACATAGTTTTCGACCTGATTAGAAAGGTCGTTAATAAAGTCTGGACTTTTTTAAAAAATATACGGACTTTTCTCGAAGAAAATACGGACTTTCTTCAAATAAAATACAGACTTTTCTCAAAGAAAATACGGACTTTTCTCAAAGAATGTCAAGTCTTTTAAAAATAAAGTCCGGACTTTTAAAAATAAAGTCAAGATCTTTTTCAAAGAACATCGGGTTACCCAATTAAATGAGTTTAACTCTCTCAATCTTTCAAGCCGCCAAAATATGTGCCATAACTATCATCTATCACCAAATATAGGCTACTTTTCTGAACTTTCACTTCTGTTAAGCAGATTTATTTCAGGGCTTTGAATCCTGACAAGGGTTTAAAAAACTGTCAAGATTAGCATACCGCTGAAACGCCAGTCCCCACTCGCCCTGCTCAGGTTTTTGCGCCCAGAGTAAGTATTTTCGACATCCTGTTAAGGTGTTCCTCCAAACGAGTAGGAAGTTATGCCATTCGAGTAAGATTTTTCACCACCCGAGTTAAGTTTCCGGGAACCCGAGTAAGTCTGTTGGCCGTCCTGTTAAAGTTAAAGGTTGCCGTGTTCTTTTGCTGGTTTTCAGCCGATTGCTAAGCTCAATCTAACTCAGTCAAAGCCATTGCGAAATATCACAACGGTTATCCTGCAATGCAATGACCTCAATTTTACCTTTGCGAACTCTGTAATGCGCGGAAAGAACCTTGTTTAGAACGGCTCTTCGAACATCTTTCCGGACTGATGATTGGGGGTAAAGTTCGGGGAAAGCGCAGACTGCAATTTCAAAGGACTGCAGAATCGCATAAAAATGATCAACTTCTTTTAAAGAAAAATTTGAAATCAGATATTCCTTGATGAAAATAGCATTTTGCAAAGACCTCTCGGTCTATAAGATGGAAGCAACCTTTGGCTTAGGTATTGTTCAGGTTTTTCCAGAACTTCTTCGAATCCATCAGCTTCCCATCGTCAGCATCTTTAAGTCCCGCAAGGATTTGTTTCTTTTGAGCAACTGGTAGCTCTTCCCACCAATCGTTTTGCACTCTCGAAATTCGTAATCCATCAAGAAATTGAATAAGATCAGCATCCGAAAGTTTATTAATCCAGTCTATCAAATCCAATTTAATCCCATTTAGTTCAGCAGTTGACATCTCTTTTGTTTTTAGATATCCAAACATACTAAAAAGCACGAATAGAAGTTTCAGTCATCGGCTGATTGCATTTCCGGAATTCTCTTGGAACCTGAAATTTGAACATGTAACTTCCTAAAGTTTCAGCCGCTTGATAAACTCGTTGATATCGAAATTCAGCTTGATTTTCGGCAACCTGAACCGTCCGCCGAATTGAACATTTGATACCGAATAAATTTCATCGATAATGTTTTTATATTTCGCGGCCACATAGTTTCGTTTCAGTTTTAAAGTCGGTGAAAGTTCTCCGCTCTGAGGGGTCCATTCATCGCTAACCAGGCGGAAACGCTTAATTTCTTCGTGTTCGCCCAGGGTTTTGTTGATAGCAACTACTTCGCGTTGTAACTGAGCCAGAATTTCAGTTTTTTGAATCAGTTCCTCATTATCCTGAAAATGGATTTTTCGCTCACTGCACCAATCATGCAGATAGCTGAAATTGGGTGAAATCAAAGCGCTGGCAAATTTTTCTCCGGCACCAATAACCATTACCTGTTCGATGAAAAACGAAGCTTTCAATTTGTTCTCAATCATCTGCGGAGCAATGTATTTTCCTCCTGAAAGCTTAAACATTTCCTTTTTGCGGTCGGTAATTTTCAGAAATTTGCCGTCTTCCAGAATACCGATGTCGCCGGTATGAAACCAACCCTCTTCATCAATCACCTCAGCAGTTAAATCCGGAGCTTTGTAGTAACCTTTCATAACACTGAGGCCTTTCACCAGGATTTCACCGTCGTCAGCAAATTTCAGTTGCACATTGTCGAGTACAGCGCCAACCGTACCAATTTTCATTTCTCCGGAAGCCGGGTTATTTACCGCAATCACCGGCGAAGTTTCTGTCAGTCCGTAACCTTCCAGGTTCAGCATACGGGCCATTCCCAAAACCCGGGCAATACGCGGTTGTAAGGCAGCTCCGCCCGAAACAATGTAAACGATATTTCCGCCCAGCGCTTCCCTCCATTTCGAATAAATCAGTTTATCGGCAATTTTAATCCTGAATTTCAGGAAAAGATTGTATTTTTTGTTGTACTCGAAATGGCGGGTCAGGTTTAAAGCCCAAAAATAAATCACTTTTTTCAATCCTTTCAGTTCCTTCCCTTTCGACACAAAACCGTCGTAAACACGCTCTAGCAAACGAGGCACAGAATTAAACATGTGCGGTTTAATTTCCTTGATCGCCGTAACAATCTGCCCCAGGTTTCCGACGTAATAAATTCCCATTCCCTTGTACTGAAAATGGTAATTTACGCTTCGTTCGTACACATGACAAAGCGGAAGAAAACTGATCACCCGATGATCTTTTCCCAAATCGTGCATGTAAGAATGCGCGACAAAGTTGGATACCAGGTTGGTATGTGTAAGCATTACTCCCTTTGGAACTCCGGTTGTTCCTGAAGTATAAATAATTGTGGCCAGATCGTCAGGAAGAATTTCATTTTTAATTTGGTCAAGCATTTCGGCCAGATCAACCTGCCGACTAATTCCAAGATGAAGAATTTCTTCGAAATACTTAACTCCTTCAATCTCGTCGAAACTATAAACCAAAGATAATTCGGGCAAACGTGCTGCAATCGGACTTAACTTTTCGTACAACTTTTTGTCACCAACCAGCAGCAATTTTATTTCGGCATGTTCCAGAATGTAGCTGTATTCCTCGTCGCTGATGGTGGGGTAAATCGGCACATGAACGATTCCGGTCATAGCTAAACCCATGTCGGCAAAATTCCATTCAGGCCGGTTCGTGGTTACGGTTGCAACTTTATCGCCTTTCTTTAGGCCCAAAGCCAGCAAACCTATTGCAAACTGATGCGATTTCTCAACGTATTCGGCAGTGCTGTATACATACCAGTCTTTGCCATTTTTTCCACCCAGTGCATCTCTCCGTGGAAATTCCTGAAGATACCGATCCAGAACATCAAAGGTTCGTGTTACCTCTTTTGCCATAAGTTTTATCGTTTAGTTATTCAACAAGGCAATAAATATAGCACTATTTTAATTCGAAAATAAGAGCGTAAAACGAACATCCTCCTGATAGAAATCAACTATCAGGAAAATACAGAGGTATAAAATCAGATTTTAGCGGCGCTTTAAACGTCTAAATTCAGGTTTTTCTTTTTGATGTTTGAAACAATGAGTAAAACAACAATAAAACCGATGAATGCATAAACCGACCAATGCATACCATCAACCGTTCCCCGGCCGTACGAATGCAATCCACTCAGGTAATAATTTACGCCAAAATAAGTCATCGCTATTGACGCAAAACCAATTACCGACGCCACTGTGTATTTGTAAATTCCGCGCAAGGAAGGAATCAGTCGCATGTGAGCCACAAAAGAATAAATCACCACTGAAATCAGCGCCCATGTTTCTTTCGGATCCCAGCCCCAATAGCGGCCCCAGCTTTCGTTTGCCCAAACACCGCCCAGAAAAGTTCCGATGGTTAGCATGTAAAGTCCAATGGTTACCGACATTTCAGAAATTGTTGTCAACTGAAGTACCACATTTTTTATGCTTTCGCTGTTTTTGGCATTGCTGATGCTATACAGAATAAGTACCAGAATGCCAATGAATGCGCCCAAGCCAATAAAGCCGTAACTTGCGGTAATAATGGCTACGTGAATCATCAGCCAGTACGAATTCAGAACAGGAACTAAATTGGTAATTTCAGGATTCATCCAATTCATGTGCGCTACCAGTAAAATAATTCCGGCAAGCATGGCCGCTGTTCCCAAAACAAGCGGATATTTCCGGCCAAAAATCATTCCGGCAAGCATGGCCGCAAACGAAACGTACACCATCGATTCGTAACCATTCGACCAGGGCGCGTGTCCGGAAATATACCAGCGCAAAATGAGTCCGAAAATATGCAATAAGAACCCAAGTCCAATAACTGCTGTGAAAGCCAGATGTATCCATTTATTCATGGTTTTTTGCCTGAAAATATTCAGGATAATAAATCCCAGCAGAATTAATCCGACCGTCAGGTAAATAGGAAAAACTGTTTTAAACGGACTTAGCTTGTTGTAAAAAATCTCAACTTCTTTACGTGACTCGGAAGGCAAATAAGCCGCTCCATATTTCGTTTGGTACGAAGCAATACTGGCCATAATCTGAGCAGCCGAAATTTGACCATTTCCGCTCATTGATTCCTTTAAAAGTTGAAATCCTTTGTTTACAAATGTTGTTTCCGCTTCGGTGAGTCCTGAAGGATTTGTTCCGGGATGAAACCATTTGATCGCTTTGTCGGGACCGGGAAAAACAGCAAACATATCGCCGTTCAACACCATGAAACAGATATTGACACGCTCATCAACATTAATGATTTCCTTGTCGTACATATTTCGGGAAACAGGCATTTTGTTGTAGGCTTCCTTCACCTGATCAACCAGCTTGTAATTTCCATTCTGGTCGAAAAACGAAATCAGCGGAATGTGATCCTCGGTAACCCCTAAAAGACTTTTAACCTGGGGATTTGAAACTGCTACCAATGAAACATTTCGCCAGTATTCAGGATAAACATATAACCCAAGCATAACTTCTTCAGGAGAAAACCCATAGAAATCCGACTTTTTACTGATTTTCCGGAGAATTTCTGAAGACAAGGTAGAGACCGGTTCAATTCGCCCGTCTTGTCCCTGAATCCACAACCTGGAAAAATCATCCAAAACGGCCTGATCCATTCTGGGAATTGGCGCCAATTCAGGATTGTCGGCTCTTGCAGAACCAAGATTCAGGAATAACACAGCAAAAATGACTAATCCTACCGGTTTTGAATATTGCTGAAGACGACGCACAAGCGTGCTGAAATGTGAAGTTTTGCTGATTAGAGCAAGTACAAATCCAAGAGCCAAAAGCAAATATCCGATATACGTAACAATAGTTCCGAGTTGATCGGCATTTACCGACAGTACCGTACCCAATTCGTCCTGATCGTACGAGGACTGGAAAAACTTATAGCCACGGTAATTGAGCGTGTTGTTCATAAATACCCGAACATTCCGGTTCACGTTTTTCTGTTGATCAATCAAGGTTAATTCGCTTGCAAACGAGGCAGGGCTCTCGGAACCGGGATATTTTTCGAGTTCAAATTTCCGCAACTGCAAAGCAAATGGCAAGTAAATAGGCTCGGCACCGTAAGTAATATCCATCGTCGAATTTCCTACGTTTACGGTGGTGGCTCCGCCTGTCTGGTTGTGCCGGCCGAACACATTCACCAACTGCTTGTTGTTTCCGTCGTTAATTTCAAGTTGAACAGCATCTTCGTTGGCATTTCCCATCGGATCTTTTTCAACTTTGGCTATGGCATGCGGATAATATTTTTTTACGAGAAGCAAATAACTGTCGATAGCATAAAGGTGCATGGTTTGTACCGGAATTGTATCGTGTGCCTGAACAATTTCAGGAGCACCACCGGTCATCGACCGGATTTCGAACTGGCGGTCGCAGGCCATGTAAAGACCATCGGGCCGATTCAAAAACTGAAAATTGGCATCAGGAACATTGTAAGCCAGCAACATATTGCCGAGTAAAATCCGGTTACCTTTTTCAAAAACGTAGTTCTCGCGTCCTTGTCCCTGCGTAAGAACAAAGTCAATCAAATCTGTTCCTGAAGGGTCTTCAGCAATGGTGCGAACAGCATTCTTGATAAACCCAATCGATTTGACATTCACTGAACGGCCTTCAATTGAGATATTTTCGTTGAAGGATTTGTTTGAAAGTTCTGAGAAAAGTACTGCATTACTGACAGTTTGATTGCCGCTTTTTAAGGTCAGGTAATCTTCGGAAGAAAGGATATAATCGGAGGTTTGTCCTTCGCGAATGTGCATAACACCTTCAAAACTAATGAAACGCGTAATGCCTGCTCCGATCAGGATAACGATAAACGAAATATGAAAAAGGCCGACAGCAATGCGGTGCCGGGTGTACATTTTATACCTGATAAAGTTAACCAATAGGTTTATAGCAAGAAGCAACAAAACTGCCTCGAACCATAACGATTTGTAAATCACACCCTGTGCAGCTTCGGTTCCATAACTGGTTTCAACGAAAGTAGCTATGGCCATTGAGAACGCCAAAACCAGTAACATAAAACCCATAAATGGGAAAGAAAACAGAAAATTTAAAATCTTCTTCATATATCATCAATTTAATTTGGAATGAATCTAAATAGAAACGGTGAATTTATAAAAATCGGTATACAAACAACCAACTGTCCTTATAAAAAGGACAGTAAAGTATAACAGATTCCGAAGAAATTGGTTTCTTAAGATTTGCTTAATGGGAAATTTAGTCGTTCATTTAAAATTCAACGTACCCCATTGACCCATTTGGCCAACAATCCAGCCAATGCGTGTTTGCACATACGGGCCGGGAGGATTTGCGCTGTACTTGCGCGGGTTCGGCAACACGGCCGCAATAGCTGCAGCCTGTGTACGTGATAAATTCTTCGCCGGAATTTTGAAATAAAACTGAGACGCTGCTTCGGCTCCGTAAATTCCATTTCCCATTTCAATACAGTTTAGGTAAACTTCCATAATGCGTTTTTTGCCCCAGACAAATTCAATGAGAACCGTAAAATAAACCTCAAAACCTTTCCTTATCCAGCTTCTTCCGGGCCAAAGGAAAACATTTTTGGCTGTTTGCTGTGAAACGGTACTGGCGCCACGCATTCGTTTGGTGCCTTTTTTCGCAGCTTCTACCGATCGTTCAATGGCTTTTATATCAAATCCGGAATGATTCAGGAAGTTCTGATCCTCGCTGCAAACAACAGCCAACGGAAGGTTTTTCGAAATTTCATCGATCGAAATCCAATCGTGTTTCAGCTTAAGTTCCTGGCCTGAAAATACCTGTTCGCCACAACGAATTAGCATTAGTGGCGTTACAGGAACCGGCACAAAACGAAAAATCAGGACAAAAAGAATGGAAAGTCCAAAAAACCAGAGCGCTGCTTTCCACAATAGTCGAAAAATTCGTTTCAACAAAGAAGCTTTCATATTTCAGGATAATAAGGAGGTAAAATTACAAATAAAGGCACAAAAAAACCCTGTCGGAGTTTGAAACTCTGACAGGGTTGAATCTTCCATAGGAAAAATTTATTTCACAAACGATTTGGCTTTTTCTACAGCAGCCGCAAGTCCGGCCAGGTTTTTACCACCGGCAGTTGCGTAAAAGGGCTGACCGCCGCCACCGCCCTGCATTTCTTTGGCCGCTTCGCACACAATGGTTCCGGCATTCAAACCTTTTTCTGAAACGAGATTTTCGGCGATCATCACCGAAATAGATGGTTTTCCGGCAATGGCCGAACCCAAAACGAGAAACAAACTATCAACCTCGCCTTTAAGCTGGAAAGCCAGGTCCTTCACTGCCTGAGCCGAATCGAGCTGAATCACTTCAGCAATCACATTTGCTCCGCCAATAAGTTGTATTTTCTTTTTCAGTTCATCTTTAATTCCGGAAGCAGCTTTTCGTTCAAATTCTTCAATCAGTTTTTGAAGGTGACTATTCTGAACCAGCATATCTTCCACCGTCTTTTTCAGGTTCTGCGTGTTGTTCAACAAACCTTTTACTTCAGTCAGTTCGTCCATCTGCTTTTTCACAAAAGCTTCAGCTTTTCCGGCAGTAATCGCTTCAATACGGCGAACGCCGGCCGAAATTGCACTTTCAGAAGTAATTACAAACGATCCGATTTGTCCGGTTGCCGGAACATGCGTTCCTCCGCACAATTCAACTGAATCGCCAAATTTGATCACACGAACGAAGTCGCCATATTTTTCACCAAAAAGAGCAATGGCGCCTAATTTTTTGGCATCATCAAAAGCCACAGAGCGATTTTCTTCCTGAACCAGATTTTCCCGAATCAATTCGTTTACACGCGACTGAATCTGGTCGAGTTCTTCGCGCGACACCTTCTGGAAATGCGAAAAGTCGAACCGCAAATATTCGCTGTTTACCAGCGAGCCTTTTTGTTCCACATGCGTACCCAAAACTTCACGCAACGCATGATCGAGCAAATGCGTAGCTGTGTGATTATTCATGGTCAGTTTCCGCTTGTTCTGATTGACAATGGCTTTAAAACCGGCAGATGGATTTGACGGAAGTTTGGCGGCAATGTGAATAGTGAGGTTGTTTTCCTTTTGTGTATCCAGAATTGGCGTTTTCTGTCCATCAGCTTCAATATATCCTGAATCGCCCACCTGACCGCCGGACTCGCCGTAGAACGGAGTCTGATCAAAAACCAGGTGATAAAACTCCTTATTTTTTTGCTTCACTTTCCGGTATCTGGAAATATTTACCTTCGCTTCCAACTTATCGTAGCCAACAAATTCAACCTGATCAATTTTCATAAGTTCCACCCAGTCGTCCGTTTCCTGAGCAGCGGCATTCCGCGATCTTTCCTTTTGTTTTTCCATTTCGGAATTAAACCCGGCTTCATCAACCAACATGCCTTTTTCACGCAGAATCAGGCTGGTCAGGTCAAATGGAAATCCAAACGTATCATAAAGTGTAAATGCCAACTCACCGCTTAAAACTCCCCTTCCTTCGGAGGGGGTTGGGGGGAGGCTTCTATCGAGCAAACGGATTCCGGTTTCCAACGTCCGGAGGAACGATTCCTCTTCTTCGCGAATTACATTTTCAATCAGGCCCTGCTGTGAAATTAGTTCAGGAAAAGCATCGCCCATGTTTTGTTTCAGCGCTTCAACCAGTTTCCAGATAAACGGTTCCCTGAAATCGAGGAAAGTATAACCGTAACGCACGGCACGACGCAAAATCCGTCGGATCACGTAACCGGCTTTGTTGTTCGATGGCAATTGGCCGTCGGCAATCGAGAATGAAATGGCGCGTAAATGATCGGCAATTACGCGCATGGCAATGTCGGCCTTTTGGTCGTCGCCATATTTTTTGTGGCTTAATTTCGAGATTTCAGCAATGGTATTCTGGAAAACATCGGTGTCGTAATTCGATTTTTTACCCTGAAGTACCATGCACAAACGCTCGAATCCCATACCGGTGTCCACATGTTTATCCGGAAGTTCTTCCAGTTTTCCATCGGCTTTGCGATTGAATTGAATAAAAACCAAATTCCAGATTTCGATAACCAGCGGATTGTCTTTATTCACCAACTGATGTCCGGGAATTTTCGCACGCTCGTCATCATCGCGCAAATCGACATGAATTTCGGAGCAAGGACCACACGGACCGGAATCGCCCATTTCCCAGAAATTGTCTTTTTTGCTTCCGTTGATAATTTGTTCAGCCGGAAGGAATTTTCGCCACAGATCGAACGCTTCATCATCGCGTTCAAGATTGTCGTCAACACTTCCTTCAAAAACTGAAGCGTACATGCGGTCAGCCGGAATTTTCAGGATATCGTGCAGCAGTTCCCAGGCCCAATTAATCGCGTCTTCTTTAAAATAGTCGCCAAACGACCAGTTGCCCAACATTTCGAACATGGTATGATGGTAAGTATCGTGTCCGACTTCTTCCAAATCGTTGTGTTTTCCTGAAACCCGCAAACATTTCTGAGTATCGGCAATCCGCAAATAATTGGCAGGTTGGTTGCCCAGAAAAATATCTTTAAACTGATTCATTCCTGCATTGGTAAACATCAGGGTTGGATCATTTTTTACAACCATTGGCGCCGAGCTCACAATCTGGTGTTTCTTTCCGGCAAAAAAATCTAAAAACGCTTTTCTGATCTCCTTCGAATTCATAATCTGTATATCTAATTTTCTATTTATTTTCTAAAATTACATTACCGCCAGGCTGGCATTTTATTCTAAAATTTCCTTTCCCATTTTCCTCTGAACCAGCCAGAAAAATCGCCTTCAGGAACAAACTCAGGTTCAATTCTTCAGCCCTTAAAAATTGTTAAAAATACACAACAGCCTGAATATTACTATGTACTTCGGGTGAAAAGACTAGCTTTGCAAACTGTAATAACCGGAATTTTTGAAATCTTGCAAAGTTAGATTAAATCCTTAATTTTGTTACAAGTCGAAAAATAAATTCCATTAGTCTTGTTTTATGGCGAAAGTCAAGTACAGATTTAATGCTCATACACTTAGCTACGACAAAATCGTAATAAGCTTCAAAACTAAACTAAAGCGTTTTTTAGCCCTATTTTCTACAACACTGGTATCGTCGATACTTATTGCTGTCGGAATCCTTCAATTTTATGAGTCCCCACGCATGCGCAGTTTGCACAAGGAAAACGAACGACTTTTAACGCAATACGAACTTTTATACAAAGACCTTGGAACTGTTGAAAAAGTACTCGACGAAATAGAACAGCGCGACAACAACTTGTACCGCGTTGTATTCGAGAGTAATCCGATACCATCGTCCATTCGCAAAGCCGGATTTGGCGGAGCAAACAGGTATTCGCAACTTGAATCGTTTGACAATTCTGAACTGGTGATTAAAACCGCTCAAAAACTTGATATCCTCTCAAAAGAAGCCTACATCCAGTCAAAATCGTATGATGAAGTAATGAAAATGGCGGTTGATAAGGAAAAACTTGTATCGAGTATGCCTGCCATTATGCCAATTTCAAATAAATCGCTAAAAGGAACGGCTTCGGGCTGGGGTTTCAGAATACACCCGATTTATAAGATTAAGCAATTTCACTACGGAATGGATTTTACAGCGCCTGTTGGAACAAAAATTTATGCTACCGGCGACGGAGTCGTAAAAGATGTTCAATCCATTGGTGGAGGCTTCGGAAAATTTGTGGTCATCGATCATGGGTTCGGCTACGAAACGCTGTACGGTCACATGAGCGGATTTCATGTCAGGAAAGGCGAACATATCAAACGTGGAAGTGTGATCGGTTATGTTGGAAGTACTGGAACGTCAACCGGCCCGCATGTGCATTACGAAGTGCATAAAAACGGAACCCCGGTCAATCCTCAATATTATTACTTCAAGGATTTGAATGCCCAGGAATACGAAAAGATGGTAACCATTTCGTCAAATATCGGTCAAACATTCGATTAAAAATTTTGCAGTGCCATACAAAAAACCCAAAATAGAAAAGGTATTTTATTCCATCAGCGAAGTAGCTGATATGTTTGGTGTTAATACATCGAACATTCGCTTCTGGGAAAATGAATTTGATGTTCTGAAACCACACAAAAACAAAAAGGGTAACCGCATGTTTACCCTGGAGGATATTGAAAATCTGAAAATAATTTACCATTTACTGAAAGAACGGGGAATGACCATAAAAGGCGCTCAGAAAAAACTGAAAGAAAACAAAGAAGATACACTTCAAAATTTTGAGGTAGTCAGCCGGCTCCAGGAAATAAGGCAGATGTTGCTCGATATCAAAGAAGAAATGTAGGGAGAGTTCCAAATTCCATGTTTCAAATTTCAAGTTAACTCATCAATCCCCGAATTGAGATGCAAATCAAAGAGATCACCCAATTTATTGAATCCGTTGCTCCATTGGCTCTTCAGGAATCGTACGACAATGCCGGACTGATTCTCGGACAACCTGACGATGAAATTTCGGGGGTTTTGATTTCTTTAGACATTACCGAAGAAATCATTGACGAAGCCATTGCCAAAAATCTTAATCTGGTTGTGGCTCATCATCCCATTATTTTCTCCGGAATTAAAAAGCTGAACGGGAAAAATTACATCGAGCGTTGCGTTATTAAAGCGATAAAAAACAACATTGCGGTATATGCTGCACACACCAATCTCGACAGTGTCTTTGGAGGTGTAAACAGTAAAATCTGCGAAAAAATTGATCTGCAAAATTGTCGTATTCTGGCTCCCATTCCTGATTTCCTGAAAAAGCTGGTGACTTTTGTGCCAACCGAACATGCAGAAAAAATTAGACAGGCACTTTTTGATGCTGGCGCCGGAAACATCGGAAATTACGATTCGTGCAGTTTTAACCAAAATGGCACCGGAAGTTTCCGTGGAAATGATCGGGCCAATCCGTTTGTCGGAGAAAAAAATCAACTGCATTACGAAAACGAAACACGCATAGAAACAGTTTTTCCAAAAAATATTCAATCCCGGGTAATACAGGCCTTACTTGAAGCGCATCCGTACGAAGAAGTTGCTTACGATATTTATCCGCTTGAAAACGAATATACTCAGGCCGGAATCGGAATGATTGGCGAACTTCAGGAGCCCATGGAAGAAACAGAATTTCTTGAAAAACTAAAAAACACGTTCAACTGCCGGGTGATTAAACATACACATTTATCGGGCAACCCCCTGAAGCGGGTGGCCGTTTGTGGCGGCTCCGGAAGCAGCTATCTGAAGAATGCAATCGCTCAGCAAGCCGACATTTTTATTTCAGGAGATTTTAAATACCACCAGTTTTTTGATGCTGAGCAAAAAATCGTAATAGCCGATATCGGGCATTTTGAAAGTGAACAATTCACTAAAGAAGTTTTTTATGAATTACTTACAAAAAAATTCCCTAAATTTGCAGTCCATTTATCGGCCATCAATACAAATCCGGTGAATTACTTCATTTGAGTAAAGTTAAACAACTATAAAGTATGAATACACAGTACGTTAGAGACGAAAATAAAAGTGTGCCAATCAGTTCGAAGCTTAAAGCGCTTTACGAGCTGCAAAATGTTGTTTCTGAAATAGATAAATTCAAGACGCTTCGTGGTGAATTACCATTGGAAGTTCAGGATTTGGAAGACGAAATTACCGGTCTGAAAACCCGTGTCAGTAATTTTGAAGACGATATCAAAGATTTGGAAACAGCAGTTCACAACAAAAAAATTGCGATTAAAGAATCAGAAGGTCTGATCACAAAATACACGGAACAACAAAATAATGTTCGGAACAACCGTGAATTTGACTCCCTGAGCAAGGAAATTGAATTCCAGAAACTCGAAATTGAATTGTCGGAAAAACGTATCCGTGAATTTTCAACCGAGCTTACCGGCAAAAAAGAAGCCATTGCAACTTCATCGGTACTGCTGAAAGAAAGATTGGAAGATCTGGATCGCAAACAACGCGAGCTGGAAGAAATTACGGCTGAAACTCAGATTGAAGAAGAAAGATTGAAGGCTAAAGCTGAAAAAATTGAAGCTAACATTGAAGTTCGTTTGGTGACTGCTTTCAAACGCATCCGGAAAAACGCACGTAACGGATTGGCTGTTGTAACCGTTCAGCGTGATGCCTGCGGAGGTTGTTTCAATAAAATTCCACCTCAGCGCCAGATGGACATTGCTTCGCGCAAGAAAGTTATTGTTTGCGAATATTGCGGACGAATTCTTGTCGATAAAGATATTCTTGACTCTATTGAAACTGCTGATTAATTATCGGCTGAGCTACCATAAAAAAACCTTCAGGAACATTCCTGAAGGTTTTTTTATGTCCTGCTTTTTAGTTTCTAATTCGTCTGCCAATGAAGATAATTTAAGTGCAATGATATTTCATTCTTTAAAACATCCAATACTCAATATTGAATATTCAATATCCAAATCCGTTGCGGGATGACTTGAAAACTGTAATTTGGAACTTGAAACTCAATAGTTACCAACTACCACCGGCGCCACCGCCGCCGAAGCTTCCACCTCCAAAGCCGCCGAAGCCGCCTCCACCACCTCCGCCGAAGCCACCGCTTCCGCCAGAGAAACCACCAAATGAGCCACTACCCCGGCTGCTTCCAAGCAAGCTCATGGCAATCCAGAACGGAACACTGCTTCCGCCATTGTAACGGCCACCGCGACCTCCCTTAAATATCGATACAAGAACAATAATTATCAGGACAATCAGAATAAATCCACCACCTTTGTCCGATTTTTTGTTGCCGGTTTTCTTCTGGTAATCGGCTGCGCTAAATTCTCCTGAAGCCAGGCTCATCAAGACTTTCGAACCAGCTTCCAAGCCTCCAAAAATATCATTCTGCTTAAAATGTGGTAACATTTCGTAATCCACCACATTCCTGTTGGCAACGGCATCAGGAATAACAGCTTCCAGTCCATAACCAACCGCCACGTAAACCTCGCCTTTTTCGTTGCCTGATTTTGGCTTAAAAACGATCACTATTCCGTTGTTTTTCCCTTTTTGCCCAACGCCCCATTTTTCTCCAATCTCGTAAGCCAGTTGAGAAATGTCGTAGCCATTCAGCGATGGAAGTGTAACAATACAAATTTGAGTTAAAGTCTGATCGTTGTATTGATCCAGTTCAGTTTCAAGCTGCTGCTCCTCCTGATTTGACAGCACATCAGCCAAATCGTTAACCAGCCGGGGAGGATTTGGTCGTTCAGGAATATCCTGGGCAAATACCGAAAATACAAATAAAGGAATGATTAAAAGCAGAATAAATCGTTTCATCTTAAAGGTTTTTCTCGAATGAAATTTCATCCGATAATTCATTAATATCGTCTTTCTGGTATGGAAAATTCGCTTTGAGCTGCACTCCTGCCATCAAAATTCCCTGTGATAATCCATCAGCATACTGACCTTCCAGAAAATAGCCCAGCATAGTTTCCTTGATTTCGTCCCAAAAATTATCAGGAACAAGCTGATTGATTCCGAAGTCGCCCAAAATCGCAAATTTGCGGTCGAAAACTGCCAGATAAAACAAAACACCATTCCGCTGTTCAGTTTCATGCATTTTTAATTTTCCGAAAACATAGGCCGCACGGTCGAGCACATCAATTTTGCACCGTCCCTCCACATGCAATTTTATCTCGCCTGAAGTATTTAATTCAGCTTCGGCAATGGCACCGGTTATCTGTTTTTTTTCTTCTTTACTGAAAAAATTTTCAACTGACATTTCTTCTGAAATTAAAAGTGACGTGTAAAATTGGTGTAATCCTTTATGAATTAATGGCTACAAGCTTCATGTAACCTGAAGCCTGTAGCTTTGAAGCTTTCCTAAAATTGAACCTGAGGCGCTTTTTCTGCTCCCTTCTCAGCTTCGAAATAGGCTTTCTTTTCGAACCCGAACATTCCGGCAAAAATACTCTTTGGGAAAGTGCGGATAAGGGTATTAAATGCCTGGGCACTTTCGTTGAACTTTTTACGCTCAACAGTAATCCGGTTTTCAGTACCTTCCAACTGGGCCTGCAAATCTAGGAACCCTTGATTCGCTTTTAAATCAGGATATTTTTCAACCACAACCATCAGGCGGCTTAAAGCCGATGATAACCCAGACTGCGCCTGCTGGAAATTCTGCAGCGACTGGGCATCGAGCTTATCAGGACTAACATTTACTGAGGTTGCTTTTGCCCGGGCTTCAATAACCTGAGTTAATGTTTCCTTTTCGAAATCGGCATATCCCTTAACAGTATTCACCAGGTTTGGAATAAGATCGGAACGGCGCTGATACACATTTTCGACCTGCGACCATTGAGCTGCAACACCCTCATCCATACGAACCATGTTGTTGTACGAACTTTTAACCGACGAATACGCTAATAAAATCACAACGGCAATAACTGCCAGAATAATCCATGTCTTTTTCATTTTTATTTTCCGTTTAAATTATTTTCAAAACAAACTTTATCTGCCTAAACCATGACAAATATAAGTGCGGCAAATGTTGCAAAACTGCTCACAATATACAGTAAAATATCGGGGAATGTCGCAATTTTGCCGTTATACGTTCAACTTCAAAAGGCGAACCACAATTCGAAAATTATGAATACTGCCGAATTTAAATCAGCAATTAGCGAAGGAATTCCTGCAATTCTCCCACCCAAAAAGCCCGTAAATCCTTCTGTTAACCATGCACCCCGACGCAAAGATATATTGACTCTGCAAGAAAAAAAACTGGCGCTAAAAAATGCGCTCCGTTATTTCAATCCTGAACACCATGCCACTTTGGCACCCGAGTTTTTGGAAGAATTGCAGCAATATGGCCGGATTTACATGCACCGTTTTCGTCCGGATTATGAAATGAAAGCACGTCCGTTGGACGATTATCCGTACAAGTCGAAACAGGCCGCATCCATCATGATGATGATTCAAAACAACCTGAACGTGGCTGTGGCTCAACATCCGCACGAATTAATTACTTATGGCGGCAACGGCGCAGTTTTTCAAAATTGGGCACAGTACCTGATTTGCTTGAAATATCTATCGGAAATGACTGACGAACAAACGCTTGTTCTGTACTCCGGACATCCGATGGGTCTTTTCCCATCGCACAAAGATGCGCCGCGCGTGGTCGTAACCAATGGCATGGTTATCCCGAATTACTCCGGACGTAATGATTACGAGCGCATGAATGCGCTTGGCGTTTCGCAATACGGACAAATGACTGCCGGATCGTTTATGTATATTGGTCCGCAGGGAATTGTACACGGTACAACAATTACCTTGCTGAATGCAGCACGAATGAAAGGTGATGGAACCAGCGCCGGAAAAATATTTGTTTCGTCAGGATTAGGAGGCATGTCGGGAGCACAACCCAAAGCTGCGGTAATTGCAGGTATGGTTTCAGTGGTCGCCGAAATCAATCCCAAAGTTGTTGAAATCAGGCACCATCAGGGTTGGGTTGACGAAGTTTATATTGATCTGGACAAACTTATTTTCAGAATGCTCGAAGCAAGCCTGAACAAAGAGGCAGTTTCGCTGGCATACCAGGGAAATGTGGTTGATTTGTGGGAAAAGTTGGCTACCGAAAATATTTCGCTTGATTTGGGATCGGACCAAACCTCGCTGCACAATCCGTTTGCCGGTGGTTATTATCCGGCGGGCATATCCTTGGAGGAATCGAATCTTCTGATGGCCGGAAATCCACAACTTTTTCAGGAAAAAGTTTACGAAAGTTTGAGAAGGCAGGTATTGGCAATTAACCAGCTCGCCCAAAAAGGCATGTATTTCTGGGACTATGGAAATGCCTTTCTTTTGGAAGCGAAACGTGCAAACGCAGCAGTAATGAAAGCCGACGGAAGCTTTATTTATCCGTCGTACGTTCAGGATATTATGGGGCCATTGTTCTTCGATTACGGTTTTGGACCATTTCGCTGGGTTTGCTGCTCGTGCGATCCGGACGATTTGCAAAAGACCGATGAAATTGCACTTCAGGTTTTAACCGAAATTGCGAGAAACGCTCCTCCGGAAATCATGAATCAGCTCAATGATAACATTCACTGGATTGCCGAAGCCGGCAAGAATAAACTGGTTGTAGGTTCCCAGGCACGAATTTTATATGCCGATTGCGAAGGACGAACAAAAATTGCATTGGCGTTTAATAAAGCCATAGCCGAAAGAGTAATTAGCGCGCCAATCGTATTGGGTCGCGACCACCACGATGTTTCAGGTACTGATTCACCATTCAGGGAAACTTCGAATATATACGACGGATCGGCATTTACGGCCGACATGGCTATTCAGAATGTAATTGGTGATTCGTTTCGCGGCGCTACCTGGGTTTCTGTACACAACGGAGGAGGTGTTGGCTGGGGCGAAGTAATCAATGGCGGATTTGGAATGACTATCGACGGAAGTGCAGATTCAGAACGGCGATTAAGACAAATGTTACACTGGGACGTAAACAACGGAATTGCCCGGCGAAGCTGGGCCAGAAACGAACCAGCCATGTTTGCCATTAAACACGCCATGAATGAAAATCCGAAGCTGAAAGTAACGTTGCCAAACCTTACAGATGAAAAACTGATTGATGGGTTGTTTGAATAGTGATCAGTGGTCTGTAATTACCTGCCAGCAAGGTCTCTGATGGTTTGCCGCAAAATGCTCACTTCAAATTCCAGCTCTTTTACCCTGTTTTGCAACCCTGCGGCTTCTGTATTATCGGGTTCGGCGAAGGGAAGCTTTAGAGCTATTTCCCTGAAAAAATTATACCTGAGGAATTCGGATATCTCAGCCAGACGTTGTACCTGCAAAGTAGATCGGCTAAACATGCCCATCACCGACGAAGGGTTTACTTTTAAAGCGCGGGCCAACTCAGCGCCACTAATGTTTTTACGATCCATCTCACGCCTTACCATAGAGATTATTGCAAGTTGTTCCATAATTGGTTTTTTTAATCTTTCGGAAGAAAGATACAACTTTTTTATCCATAATACAGCATTATCATTGCAAATTAACACGAAATCGGAGCTTATAGGTGAAACATTTATGCATAAAACATGAAATAGTGTCTAATAGATAAATATAAACATCTAAAAACATAAATATCGTTGTTAAATACATATATATCGAAGTTAAAAACATCGACTGACCACCAAAGAGATGGAAGATCCGACAAATTTGCGAGGTCAATACATTTTCCGGTATTTGTTCAGGAGCTCAAAAGCGTAGTGAGCGATGCTGATAAGTAAGCGATCAAGTGAACTTAAAACGTCACCATCATTTCCAATGTTATTTATTCCTCAAAAAGCATTTTATACGGACGCTGAATTTCAGATTTCAGTTCATTTATTCCAAACGCCCGGCTTTTGCGAATGGTTTCGCGACCTGCAAAAAAAACCACAACAGTTGGAGCAGCAAAAACACGGTTTTGGGCTGCCAATTCGGGCGGTTTGTCTGATCCGACAAAAATCATTTTCATCAGGGGAAAAGCTTTAGCTATCACTTCGGAAAAATTTGGATTTTTTTAGAGATCTGTTTCCATTTTACATCCTAAATTTATCAAAAATGACACGTTTGTGCTATTGCTTGTGTGAACTCAACCGGGTAATTTTAATTCAATAATTATCAGGTTGATAGCAAATCGAATTGACATTTGATTTTTATACAGATTATTCCTTGCCTATTGAATACGAACAAAAAATTGCAATTATGAGAAACATCGTCATTGGAGCATTTCTGATCTGCTCAATCGCTTGCTTTTCACAAAAAACAGATTCTATTCAGGCAGAAACCTGGAAAAATATCTATAGAGCCAGTGCAACAAAAATCAATGACCTTGTTCATACCAAACTCGATGTGAACTTCGACTATTCCAAATCATGGATGTATGGCAAGGCATGGATCACCCTTCATCCTCATTTTTACGCCACAGATTCATTAAATCTTGATGCAAAAGGTATGAAGATCAATGAAGTATCAATGATTAAGATGAGCCATCATATTCCTTTGAAATATGAATATGATGGCTATAATCTTCGTATCATACTCGATAAAACCTACAAAGGAGGAGAAAACTACACTGTTTTTATCGAATATATTGCAAAGCCTGATGACATTAATGAAAAAGGAAGTATAAACATTTCGGGCGGAAAAGGTCTGTATTTTATCAATCCTTTGGGGAAAGATAAAAACAAACCCACGCAAATTTGGACTCATGGAGAAACAGAATCGAACTCGGTATGGTTTCCTACCATTGACAAGCCCAACCAGAAAACAACGTATAAAATCAGCATGACAGTTCCTGACAAATACCAGACCCTATCGAACGGAGTTTTGACAAACCAGAAAAAGAATATGGACGGAACCCGCACGGATACCTGGGTAATGGATTTACCTCATGCCCCCTATCTGATGATGATGGCTGTGGGCGAATATGCAATTACTAAAGACAGCTATCAGGAGAAGGAAGTAAGTTACTATGTTGAAAAAGAATATGCTCCGGTTGCCAGTAAGATATTTGGTCAGACACCTGAGATGATTGCATACTTTTCACTGATAACGGGTATTGATTATCCCTGGCCAAAATATGCTCAAATTGCAGTCAGGGACTTTGTAAGCGGTGCTATGGAAAATACTACGGCCACTATACACGATGCGGACATACAGCAAAATGCAAGGCAATTGATTGATGAAAATACCTGGGAAATCACCATCGCCCATGAACTCTTTCATCAATGGTTTGGAAACTATGTTACATCCGAAAGCTGGAGCAATGTAACATTGAACGAATCGTTTGCCAACTTTGGCGAAGTCTTGTGGATGGAATATAAACATGGTAAAGATGCCGGAGATGCAATTAATAATACCGAGATGCATAGTTATCTGCGTTACGGTAATGCAGACAATGACCTGGTCCGTTTTCATTACAGTGTCCCTGAGAATATGTTCGATGCTGTAAGCTATAACAAAGGCGGCCGTATCCTGAACATGTTACGGAACTTTGTGGGAGACAGTGCATTCTTCAAATCATTAAAGCTTTACCTGACAACCAGGAAATTTCAATCGGCCGAGGCCCATGATCTGCGTCTGGCATTCGAAGAAGTGACCGGACAGGATTTGAATTGGTTCTGGAACCAATGGTATTTTAGCAATGGACATCCAATAATTGATATCAGCTATGAATATGATTCAGCCGATAAAACCGCAAAAGTATATTTAAAACAAACTCAAACCGGAAAGATTTTCAAATTTCCAATCAAGGTGGATATCTATCAGGGTTCAGAAAAGAAGCGTTATAATGTTTGGGTTGATCAAAAAGTTGACACGCTCACTTTTCCTTCAAATTTAAACCCATCTCTCGTAAATGTTGACGCGGATAAAATTTTGCTTTGCAAAAAAACCGATCATAAAACACTTGATAATTTTATCTTCCAATACCACAAGGCCGGATTGTATGTTGACCGGAGTGAGGCCATTGATTTTGCCGCAATGAATCAAGGTAAGGATACCAACGCATTGAACCTGCTCATAACTGCAATGAATGATAAGTATTACGGATTAAGAATACAGGCGGTGAAGAATCTCAATATTGAAAATGATACAGTTATGAATGCTGCTGAACCAATATTAACCGATCTGGCAAACAATGATCCGAAATCATTGGTAAGAGCAGTAGCTATCAAGACCCTTGGAAAATTAAAAAAAGACATATATAAACCATTATTTCTGACTTCAATCAATGATTCCTCCTATGCAATTGCCGGAGGAGCACTGCTTGCACTGGGGGCTATCGATAGTGTTGCAGCCCTCGAAAAGGCAAACATATTAACTTCTCAACATGCCAAAGGTGCACTTTCCGACGCAATCACTGAAACGGTGTACATGTATTCCAGCGAAAGTGAATTTGATTCTCTTGCTGCCCGATTTGATCACATGCCGGATGGTTATCCCAAGTTTAGGCAGTTGGAACCTTTTGCCAACTTCCTCAAAAGAGTGAAAAATACTGAAAATTTCAAGAAAGGCATAGACATGATCGTGAGCTTTCGGGATTCGATTCCAATACTGAATCAGGAGTTTGCATTGCCATACATAAATGGTAAAATCTTAAATGAAATTGCAACTTTCAAGCAATCTTTAGGGCTGACAGAACAGGCCGACTATGTGAATTCGAAATTACCAGCTAAACCAAAGGATCAGGAACCATTTGAAATTTCGGAGGAAACCCTGCAAAAATATCCCGGTGAATATGAATTCAATGGTGGTACTATTAGCGTCGTTATAATGGAAGATAAAACACTGAAAATGATTCTTCAGGGAGGAACTGAAATGCCATTGACACCACATTTAAAAGATAAATTCGGATTTAATTACCCCAAAGGAGATTCCATCGAATTTACTCTTAACGAAAAGAATGAAGTAACAGAGTTACTTGTAACATCACCCTATGGTCAGTTTAAGGCGCCCAGAAAAAAATAATAATTTTACTTCTCTTCATTCCTGATTGAAAAACCAGCGATGTTTGCATTGGTTATTCTAAGTTTGAATGTATAGAGTTTGTGTGCTTAGGTGAATACGAATCACAAACACAGTGAAAACTAATCCAAAGGATAGTTTAACGCATAAAATAAGAAACGAGAAAAGTTATTCAAACATCATTGAATACGGACGCTGAATTTCAGATTTCAGTTCATTTATTCCAAACGCCCGGCTTTTGCGTATGGTTTCGCGACCGGTAAAGAAAACCACAACAGTTGGAGCAGCAAAAACACGGTTTTGGGCTGCCAACTCCGGAAGTTTGTCTGATTGAACGTAAACCATTTTCATTTCAGGAAACGATTCGGTGATCATCTCCGAAACTTTTGGTTTCAGCACTTTGCACACCGAGCAGGTTTCGGTGGAGAAATAGGCCAGAACAGCATCTCTGTCGGCCAGTATCTGATCAAATTCCTGTAATGACTGAATTGTTTCCATTATTCGTATTGTCCGGTACTTAATAAAACAAGAGTGCAGGCAATCTCCGGGAAAATGCCGGCCTTTTTAAGTTCAGCAATGAATTCCGGATTTTCAGTTCCCGGGTTAAAAATCACACGCTGAGGTTTTAAACTCAGGATATATTGGTAATACTCAGGT
Organism: Prolixibacteraceae bacterium; assembly: GCA_041652995.1. Taxonomy (GTDB): domain Bacteria; phylum Bacteroidota; class Bacteroidia; order Bacteroidales; family Prolixibacteraceae; genus Aquipluma. The sequence goes on from JBAZGO010000030.1 coordinate 22,681, forward strand.
TGGTTTTTAGGACCAACATACAAGGTTACTGTATCAATATCTTTGAAATCCAGCTTTTCTGAATTAAACGGAACTCCTGAAACCAGTCCTTCACGCAAACCAATGGCAACCACTTCGTGGTGATGTGCCAGTAAAGCACGAATGGCTTTATTCGAATAACGTTCGGGATTTTCGCTTGCCCCGATAACTAAAGTTTTTTTCATGATTTAATCTATTTTTTCAAGCAAAACAACGGCATGAACAGAAATACCTTCTTCCCTACCCTCGAAACCCAGTTCTTCCGTCGTGGTAGCTTTTATCGAAACTACATCGACATCGACTTCTAAAATCCGGGCAATGGTTTCTTCCATTTCAGGAATGAAAGTTTTGAGTTTGGGCTTTTGAGCCGCAACGGTTACATCTAAATTTCCAACCTGAAATTTTTTTGAAGCAATCAACTCGTTGGTTTTTTTCAGTAATATTTTGCTGTCAACATTTTTATATTCAGAAGAAGTATCCGGAAAATGGCGGCCAATATCGCCAAGTTTTGCTGCTCCAAGCATGGCATCGCAAAGTGCATGAATAAGAACGTCGCCATCGGAATGTGCCACAGTTCCTTTGTTGTGCGGAATCAAAACACCACCGAGCCATAAGGTCTCACCCTCAGCTAAACGATGTACATCGTATCCGTAACCGATCCGGAATTTCATTTTTGGAAGAATATAAGAATCTGTTTAAAATTAAAATGAATACTATTTGAAGTTGATTTTATCAATTTCTGACTCACTCCAAGCCCAATAAATCGGGCTTTTCCCCTCTACAAGTAGGCGGGAGCATCAATGATGCGACGGGGTGAGTTAAGGGTAAATAACTCATTAAATAAAATTTAACAGTTTCTAATTTTCAGAAATTATCTGACTATTAACTTTTCATCTCTTCGAAATTACCTTCGCTGCTTATTAAATGCTTCGAAATCGAACGAGAGCGTGAACCGAAGCGTATTAGCCAACGGATTGTTTTGTGCAACCGGCAAAAGATAGGAGAAGTCGAGTGCAAAAACATTCATTTTCAAACCGGCTCCAGCCGTAAAGAATTTACGATTTCCCTTCGTAACATCTTCGTAAAAATATCCTGCGCGCAGGGCAAACTGCTTGTTGTACCAATATTCGGCTCCAACCGAAAAATTAATTTCCTTGAATTCTTCTGAAAATCCTCCGGGAGCATCGCTAAAAGACTTGAAAATACCGGCAATTGGGGAAATGTTGGCACCCAGGCCAGTTATGATGTCAGCTTTGGTTGTATCGGGAGTTGGCACAAGCAATTTATTGGCATCGAATGCAAAGGTGATGGTATTGTACTTGTCCATTTCAGTTTTATACGATAACCCAAGCTTTAAATTGGTCGGGATAAAATCTTTGGTTTCCCCATCGGTATAAGAAATTTTGCTGCCAATATTCGAAATATTGATACCTGCACCAAGCGTTGAAATTTTCCGGTTAACTCTTATTTCGTTTTGATAATAGAACGCAACGTCGGCAGCGTAAGCAGTTCCGGCGTGAGTTTCTGTTCCTCCGTCAACCAATTGTCCGCCGGTAAGGTCGGAACGAATATAACGAAGTGCAACTGCACCTGAAAATTTTTCGGAAAGCAAACGGGTATAACCCATATCGATTGCAAATTCATTTGGACTTTGGGTTCCGGTTGGATCACCGTATTCGCTCATAAACGAAATATCGCCCAACGTAAAATAGCGCAGCGAAGCGCTTACGGTTTGACGATCGTCAAGTTTTTTATAGCCGACCAAATAAGCCAGATTAATATCTGATACCAAATTACGCAACCAAGGTGTATACGATAATGCAAGTCCCATCTCACTTTCGGCAAATGCATATTTGGCTGGGTTCCAATATTGGGAGTTCGCGTCAGCCGAAATAGCAACACCGGCATCACCCATTGCTCCGGAACGTGAGTCTGGTGCAATTGTTAGAAACGGTACGCCAGTTGTTATTGTATTTGCCCCGGTTGTTGAAGTTTTTTGAGCATAAGTTTTTGATACAGTAAGCGCAAAGCAGAGAGTAGCAGTCAGTAATAAGGTAATTTTCTTCATCTTAAATCGATCATTTTTTTTTTGAATTTGCAAATATAGCCGTTTGAATAGTAGAACTACCAATTCTTAAACTAAAATTCTAAACGGACATCCTCAATAAAAAGTATAATGAAATTGCGGATTGGGTTAATTTTTAGGGGTAAACATAAACCAACCGGCCCGAACCACTCGTTTGTTTTCCACCCGAAACAGTTGTAGCTGTTATTCGGTAAATGTAAATTCCGGCTTTCATTACAATGTGCCGATTGGCAGGAATCCATTCAATTGGCAGGCTTTCAGTGCCCAAAGAACCTATTGTTGTTTGTAGAAAATCGACCCTCATTCCATTGGTCTGAAATACTTCAAGGTCAATATCAAACGTTTCGTCGGGCTGATTGTGAGTAAAAATAAATTTCGTTTGCCCTTGCATCGGGTTTGGGTAACTTGCAACAGTTTCAATCCTGAAATTGTCTTTTACTACGAAATGAATCTCTTTCTCGGCCGAATTATTCAACACATCCCAAACTTTCAACTTCAAAACATGTTCTCCCTCTGTTAATTTGGTTAGCGGATAAACAATTTTTCCGCTGAGGTACTGATCCTTATCCGACTGAAAATAGTCATTCAGAACCATAATGTTGGTATAATCATCGTCCAGAATAGCTGTTATGTCGTGGCCAATTCCTGTTCCGGCTGTATTTATTCCTGTATCGTCAGAAATATTGGCCAGCAAAACTGAACTCGCGCTTACCGTTCCTCCATCCTGAAACGATTCCGAGTTTATAAACAGATTGATTTGAGGCCCGTCAGAATCAGATATGCTGGAGTTCGATGAGCCTCCGATGTAAAATCCATCAAAATAACCGTGAGCATCATTTGAATCATCGTAGGCGTAGTAAATAATTTTTCCCTTATCGATCTTATAAGAGACATCCTTCGGAACAAAAAAAGAAAATTCGAAATCGCCATTGGTTACACTGGCCAGGCCTTTATAAATGATACTGCTTTGCATGGTGTAACTCATCGGATTTTGTCCCGAATTTCCGAGTGTTTTAACCTGCATGGCTTTGTCGTAAACCGTAGGAATAATTTCACCGTTGAATGAACTAAGTTTTTCGCCATGTATATCGGCAACAAAACCTTTAACTGTCACCACTGTCAGGGTCTGAATGGTGTCCACTTCTGTTTCAGTATTCTTCCCGTCGATACTGGTTGTTTTAACCTGAAAATCAGGATTCGCCAATTGCATGGCCGGATCGGCAAGCAATGTAAAATTCAGTTGATTGGTTCCGGTGTTGGCTGCGGCTTTTGCCCTTCTCATAATTTCGCCCAGTCGTAAATTTTTCCCGGCATCGTCTTTGGCAAAAACATACCTGAAAAAGTTCTTGTTCAAAGTAGAATTTGCACCTGAATACACCAGTCGGGTCGTGGAAAACAAACCGACTCCACCTCCGTGCGAATTAAAAAGAATGCGCTCGCCTGCAGAAGTATCATCAGCATCAAAACGGCTGTATTCGCAGGTGGCCGTTACAAAAATTGGCAGGCGGTTGTAATTGGTCCATGAATCAATGTTTCCAATATCCAGTACGCCTTCATCTGCCAGATTTCGTTCGTTGGCATGGCCAGTGTAATTCATAATTAAAGTACCTTTTTTCACGCTGTTATTGATACCGATTGTAACATCCGGATATTTTTCGCCACCAGCGGTCGATGTCTTTTTATAGGTATCGAAGTAAATTTTGTCGGTATAAAACGAAGGATGACTTTGGTTCAAAAAAGTAGCAATTTCTTCTGCCTGCGACATGTGTGCATTGGTATAATTGTCGGCAGTATTTCCATCATCGGCGATAAACGTGACCGTATTTCGCCAGTTCCCAAAAGTTTCCGGATCATGATAATGTTTGATCTTTTTAACAACACCTTCAGCTTCCATCAGCGTATTTGTCGGAATCCGGCCAATGCCCAGGTCGATAGTTCCCTTCGAACCACCTTCGTTTTCATCCAGGAAAACAAAGAAATCATCGGTTACAAACGATTCGGTCAGCGAAAGCGAATTGGGCGACTGATAGGTAGGGATCAAATTATGATTCTCGCCCAGAATATTTCTGTTGTCATACGATCCATCGCCCATTAGTAATATATATTTCAGGGTATTTGTTCCGCTATCCCTTCCACGGTCGTAACACATTTTGAAGTAATTGCGAAAAGCAGCCGGATCTGGCAATCCTCCTGAAAATTCGTTATAAATAACATCAGGAGTTAACACCTGAACAGACATTTGATCGTTAGAACGGTGAAAATTGGCCAAATCGTTAGCGGCGCTCAACAAGGCCGGATTCGAAACTATAATCATTTCTGAGAGATCGGCAGCATGTAGGTTTTGGTTATCCACATCGTTTACAAAATCAGGGACGGGAATAGTTCCGGCCGGATTAAATGCCACATATTCGCAGGTTGTGGACGAATTGGATTTAAATTTCATTTGCCCGTCGGCATAAGTTGCCGGAACTTCATATACATTGCTGAAATCGGTTATATCCAGAATTTTGGTTGCTGATGATGCCCCGTTCAAAATAAACTCCGAAACAGTAACCTGTCCGTCGTTGCCTTTTCCCCTGAAAAAATATACATCAGTATTCATGTTCATCAGGCTAGTATAATTTACCGAAAAATAATCGAACCATGCCCCTGAAGTACTGTTGACAGCATTGTAAGTTAATTTAAGCTCTAGATTTTTGGAAGGCAAAGTCTCTGTAAATTTCGAGACTTGTTCATCGGCAAAATAGTTTGTAGGGTCAGTTAAATCGAGTGCCCGAAATGAGAGACCACTCTCCGATTTCCCGTTCAGGTTAATGTGCATGGAGCTGACAGAGGACGATTTCCCCACGGCTGAAACTACAAATTGTGCCGACTTGGTTAAATCTGGATTATCGAGCGCCAGATTTATTGTTTGAGAACTGCCCGTACTAAACTGTTCTCCAAACCATTGACTTCCGGAGGCAATCAAATTTTTTAGCTCTTTTTCGTAAAACGAATAATTCGGGTAAGAATTGACTGTGTTTTCGGCAGATTCAGAAAGCGCAGCAGCTTTCTGAATTGTTTTCGGACTTCCCTGATCGGAGAGATAAAAGTAAGTTAGCGTGGAATAGGAATTCTGCTGATGGCTAAATGTTCCGGTTGATACATTTTCAGTAATGCGAATATTTCCGGTTGAATAAAAAAACATACAATCCTTTCCGGCGCCATCCTTTCCTTTCCAGATTGGATAGGCATTCAGGTCATCGAATCGAGTATCCTTATTCAAAACCGGCAACATGTAGCCGCCATTTCCATACAATGAAACCTGGTCGGGATTTGGAAATCCCCACTCTTTAACCTGATCGAAAGTTATTTTGTAAACACCTTTATCGTTGGTGCTGATCCTCACCCATTTCCCTGAACCAAGTACAGACGAAGTTTTCCAGGAGTATGCTACGGCAGTCGATTTCAGTTGTTTCGAGTTTTCATTTACAGAAACAGTAAATTCAACGAGTCTTTCAAGTGTATTGTTCCTGAAAACAAAGGGACAGACAGTCAGACGAAGAATTGAATGTCCGGCTGAAGTACCAATTTCAGATGTATATTTTAATTCAGCGCCAATGGAATCATTAAGTCCTGCAGTCGCATATCCAACTGGTTCAAAAACAGGATTTGTTATGGTGACATCAGCGCTGGAAGAATTCAGGTCAAAACTCTCAAACCAATACGGACCGCTACTTCGATCAAGAGTGATGCTTCCTTCGAACCTAAACGCATCAATAGTATTTACTGAATCATGCGTTTGATCAGGTTGAAACCAATTAATCTTCCGGTGATAATCAGCAGCCCGGGTAAATGTACCAACGAAAAGAAATATAGAAAGAAGTAATAATCTTAGCATTTTACAGTTATTAGTTTCAGTTAAAAGCAAACGGTCGGTTTCTGCAAATATTATGACTTAATGTTATCAGGATTAATATAATTAATCCTGGCACCTGTCTGTCGCAGCAAAGATATGCAGTATGGCCAAACAAGTATAAAAAAAGATTAAATACCTGAACAATATCAATTCAACAATTTAGTTATATTTGTGAGTCTTTTAAATAACGGAAAAGAAAAAACAATGGAACTGGTCTGGAAGCATTTAGTATAAGGGCAAGCGCCATTGGGCATTTAAAAAACAAATTACAAACACATGAAATTGAGATCCATAATGTTATTTGGTCTGGCTGCACTAATGGCTGGATGCGGATTGTTTGGAAAAGGCAAAGGAAGTTCAGACACCTCACATTCAACTGGATGGGAATTTGGAGATCCTGAAAACGGGGGATTCCAGACTGATGAGAATTATGCACAGCAAACCGGGCCAGGGTTGGTTTTTATTCAGGGTGGTACATTTACAATGGGTCGTGTTGAACAAGATGTAATGTTTGACTGGAATAATACTCCAAGAAGAGTTACCGTTGCTTCATTTTACATGGATGAAACTGAAGTTTCGAATCTCGATTACCGCGAATATCTATTTTGGTTAAAACGGGTTTATCCTACAAATCTTGGAAAATACAATGGAGCTCTTCCCGACACATTGGTATGGAGAGAGGAATTAGCATACAATGAACCGTACATTACCAACTATTTGCGCCATCCGGCATACGGGAATTATCCGGTAGTTGGTGTTTCCTGGGTTCAGGCCGATGCTTATTCGAAATGGAGAACCGACCGCGTAAACGAAAAAATACTGATTAACAAAGGAATTCTTTCTCCCGACAACGCTCAAAATGGCCAGAACGTATTTACAACTGAGTCATATTTGGCAGGTTTATATGCCGGAACTGAAGGTAAAAAACCATTAAAAGATGCCGCCGGAACAAATCGTAAAGTACGTTGGGAAGATGGAGTTTTGCTGCCAAGCTACAGGCTTCCAACAGAAGCAGAATGGGAATATGCCGCTCTTGGTTTAGTTGGAAACGCTGAAGACGAATTGCTCACCAACCGAAAACTTTATCCCTGGAACGGAACATATTTGCGTGATGATTCGAAAAAAACCAGGGGTCGTATGATGGCTAACTTTACCCGTGGACGAGGCGACCTTATGGGTATGGCAGGTGCCCTAAATGACAATGCCGACATTACTGCTCCGGTAACTTCATACGAACCAAACGACTACGGTTTGTATTGCATGGCAGGCAACGTTAACGAATGGGTTTACGATGTTTATCGCCCGCTTTCATCAACTGAAGTTGCAGAATTCCAACCATTCAGGGGAAACACATTTACCAAATACAGAACAGACGCTGAGGGCAAACTTGTTCGTGATGAATTTGGTCAACTCATAAAGGATACGATTGCTGATTACAGAAACTTCGAGGATGGCGATTATCGCTCTCAGGTTATTGAGGGAGATGACTGGAATGCAGCTAAAGATAAAAGCAAAACAAATTCAATGTATGTTCAGTCTGACAAAGAAGGTACTTTCTCTTCGCTGATATCTGATAAAGCACGCATTTACAAAGGTGGAAGCTGGAAAGACAGACCTTACTGGCTGAGCCCGGGTACACGCAGATACCGTCCGGAAACAGAATCGGCCAACGATTTAGGCTTCAGATGTTCCATGACACGTGTTGGTAGCCCTGACGGATTTTAATCGGATAATATTTGATAAACATAAAACCTCATTTGAAAAAGTGGGGTTTTCTTTTTTAAATACCAAATGGACACAGCCAGACTTTATGAAATTTTCAGGCATTACCCGATTGTTACGACTGACTCAAGAAATATTCCTTCAGGTAGTATTTTCTTTGCCTTGAAAGGTGCAAATTTCAACGGGAACAAATTTGCCAAAGAGGCACTTGAGAAAGGCGCAGCCTACGCTGTAATTGATGAGCCTGAATATGCTGACGACGATAAGCTGATCCTTGTTGATGATGTTTTGCAAAACCTTCAGCAACTTGCACGATACCACCGCGACCAGTTGAAACTACCTGTTTTGGCTATAACTGGCACAAACGGAAAAACAACAACAAAAGAACTTGTTGCTGCGGTTCTGGCGAAAAAATTCAAGGTAAATTTTACACAAGGAAACTTAAATAATCACATTGGAGTTCCATTGACGCTCCTTTCAATGAATGAAAACACTGAATTCGGTGTAGTGGAAATGGGAGCCAATCATCCGGGAGAGATTACGTTTTTGTGCGAAATTGCCAATCCAGATTTTGGAATCATAACCAATATTGGTAAAGCTCATCTGGAAGGATTTGGCTCATTTGAGGGCGTAGTAAAAACAAAATCGGAATTGTATGATTTTCTTCGGAATGAACATCGAAAATGTTTCATCAATGCTGACAATCCTCTTTTGGTTAAGCAGGCAAATGAGCTGGAACAAATTAGCTATGGCCAATCGACAAATTATTTTATGACCGGAGAATTAGCCAGTACCGATAACTATCTCATTGTAAAAGCCTTGTTTGCAAAAGGATGGCTCTATTTAAAATCCAGATTAGTTGGCGATTATAATTTTGAGAATTTACTTGCTGCTACCTGTGTTGGAAAATATTTTGAAGTTGATCCGTTACAAATTCAAAAAGCATTGCATGATTATACGCCTTCAAATAACAGGTCGCAGTTGATACGAAGCGGGAAAAACACAATCATAATGGATGCCTACAATGCTAACCCAACCAGCATGATGGCAGCGCTGACAAACTTTGCAACGATTCGAAATAAACAGAAATGCATTATTTTGGGCGATATGCTCGAGTTGGGTGATGCTTCAGGGGAAGAACACCAGAAGATTGTAAGTTACATTGAAGAGCAGAAGTTCGAAGCAATTTTTTTAGTCGGAACACAATTTAAAAGCACAAGCGACCGAACAAAAAAACAGAAGTTCGATCATGTCGAACTTCTGTCAAACTACCTAAAAACACAACCTATTGAAAACAAACTAATTTTAATTAAAGGATCCAGAGGGATCCATCTTGAGAAAATTCTTGAATTGTTGACGTAAAAAATCCTAATTAATGACAGGCTTTTTCACATTCAAAACTTCAGCAATTGCTTTTTCGAATGTTGATTTTGGCAAAGCCCCCATGGCCATTTGAGGCTGTCCATCAACCGGAACAAACAACAGGGAAGGAATACTCTGGATACCAAAAATGGCCGACAATTCGCGTTCATCTTCAGTGTTTACTTTATAAATAACCAGATTATTTCCATATTCTTTCTGAAGTTCTTCCAGAACCGGCGCAACCATTTTGCATGGGCCACACCAGTCGGCGTAAAAGTCGATCATACATGGTGTTTTGCCCTCATATTTCCATTCTTTATTGAGATCAAAGTTGAATACTTTTTCTTTGAATGTTTCTTTTGTTAAGTGTTCTAACATGACTTGAAATTTTAATTATACAAATATACACATTATTTGATGTATGGATATCAATTGATATGCCATTTAATTTAAAAGTTTGTTTTGAGTTCTAAAATGCAATTAATTGTAATTTTGTCACTTTCTAAAAACAAAATGTCATATATAATTATCTAGATACGTTAAAATCGGAATTTATTTCAGGAAATATTTCCTGAAATAATTTAAAAGGTCCCCAAAAGGGAAATAAGAAAGAAAAACAACAAAGCGAAAGAGAATTAACCATTTGAATTTTACATGAAGAAACATCTGCAACATCCAATATTTAAAGTTATTTCGGAAATGGCTGACCAAATTGACCAGGAAACATACGTTATTGGTGGTTTCGTCCGTGATTTAATTTTGAAGCGTCCCTCACCCGACATCGATATTGTTACAATTGGAAGCGGAATTCAGCTTGCAGAATTGGTCGCTAAAAAATTGGGGCCGCAAATTCATGTTAACGTGTTTAAAACGTTCGGAACCGCTATGCTTAAATATCAATCTCTTGACGTTGAATTTGTAGGAGCCAGAAAGGAATCGTACAATGAAGATTCGAGGAATCCAATTGTTGAAGACGGAACACTTGAAGAAGATCAAAATCGCCGCGATTTTACTATTAATGCGCTTGCTATTTGCCTGAACAAAGCACGTTTTGGCGAACTTATCGATCCATTTGGTGGCATTACAGACATTGAAAATAAAATCATCCGCACACCTCTTGAACCCGGCATTACCTTCTCTGATGATCCTTTGCGCATGATGCGTGCCATTAGGTTTGCCACTCAGCTTGACTTTACAATTGAGGAAAAAACTCTTGAGGCAATCGGAAAAAATAAAAAACGCATTCACATTATCTCGAAAGAAAGGATTGGGGAAGAATTAAATAAAATTATCCTGGCGTCGAAACCTTCTACAGGCTTTAAATTACTGGACAAGACCGGATTGCTCGAAATTATTTTCCCCGAGCTTCACCGCATGAAAGGGCGCGAAGAAGTAAATGGAATTGGTCACAAAGACAATTTTTTCCATACGCTGGAGGTTCTCGACCGCATTGCGCCAAACACCAACAATTTATGGTTGCGCTGGTCGGCTTTGTTGCACGATATTGCCAAACCTGTTACCAAAAAATATTCGCCACAACTTGGGTGGACATTTCATTCACACAATTTCGTGGGTGCCAAGATGGTGCCTGCACTCTTTAAAAAGATGAAGTTTCCGTTGAATGAGAAAATGAAATATGTGCAAAAAATAGTTGAACTGCACATGCGACCAATTGTTCTTTCCGAAGAAGTTGTGACCGATTCGGCCATTCGCAGACTGCTCTTCGAGGCAGGTGACGACATTGACGATTTGATGACTTTGTGCGAAGCTGATATCACGTCAAAAAATCAGCAAAAAGTCAAGAAATATTACAACAATTTTCAACTGGTCAGGCAAAAGTTAAAAGATCTGGAAGAAAGGGATCACATCCGGAATTTTCAGCCGCCTGTTTCAGGAGAAACAATTATGGAGCTTTATGGCCTTGGCTCCTGCCGCGAAATTGGCCTGATAAAGAATGCAATTAAGGAAGCAATTCTGGATGGAGAGATTCAGAATAATCCTGATGAAGCCTATCAGTTTATGCTTGAAAAAGCAAAAGAAATGGGCTTAACTCCGATCCCGGGTCATTGATTTAACAACCGAATGTGAAGCAAAACAGGAAGGTGGTCTGAAAAGCCTTCCTGATATTTAAACCCGACATAGGTCCGTTTGGGTTTTACCCCTCCAAATTTTATATCAGGTTCAAGCAGAAAGTCAGCTTTGAAAATTTCAGCATTCACATATCTGAAACAATTATTGTCCTGAAGAAAACAATCTGAAACAATCCATTGATCAAATGTGTCCCACGAATATTTACTCTTGATTGTTTGAATCTCGTCTGAGAGCCAATTGTATGAAAGATTAATCAATTCGCCGGACTTTTCAGCGTCATCCGACTTCTGGGTTCCCAAAGTACCTGCAACACTCTGATCATTGGGAGTGTCATTAAAATCTCCCATACAAACAATCTTTGCTCTGGGTTGCTGAGCCTGTAAACTTTGAATTGCTTTTTTCAATGTTTCGGCTGCCAGCCGGCGGTATTTGATCGTTTCCATTAGGCCTCCGTATCTGGAAGGCCAGTGATTTACAAAAAAGTTCAATGTATCGCAGTCGTTCACGACACCACTCACCATTAAAATATCACGTGTTTCAAATGAGTCGTCTGTCAGATCTGTTACTGGAATAGTGTTGTAGGCGAAAGGACGAAATAGTTCGGCCCGGTAAATTAGCGCCACATCGATTCCCCGTTCATCCGGAGAATCCTTTTGCACAATTTTATAATGAAAAGCGCTTAACGGGTCATTTCGGGTCAGGATTTCGAGAACCTGGAGATTTTCTATCTCACAAAGTCCAACAATGACAGGCGGATTCCATTTCCCAGCAGCCAGAATTACTTTGGCAAGTCGTTCTGCTTTGGAATGCAACCTCGATTTATTCCACCGTCTATTGCCTTCAGGAGTAAATTCCTCATCATTTTTAACCGAATCATTTTCAGTGTCAAAAAAATTTTCAGTATTGTAAAACATGAATGTAAGTTCATCTTTCATCAAACTTTTCTGGCCAAAACCCTGAAAATTGAACGAGCATAAAATACAGGTTACTATAGCATAAACTAATTTCATCAGCGAAAATTACGGAAAGGGAAAATGAATATACAGTTCAATGAATGTTCTTTGGGCGGAAATAAAATGCAAACAAGTGATTGATTATTTTGCTTTCTTTTCCTGACGTTCGAGCGCCCCAATGTCCGGGCCATTGTCGAACAAACGATCGCGTCCCTTCAAATCAGTCGGATACAATTTGCTGATCGTTCTATTGGCAGCATCTTTTGCCTTACTAAGTGTATCGAGTTCGAAATTATATTTTTTATATGGATCGATAAATTGTGGATCAACACCTTTTAAAATGTTTACAAAATGTTCGGGATTGCTTACTTTAAATGTATCAGCCACTTGAAGAATGCACCTGTCAAATTTATAATTAAAGAGTGCTTCAGAACTTTTATTTAACCAAAGTTCGTTACCGTCAATTACATTTCCGGTAATTATACAATTGCCGAAATCTGCTTTAGCAAGATCTCCAGTATAAGTCGGTATTTCCTTCGTAATGGTCAGGAAATTTTGAATAAGCAATGAAGGAGTTGAGCGGGCTTTAAAACCATACCCGCCCCAATAATTGGCAATGGTAGAATGGTTAAATTCGTAATGACCACCAACCAAAAGCGCTACTGCATAAAACCCGCAATTCGTAATTAAACAGTTACTTGCCTGAATATCAGATTTCATAGCAAAAACTCCGGCATAAGCCATGTTTTGAATTTTTACATTATTTAATGATACAGTTGCAAAACCATCATCCTCAATATTTCCGACCTGCAGGCCAATGTTTGCATTCTTAATTTCGACATTTTCGAATTCATTATTTTTACTGCCTGAATATAACAAAACACCATTCCACTGATCGGGAACATTGGCATACACATCTTCTAAACGATCGCCATACAAAAGTATCGGATTCTCCTGAGTTCCTTTTGCAATGACTTTTCCCTTCACATATAATCCGGCATCTTTATGAAAATATATTTTCGTTCCAGGCTCAATGGTAAGCGTTGCAAGACTGTCGACATACGCATAATTGTAAACCAGGTAAGGCTTCTCGTTAGTCCAGGTTGTGGTCTTCAGAATTTCACGTTTAATTAGTTTAAAATCCTGACCCCAGGCAACCAGATCAACATCCTGCGGATTGGAATTCGTAACAAATTCGATAGAATCTTTAACGACTAATGGTAAATTTTGTCCACTTGGATCAACAGTAACTTCAACAAAAATATACATACTGTCTAAAGGGGCAATTTCCAGATTCTGTAACTCATTTGACGAAACGCCGTTAATGTTGAGCCTGAAATTAGACGCTTCACCTTTGGCAAGCTTTATAGACGATATCAGGAGTTTTTGATCGTAAGGATTGTAAATCTTTAAGTGCTGAGTCGTTGAACCTAGAGTGGTAAAAACAGTATCAAACATAACTGTATCTACGGAAAATCCTAGCTTAACATCAGTCGAAGACAGATATTTTTCATCTTCACATGAAAATAAATATCCTATAGAAAGGAGTAAAAGTAATATGTGAGCAAGTTTCTTCAAGCCAATAGATTCATGTAGATAACGCTAATCAGACACACTTAGTATCCCAAAAATAATAAATGATTTTCACATTTTTTAACATTACAGGTATTTACTGCGAAAAACGTTGATCTCATTTCATAAATTATCAAAATTTTAAATCTGAGAAGTAATACACAATTCGTATTTACCTCAAATTAAATATATTATAAAGGATTACAGAAAAACTTCATTAACATTAACAAATCGATATTTTTCGATCATATTTCTTTTCCATACTAAAAGAACATGCAAAAAATTCAGAAACGGATAATCTGTAGTTCAATAATTCACAATTTTTCAGAAATCGTTTGAGAAATAAACGCTATAAATATTCGGATTGAATTTTGTGTACATCAAATAAAATATCTTATTGTCAATAACATAAATTACGCACAAATACTTATGTTTGTTTGTAATTATTAACAAAATTCTCGAAATAAACCTCCCACCTTTTAGTTCTGAAATAGGCAATACTTCCAATGTTTTTTAACTTTAGCTTTTGGAATTGAGTCTATGAAAAAATTAGCTTTTTTACTGTTTTATTTGGTCGTTTTATCCGGAATATCTTCAGCAAAATCTGATCCCGATTTTCTGAAATATTTAGGAGACCAATGGGTTGACTCCCTGATGAAAAAGCTGACGCTTGACCAAAAAATAGGACAGTTATTTATGGTTCAGGCATACTCGAACGGCAAAACTATAAAACCAGAAGATGTTCTGAAGCAAATTGAGCAATACCAGGTTGGTGGAATTATTTTTATGCAGGGCAGTCCTTATGAGCAAGCCAAAATTTGCAACCAGTTTCAAAAGGTATCTCAAATACCATTACTTGTAGCTATTGACGCAGAAACCGGACTTGGATTCAGACTCGACTCTACCTTGAATTATCCGGTTCAAATGGCACTTGGAGCTATTTTGGATGATACTCTTATTTACCAGATGGGTTATGAAATTGGTAAACAATGCAGGCTGGTTGGTGTGCACATGAATATGGCGCCTGTTTGCGACATAAATGTAAATCCACAAAACCCGGTTATCAATTTCAGGTCGTTCGGCGAAAACAGAAATGAAGTCGCCCGAAAAGCATGGCTTTATGCAAAGGGAATGCAGGATGCCGGTGTAATTGCAACGGCCAAACATTTCCCCGGACATGGAGATACACAAGTTGATTCGCATTACGATTTACCAGTACTTGATCAACCAAAGGAGCGACTTGATTCACTTGAATTATTTCCTTTTACTTATTTGATTGACAAGGGAATATTTGCTGTAATGACCGGTCATTTACAGGTTCCGGCACTAGAACCCGACCCGAAAATTCCAGCAAGCCTGTCCTCTAAACTTCTCATCAATAAGCTTAAAGATGATTTGGCTTTTGATGGACTGGTAATTACAGACGCCATGAACATGAAAGGGGTGAGTAATTTGTATTCGTCGGCAGAATCGTCGGTAAAGGCCCTGAAAGCCGGGAATGACATGATCGAAATTGTACCAAGGCTCGACCGTGCCATTGCAGCCGTGAGACTTGCTGTGGCCAATGGAGAAATTACACCAGACGAAATCGACGAAAAGTGCCGGAAAATTTTAAGTCTTAAAAAATGGCTGGGTCTCGATAAAAAGAAAACTGTTACTGAAGACAACCTGGATCAAAAGTTAAACAGCAATAAATTTCTTTTGACCAAACGCAAACTTCAGGAAAAAGCCCTGACGGTCTTACTTAACCGTGACAGTATAATTCCACTCAAAAATCTGGACACGCTCAAAATTGCGAGTCTGATGATTGGCGCCAACCAAATCTCTTCATTTCAAAAAATGCTTGGAAATTATACGGAGGTCGATCATTTCAGTATTAGCAAAAATGCAACAAATGAAGAAATTGCAGATCTGCTAAATCAGCTCGAACCCTACAACCAGATTATTGTTGGCCTTAATAAAATGAGTTTATACCCCTACCGTAGATTTGGAATTACCACTCAGCAAATCAGCTTAATTGAAAATCTAAAAGATAAACATCCTGTAATTTGCTTTTTCGGTAATCCTTATGCACTTACCCATTTTCCATCAATTTCTGCTGCCGGAAGTTTAATTGTCGGATATCAGGATGATGACGAGACAGAAGAATTGGCAGCGCAGCTAATATTCGGAGCCATTGGTGCCAATGGCAAGTTGCCGGTTCGTGTCAGCGATTTATTCCCCATTAATTCGGGTCTGGAAATCAGGCCAATCCAACGCTTAAAATACAGCATTCCTGAAGAAGTAAATATCGATTCTGATTTCCTGAATCGGAAAATAGATTCGCTGGCCAATCTTGGAATTCAGGAAAAAGCTTTCCCGGGATGTCAGGTTTTAATAGCCAGAAACGGAACTGTTATTCTCGAAAAAAGTTATGGATTCTTCACTTATGATAACATCGATTCTGTCAGAAATGATGATTTGTACGATTTGGCTTCGGTAACCAAAGTTACGGCAGCGCTTCCGGCAGTCATGAAACTTTACGACGAGAAAAGAATTAATCTGGATAAACCTTTCGCCGAATATTTTACTGAATTCAAAAACTCGAATAAGTCTGCCATGACATTTCGCGATGTACTAACGCACCAGGGACGGCTGCAAAGTTTCATCCCTTTTTGGCTTGAACCCGGAAGCTCTTCGAAACTTAGGGCCGGTGCTTTTCAGGATAAACCGACCGACGATTTTCAGGTTCGTGTTTCTTCAAATTTGTATGTGAAAAATGATTTTAAAAACCAGATTGTTCAGGACATAATAAAATCTCCTCTTTGGGTTCGCAAAGAATTTCATTATTCCGATCTGGGGTTTAGCCTGATTCCGGATGTAACCGAAAGGCTTACAAAAAAACAGTTCACGGATTTTATGAATAACGAATTTTACAAGCCGCTTGGAGCCTCAACAACCGGATTTAATCCCTACGAACACTTTCCCCTGGAGTACATTGTACCAACCGAGAATGACCAGACTTTCAGGAAAGAATTGGTGCATGGCTTCGTACACGATGAACTGGCAGCTTTACGGGGCGGCGTTTCCGGAAATGCAGGACTCTTCAGTTCGGCCAACGATTTGGCCAAAGTCATGCAAATGTATTTGCAACTTGGATGGTATGGCGGCAAACAATACATTTCAGGTTCAACAATCGTAGAATTCACCAAATTGCAGTTTCCGCATTCAAACAGTCACCGCTCACTTGGTTTCGACAAACCGAATCCGGGAATCGCAGGTCTGAAAAACAAATTTCCCGCTGTTGATGCGAGTCCACAAAGCTATGGACATACAGGCTTTACAGGAACCATTGTATGGAACGATCCTGAAAATCAGCTCATGTTTATTTTCCTTTCCAACAGAGTTTATCCCACCCGAAGAAATTTTGGAATTACACAATTAAATATTCGCGTCCAAATGCATCAGGCAATTTACGATGCGATAAAAAAAGGGCTCAATTAATTCTTAAAAATTGTTAAATATTTTACTACAGTTTTATCTCATTGTAACCGTATTGTAACATTAAAACACTACAGCACAAGAGGTAAAAGTTACCGGAATTTCAACTTAACTAAACTATATTTCATTTCTCCGAAAACCTGCCGGTAAAACATGAAAGTTATCTCATTGTTATTTCTATATTAATTTTAACTTTAAAAGGTATTTCGAAGAAAAAAGAGTGTAAAACCATAAAAACTAAATGTCATGGATAGAAAAATCACTTTTAATGAACTCCGTCACATCAAAGACAGTTTGCCTGCCGGTTCAATACATCAAATTGCTCAGGAATTTGGATTGGAAGTTGAAACCGTCAGGAATTATTTTGGAGGCGCAAATTACGACAGAGGCAAATCTGTTGGTTTACACATTGAACCGGGACCCGATGGTGGCGTTGTTTTGCTTGATGATACTGCAATTCTGGAAAGAGCTCAGCAGTTAATTTCAACACATGCGAATTAAACATTCATTTTAATTATTCGATAGACTGTCCTATATTTATAGGACAGTTTTTTTTTGACCATTTTCAACCAAATCAACTACTATGAAAAACCTATTCATTTTGCTCATGGGCTGCCTGATATCTTTCTCGGCTAGTACCCAGGAGGCTTTGTTTAACGGAAAGAATCTTACTAATTGGGATATTCATTTGGGAGCTCCGATAGCAGGATTTGAAGATCTCGCCAAAAAGGCAACACCATCCTCAACTTACAGCGTTGTTGATCTCGACGGACAAAAAGTCATCCGTATTTCAGGAGATATTTTCGCAGCACTTGCCACCAAAACAGAATATAGAAATTATCACCTCCACCTCGAATACAAATGGGGCAAAAATGTTTACGGCAAACAAAACAGCGGCTTGCTATATCACAGCTTTGGACCGTTTGGCGCAGCTTTCGGAACCTGGATGGCAACCATCGAACATCAGTTAATGCACGGAAGCCTGGGCGACACATACCTGATGGCTAACACTTGCTGCGAATCGAAAGTAATAAAAGGTGATGATGGAAAGACTTTTACTTTTTCTCCGGAAGGAAAGAATACAGCTTTCAGCGAAACAGAAAACGGGCGCTCGGTAAAAAAAGCTGTTGATGCAGAAAAGCCGCTGGGTGAATGGAATTCCGTGGATCTGTATTGCTTCGGACAAACTTCGGTACATGTTGACAATGGCCGGGTTGTGATGATCAATACCAATTGCAGCAAAATGGAAAACGGGGAAAAGATTCCTTTAACCAAAGGCAAAATTCAGATTCAGTCGGAAGGCGGCGAATTTTATATTCGTAAAATTGAAATCGAAAAGATTAAAGAGATTCCGGAGGGATTTCTGAAATAACAATCATTCAAATCATCGTATTTATTCAGTTCAGGCATCGGAATTCCGGTGCTTTTTTTTGTCTGAAAAATAGCGATCAAACACTTCAATCATAGTTCAAATTTGAAACTCAATGTATTTTCATATTGAGTTTCAAAACCAAAACGCATCCTTGAATGTTAAGCATTCACCTTTCTAACCTTTAGCATTTCACCTACTTCCCAACAAATTTTCCTCGGAAAACCAGTTCTGTATTATGCTTATACTGAAATACATTCATTTTAAATCTATCCATATTTCAAAAAATCGATCATGAAAAAACTATTTTTTATCGCTTTGATTATCCTTTGTGGTTTTGAAAGTTCCTTACAAGCCCAGGATTTTAGCAATTACATTTCGTGCAATGTAAATGGAAAAGAATGGAAAGCCGAAGCTAAACGGATGAAAATCCCAGTTCACGGATTTGAATATCTGGCGTTGGCCGCTTTTCAGGTTTCTCCTGATATTCAGGTCTGGATAAGGCTTTATTATTACACCGACAGCCTGAAGACCGGAACTTATCAGATACAGTCGGAAAAAGAACTGGACTCGAGGAAAAAAGCTGATCGCCGGCCGGTTTACGTTCTGGTAGACTATACCGAAGAAACCAAAGGATTGGGGCATGCCTTTCACGACGGCGAATCGTTGAGTGGCACGCTGACCATTTCAAATCTCAGCAAAACTTCAATTGAAGGAACTTTTGATGCTACGCTCACTGGAGTATTTTTCAAAAAACGGGCGCTGGCAACCATGACCGGCTCAGGAATAAGAGGCAACCTGACGGATAAACTAATCACCGGCGCCGGAGGTGGAATGTTGGTCAATGGCGATCCACACTACCACGACAACTCAAAGAAGACGGACGAAACTGACACCATTAAACTTACCGACGGAAAATTCCTGGTTGATTGGACTGCAACTGAGAAAGAGAACAAACAATAGGATTTCCAAAGAAAATTTACCTCATAAAAATTCGTCAAACTGAACTTTTTCATTTCCGGGTGTACTGAAATGAAAAAGTTCAGCTATGAATCAACAGCGAATCAATAACCTGACCGGCTGGGGCGTTTTCGGCATCTCACTACTTATTTATACTTTAACGCTCGAACCCACGCTCAGCCTGTGGGATTGCGGAGAATTCCTCGTTTCAGCATATAAGCTCGAAATAAACCATTCGCCCGGAGCGCCGCTATTCATGCTCATTGGCCGGATATTTTCCCTGTTCAGTTTCGGAAATCCTGAGAAAGTAGCCTTCGCCATCAACTTGGTTTCAGCAGTTTCGAGCGCAGCCACGATTATGTTTCTGTACTGGACCATTGTGTGGCTGATTTCGAAAATGGAACAGCTTCAGAAAAAACAATTTCCACAGTTCCTGAAATTCGGAGCAGCACTCATCGGCGCCTTGTCATTCGCATTCACCGATTCGTTTTGGTTTTCGGCCGTCGAAGCCGAAGTTTATGCGCTGTCGTCGCTGTTTAGCGCAGCGGTGTTTTGGGCGGCTACAAAATGGGAACGCGAAGCCGACGAGCCTGAAGCCTCACGTTGGATCATCCTGATTTTTTTCCTGATCGGGCTTTCCGTTGGCGTTCACCTTTTGAATTTATTGGTAATCCCTTCTGTCGGACTCATTATTTACTTCAAAAATTACAAGTATTCGCTGAAAGGTTTAACCGCAGCAATCCTGGTTAGCGGCGGCATTCTGGTCCTTCTCCAGGTTTTTATCCCCGGGTTACTTGGCTTGTCCGAAAAGCTGGAACTATTTTTTGTAAACAATCTGCACTTTCCAATCCATTCAGGATTAATTACATGGATTGTTTTGCTGGCCGTTTTTATTTCCGGAGGACTGATTTACACACACCGGAAACAACTGCAAAAACTTAACCTGGTGCTTTTGTGCCTGACATTTTTACTGGTTGGTTATACGTCGTACACGGCCACATTGCTCAGGGCATCGGCCAACGTACCGGTTAACCAGGGAAATCCTGAAACTACATTTTCGCTCCTGAATTACCTGAACCGGGAACAATACGGCACCCGTCCTGTTTTGTACGGCCCAAACTTCAACTCGGTAGTAACGGGCTACACCGATCGTGAAACCTGGATTGCCAGCGATGGACATTACATCAGGAGCAATCTGAATCCGGATGTAGAGTACGATAAAAATACAATCGGCTTCTTCCCACGCATGCACAGCAACGATCCGGAACATGAAAACGCCTATAAAAAGCAATTCGGGTTTAAAGGCCGGAAGGTTAAAGTGCCCGGAGAGGATGGAAAGCCAACGTTTGTGACCATTCCAACTTTTCAGGAAAACGTATCGTTTTTCCTGAATTACCAGTTTGGGTACATGTACCTGCGCTATTTTATGTGGAATTTTGCCGGCCGCCAAAACGACATCCAGGGAAGCGGTGGATTACTTACCGGCAACTGGCAGTCCGGAATACCATTTATAGACCAATATATTTCAGGTCCGCAAACACATTTGCCCAAGGAAATGAGGGAAAACAAGGGTCGAAATTCCTACTATTTTCTGCCACTTATTCTTGGAATTTTAGGACTAACTTTTCAGTACCGGAGCGATCTGCCAAACTTTTTAACCACCGGGCTTCTCTTTTTGCTTATGAGCCTCGCACTGGTTGTTTACCTGAACGAAGTTCCGAACACACCGCGGGAGCGCGACTATGTTTATGTTGGCTCGTTTTATGTTTTTTGTGTATGGATCGGATTGGGCGTTTTGTTCGTTTTCAGCAGCCTGCAAAAATTCCTGAAAGAAAAACCTGCCGCAATAACTGCTCTAATTTTGAGTTTAGCCGCATCACCAGTTTTGCTAATTGCACAGAATTACGACGATCACGACCGTTCCGGAAGATATTCTGCCCGCGATCTGGCCAGAAATTACCTCGAATCGTGTGAGCCGAATGCCATTTTGTTTACCCATGCCGATAACGATACCTATCCGCTCTGGTATTGTCAGGAGGTGGAAGGAATCCGGAAAGATGTGCGTGTTGTGGTGATGCCCTATTTGCAAGCCGAATGGTATATCGGACAATTGCAGCGAAAAATTTACCAAAACGAAGGAGTAAAGATGACCATTCCACTCGAAAAGTACCAGTCGGGGCAGGTCGATTATGTGTATGTAGTTCCCAAAATTGCAACAGAACAATCGCTAACCGACGTTCTCGATTTTGTGGCCAGCGACTCCTCTGAAACTAAACTACAGGTTGGAAATCAGGAGACAATCAATTACATTCCGGTAAAAAAAATCAGGTTGGAAATGCCCGGAAAAGAAGCCATTCATTTTGAACTGAATCAGCGAGCTATCAACAAAGGTGATCTCGCTTTTTGGGACATTATTGCCAGTAATCGAGGCAAACGTCCGGTTTGTTTCACCTCGTGGGTCGATACGCAGGAGCACGGGTTGCAGGACAATCTCATTTTTGATGGGTTGGTTTACCAGCTCACCGATCAAAAAACCGACAGTAACTCAGTTCTGGATATGGGAAAAATTGAAACAGAAAGTGCTTACCAAAAGCTGATGCATAAATGCAATTGGGAAAACCTTGCTGACACAACAGTAGATTTCGACTGGCACCACCGGCGAATGTTTGCCAGCATGCAACTTAGAAATGCTTTTTACCGTCTGGCCAAACAACTGACACTGGAAGAAAAACCGGATAAAGCTGTTGAAGTTTTGCAGATGGTAGAGAAAACCATCAGTCTTCGGAATTGGCCTGTCGATTATCAAAGCATTTTAATGGCAGAATTGTATGTCCGGAACGGTGAAAAGCAAGATGGTGAAAAGCAGTTTCGCAAATTGGCTAACTCGCTCGAAGACTGGCTAAATTACTACACAACTTTTCAGGGTAATCAAAAGGAATCGATTTTGGACGAGGCCGGATACCAGTTGTCTTTATACAATGAATTAATCAAACAGGCGAATGATACGCTTTCTGATCAGGAATTAGCAGACATGAAACAAAAATTGACAGCTTTCGCAACTAAGTTCGAATAAAGATCTGAATGCCAGTCAGTACAAGGGTTTGAAGCCTCTTCATGACTTGTGCGCAGTGGTTTAAAATCCGATGCGCATTGGTTCAAAATCCGATGCGCACAGAAATAAATCCGATGCGCACAGAAATAAATCCGATAAGCATAGAAATAAATCCGATGCGCATCGGATTTTAACTTCTTTTGGATGGAAATTTTTTACCCGGATAATCCGATTTTTTGCCCGATGTCCCAGTTGTTTTGAAAGCAACTGATGAAGCAGCCATTTTGCTAAAGTTTATGGATTCCATCTCTTTTTTAAAAGATGGAATCTCAGTAAATTACACTTTTTTAAGAGCCTCCAAAACCCGTTCCGGAGTCATTGGAAGTTGATAGAGCCGTGCTCCACACGCATCAAAAATGGCATTGGCGATTACGGCGCCCATGCAAATAATGGCTGGTTCGCCGCCGCCCTGCGGCGCTTCATTTTTATCCAGGATTTTGGTTTCAATTTTTGGTATCCACGAAAATTGCGGAATCTGATACGTTCCAAAATTCTCCTCATGAATTTTTCCACCTGTAAATTTCACTTCTTCGGTCAAAGCGTACCCCATTCCCATGGTAATGCAGCCTTCCATCTGAATAACAGAACCTTCAGGATTGATACAATAACCCATTTCCTGGGCACAGGCGACCCGCAAAACCTGAACTTTTCCGGTTTGCTTGTCCACTTTCACTTCGGCAATGTGAGCCACATAACTTCCGGCATCGAAACCGCAGGCAATTCCCAGGCCACGGCCACTTGGACCCTTGGCAGGTTTCCAGCCCCACATTTCCTTCACGGCTTCCAGAACACCAATCATGCGCTCGTCTTCCAGGTTTTTGAGCCTGAATTCCATGGGATCGGCGCCAATTTTGGCAGCCAGAATATCAATCTGCGATTCGCGGGCAAACGTGTTTGTATTGTTTCCGGGGGCACGCCAGGCGCCGGTTCCAAACGGATGTACATCGCGCGCCGAATAACTGGTTGTTTTCGAATCAGGAACATCGTAAATGGTATCCGAACCACGTGCGCCGGCAATGTATTCGTGGTAATCCCAGGCTGTAATTTTTCCTGATTTGCTGGCTCCGGAAGTAATTTTAATCACCGCTGCCGGACGGAATGTATCGTAGAAAAACTCCTCTTGGCGAGTCCACTGAACCATGACAGGCTTGCCGGTGAGTTTGGTCAAACGGGCAGCCTCAACAGCCTGCCTGAAGGCAGATTTTCCGCCAAAACCACCACCCAAAAAAGGTGGAATTATCCGAACTTTATCCAGACCAAGACCCAATTCGCGAGCAATGCCATCCTGTGTACCAAATGGGGTTTGCGTTGAAGCACGTACCACAACCTTTTCACCTTCCATAAATCCCAGCGCAGTATGCGGCTCTATCGGCGCATGAGCCACATAGCTGTTATAAAACTCGCTTACAACAAGCGTTTCGGCATTTTTCACTCCGGATTCCACATCTCCTGAAGATTTTACGACACGGCCTTCAGATGGAAATTCGAGCAGGTGTTTGAACACGGTTTTGTCGTTCACCTTCATCTCATCGAACTTGTATTCTGCCTTTATTTTTTCGCGTGCAGCTTCTGCTTTCTCCGGATCGGGGTGCAAAACAGCAATTAAATCCTTATCGCGGACAACCTGAATTCCGTCCAGTTTTTCTGCTTCAGAAATATCAGCCGAAACCAAAGTGGCCCCATGCGACGGTGGCCTCAAAATTTTGGCATACAACATTCCGGGCATCCTGAAATCGCCCGAATACATGGCCTGACCGGTTACCTTAATCACACCGTCGGCATGACGGAATGATTTTCCACGGATTTTATATTCACTGAAGTCCTTCGTTTTCGGCTTGATTTCCAAAAATTTTTCAATTCTCTGCCCTTTCGTCAGTTGTCCGTAAGTTACTTTTTTACTCCTGTTGTTTTTAAGCGAAATCACGCCATCCGCAACGGTCAGTTCTTCCGGTTTTACGTCCAGGTAATCAGCTCCCAACTGGAGTAAAACGGCACGGGCTTCTGCTACAGCCGCCATCAGCGAAGGTCCCAGGGCACGGGTCGACAGCGAGCCCCAGGTGCCGGCATCGTAAGGTGTCAGTTCTGTATCGCCCATCACCATTTTGATGCTTTCGAGCGGGGCATCCAGTTCGTCGGCAATCATTTGCGGAAACGAGGTGATAATCCCCTGCCCCATTTCAATTTTGCCAACCATCGCAGTTACCGTTCCATCTTCGCTGATGTGAATAAAAGCGTTGTAATCTTTGGGCAACGAGCGTCGTTGTTCTGTTTCGGCAGCCAGGCCGGTCAAAAAGTCGCCCAACTGGAAATAG
Source organism: Prolixibacteraceae bacterium (assembly GCA_041652995.1). GTDB lineage: Bacteria > Bacteroidota > Bacteroidia > Bacteroidales > Prolixibacteraceae > Aquipluma. The sequence goes on from JBAZGO010000030.1 coordinate 47,616, forward strand.
ATAAAAAGGCCTCCGCCAAGAAGTTTCACAAAATCTCTGCGGTTTACTTCAAATGTTGGATTATTTTCAGGCAATTCGTCGCGGTAATATTTATTTTCTTCCATGATCCGTTTAATTTTTCAGGTGAATAAATCTGTGTTGTTCAAACTTTCGAGGTTCCGGCGACCGATTCGATAGCATCAATAATCCGCTTGTGGGCGCCACAGCGGCACAAATTATCTTCCATGCCTTCCACAATCTCTTCTTTGGTTGGGTGAGGATTTTTCAATAAAAGTCCGTAGGCATTCATAATCATGCCCGGCGTACAAAAGCCACATTGCAATGCATCGTGTTCAACAAAGGCTTCCTGAACCGGATGCAGTTTCCCGTTTACCGCCAACCCTTCGATGGTGGTTATCTTTTTGCCTGCCATATCTTCCATGTAAATTCCGCATGAGCGAACAGCCTCGCCATCCACGATTACCGTGCAGGCTCCGCAATAGCCTTCGCCGCAACCGTATTTAGTGCCGGTAAGATTAAAATTGGTCCGGAGGGCCCAGAGCAAAGTCTGACCTTTCTCAAGTGGCATTTCCACTTTCTTTCCGTTCAGTTCAAATTGAATTAGTTCTGCCATGTTTTTTAGTTTTATTGATTTCGTTGTAATAATCGCTTTTTGTATCAATGTCTCTTACGATTTCGGGACAAAAAGTTTCCGCTTCAAAAACATCTTCCGGAAACCGATGTGCCACAGCACGTAAACCTTGTGCCGGCGCCAGATTTACTATTGCATCCCGATATTTAAGGTCGTAAAGTGGCGGATGGCCGCGTTTCCCATCAAACAGTGGTATCACAATTCCTTTTCCTGAAGTCTTCCAGGCTTTGGCTACCGTGGCTATTGCTTTCTCAGGAATAAAAGGCTGATCGCCCAAAAAAATCATTACGGCTTTTGCTTCCGATGGCAAACTTTTAACTCCTGAAATCACCGAAGTATGCATTCCATCCCTGAAATTTTCATTTACAACCAGATTCACCTGCCACGATTTCAAAGCTTCAGTAATTTCACCGGCATTTGATCCCAAAACCACATTTATATTTTTTATTCCTGAAAGCTGAATATTTTCCACCACTTTTTCAATGATAGTTTTTCCGGCGAAAGGCAGAAGCAGTTTTTGGGTTCCCATACGGGTTGAGAGTCCTGCTGCTAACACTATGGCCCACATTTCATCCATTGATTCTCTTTTTCTGGTTTCTCACTTTCAAAAGTTGCGCTGCAATACTCAGGGCAATTTCCTCGACTGTTTGGGCGCCAATGTTCAAACCGACCGGAGCAAAAACTCGTTCCCATTCTGCCGGAGTTGCCCATTTATTTTCAAGAAAACTGGCTCTCATTAGAGCCACTTTCCTCTGGCTGCCAATCATTCCAAGGTATGCCGAAGGTTTTGAAATAAATTTCCGCAGCACTTCTGCGTCATTTTTATGTCCTCGGGTTACGATCACCAAATACGAATCGGTTCGGAAACTGGAATGCTCCATCGCCAAATCTATCGATCCCGTCAACACAAGATCGGCGTCAGTAATTTGAGCCTTGTCTGCAAACTCAGCTCGGTCGTCCCACACAATCACTTCAAAATCGAGAAATTTGCACAAATGAGCCAAAGCGCGTCCAATGTGACCGGCTCCTGCAATAAATAACGAAGGTTTGGGAACAATGCATTCGAAAAAGACGAGAATGTTGCTGCCAGTTTCTGGATTTAAAACCTCGATATTGCGGCAAATCGCCTGCTGATTTTCGAGCATTTCCGAAAGAACCACATCAACAGCAAGTCCCAATTCGCCGGGGAAAAACAATTCTTTATCCTTTGTTATCCAGTATCGCCGGGTTTCAATCTCTTCAGGATTTGATTGATCAATCCAGGTTATTAAAACCCCGCAAATACGTTTTTCGAGACTTTCTTTTAACTGCACAAAAGTTTCCTCATGTTTCTCCGGATTTGCGTCGAGGAAAATGGTCATTCCACCGCCACAAATCGAATCGCTGTCTTTTGCTATTTCACCATGCAAATCGAAAGAAAATAATTTTGATTTTTTTGATTTAAGTAAAACCACTGATTCCCGAACCAATTTAGACTCAGTAATTCCGCCTCCAATTGTTCCTGCCAATAATTTTCCGGAGCCGAACAATGCTGAATTGCCAGCCTTTTGTGGCGTTGAACCATGTGTTCGAATTACGGTAGCCAGAACTCCGGGTTCGGTTTCAGACAGAAATTCAAGAAGTTCGGTGTAGTGAAATGTCGACTTTTGCATCCCGGTTTTAGTTAGGTTAGAGAAACAGGATTATTGAAACCCGTCCCCAAAAAACACTTTTAAAATTAGCGTTTTTTTTGAAATTCAGGATGGCAAAAAGAAGTGAACAATGCAACTACTGAATTATAAACCGAAAGTAAAACCTGGAACTAAATGATTGGGAAATGAGGCGCTAAAAAATTCTGATAAAATTTTTGGAATATATAGATTTTGAATAGGATTTTAATTCAAACTGTCAGGCCGTATAGAATCAACATTTTGAATGAAATGAGCGGTATCGGCTAAAAGTATGCGTTGATTCATTATCGTGTCGCCTGATGTTATTTTGGCCGGATCGAAGGTAATTTGAGTGTTGAACACCGAGAAAAACAGCGCCAGCGAAACCAATGCCGTTTTCAATCCCAGGCTTTGAACCGAAAAAATCCATCCGGCGAAGCTGGTAAACGAATTCTGCCTGAGTTTGTGATTTCTGTTTTTCAGCAAAAAAGAATACATCAGCCGGTCTTCGATTGTTTTGTCCGGCTCGCCAATCTTATCGTTTCGCAGAAGTTGTGAAAACAATTGTTCGTGATTCTTTTTATTCATGGTATTCAAGATTAAAATTCAACTTCATCTTTTAAATAATCCAGCTTTTCAGCCAGCAACTTTTTAGCGTAAAAAAGCCGCGATTTAACGGTTCCTTCCGGCAATTCGAGTATAGCCGCCACTTCCCTGATCGAAAAGCCCTCGCGGTAACGAAGCAGGAATGCAGAACGATGTTCCTCACCCAAAATATCCAGTGTTTCAAAAATTTTCTCAATCAATTGCTCAGGCTCTATTGTGGGTTCACGCAAATAATCGATTTGCGGCTCCAACAATTCTGTGTCCTGAAATTCCTGACGTATTCCGCGTCGCCGGTACTCATTTTTGCACATGTTATTGGCCACAGAATAAAACCATGTTGAAAACGGGTAGGTTGGGTTGTAACTTTCAGGTTTCTCCACAATTTTCATAAAAAGCTCCTGCAAAAAATCGTTGGCCAGTTCGTCCGAATTTCCCAGCATCCGGAAGAAATAGTAGTACATCCGCACTTTATACCGGTGATAAAGCTCGCTAAATGCCGCCTGATCGCCCGAAACGATTTGCTGCATCAACTCACTGTCGTTAAGCGCTTTATTTTTTCTCCGGAATATCAATTGGACGATTTTTTAAAAATGAGCCAGATCAATGCAATGTATGAAAAAAAGATGATCAGCGGAGCGAGTGTAATTCGCCGGAAACTAAAAATTGCTTCGTTAAATTTTTCGGGATCGGCTGAACCGCCACCACTCATCAGTGCAAAGCCCAAAACTAACAAACTGATGACAAACAACAAAATCAAGTACTTTCGTTTCGTGAAGATCATGCTTTTCTTTACCTGTACACACGAAAAACAAAAAGTTCAGTTTTTACAAAAAAAAACCGGTAAAAGAATTCAAAAAAAAATTCAAATACCGGATAAATCTGATGAAAGTATAAAAAGCTGACTAATTCAATGTGTTGACAAAAATATTGCGAATTAAACCCGATCCCATGGAATTGCAGCAACTATAAGTGCCAGCGCAAGGATAAAGAATATGGTCGCCGTTTTAAATTTGCCTTTATCCGTTTGAGATTTCTTCGATTTTGCCCGGCCAATGTGCGCTAAAACAACAGCAATCAGCATCATCAAAAAATGCTCAACGGCATAAAAACGAAGTCCGTCGTCTTTCATGGCTGCGCCAAAATCGGAAAGCGCCATTATTGTTACCGGACTCAGGAAAAAATATAGTACCAACCCAATCAAAAACTGAAGATCCATCAACGAAGTAAATACAATTCCCAAAGCATTATCGGTCTTTCTCCAGGGCTGATTGCCCAACCATCCGGCCAGGTATTTTCCTATTGTAACTACGAGGCTAATTAAAAGCAGCCATCTGAGCCAACTATGTAGCATTAAAAATACTTCGTACATTCTAATTTGGTTTTAAACGTTTCGATAGATAACGAATGAAAGCAGATTTGGTTGAGCAATCACTCGATTTACGTTGCTAAATCTTACACTTCCTACAAAACATTTCTACCCGGAGTTATTCCCGGTGAAATATGGCTGCGCCCTCAATAATGTGGCATCCGTCAATTCCATCAACTGAACTTCTAATCATTTTGGCGGCTAAAATATCAACAGGTGTTGGCGTGTAATTTTTAAAAATAAAGTTGGTTACAAAACGACTGATCACCAATCCTATTTTTTCACCGGTCCTTTTTTCCTGACGGGCGCCATCGAGAATTGAAGGTCGGAAAATAAGTAATCGCCTGAATTTCAAGAGCGCAACTGCGTCTTCCAGTTGGCCTTTCATTCGCGAATAAAAAACTGAAGAACGGGCATTGGCGCCAATTGATGAAACAAGAATGTAAGTTTCAATTCCATTTTCAGCAGCTACTTTGGCAAATTCATGTTGATAGGTGAAATCGACCCGATACTGATTTTCCCTTGTTTTTACAGTTTTAATGGTAGTTCCCAAGGCAGAAAAAAGCACATCGCCTGTCACTAAATGCGTCCAGCTTTCCGGTCGATCAAAATCGATGATATACTCTTCTAATTTGGGGTGGGTAATTCCAGTTTCTCTACGGACAAAAATCCGGACTTTTTCGTAAACACTGGATTCAAATAATTGCCGAACCAATTGTTGACCAACCAGTCCGGTGGCTCCAATAACGTTGGCCGTTAATTTCATAGTAAATAGTCTGTTAATTGAATTAACGATTTGTCAAACGACTAAACAATCATTAATGATTGCTTAAGGTAGTTAAAACAATCAAATTTTATAACTATTTTACAACATTCCTGAAAATAAATTTCAAAAACCTAACTGAAATTTTACTTTTAGATCGTTAACAATTTTGCTTATAAGTACATAAAACCATACCAATGAAACCAATTTTAAGACTTATTTTTTTCATTCTATTTTCAGGCATAATTAATCACATCCTGGCCCAGGAAATTAAATGGCAGGGTCAGTCAGTCGATTTTGGGCATGGGAACCTGAAAATTTCCACCAATCACCGTTTTGTAGAATTTGCCGACGGAACTCCTTTTTTCTACATGGGCGATACGGCTTGGGAACTCTTCCACCGTCTCGATAAAAAAGATGCCGAACTATATCTCGAAAACCGCAGGGAGAAAGGCTTTACAGTTATTCAGGCCGTTGCTTTAGCCGAACTCGACGGATTGAATGCGCCTAATATGGAAGGCGAAAAACCCCTTGTCGACAATGATCCGGCAAAACCAAATGAAAAGTACTTTGCACATCTGGACTGGGTGATTCGCAAAGCTGCCGAAAAAGGGATGTTTATTGGCTTGCTTCCCACTTGGGGCGATAAAGTAGATAAACGATGGGGAATTGGTCCGGTAATTTTTAATACGGAAAATGCATTTCAGTACGGGAAATGGATAGGAACCCGCTACAAAAATTTCCAGAATATAATATGGATAAATGGTGGCGATCGGTCCGGAGGTGATGGAAATTTCGAAATATGGAAAGCTATCGCTGAGGGGATCAAATCTGTCGATAAAAATCACCTGATGACCTTTCATCCCTGGGGCGGTTCAAGTTCTTCGAAATGGTTTCAGGATGAGAACTGGCTTGATTTCAACATGATGCAAACCGGCCACGGCGAACGTTCTTATGCGGCATACATTAAACTGATGCTTCCTGACTACCTGCGAAAACCGGTAAAACCAACATTCGACGGGGAACCCCGATACGAAGATCATCCGTGCAACTGGAAACCTGAAATTCTGGGTTGGTTCGACGATGCCGATGTCCGGCAAGCGGCATACTGGAATTTATTTTCCGGAGGATTTGGACACACGTATGGCTGCCACGCGATCTGGCAATTTCTTACTCCGGACAGAACTCCGGTAGGTTTCGCCCGCCACACCTGGTCCGATGATCTGGATTTACCGGGAGCAAGTGATATGATCAATGTGCGCCGATTGATGGAAAGCCGCCCGATGACAGAACGAGTTCCGTTTCAGGAACTTGTTGCAATCAAATACATGCCCGAAACTGATTATATTGTTGCCACCAAAGGGAAAAATTATGCATTCGTATACATTCCTACCGGATGGGCTGCAAACCTTGATCTCGAAAAATTGGCCTGGAAAGAATCAGTTGCCTGGTGGTACAATCCGAGAACCGGAGAAGCAAAACGCCTGAAAGAAATTGAAAACAAAGGAATTCAGGAATTCAAAACAGAATCGGGAGGAAGAGGCAACGACTGGATTCTGGTACTTGACGACAAAAATGCAGGCTTTGAAGCACCGGGAAAAGTGAAGTAAATACATTAATGTTCCAGAAAAGCCGGGTTGTTAATTTAATATGAATATCCGGATTTATGCCTAAATGGATCAAAGAGGAGCTTTGACCCTGTGACTCCGATTCCTTTTTTTGTCATGACACAAAAAAGGAATCAAAAAAGGTCGCGGCTGCATCCGCATCGCTCGAAAAACCAGCGCCCGACGGCTAAAATCTTTTAAACTTGCCTGCGGCTCGAACAGAAAAGATTTTTTAACGTCGTCTTCACTTGTTTTTAGGCTCTCCGGACGAGGCCAATCGGTCACGAAGGAAAACTTTTTATTTGAGGTAAAGTAACCGATACTCATATACTTTAATATCTGAAGGATTTCCGGAAGGAAGCTTTTGCGCTGAAAGTCTGGCCGAAAAAATTAAAAAATAAATTACAAAAACGAAAATAAGTTTGGGTTTCATAGTTCGTCCGATTAGTACTTCAGGATGAATTTTAAAATTTTAATCATCGTTTTTTATCCTGACAATGAACACTTTCCGGCAAAAATGGCAACTTAACAAAAAACCAAAGGTCAGAAAGTCAACCATATTTCGTTTTACTTGTTCCTATTTGTTTCAATCCTAAAAGATAACACACTCTTTTTATTAACCTAAATAATTTAACGATGGTACCAAAAATTCACAGTTTGGGGGGTTACATTCACGAATATCAAAAAAGTCTTACAAATCCTGAATCGTTTTGGGCTGAAGTGGCTGAAGGCTTTTACTGGCATAAACATGCTGACAAAGTGCTGGAATGGGACTTTGAAGGACCTTCAGTAAAATGGTTTTCAGGAGGAAAACTAAACATTACGGAGAATATTTTTGAACGGAACCTTTATACCATCGGCGATCAGCCTGCAATAATCTGGGAACCAAACGACCCCAAAGAGCAAAACCGGGTTTTGAGCTACAACGAACTTTATATAGAAGTTAACAAGTTTGCCAATACACTGAAAAAGCTGAATGTTAAAAAAGGCGACCGGATTGCCATTTATATGCCAATGATTCCGGAGTTAACGATTGCCATGCTGGCCTGTGCACGGATTGGCGCAATTCATTCGGTGGTTTTCGCCGGATTTTCAGCCAATTCGCTGGCCGATCGGATTATGGATGCCGAAGCCAAAATAGTTTTAACTGCCGACGGTGGTTTCCGTGGAGAAAAAATCACACCACTCAAGAATATTGTTGACGAAGCGCTCGAATCCTGCAATTGTGTTGATACAGTTATCGTTTACAAACGCACAAATTCGAATATAAAGATGGTTGGGGGTCGCGACATCTGGTGGCACGATGCCATTGCCGGGCAATCGGAGGAATGTCCCGCAGAAGAAATGGATGCCGAAGATATTCTGTTTATTCTTTACACTTCAGGCTCGACCGGAAAGCCCAAAGGCATTGTACACACCACCGCCGGATACATGATTTACACGGCCTACACGTTTAAAAATGTGTTTCAGTACAATTCGGGCGACGTATATTTTTGCACTGCCGACATTGGCTGGATCACCGGACATTCGTACATTGTTTACGGCCCGTTGCTTAACGGTGCAAAAAGTCTGATGTTTGAAGGTGTTCCCACATGGCCCGATGCCGGACGTTTTTGGGATGTGGTTGACAAATACCAAGTGAACCAATTTTACACAGCGCCGACAGCCATCCGCTCGTTACTGGCACTTGGTATGGAATTCATCAATGAAAAGAATCTAACTTCGCTTAAAGTTTTGGGTACTGTTGGCGAACCAATCAACGAAGAAGCCTGGCACTGGTATCACGATCACATTGGGCGTAACCGCTGCCCGATTGTTGACACCTGGTGGCAAACCGAAACCGGCGGCGTGTTGATTAGTCCGCTTCCCGGAATTATTCCGACAAAACCTTCGTTTGCTACACTTCCTTTACCAGGCGTACAACCTGTGATTGTAGATGGCGAAGGTGTTGAGCTAACCGGCAACAGCGTAAAAGGCAATCTCTGCATTAAATTTCCGTGGCCGGGAATAGCCCGCACCATTTGGGGCGATCACGACCGTTTCAGGCAAACCTATTTCTCTACATTCAAGAACCTTTATTTCACGGGCGACGGCGTTCAGCGCGACGAGGACGGTTATTACCGGATTCTTGGCCGCGTTGACGATGTAATCAATGTTTCAGGTCATCGCCTTGGAACTGCCGAAATTGAAAATGCCATTAACTCGCACCCGCTGGTCAACGAATCGGCTGTGGTTGGTTATCCGCATTCGATTAAAGGTCAGGGAATTTACGCATTTGTGGTTTGCGGCGAACTTTCAACCGGTGGTGAAGAAGGAATCCGGAAAAGTATCAAACAGGCAGTTGCACAGATTATTGGTCCATTTGCACGACCCGATCTGATTCAACTTGTTCCCGGATTGCCCAAAACACGTTCAGGAAAAATTATGCGCCGTATTCTCCGGAAAGTGGCCGAAGGCGATGCCAGCAACCTGGGCGATATTACAACATTGCTTGATGAAGATGTTGTAAACCAAATTATTAACGGTGCCTTGGTTGAGGTAAAAAGATAACAACAAGTCATTTACTTCATGTCATTCATAGTCATTCTTTGTAATTATGCCAACAATCGAATGACTATGAATGACCTAATGTCCAATTTATTCTTCCATCAGTCCGATTGACTTAAAAACCTTTTCAGTAATTCCACGCCTGCTTGCTTTAAACATGTCAGTAAACTCAGTTTCAGACTCAACATTGCATACGTAAAACCAAACATTTCCTTTTTCCTCCAAATAGCCAACCAGCCAACCTACATTTTTTCCATCCTGAACGGTCATTCCGGTTTTTCCGCGAAAAGTCCATTTATCAGTTTGCTTTAAAACAATCAACTTTTTAACCAGATCAATATTCTCTGTTGAAAAAGGCAATTTATTCTGGTAAAAGTGAAGAATAAAGTTCATTTGTTCCCACGGAGTAATGCGCGAATCGCCCCAAAGCCAGAATCTGTCAATCGTTTCTTTGGTGATGTCCATTTTCCCGAAGTCCGAATCTTCCACATATTCTTTCATGCGTTCGGGACCAATCCGGCGTGCTACTTCCTGAAAATAAGGCACAACTGAATACGTAATGGCGCTTGCCAACGTGTGATCCCGATTCCATTCTTCAACAGAACGTACTGTGCCGTCCCAGGGAATAACCATGTCTTTACCGGTGACTACGCCGGTTTCCAATCCAATCAAGGCATTCAGGATTTTAAATGTTGATGCCGGCAGAAAACCCTGTTCGCATCGTGACGAATTGTAAATCTGGTAAATGTCGTTGTTCAGATCGTAAAGCAAAAAACATCCTTTTACACCGTATTCTTCAAAAAAAGGTTGAAAATTCGGCGGCGTTTCCCGAACTGATTTTACTTTACACGAACCAAATATTCCCCAGAGAATCAAAATTAGAAAGTACTTTAAAAATCGATGCTTCATGTTCTGTATGGCGAATTTTTCAGGTAAAATGGGTGAAAGTGGTTCAAAAGTAAATCATTTATTGATTTGATGAAAAAAATCAGGAATGAAATAAAACCACAAAAAAAGGGAGCAACGTCTGCGGCTCCCTTTTGCATTTTTTCCTAAATAAATTTATGCCTTTCCGGTGGCGGCTTCCAAACGTTTCAGAATACTGAAAATGAAAGTTGCAGACAAAATACACATCACTACGAGAATGGTAAAGAACTGCCACAATTCGATTTTGTCCCAAAGAATACCAATCAAACCTGCCGCCAGGTTACCGAATGCTGTTGCACCCAGCCATCCTCCCTGCGCCAATCCTTTGTATTTTGGAGGAGCAACTTTCGATACAAAAGAAATTCCGATAGGACTTAAAAATAATTCGGCCACGGTGAGAACCAAATACGTGTTGATCAGCCAATATGGTGAGACCAGATTTTCGGAAACAGCGCCATTCAACGCTCCCGGAGAAGTAAGTCCCAGCGAAGCAGCAATTAACAATCCGAATCCAATTGCAGTGAAAAGCATACCAAAACCAATTTTCTTTGGAGCTGAGGGTTCCTTCCCTCTGTTACGCAGCCAGGTAAAAAAGCCAATAATAACCGGTGTAAGGAATACGATAAATATTGGATTAAACTGCTGGAATTTTTGCGGAGTAATGGTATAATCGCCTGTAAAAGAACTGATCATATAATAAGCCAAAGCCACACTGGCAACAAAAACACCGGCACCAATGTATTTCAGATTTCTTTCTTTCGCACTGAAAACCATAATTGAACCAATCAGTGCAAACAACACAGGTAGCAACTGGCTCAAATCGAAAAGCACATACGTGCTTGGTTTTACGTGACCAAGTTGTGTATAATCGCGGGCAAAAATCGTCATTGTAAATCCGTTTTGATGGAATGCCATCCAAAAGAAAATTACTACAAAGAAAACCAGGCCTAATGCAATCAATCTTTCGCGTGTTTGCTGTGGAGTAAGAACAACCATTTTTGCTTTTAAATCGGCTGATTTCGATTTTTCCTTTTCTGTAATATCCGCTTGTTTGTAGTATTTTTTAAATCCGATAAAAATCAGAAATGAAACGATCATACTGGCAGCAGCAACTGCAAAACCAGCATTGTATGAACTGGCAAGTGTTTCGATGTATGAATTTGAAAAGGTTGTCAGGTCTGAAAAGCTACTTCCCATTTGTGCCTGTGCCAGTTGAGTGAGCTTACTGGCATCTTCAAGCTTTCCGTTTAAAAACTGGTGAGCCAGATATGGAATTGAAGAATCATAGGTAAATCCTTTGCCTTTCAAAACCCAGTTACCAATGGCTTCGGCAGCCGATGGTGCAAAAAAGGCTCCGATATTAATCCCCATGTAAAAGATATTGAACGCATTGTCGCGGTTGGCACTGTATTTCGGATCGTCGTACATGTTACCAACCAGAGCCTGTAAATTTCCTTTAAAAAATCCGGTACCAAGCGAAATGACTGCCAGAGCCGAATAAACAATGCCAATGCCAAGGCCCGGCATAGCCAGTAGCGAATACCCAAGAAACATAATCACCAAACCTACTGTTATGGTTTTACCGTAACCAAGTAAATTATCGGCTACATATCCACCGAGCAGCGGCAGAAAATAAATTCCAAACAGGAAACTACCGTAAATTCCTCCGGCTTCAGCCGTTGAAAAGCCAAACTTGGCCTGAAGATAAAGTACAAAAATAGCCAGCATGGTGTAATAACCAAAGCGTTCGCCCATGTTGGCAAAAAATGCCACTAATAGCCCTTTGGGATGTCCTTTCAGCATAATCGATCGTTTTTAGTGAGTTATTTTTTGTTGTAAGTTTTTGCAATTCTGGCAAATATAATGAAGTTTTCATTGAATAAAATTTGACGATTGTCAGGTGTCAGGAAAAGTTATTGACAATGTCGTAGAATTGAAGATTCCTGGTATTTCATCCGGCTATCTTTTTTGCGAATGCTTATGACCTTTTTGGTGTCTGGTCAGCAATATTTCGTAATTTTAACTCAAATCTACACAGCCATGAAACTTTTTACCTGCAAACAAATTGCCAAAATAGACCAACTAACCATGAAGCTGGAACCGATATCTTCACTGGATTTAATGGAACGGGCATCCGGACAAGTGACTGAATGGATTATTCATCACACCGAAATTGAAAAAGACATATACATTTTTGCCGGCCCCGGAAACAATGGCGGCGATGCACTGGCAGTGGCCCGTTTGCTTACCTGGCGCAATTTCAGGTGCACTGTTTGGCTGGCCGACTTTGGCCGCCAACTGAAAGCCGATGCGGCATTTAACCTGCAACGGCTGGAAAGTCAAAATAAAGTTCTCCTGAAAAAAATGATTTCGGCTGATGACATTCCAAAAATCCCAGCCAATACTGTAATTGTTGACGGATTGTTTGGATCGGGTCTCAGCAAGCCTTTGACCGGGTTAGCCAAATCAATTGTTGAAAGCATCAATAAGTCGGGAGCCAAGGTAATTTCGATCGACATGCCGGCCGGACTTTTTGGCGAAGACAATTCGCAAAATGATTTTTCAGCCATTGTTCGGGCAAATTACACTTTAACTTTTCAGTTTCCGAAGCTCAGTTTTCTTTTTCCTGAAAATGACATTTTTGTTGGCGACTGGGAAGTTTTGCCCATCGGGTTACATGCTGAGGCCATTCTGCGCACACAGAGCAAATATTTTAGCCTGAATAAAACATTCATTTCAGGAACATTAAAAAAGCAGGCAAAATTTTCGCACAAAGGCACTTATGGGCATGCACTGCTCATTGCCGGAAGTTACGGGAAAATGGGAGCTGCCATACTGGCGTCGAAAGCCTGTTTGCGTGCAGGAGTTGGTTTATTGACCAGCCATATTCCTCGTTTGGGATACGAGATCATTCAAAATGCAGTGCCGGAAGCAATGACTTCCATCGATATTTCAGAAACTGTATTTTCTGAAATTCCGGAATTAACACCATTTTCAGCCATTGGCATTGGCCCGAGCCTCGCTAAAAACCCTGAATCGCAATCAGCCCTAAAAAGTCTGCTTCAGGCAAAACCGCACAAACTTGTGATTGATGCCGACGCACTAAATATTCTTTCTGAAAATCAGGATTGGTATGCTTTACTTCCTGAAAATGCAATTCTCACACCTCATCCCAAAGAATTCGAGCGGCTGGCCGGTTCTTCAGTCAACTCGTATGAACGATTGCAAAAACAGGTCGCATTTTCGATGAAACACAAAGTTATTGTGGTTCTTAAAGGCGCGTACACTTGCATTGCCGTTCCTGACGGTAGCGTATTTTTTAACAGCACCGGAAACCCTGGAATGGCCACAGCCGGTAGCGGCGACGTGTTAACCGGGATTATTCTCGGATTATTGGCTCAGAATTACACCGCCGAAGAAGCTGCGACGATAGCGGTTTATCTTCATGGCATGGCTGGTGACATTGCGGCCGAAAAATACAGCATGCATTCACTCATTGCCGGCGATATTATTGAGAAGCTTGGTGCTGCATTTCTGCGGCTTGAATAATATTTTGGCTATTTTTGGGTTTTATTGCAAACTCAGAATTATTAATTGCGCTAAAACTTAAACCATTTGAACATTAATAACGCATGAAACAGAAATCAATAAACTTGAAACAGATGAAAATTTCAGTAATGGCAATGCTCCTGATTTTACTTTCAGTATCGGTTTTTGCCACGTCAAAAGACGACAAGAAAAAGGAAGTGCCTGGCGCACCCGTCGGGCCGGTTGAAGGTGTAGTATATTCTTTGCCCGAAACTGGCATAAGAGTCCATATAAAAGCTACCCGCGAACGTTTTGTAAATGGTCCATTCTATATGTATGCGCAAAAAATGCTTGGCATCGACAACGTGCCAACCACAAGTGGCGAACGCTGGAACATGGACGATATGACCATTGAAACCTTCAGCAAACCCGATGCAGACCAGGTTCACAAAGCGATGGGGCAGGCTGCCCAGCTTGTGAGTTTGACCGAATCGGGAGTTTTGTCCGGAATAAGTACCGGCGTAAAAAGCAACGAACCAAAAATTCAGACTCAATCATTCCTGACCAAAGATCTGGACAAGCAGGTAAAATTTACCGACCTGTCGATCTGGAGTTTTTATTCTGCAGCCGATTCAACCCGAAGTTTCAAAATGGTTTCGAAAAGCATAGAGCAAAAAGCCGCCGAAGCGGCCGAAACTCTTTTCAATCTGCGGAATTCGCGCTTCGCACTGTTAACCAATGCCGATGACGAGCCTCTTCCTGACGGAAAATCGTTTGAAGTGATGGCTAAAGAACTCGGTAAAATGGAAGAAAACTATCTGTCGCTGTTTATCGGAAAATCATCGAAACAGTCGTATGAATTCAGTTTTGAATTTGTACCCGGAACTAAAACTGAAAAAGGCGAAGTTTTTTTCCGCTTCAGCGAAGAACGCGGCGTTTTGCCAAAATCTGATTTATCGGGACGGCCAATTGTTATTGAAGTGGCTAAATCGGATAACCTTGCTGCTAAGCAAAGCGGATTGAGTTCATCAGAAAGTCCGGATGCAGGAAAAAGCGGCGTATTTTATCGTATGCCCGGAATGGCTGAAATTCGGATTATGGATGGCAGCAAACAGCTTGCAGGTGCCAGCGCCACAATTGCCCAGTTCGGAACTATCGCCCCGCTTCCTGAAGATTTGCTGGATGGTACTTACAAAATCAAATTCCATCCTTCAACCGGCGCTGTAAAAAGTATTACTGAAATGCCTTCAGAAGCCAGCGAAAAAGAATAACAACACATAACGTAATTTGAAAATCCCGACAAATATCTGCCGGGATTTTTTTTACCTGAAGTTTGTTGTCGTTTGACTCTGGGATATTTTGTTATATTAGTGGCCTCTAAAAAAACACATCTTTAATTCTTTGATATGAATGCGATACAAGCGACGTTAAGAGATTCGAGAACGGCCAGATGGACAGCTTTGTTTATTCTTTCGTTCACCATGTTTGCCGGCTACATTTTTACCGACATAATTTCGCCCATGAAACCTATTCTGGAGCGGACATACGGCTGGGACAGTACCGATTTCGGGATCGTAACAAGTGCCTACGGATTATTCAACGTATTCTTTTTCATGCTCATTATAGTTGGTATTTTACTCGACAAATTTGGAATTAGGTTTAGTACAATTACCTCAGCAGTTGTAATGATTGTTGGAGCCAGCATAAAATACATCGCGTTCAAAGGTGGATTTTCGACCACACATGAAATGAATATTCTGGGAATTTGGATGATTAAAGATCAGGTTTTCTTTGCCGCTTTTGGCTATGCGTTGTTTGGAGTAGGCTGTGAATACGCCGGGATAACCGTTTCGAAAGCCATTGCCAAATGGTTCAAAGGAAAAGAAATGGCGCTAGCCATGGGAATGCAGGTAGCTATTGCCCGTATCGGTTCTTTTGTTCCGCTTGCTTTTGGCGCCAAACTGGCCAACACCTACGACGTTCCAACGACATTACTATTTGTAGTGATCGCATTAATCATCGGACTTGTAGCCTTCTTCTACTACAATCTGATGGATAAAAAGCTGGAAATCCAAATGGACGACAACAAGGAAAACGAACACGAAGAACCTTTTGTATTTTCAGATTTGAGGGTAATTGTTACCAACCGGGCATTCTGGTTACTTTCTGTACTTTGCGTACTGTTTTATGGTGCAGTTTTCCCGTTCTATAAATATGGCCCCGATTTAATGGTGAATAAATTTGGTATTTCTGAAGACTGGGCCGGATTTTTACCAAGTCTGGTACCTTTTGGAACAATGCTTTTAACTCCGCTTTTTGGTGGTATCTACGACAAAAAAGGGAAAGGTGCTTCCATCATGATTTTGGGAGCATTCCTGCTTTTCATCGTTCATGTAATTTTTATGGTTCCCTTTATTACAAGCGTTGTTGCCGTATTCTTCAACGTATTGTTGTTAGGAATTGCCTTCTCTCTGGTTCCATCGGCTATGTGGCCTTCAGTAACTAAAATTATTCCTGAAAAACAATTGGGAAGCGCTTATGCTTTAATATTCTGGGTTCAAAATATTGGATTGTGGGGAATTCCACTTTTAGTTGGGATTGTTCTTGACAAAACCAATCCGGGAGTAGCTGCCGCAAAATCAGCCGGACAAAATGTAAACTATAACTACACAACCACCTGGGCCATCTTTGTTACCCTTACTGTGCTGGCACTGGTGGTTAGCTTCTGGTTAAAAGCCGAAGACAAACGTAAAGGCTACGGACTTGAAAAACCAAATATTAAGGAATAAAGTACAGATTCGTGACGGAATTTAAAAAATATAAAAAACCTGTATTCGTTTAAACGAATACAGGTTTTTTATTGTTATGTTTTCAGGAAACTACATGGAATAATCGTACTTTTAGGTACTTCAATTTTAGCGTGATTTTATTCTTAAAAACAAGTATATGAGCAACGAAATCTCAACATTAACGCCCAACGAAGTTTGGGAAAATTTTTATCAGTTGACGCGCATACCGCGTCCTTCACACCACGAAGAACAAATCAGGCAATACGTTGCCGACTTCGGGAAAAAACTTGGTTTGGAAACTATTCAGGATGAAGCCGGAAACGTAATTATCCGCAAACCCGCCACTCCCGGCATGGAAAACCGGAAAGGCGTAATCCTTCAGGGACATCTGGACATGGTTCCTCAAAAAAACAGCGACAAAGAACACGATTTTGCAAGCGATCCGATTGAAACTCTGATCGACGGCGATTGGGTGAAAGCCAATGGAACAACACTTGGTTCAGACAATGGAATTGGTGTTGCTGCTGCAATGACTGTTCTGGCCTCGAAAGATCTGGCCCACGGGCCGGTTGAAGCGCTTTTCACAGCGACAGAAGAAACCGGAATGGATGGAGCCATGGGTTTAAAATCAGGAATCCTGAAAGGTGATATTTTAATTAATCTGGATTCGGAAGACGAAGGCGAATTGTATGTCGGGTGCGCTGGTGGCGAAGATGCAAGCGCATTGTTTTCCTTTACCGAGGTTCCGGTACCTGCCGATTCGATCGCGTTTAAATTAAATGTAACCGGATTAAAAGGCGGACATTCAGGCCTTGACATTAACCTGGGCCGTGGAAATGCCAACAAAATTTTCTTCCGCGTTTTGAAGGAAGCCTACAAAGTTTGCGGATTGCGTTTGTCGTCGATTGCCGGGGGAAACCTGCGTAATGCTATACCACGCGAAGCTTTTGGCGTGGTAACTGTTCCGTATGCCACAGCCGATAAACTGGTTGGTTTGGTTGCCGGCCTTACCACAATTATCAAACGTGAACTTTCGGCAACAGAACCCGGGTTGAAGATTGAACTGGCCAAAACCGAAATGCCCGCTTCGTTAATCGATGAGCAGACTCAAATTAATTTAACTCATTCGATTGTTGCTTGCCCGAACGGAGCAATCCGGATGAGCGACAGCATGCCCGGACTGGTTGAAACCTCAACGAACCTGGCTATTGTAAAATCGGATATGGGAGCGAAAACCATTAGCGCTGCCTGTTTAATGCGTAGTTCGGTTGATTCGGCCCGCGCAGAACTCGGCTCTCGAATGGATTCGGTTTTTTCACTGGCGGGCGCCAACGTTCGTTTTTCAGGTGGTTACCCCGGATGGAAACCAAACATGGATTCGCCCATCCTGAAAACCATGTTGCAGGTGTACAACGATAAATTCGGCCGTGTTCCTGAAATAAAAGCCATTCATGCCGGACTGGAATGCGGAATCCTGGGCGGAACTTATCCAAACTGGGACATGATTTCATTTGGTCCAACCATTCGGTTTCCACATTCGCCCGACGAAAAAGTGAACATCGAATCAGTTGGAAAATTCTGGGATTTTTTGGTTGAAACGCTGAAGAACATTCCGGCGAAATAATTACCAACAAACGAAAAAATAGATATTTTACCACAGAGTAAACAGAGAAAAAAGGAGAACCCATTGAGTTTAAAAAATCAAACTCTGTTCCTCTCTAAACCCTCGGTTTTCTCTGTGGTTTTATTTTAATCCCTGATTAATCTGGCTAACCATGAAAAACCCAGCGTTTACGCTACTTTTGAGTATTATTGGATTTGCAGGATTCTCTCAGCCCATTAACTCCACCCTACCCGATCCAAATCCTTCTCCTGAAATACCTGGCATGAATCTGGTCTGGGTCGAAGAATTCAACGCTGACGGAAAACCCAATTCCGATATCTGGAACTACGAAAAAGGATTTGTCAGGAATGAAGAACTTCAGTGGTACCAGGAAGAAAATGCCAGTTGCCAAAACGGGGTTTTGGTTATTGAAGGTCGCCGCGAGGAAATTTCAAATACCAGGTACGAAGCCGGGAGCCAGAGTTGGCAGACAAATCGTGAATTTGCCCATTACTCGTCGGCAAGCATCAATACACGCCGGAATAAGCAATGGCTGTACGGTCGCTTTGAAATCCGCGCCCGGATTGACACAGCAATGGGCGCCTGGCCCGCCATCTGGACGCTTGGCGCAGAAAAACCGTGGCCATCAAATGGCGAAATTGACATCATGGAATTTTACCGCTATAACGATGAACCAACTATTTTAGCCAATGCTGCCTGGGGTACCGATCAGCGAAACGTGGCCAAATGGCATACCGAGCGGATTCCGTACACTCACTTTGCTTCCGCCGACCCCGATTGGGAGAAAAAATTTCACGTCTGGCGAATGGACTGGACCCCGGAATCCATCAAACTTTATCTGGACGATGAATTGCTGAACACAACTTTGCTTTCGGAAACTGTAAATCCGGATGGCTTTAATCCGTTTAACCAACCTCATTACATTCTGTTAAACCTTGCTTTGGGTGGAAACGGTGGTAATCCTGACCATACCAAATTTCCGATCAGGTATGAAGTGGATTACGTGCGGGTTTATCAGCAAAAATAAAACCTGACAGGAAATCTGAATCAATTTTGGCCCGGCGTATTTAGCGAAAGACTAACCGGCCAAAACTGTGTTACTGATTCATGTCATTCAAAATCTTTTCAACTTCTGCCTCGGTTTTGTGCAGTTTGTCTTTGCAGATCGCAATCAAAGCCGAAACGCGGCTAACTTGCTCTGCCAGTTCGTCAACATCCAATTCCTCGTTTTCAATTTTCTCCAGAATTTCCTCAATCTCGGTGATTGCATCTTTGTAAGTTACTTTTTTAGCCATATTTAAATATTTTAAGGCCTCCCACCCCTCCGAAAGAGGGAAAGAACAGGCGTTCGTTTATTTCTTATTTCTTGTTCAATATTCGATATTGGTTATTCTTTATTGGAAATTCTATTTACCGTGCTTTCCACCTTTCCATCACTCAAGCGGGTTTCAAGTCGGTCGTCTTGGTTTACCTGATCAACCGATTTAACAATTTTCCCATTGATCAGGGTAAGCGAATAGCCTCGTTTCAGAATATTCATCGGATCGACCAGCCGAAGTTTTTCACCAATTCCGTGCAGGTTTTTCTTTTCAGAACGAATCAGTTCAAGCGAATGAATTCTCAGCATTTGCTCAAACTGTTTCATCAAGTTTCTGTTTTTCAGAACCTGTTCCCGAAAAATGAAATTCAATTTATTTCCTGAAGAATCGAGCAAATGGTTTTGGTGCGTAACAAAACGGCTGGTTTTATTTTTTGTCTCGATCGAAAGCTGTTTTAATTCAGATTGTTTTACTTTCAGGAATGACTGAGTAAGATTTGCCAGTTGAATTCGTGAAATGTTTAACCGGTTTTTATGATCGGTAATCAATTGGTTAACCAGTAAGTTAAGCTGGTCGGCTGCGTCATTCAAGCGGTTTTTATGCGTTTCGAGCTGATCGGTAATCATTTCGGTAAACTGCTGTTCCAATTCGGCCAGTTCCTGGGAAAAACGCAACGCTCCGGAAACCAGGAATTCGGCAACAGCGGTAGGCGTTTTCAGTCGGGTATGCGCCACCAGATCGACCACCGTATCGTCTTTGTCGTGCCCAATTCCGGTAATAACAGGCAGCGGAAATTGTGCCACATAAAAGGCCAGTTCGTATTGATCGAAACAGGCCAAATCGAGCTGCGCCCCTCCTCCGCGGATAATCACTACGGCATCAAATAAATCTTCGTATTCGTATATCAGTTCCAGCGCATTCATCATGCTGCGCGGCGCTTCGCTGCCCTGCATTACCGCCGGAAAAAGTTTCGTGTAAAAAACAAACTGATGCTCATTGTTGTGCAACTGATCCATAAAATCCTGAAACCCGGCAGCGGTGGGAGACGAAATGACAGCAATTTTCTGCGGAACAAGCGGAAGTTCGAGCTCTTTATTCATTTCCAGAACACCGTCGTCTTCCAGTCTCCGGATAATTTCGCGCCGTTGGCGGGCCAGATCGCCCAAGGTATAAACCGGATCAATGTCACGGATATTCAGGCTAAATCCATACACTTCGTGGTATTCAACTTTGGCCTGAAGAAGCACTTTCAGGCCTTGAGCAAATGACTGGCCGGTTGTGGTTTCGAAATACGGACGAAGCATCCGGAATGTGTACGACCAAATAGTTGCCCGGCAACGCGCAATAACCGAATCTGTTCCGGTTTCGGTTTCCACCAGATCGAGGTAACAATGTCCGCTGCGATTCACCGTCATTTCACTGATTTCGGCAACCACCCAAACCGGCATGGCAAAAGAATCTTCCAGGCTGCTTTTCACCTGATTTTGCAGCTCAAAAAGTGTATGTTGTTTTGCGTTCATTTAAAAGGTTGTGGGTTTCGGATTTTCCCAACCCGCATCCCGAAACTCGTATCGTTTTGTAATTGACATACCAATCAATTTTATTAATTCGTTTTCACCAGTTTAATCACTTCTTTTTTGCCTTCGGATTCAATTTTCAGAACCAGAAACCCACGAGGCAAGTTAGAAAGATTCTCCCAAAAAACCGGATCCGAAGTTTTGAAAGTTGATTGCCAAAGCTGCACACCCTGCAAATTGTAAATGCTTAACAATCCGTCGATGCCGGAAACTGGATTTAAATTCTGTACAAAAAGGTAGTTTTGAAACGGATTGGGAGAAGCAACAAACGTATTCCCATTTTCCAAAGCATCCAAATTTCGTATTTTTAAATATTGATCAGCCTTTTCAAAATCGGGAATGCCAAAGCCAAGCAGCGAATCGGGCGTGCTGTATTGACTGGCGCTTTGCTCGATGGCCATTTTTAACTGTTGAACATCTGCAAGCGGGTTGGCCTGCAACAAACAAGCGCCCATTCCTGCCAAAACCGGCGACGAGAAAGAAGTTCCGTTTGAATAGCCCAATGCGCCGGCGCTGGTTTCCAAATAAGTAGCCCAACCCACTGCCGCTACATTCGGTTTTACAGCGCCACCAAAGGCTGGCCCAACACTGCTGAAAGATGCCCTATTCCCATTTTTATCTACCGCAGCAACCGCCAGAATATTTTCACCATCGGCTGGCGCAATGATGTATTTCCACGAATCGGACGCTTCATTTCCGGCGCTGGCAAAAACGAGAATCCCTTTCTGAAAAGCCATGTTTGCACCTTGGGTCACCCGGATTGTTTTCCCATCCATTTCGGTATAGGTGTGGTTCATACGGACATCGTCGAATGTGAAATAACCCAGCGACGAATTGATGACATCCACACCCAAACTATCAGCAAATTCGGCAGCAGTAACCCAATTATCTTCTTCAACCGGATATTCTGTTGAAGCATCTTCAGTCCTGAAAAGATAAAACGATGCGTCGGGCGCAGTGCCAATCATACTTCCCGGAAGATTGCCGCCCATGCACGAAAGCACGCTCATTCCGTGCGTGTGTTGTTCGTAAAAACCAGAAGTTGGATCGACAAAATCACGCGTTCCCAAAATCCGGTTTTCTGTTCGCAGGCTGTCAAACACGCTGAGCCGGTCGACATGCCAAAAGCCTGCATCCAAAACAGCAATCTGAATTCCTTTACCGCGATAACCTTGTTCGTGCAGATATTGTCCGTTCATTAAAGTTAACTGACTGATTGCTATACCATAATCTGCCGCTTTGTATTCAGAATCTGCATCTTCAATCCTGAATTTCTGAGTAGCCGATTTCAATAAATTTCCGGGTTTTGTCAATTCCACAGAAACAACAAACGAAAGAGTTGCAATTTGATTGATTAAAACTGTATCGGCAGTCCTGACAGTTACTCCGTTCAGCCATTTTGAAGTATGAACTATTTCCAGGCCAAGATTGCGAAGCGAATCGACATATTCAGGAGAAACCGGCAAATCCGTTTCATCAATGGCAATGTGCTGCCTGATTCGTCGGGCGATTGATCGCTGCGACAAAAATTCATCAGGTCTGCCAATTCTGAAAGGAGTTCCGGATTTGTCTTTCAGTTTTACCCAATACGAATTTTTGGCTGAGTCTTGTGCATACAGTCCAAGGTCTGCACACAAAAACAACAACAAAAGAATCAGCCTGATTTTCATCTTAACGGATTATTGATTTTGCATCAATCGCATATATTCTTCCGGATTTTGCCTGAATTGATCAGGATCCGGAACATCGTCAGCTTTGGTTTTGTATTCCTCCGACCGGGATTTTTCAACACTGTCCTGAACTTCAGGGTTTAACAATTTATCCATATCGAATTTCAAGGTGTACAGTAAATTGCCATCCTTATCAAAGTATTTCCAATCCTGGTCGCGCGCGCCATCATAATAAGTGGCTTCGAGTTCAGGTTTTCCATCAACATGCCACGATTTAAATTTACCATTTAGTTTACCTCCTGAATATCCGCATTCCAGATAAACCTGTCCATCCTGAAAAAACGACCGGTAAGCTCCATTCAGTTTATCGTTTTTCCAGCTCGATTCCTCGAGTAATTCGCCGGTTTTGTAAAACCTCTTGCTCACGCCTTCTTTCAATCCGTCAACATAGTTTTCTGTCAATACAATTTTAGAATCGGCCAGATAAGTCCATTCACCATTCTTTTTTTGTCCGGCATATTTCCCTTTGGCAATCAATTTTCCATGCTCATCAAACATTTGAGCGTCAGATTCGTCGCTGCCTTCGGTGAAATTTAGAATGGCCCTTATTTTTCCATTCGGGTGGAAACGCTTCATTTCACCCACCGGTTTATTGTCTTTAAAAGTTGCCTGGTAAATCAGCTTCCCATCAGAATCGCGTTTCATCCACAAGCCCTGCCTCTGGCCCTTCCCATCGGTCTGATTAATCGAATTTTGAGCCAACACAGTTCCTGAAATCAGGACAAATAAACAGAAAACAAATACGCGCATATTTTTTATTTTTACAAACTGTAAAATTAAAGATTTATTTCGCCT
This sequence comes from Prolixibacteraceae bacterium, assembly GCA_041652995.1. Classification (GTDB taxonomy): domain Bacteria; phylum Bacteroidota; class Bacteroidia; order Bacteroidales; family Prolixibacteraceae; genus Aquipluma. Next base: position 71,074 of record JBAZGO010000030.1, read on the forward strand.
GATACTGATTTCAGATTTTTCATTTTCGTGAATCTGGCAAAAACTACTTTAAATCATTTAAAAAATAAATATGCAAACTACTCAATCAATACAATTCTTCCGGACTACCAGCGACAATTCAGATTTCCGGAAAATGGTGAATGCCCTGGATGAAGATCTTTATGTGCGAAATGGCGACACTCAGGCTCAATACGAACAATACAACCAGATTGACAAAATTAAACATGCGGTTGTAATTTATTGGCATGAAAATCCTGTGGGCTGCGGATGTTTCAAACCATTTGACGAGGAAACCATTGAAGTAAAGCGAATGTTTGTAAAACCTGAAATGCGTGGCAGAAAATTGTCGGCAGGTTTGCTTCAGGAACTTGAAAAATGGGCAGTCGAAGAAGGCTACAATCAGGCTGTTCTCGAAACAGGGGTTCGTCAGGTTGAAGCACAGGGACTTTACGCTAAAGCCGGCTATTTCAGGACTGAAAATTACGGCCAGTATTTGGGAATGGAAGACAGCATTTGCTACAAAAAAGCAATGAAATAATTACTGATCGGGTGACTGTAAGTCACCCGATCAGTAATTCAGAAAGGAGTTACAATTCCAGCTTAAGCTTGTTCAACTCAGCAGTAATAAATCCAATTTCGTCTGCACTCAATTTAATATACATGGCTTTTGCATTCTGAACAGCCTGTTCAGCGTTTCGCGCACCAACCAAAGCAATGGTAATTCCCGGCTGTTCAACTGTCCAGCGAATAACCAATTGACCCAAACTAGCTTTCTTTTCGGCGGCCAGTGGTCCCAGCTTTTCAAGAAAAGTATTGGTTCTCTTAATATTTTCAGGAGTAAAGAACGGAACTCCGGCACGATGATCGCCTTCGCCAAATTTATGATCCGGATTCAGCTTCCCGGTCAATAGTCCGCGTTCCATTGGGCTGTATGCTAAAATCGACTGGTTGTTGGCAAGCACGAAAGGAACTACATCCTTTTCTATGTCGCGTTTTACCATGCTGTACGGAACCTGATTTGAGACCAGGGTTACATATTTCCCGGCTTCAGTCATTTGCGCCACGTTGTAGTTGCAAACTCCTGCATATCGAACTTTACCATCCTGAATCAGTTTCTCTACCGCTTCCATAGTTTCCTGAATAGGAGTAGTCGGATCGGCCCAGTGAATCTGGTAAAGATCAATGTAATCCGTTTTCAGTCGTTTCAAACTGTCCTCGCATTCACGAATAATGCTTTCTTTTCCGGAATAGCGATGCAATTTTATCGCCTTGCCCTGATTGTCGAAACTATCGAAAAAGTGCTGCCCTTTTGTGGTATCCCAGCGTAAACCATATTTGGTCAAAATCTGCACTTTGTCACGCGGAAATCCCTTGATTGCCTCGCCAACAATTTCCTCACTGGTTCCCTGCCCGTAAACCGGAGCAGTGTCGATTGAGGTAACGCCGAGATTATACGATTCCTGAATGGCTTTGATTGCGTCCGAACTTTCATTGCCGCCCCACATCCAGCCACCGGCAGCCCATGCGCCAAATGTCACCACCGAAGCTTCCAAATCAGAATTCCCTAACTTTCTATATTCCATAATTTATTGTTTTTATATGTTAACATTCTTAAATTCAATTCAGTAATCAACATTTTGTTATACTTTTACAACAAAGGTAAAAGCTTAATTACTGCCAAACAAGTACTCATTTTTTTATTAGTGATGATTTTAACCAATTGAAATGAACGAAAGAAAGATAAGCTCTAGCAATTACAACAATCAAATTTATCTTGAAAACCGATGCACGCTGAATGAACTGCTGAACCTGGTAAGCAAACGATGGATGACCGAGGTGCTATTTTGTATCGAGGAAGGAACGAGCAGATTTTCAGGAATAAAGGAAGATTTAAAATACATTAGTGACACCATTCTGGCCGATCGTCTTAAAATTCTGCGGAATTACGGACTGATTATCCAAAACGATTTTCACGAAGTTCCGCCAAGAATTGAATATTCATTGACCTCATCCGGAGAAGAATTGTGTAACCTGCTGGATCAGCTTTGTCAATTCAGCGAAAACTGCATGCAAATGTGCGGCATAAATTCCACTCAAAATAAAGTAGGTGCTGAATAAACGAATACCCTTTTTTACCCAGCAGCATGCGAATGTGCGAATGCAAAATATGGTTCTCTTGTCTATAACAAGTCCTCAATCGATTATTTTGACGCTTTTCACAATCAGTAGGTTAAACCAAACTGCCAGAGTGGTATCGTGTTCAAATATCCCAGTTCAATGTCATCTTTTACGATAAATGCTTTATCAATGCCTTGGATTTGCTTCAATCCTTTATTTTTTACACCTACTTCAAACATGTTATCACCAATCTGAAAATCAGCAATCGGAGACACCATTACATTATACTTTACTCTAAGCTGATTCAGAAAAAACGTTTCTCTTGTATTTCCTGTATTTGAGTTATTATTTTCTAAACTGTAAATCAAATTAGTATTGCTTCTAAAACTATTCAAATAATTTGTCCATAGCAGTATATTTTCTGCAAAAAATCAATATGCACTAACTGAGTGCATATTTTGATAAAAACAGCACTATTGAAGGGCAAAACAAAAAGCCCCGCCGGAATCTCCGGCAAGGCTTTTTAAATTTATGATTTGAACTTTGGTCTTCCGACTCCAATCTTCAAACTTTTTTATTTGACTTCTTCGAAAATAAATACCAATGAAAATCAGCTAATTATAAACTCATGGTACAAATAAGATACAGATGACACTAATTTTTATCTGAGAACCCATATTCCAATCATTGGGTGTAAAGATACAGTTTTGGCTTGGAATGCTCGTTTATGCAATCATATTATAAAATGTTAATCCTGATGACTGCGGTAAACTTCTTGCAATTATTTCATTGGGTTGCGCTGATTGTAAACTATTATTTCAAATTGTATTTTCTAAATTAGGAAGTGAATGCCTGCCAAATCAGGAAGTAAATCGACGCCAAATTAGGAAGTAAATTAGCGCTAGATCAGGAAGTATTGTTATATTTGCATTGAAATTCAATTACGCATAATATGGCAGAAAAGACTTATTTATCGCGCTTGTGTGATCAGGAACTACAAATAGCATTACAATCGTCAGGAGCAGTTTTAATTGAGGGAGCCAAGTGGTGCGGAAAAACACGTACTGCATCTGTGGCAGCAAAGAGCATTTTGTATATGCAAGATCCTGATAATTCGGCATCTTACCAGGCAATGGCCGACACAAAACCTTCATTGTTACTCAAAGGTGAAGCACCAAGATTAATTGATGAGTGGCAAATGGCTTCGGTTTTGTGGGATGCAGTCAGATTCGAAGTTGATAAAAGGGGTGATGTCGGTCAGTTTATTTTGACTGGTTCGGCAGTACCTGCTGATAATGTAACTGCACATACTGGTACAGGAAGGTTTTCCCGAATGTTGATGCGTCCGATGAGTCTATTTGAATCGAATGAATCAAATGGCTCAGTTTCTTTAGGAAGTCTGTTTGGAGGGAATCAGGATATTGAATCAATGTCCGAATTGTCCATAGAAAAAATAGCTTTTGCTTTATGTAGAGGTGGATGGCCTGCCAGTGTTTTGAAAAATGAAGCATCAGCATTACGTATGTCAAGAGATTATGTAGAGGCTGTAATTAATCATGATGTATCACGTGTTGATGATGTGGAAAAAAATCCCGAAAGAGTTCGGTTATTGTTGCGATCTCTGGCAAGAAATATAGCCACAATGGCTTCGATAGAGACGATCAAAAGTGATATTGAAGCGACTGATATTTCAATATCAGATAAAACAATTGGTTCTTACCTAAATGCATTAAGAAGAATTTTTGTCGTGGAAGATTTGCCTGCTTGGTTGCCGTCAATGCGTTCCAAGTCGGCAATACGGACTTCGGCAAAAAGACATTTTGTTGATCCCTCGATCGCTACGGCAGTGTTGCGAACAAATCCGGATGGGTTGTTGAACGACTTCAATACTTTTGGGTTCCTGTTTGAATCTTTATGCACACGAGATATTCGTATTTATGCGCAAGCGATTGATGGTGATGTGTTTCATTATCGGGATAAAAGTGGATTAGAATCCGATTTGATTGTTCGGATAAGAGATGGTCGTTGGGCAGCGATAGAAGTAAAGTTAGGAAACAAACAGATTGAGGAAGCTGCTCAAAATCTATTGGCACTAAAGGCAAAAATTGATGAAGATAAAATGGGACAAGCCTCATTCTTAATGGTCATAACCGGAGGTCAATATGCCTATCGTCGTAATGACGGTGTTTTGGTAGTTCCTATCGGATGCCTGAAGAATTAGGATGTGCGTAGTTTTCCCAATTCCGCGTGAAATCGTAAGTCTAATCATCCGACTTTTCCAATTGATTTCAGTATAAATGTAGCGGATGAAGCTGGTATTTGTCTCTTCTATAAACTGTTGAATAATTTGTCCATAGTAGCTTATTTTCTGAAAAAAATAATATGCACTGATTAAGTGCATATTATGACAAAAATCGCACTATCAAAGTGCGATTCCATTTTATACGATTCTGTTTATATCATTAGTCGTTGAATTGACATATATTTCTATAAAAAAGGAAATGTCAAATTTCAGGTATGATGATGTGCTGTTGAAATGGGAAATAACTGGCACCGGGAGGTGCGTGGGCAGTTATTCTCATTTCAATAGCATGATGAAACGCTCAATATAGGCTGAATAAAGCGACAATGATCGGGAGCCGGTTTTATGGGGCAAACATTTCGCAGGTAAAAATAAGCGGGAATGCTGTTGTTGTGGGTGGGGAAAGGTGTAGGTGTTGAGGCACGAAACACTTACTCGTGCGGTGCTGAAGCTGGAGAGGTGAATGAATGAAATAGCGCAGTGAGGTACGAACGGAACGGTTGAATGAGTGAGACGAACCGGCTGCAAGCACAAGGCCATGCGCGAATGATCCTTTCTTTTTACCTGCACCATTAAAGGGCGGTGGGGCTTTTGTGGTTTTTGGTCTTAAGGAGTGAACACT
>JBAZGO010000031.1:0-5297 GCA_041652995.1 Prolixibacteraceae bacterium
CTTCCGATCTCCTGATTCATCTGACTGATAAAGGTTGAAGTTTCACCCGTGGCAATTTTCCAAAGCACAAAGCAGGTTTTTACAGCGCCGCGCACGGTTTCATAACTCACTTCGGTAACCGTCGATCCCGAAATTGCATCGGTTGAATAATAATGCTTTTCAGCCGTTTTATTGGTTAGATTATTGAGCTTATAATAACGAAGATACGATTTGGGATTGCCCAACAATTCGTCCAGCTTTTTGTAATCACGTTTCGAAAACGGTTTGTGGTTGAGCTTGGTCAAGCCAAAGCCTTCTTCGGTCGAAAGCTTCAGATATTTCCCTTGGGTGTCCCAATAGATCCGAACCTGCATGCATTCACAAACGGAGTATTCGCAGGGAAACTGGTCGATGTCGCGGTAAAAACACAATGTTTGCCCGGCACTATCAAGCACCTGAGAAAGAACATAGGATGAAGTGTCTGTTTTCACCTCAATATTAACGGTTCTGTCGTTATTCCGGCCAGTATAGGTAAAACCCATGCTAATAAGCAAAATTATCAGCCCGGAAATACTCACAACGATACCCAATATTTTTTTCCTTGAAAGCAGTTTTATATTCATTTTTCTCCGTGATTCATACTTCCTTTTAATTTTAATAATGAACCCAAACTTCGAATTATTCAAAAAGAATATGGAAGAATTAATCTACCACCAATGTCAATACCTTTTTGGTCAGTACATCTTCCATGTCGCTCATGGCTGAAATGGCTGCGCTTGTTTTTTCTGTGTTGTTCAGGCTGTTTCGAAAAGGTGCCGGGATATCATTGATGGCCGTTACCGCAGCGGCAATCTTTGCTTTTACTTCAGCATCAATGGTTGGGTCGATGGCCTTAACAAACGCTGAAAGACTTGATCCGGGAGTTGATCCGTTGTAACCGTTGATGTATGCGTTTTCTATACTGCGGACATTGTTGGTAAAATCGGTGAGCGAGTTCCAACTGAACCACGATTCAACATTGAGTACATTCTGGCTTTTTACCGGCCCTGCAATTTTTTGGCTTCCAACTTCTGCGGCAATGTCAATCATCCCCTGGATAATTTCTTCAACAGCGTTGGTTTGCGACAAATATCGGCTTCCTGCTTTTCCGGAGTTTTTAAATTCTTCGGCATAAGGAGTTCCAACAGAAACTTCAATGTTCTCCAAAATTTCGGCTTCCTCCGTTCCATCTTCAACGCCAGCCCACAAAGCCCAAAGGGTGGTGCAATCGTCGCGCAAAACTTCGGTTACAGCCACCAGATACTGTTTTTCGCGCAAGCTTACCTCCGAAGCTGTTCGCGCGGTTCCATTCCTGAAGATCAGGTATTCAATGGTGTGAAAACCGCGCAACCCGGAGCCCAGACTGTTGCGGACAAAATCAGCGGTCAATTCCTGGTTTCCGGCCAATACATTGTCAAGCTGAGTTTGATCTAAAGGCCACGAATCGAGCAGGGGGGCGAGATTTTTAAATGATGCCGGACCAAAAAGGAAGGCCTCGCTGCTTTCCCACGGTTTACGGGTTCCTTTCCAGTTGGCACAAGCTTCATCCAGGTCGGTCTGCGAACCACTTGCCAGTAAATTTTCTGTAGAAGCCAGCAACAGTATCGAATTGTTTTTCATGGACGCATAAGTAGCCACCAAATCGGTACTTTTCAAATCCTTGTTCCACCCGGCTCGAAACGGGCTGATCCTGACTAAAAACCGGGTTTGTTGACAGACATCCGGAAGCCAGTAAAATCAGAATTCCGGTTGTAATATTTTTCATAGATTTCAGTTGTTTGAATTTCTGTGTGCAAAGCAACCGAAACGGGGCGCTTACATCAATCCCCACAAATAGCGATTAACAATTAACCGATCCCTATATGTTATGATTGAAGTAAATAAACCATTGGACAATCAGGTATTAGCAAAGTAGCATTCAATGTTTGCAATGGGTTTATTGCATGTAATGCATACCTATTAGTTGGGATAGCCACCACCAATTTCATTATTTCAGGTGATTGACTGCAGCATAATTTCAGTGTAATTTTGCCTGTATAAAATTTTGAATATGATTATACGAAGTAGCACAACCGGCCAAATTTTTGTCTGCAACCAATGTCGAAAGATCCATCTCGAATTTGGAAATTTTTCGTACGATTTTACTTCGGAAACCAAGCTGAATGATTTTCTGAACCACCTGGAACAAATTGATGGATTGTATTACGAAGAATTGAACAAATCGTCCGGTTATCGCCGCAAAATACTGGTTCCAATTCCAGGCACCGAGATCAAGATACTTTTTACATCAAACGAACTGGAAGAAATCAGGAATTTGATACGATCTTTCGCCGGACGAAAAAGGAAAGAATTAATGAACATCACCCGGATCGAGGTCGATTTCAGGACATTTTCTCCCCAACATCTCAATTAAATTAGGTTTATCATGATGTTTCACAATACAGGATCAAGTTCCGACTTTAGGTCGAAGAATCGTTTACATTCAGGCAAAATGGATAAATTTCATTATTTTGCAAAAAAAACAGGGAACATGGTACATTCCGGGGAGTTAGTTATTAGCGGCGATTTACGGATGGCTGATATTGTACACATCAACCAACGTCTGCTTTTGGTGATTGAACGGTTTGGCATTTCGCTTGGATTTGGAGACAAATCGATCGCTGAGGTTTGTTCTAAACAACAGCTTAACACTTCGTTTGTGTTGTTGGTCCTCAATGTTTTTAACGACCATTCATTCGCCGTAAGCGAGTTGTTGGCCAAAGAATACATCCCTGGGCTAATTGATTACCTGAAAAACGGGCACAAATATTTTCTTCTGGATAAATTGCCTTACATCAGCGAATTAATCGACAAATTTATCGAACGAACTGATAATCCGGACACGCGTCTTTTACATGCCTTTTTCAAGGAATATATGGACGAGGTGATTGAACACATGAACCTCGAAGAACGGACCGTTTTTCCATATATCCTTGCGCTTTTCGGCAAATTAAGCAGTCAGGAAGCGGACGAAGAATTACTTCACTATCGGATCGATAATTTTATAGACAACCATTCGAACATCGAAGAAAAGTTGGATGACCTGAAGCAATTACTGATCAAACATTTTCCGCCAACCAAGGACCGGTTTTACCGGAACCAGATACTGCTCGAATTGTTTGATCTTGAATATGATTTGAACGATCACAACGGGTTGGAAGAACGGGTACTTGCCCCAATTGTACGAACACTCGAAAAAGAAGTGGCAGAAAATGGGCAAGACTAAAGTTTTGGTTGTTGACCGCTCGGAAATTATCCGGCAGGGAATCCAGTCGATCCTGAAAACACAATCCTTCAATTACGAAGTTAGTTTTTCGGATAGCTCCCGCGAAATAAGCGACCATTTGCGCACCGGGAAATACAATATTTTGCTGGTCAATCCATCGGCTTATTTCGACAGCAAGGGCGAACGGATCAAACTCCTCAGACAGGAAGCCATTAACTTCGGGTTCAAGCTGATCGCACTGGTTTATGCTTATTTTGATGAACAGTTGTTGTCATTGTTCGACGAAGTAATTTACATTAATGATGATGAGGAAAAAATCTTCAGCAAACTCGAAAAAATAGTTGAAGCCACCAACGATTCTCCTGAAGAGGATGAAAATGCCAATCTTTCGCAACGCGAACTGGATGTAGTAAAGCTTATTGCCTTAGGTAAAAGTAACCGCGAAATTGCTGAAGAATTGTTTATCAGCATTCATACCGTCATTTCGCATCGGAAGAACATTACCAATAAACTGGGAATCAAATCAGTTTCAGGCCTGACCATTTATGCCGTAATCAACAAGTTGATCGGAACCGAAGATTTTAACCGGACGGTTTAGACGTTTATCCCTTCAATCCGGTTACTTTCAGCATAAAATTATGCAGGTCGGTGTTTTTTACAAAAGTTGGAAGTTTTTCGCTACCCGGACCAAACATGCCGAGCTCAACAAATTCACCCGAATGGTCCATGCCCGACCACCCAACCGATGTATAAGCCTGTTGAATTTGCCCCAATCGTTTAAACGGAAGTTTGTATGCATTGTAAATCCCTTCATTGTCGAGATCGGAATAATGGGTCAGTAGTTCAGTGGCCTCGTCATTGGTGATTGTCATTCCCTGAGCTTCATGGATGCGGTCGATGACCTGTTGCGGGGTGTCCGTTTTGCGGATACCGTTCAGTATCCATTCGTTGGTATATTTAAAATTCTGTACGGTATCGAAACAGGCATCTACATTTTTGCTTTTGATCAGCCCCGGACTTGCATTTCCATGGTCGGTGGTAATTACAATCAGCGTATCATTATCCTTTTCAGCAAATTCAATGGCAACAGCAATGGCGTCGTCAAAAGCAATCTGGTCGTAAATCAGCGCACCCAAATCGTTGGCATGAGCGCCCCAGTCCACCTTTCCGCCTTCTACCTGAAGGACGAATCCGTTCGGGTTTTTGCTTAACTGCTCAATAGCTTTTCGGGTCATATCAGCCAATGTTGGAATGCTGGCCATCAATCCTGAATCCGATCTCTGGTCAAGCGTGTATGGTAAGCCATCTTCGTGAAAAACACCCAGCATGGGAACACCCGTTTTGCAATGGTCCATTTCGGTTTTGGTGCGTGCAACCTGAATGCCACTTTTGGCAAATTCGGCAAACAAATCACGTTGGTCTTTGCGTTTGTCAGCGCTGAAAAACTCAGTTCCGCCACCCATCATTACATCAAATCTCAGATCAAGGTACATCGAAGCAATATCTTCCTGGCTTCCACGACTTTTGGTACTCACACAAAACCCGGCAGGAGTGGCATGGGTGATTGGCACGGTGGTCACGCAACCTACGGCTTTTCCACCTTCTTTAAATTTCTGAAGGATGGGTTTGTAGAATGTGCCGTCAGGCCCGACGTTAATCGCGCCATTGTTGACACGCACGCCGCCGCCCCACGACGAGCTTCCGGCCGCAGAATCGGTTACCATCGAGTTTGCCGAAGCAGTATCCATATACGCGCGACTGGCCTTTTGGTCGCGATAAAGTTTGATCCAGTTGCTCGACCGTCCCTCCTTACGCTGTAGCAGTAAATCGGCCATGTTGAGGGTGCCGTGGCTCATACCATCACTCACCATAAAGATGATATTTTTGGCTTTTCCTTTGTTTGGTAATTCAAATTCACCAGCCAATTGTCCGGCCAGCGCAGGTGTTGCAATAGCCCCGCCAACGGTAGCCAGTGCGCCTATGTTTAGAAAATCTCTTCTTTTCATTTTTTTTG
>JBAZGO010000031.1:5307-45670 GCA_041652995.1 Prolixibacteraceae bacterium
ATGTTGTACCCCTTTATCGGTCGCAGAATTTAGCCAACCAGCAACAGGATTGCAAGTTTCGGCATATTTATCGAAACAAACTGATACAATTCTGATAATTATTTGTGAATTTTTAGCATCAAAAACTATAACGATTCCAGAAACCGTAGCAAAACTTCCCGGTCTTTGGTTGATAATTTCCGGAAATCTTCGCGTGAATCTTCAGCTTCGCCACCGTGCCAAAGAATGGCTTCGGTCAGGTTTCGGGCGCGGTCATCGTGCAAAAAACTGGTGTGCCCGCTTGTTAAAGCCGTCAACCCGATTCCCCAAAGCGGCCGGGTTTTCCATTCATTGCCATTGGCCAGGAATTCAGGGCGGTTATTGGCCAACTCGTCGCCCATATCGTGCAAAAGCATGTCGGTGTAAGGGTAAATTTTCTGCTTGCTTATTTCCGGAATTCCATCATAGTCTCCGGTCGTAAATGTTGCTACGTGGCAGGATGAGCAGTTGATCTGTTCAAAAATCTGGTGGCCTGCAATCACCTCCTGATCGTCAAAATCGCGGCCTGCCGGGACGCCTAATGTCAATGCGTAAAAAGTAACATTCTCCAGTTCATCACAGCTCACTTCAGGCGAAACCGAGTTTGGGTCTCCGTTTGTTTGTCCGGACGAACTTTCCACGGGCTTCAGGTAATTGGTCAACCCCATATCTTCGTTGTAAGCGCCGGCCGTTTGAACAAGAACGCTTGGCGTTCCTGCTTTCCAGCCAAAACGTCCCAATTTTACTGTTCCCGAAACCAGGTCCCAAACATAATTTGCTTTTCCTGAAATTCCATCTCCATCCGTATCATCAGGATCGGCATTGGCCAAAATTGAATTTTCAGGAATAGCTTCGAGCAATCCCAAACCAAAAACAGGCATTCCTATCCGGGGTGAAACCAACACATTTCCGGGCAAGGAAGTATAAGGCGAACCAATGGAATAAGTGGGTTTTCGTAATGAGACAAGCTTCCCATCGGCCAGCGAAATATTTTGTTCTTCGTAAGTTACTGCCATCAAGGCTTCGGGCTGGTAACCGTAAATTGACTGGTGCTGAAGTTGAGTGCCATATCCCGGTACCGGCGCTGATCCTCCATGTCCATCAGTTCCCGGCATACTTATTTTCAGGAATAATCCGCTTATTCCATTCAGATTCTCCGGAACAGAGGCACGACCATCGGAAGGATGGCAGCCGTTGCACGAATTATTATTGAAGACTGAACCTAAACCACCGTTTTTTGGTGCAGGACTTGAAACAAAAAGAGCTTCGAAAGCCGCGTCGCCCTTGATATGCTTTTCCAGACTTTCAGGCGAAAGATTTGTTGCCGGCAGTCCAAAAGCTTGGCTCGTCTTTACAAAGACAGTGGTTTCGCCACCTGCTTTTTCTCCATCAAGCTTGCCTAAAGTATTGTTGTCGTTTTGATTGCATGACAGAAATAAAATGGCCAAAGCTATTTCCAGTGCTGCTCTTTTCATCGCTTTTTTTAATTAAAAGGACAAAAATATTCGGTGGTATACACTCAATCAATCCCCATTTGTGGGATTATTGATCGGCCAGTCTGTGCACGAAGGAAAACTTTTCATTTGAGGTAAAGTAACGGATACTCATTTAGAATTATATTCAGGAATAATTGCCTGTAGAACTGAAATTGCTTAAAATTGTACAACGAACAATATAACCTCAAACACATGAAATTAAGTTCACTTTTTATTCTGCTGATTCTCATTCAACTGCAGATTTCGAATTCCGTTTTCGCACAGTCAGGAAACATTAAACAGATTCAAATTTCGCAATTTGAGCTTCAATCGTCCGAATTAATTGGCGATTCCGGAGAAAAAATATCGTCGGGCAATTACCAGTCAAATGTGTATTGGTTCCCGGTAAAAGTTCCGTCGACGGTACTTACAGGTTTGGTAGCCAACCGGGTTTATCCCGATCCGTATTCCGGAATGAATAACATGTTTATTCCGGATGCTTCGGATGAGTTTAATAAAAAGTACAAGCTTGAACAATACAGCCACATTCCGAATGTGGGCAACCCGTGGAAAAAACCTTACTGGTACCGCAGCTCATTTTCTGTTCCTGAAAGTGACAAGGGACGCCATTTTCAACTCATTTTTAAAGGGATAAATTACAGGGCTGCCGTTTGGCTGAATGGACATCAGATTGCCGATTCGACGCAAATGGTGGGCATGTTTGCCGAATACAATTTTGATGTAAGTCAGTTTATTCAGGCCGGAAGTACAAATACTGTGGCCGTTAAAATCTATCCGCTCGATTTTCCCGGACTTCCCGACACTGAACAGCTAAAAGCCCTTGGCGATTTCTTTCTGAATGGTGGACCAACGGGTGATATCGGCAAAAATGTAACCATGCTTTGTTCGGTGGGTTGGGACTGGATGCCGCCTGTTCGCGACAGGAATATTGGAATCTGGCAGCCCGTCTACCTGCGTACTTCAGGAAATGTAACTATTTCTCAGCCGCATTTGGTAACCGATTTGCCTAATTTGCCAGATACTTCGGTTGCCCGACTTTCGCTACGTGTAAAACTGGCAAATCACAGCCGGAGTGCTGAAAAAGGAACGCTGAAAATAAATATCAGGCCTGAAAACTTCTCCGGACAATCTATTCAGCTAAGTAAAGAAGTCAACGTGGTTTCAGGAACAGCAACACAGGTTGATCTGACTGCGGAGAATACGTCACAGTTTGTCATTAAACAACCTCATTTGTGGTGGCCGGCCGGTTATGGTCAACCCAATTTATACCGGATCAGACTTCAGTATGAGTCAAATGGAGTTCTATCTGATGATACAACTTTCGTCTTTGGAATCCGCACTGTTGCTTCGAAAGCCGTTGATGTTGAAAATAAATCGCTTCGCAGAGACTTTTATGTCAATGGTCGCCGGGTTCATTTAACCGGGGGCGCCTGGGTTCCGGATATGATGCTGAACCGCGATTCGGTCAGGTACGATGAAGAAATGCACCTATTCAGGAATTCGAACATTAACCTCGTTCGGATTTGGGGCGGTGGAATTACTCCTGAAGATGTATTCTTCGATTTGGCCGATCGTTACGGCTTGCTGGTCTGGTCGGATTTTTGGGTTACCGGCGACACGCACGGCGAATTTAAAGGTTCGCTGGATAATCCGCTGGAAAGCGATGTATTTATGAACAATGTAAAAAGCACGATTTACCGCATCCGAAATCATCCGAGTTTACTGCTTTGGACCGGTGGAAATGAAGGTCACGTCAGAAAAGATGTGTACGACCAAATGCGGACAAGCATCATTGAACTGGATGGAACCCGGCCGTACATTCCGTGTTCATCAGGGTTTGCAAAACTTCCGAAGGGATGGGACGGCGCCTGGCCCGACAATCTGGCTTCCGGAGTTTACAGTGGCGGACCTTATACCTGGCAGGATTCGAAAGTGTACTACGACCTGGCAGATAACGCGAAAGATTGGGTCTTTAAAGATGAAACCGGATTGCCATCGCAGCCGCCTTACAACAGTTTGGCTAAAATTATTCCTGACCTGATTTGGGATAAAAATTTACCTTTCCCGCTGAACAATACCTGGGGTTACCACGATGCTGCAACCGGAAACGGTAAATACGACAAGTATTACGAAAGTATGGTTGAACGTTATGGGAACCCAACTTCGATGGAAGACTTTTCGGATAAAATGCAGTTGATGAATGCTACCGGATACCAGGGGATTTTTGAAGCTGCCGGTCATAAATTGAACGACATTGGCGGAGTGATGCTTTGGAAACTGAATGCTGCATTCCCAAGTGTGGTCTGGCAGGTTTTCGACTGGTATCTCGAACCCAATGCGGGCTACTATTTTATGCAGAATGCCTGCGAACCAGTTCATGTTCAGTTAAATATGCTTGACTATAAGGTGACTGTTTTAAACCGGACTTACAAGCCAGTTTCTGATTTAACAGTAACGGCTGAAGTTTTTGATTTAAACACTAAATCATTGTTTCATAAGTCTGCTAAGTTAAGTTTGAAAGCAACCGATGTGCAGGAGATGTTTTCACTTTCGGAAATACTGAACAATAGCAAAGAGGTGAGTTTTGTTGTATTAAACCTGAAAGATGCCAATGGCAAAGTTGTTTCGCACAATGTATATTGGCTGGCTTCCGATAACAATTACAAAGCAATGACCAAGATGCCTAAAACTAAGGTGCAGACAACCATCGTAAAATCGGAAAAAATAAAATCGGAAACAAAATGGACCATAAAGTTTACCAACGATTCGGATAAACTGGCCTTTTTTGTTCGTCCGCTTTTGTTCGACAACGGGGAAGAAGTGCTGCCATCGTATTGGTCTGCCAGCTATTTTTCACTTGCCCCCGGCGAATCAATAACGGTGACTGTGACTGCATCAACATCGAAACTTGCAAGTAAAAAGCAGGAAATTCTGTTTGATGGATGGAATGTCGATAAAGTAAATGTTCCGCTCAACTGAAACTGAATTTATCGTTGCAGCATTGTCATTCCTGGTTGTTGCTGATTTTTGAAAGCGATTTGTTTTCGGCTAATGCGGAGACAAATCGCTTTAGCTTTTGTGATGTTGTGAATATAGTACAGTAATTGCGAAAAATTATACTTGATTGTGGTGAATGCATGGAGTACTTTTGATTTAACGAAGCTTGCAAGCAATGCTGAACGGAAGTAACTTGAAATAACCAGCTAATTTGTGTCTGAAAAATCAGCATTGGACTTAACTGATACTCAAAAAATTACGGATATGAAAAATGCTTATGAAGTAAAAAATCCAGATTTTAAATCAAGTCCCTATACGGGAATGTCGAAAATACACTATGTGGAATTGGCGAAATACTTACTGGAAAGGGCATTTAAGCATGTTGATTCGATGGAGACTCCTTTGACTTTTCCAATTGTGCCCGGAAAAACTTATCCTCAGCCCAATGCTCCGGACTGGCGATACAAATCGGCCGATTTCGAAGCTCTCGAACGGACTTTTACGCTTGCAGGGCCACTCATTCATCTCGATCCGGAAACAACCATTCGAAACATCAATTTGCGCGATTATTATTGCCTTCAATTTTACCAGGCGTTTACTCCCGGGCATCCAAATTCGTTGCCTTTGCCCGAAGAATTGCCCGATTCGAATTACCAGTTTACCTGCGAGTTTGGTGGTTTGTTTAAAACTTTGCTGCTTATGCCCGACTCGTTGTGGTCGCATTTTACCGAGAAACAAAAAGATGAAATGGTTCCGACAATCTCAAAATGGGCGCATCACCGGACGACTCAAAATAACTGGCGAATTTTCAATATTGTGGCGCTTTCATTCCTGAAAAAATATGGCTACAAGATTGACGATGATTTACTGAAAAGTCATTTGTTGTGGGTGGCTTCGTATCATTCAGGAAATGGCTGGTATCTGGAACAGACCTATAATTACTATTCAATAAGTCTTTTTATTGTGTACACAACCATCTGGAACCGGGCATTTGGAGATGAATATTATCCTGAAATTGCTGAAATTATTGAAACTTCGGCCCGAAAACTAATGGAGTCGATCACCAGTTTCTTTGCCCGCGATGGTTACATAAACATGTGGTCGCGAAGTATTTGCTACCGGACATGGGTTTCAGGAGCATTTCCGGTAAACTTTATGCTGAAAGAAAAAACTGATCTGGATGCTGGTTGGGCGAGGCGCCTTTGTTCTGGTTCTTTGCTTCAATTTGTTACCCGCGAAGAGTTTTATTTCAACGATATTCCGAGCCTTGGGTTCTACGGACAAAAAGAATATATGGTACAGAATTATAGTTGTGCCGGAAGTCCGTTTTTAATGTTTTTGCCATTTATTTGCCTTGTTTTACCTGATGATTCACCTTTCTGGACAGCCACAGAAAATGAAGGAACATGGGAAAACCTTGGAGATAAGTCAAATCGGGTTATTTTGGAGAGCCCCGGGTTAGTGCTTGTAAATCACGGAAAAACAGGAACGTCAGAAATTATTCCTGGGAAAGTTTATTACGACGATCCGAATTATTCGAAACTGGTTTACAATACACATTTCCCGTGGGAAGATCATAATCCTCAGGGCGGGACTTCAATGGAATACAGCTTCAGGAGCCAGGATCCGAGAGATGTGAGGGGAGATGATGTTAATTTTTACCTGACTGGGTTGACTGTTTCAAACGATTCGGATAAAAACAGATCATATACAACTTCACAAAGTATGTTCTTCAATGGCGTAAGGAAAGATGTTTTGTACCGGCAGGCTATTTTGCGAAAGCCACCAAACAATGGTGTCGGCTACATTATCGATCTGGCTGAAATAACCATTCCGGCTGGAGTCATTCGTGTTGACCGCTCACGACTTGCTTTTGAATATGAACTGACATTGGGACATTTTGGACTTCCGCATGTTCATGGCAAAAAAGCTAGTGTAAATCAATTTGAAGATGGAACTAAAAAGGTAATTACTGCATCAATTCCGGGTCGTCAGGTTGCCCTCATAACGTATAGCGGTTGGGACAATCTCGAATCGAAAGTGCACGAAAACCGAAATGCTGAAGCCAATGAAAGTACCGTTGTATATGCTTACAAAAAGCGAATGGCAAAAAATCCGGCCATGGAACTTATGATTTCTGTTTTCCTGCATCGAATGGATAATGGCGCATGGACAGACGAGGAGTTATCGCCTATACTGGATATTAAAATCATGGATATCACACCGGGGCTTTCGACACTTGGAGCAATGCTAACTTTGCGCGACGGCACAGTTTATGAGGTTGACTTTAAGGATATTGACGGAAATCGAACTTGTTGATTGAAACAAAGAAAGGTTAGATTCTTCGACTAACCCTTTGAATTTCAATTTTGTCGGGATGATAGAAAAGCCATTACACAAAAGATAACACGTCTGCTCATCCCACTTTCCCTCTTTCATGTTTTTGTTCATCCTAATTTAGGCGAACCCTTTTTTATTCCTTCTGTAATGTTGAAGAAACAGTATTTTTATAACTTTGCGATGAAACCTATGTAAAATTAAATCTACTCTGATAATGACCAACTTACTCTCTTATCATTTAAGTATTGCTTTTTTTAATTTAGGCTGAGTCAAAGCATCTTATATATTTGACAATGAGATTGTATTGACCCGTGGTGAGATTGTTTGTATTGAAAAAGAAAAAAGGATATTAATCAGGACATCGGTGACGAGCGTTTGATATAGATTTATGAATTTGTGAGTTTGAAAAAAGCAAATTTATGCAATTATCTACGGTGTAACATTGCGTCATAAAATAGCAACAAGAACCAGATAAGATAATTAGATTACTAAATCATTGGGCTTGTCGTGTTAAGATGAATCATTAAAAAAGTTGGAGTAATGCTGAGAAGTCTTTCCCTAATTTACTTATTGTCGACGACAACCAAGTAAACCTATCCTACCTCGAAATTATACTGGAAAAACTGGAAGTCAATCTTATAACAGCCGCTTCGGGTTCCGAGGCATTAAAAAAAACCAAAGGTCTGGAACTGGCATTGGCAATTCTGGATATACAGATGCCGGGAATGAATGGTTTTGAACTGGCAATAAAACTGAATGAAGAAAGAGTAACTGATCGTGTGCCTATTATTTTTGTTACTGCCAATTATATCCATGAAATTGATGTATCGCATGGATATGACTCTGGAGCTGTAGATTATATCTTCAAACCAATAAATAGGAACATCATGATTAGTAAGGTCAAGGTATTTCTTGAACTTTTCAATCAGAAGCAAACAATTATCAGAGAGGCAAAATTGCTGAAAAGAACTACTGATGAATTAATCTGGGTAAATGCGGCTCTTAAAAGGAGTGAGACCAAATACCGGAGCTATATTGAAAATGCACCGGATGGCGTTTTTGTTGCTGATGAAAATAGAAGGTATATTGATGTAAATGAGGCTACATGCAGAATGACTGGCTATTCGAAGGAGGAGCTCTTAAAAATGTCGTTTACAGATTTGCTCCCTGACCAATTAAAAAAAATAGGCCTGACATATTTCAGAACATTAGTTAAAAAGGGAGTTTTAAAGGTTGATTTTCCATATAAACATAAAAACGGATCGAAAAGATGGTGGGCGCTTGAAGCTGTAACCCTTACTGATACATTATTCCTCTTTTATATCAAAGACATCACACTCAGAAAAGAACTGGAAGATTCTTTATTGACATACCAGAATGAACTGGAGAAACAGAACAAGGAACTGGAAAGACAGAATGACGAAATCAAGCTTGCCAAAAACCTTGCAGAAGTTGTTTCCCATAAATATACCGAATTATACGACTTCGCGCCGTCAGGATTTTTTACACTTTCATACGAAAAAAGAATTAAGGAACTTAATCATAGCGGGGCACTCATGCTTGGGGAGGAACGCTCACGCTTAGCAGGTCGCAATTTTATTTCTTTTATTTCTGACGATTCCCGGCCAACCTTCAATTCTTTCTTTCAGGATATTCAGCGAAGAAAAGAAAAGCAAATCTGTGAAGTCGTTCTCAAAACAGATACAATACAACCAACATACGTGCATATTGAAGGTCTGTTTGATTTAAATAACGAACAAATCCTTTTAAACGTTATTGATATCAGCGAACTGAAAAATATAGAGAAGGTACTAAGAGAAAGCGAAGAGAAATTTCGCGCAGTTACACAATCAGCAAACGATGCTATCATTACGGCCAACGATTCAGGAATAATATTAACATGGAACAGTGGTGCAGAAAAAATATTTGGATACAAGGAAAAAGAAATTATTGGTAAAAATCTGGCAACACTAATGCCGGAAAGTTTCGCATCAAAGCATTCAAAAAGTTTTATTAATCAATTAAACAGCAGAGAACGCTATATTATTGGGAAAACAACTGAATTCACCGGATTACATAAAAGCGGGAATGAGTTTCCATTAGAATTATCCTTGTCTGAATGGGAAACAACTTCAGGTAAATTTTTTACAGGAATTATACGTGATATTACGGAGCGCAAAGTTGCAGAGAACATTTTAAGATATAGCGAATCAAACCTTGCAACAGCCCAGCGAATAGCGCATATTGGAAGCTGGGAATGGGACAGGAATACAAAAACAATTAAGTTATCGAAGGAGATGTACAATATTTTTGATATTGACGCTGAAACTTTCGATGGGCAATCTGATTCATTGCTTAAAGTGCTTCATCCGGATGATGTTGAACCCACAATCAGTCGTATTTCAAAAAGCAAAAGTAGTGGAGAAAAATCGCTTACTTTTGAATTTCGCATCCTTCACAAAGATAACTCGATTCGTAATTTATTCGGGGAAGTCAGATTTGAATATGACGAAGGCAGCACTTCAGGCAACATTTTTGGAATTGTTCAGGATATTAGTGAGCGCAAGTTGGCAGAGCAGACACTTAAGATTAGCGAAGAGAAATACCGAACCATTATAAATGCTTCTCCTGATGGTATATTATTAATCGACCTGAAAGGAATCATTACCGAGGTTTCTGAAATCGGTCTCGAAATATTTGGGGCCAATACAAAAGATGATCTTGTTGGCAAAGATTTTCACCGGTTTGTACCAACTGAAGAAAAAGATATCATAAAAGACATATTTGAGAAAGCAATGAATGAAGGACTTGCACAAAATATTGGAATTAAGCTGCGCAAGAAAAACCAATCAATTTTTGATGCCGAAACAAGTTCTACTCTAATACAAGGACCCGATGGTACCCCTTTGTCCTTCATGATAATCATCCGCGATATCTCCCAACGTAAAAAGACCGAGACCAAACAGCTTCATGCCGACCGAATGGCTAATTTGGGTGAAATGGCTTCAGGCATTGCCCATGAGATTAACCAGCCATTAAATATCATTTCAATGGTTATGGATAAAATTTTATTTGAAACCGATAAGGCCAAAACCATTGACATTGGATTTCTTAAAAATAAATCGGATAAAATATTCGATAATATTATCCGTATCAAAAACATAATAGATCATGTCAGGGCATTTTCCAGAAATGATGACAATTATGTACTTACCGCTTTCAATGTCAATTCAAGCATCGAAAATGCTATTTCAATGGTCATGGAGCAATTCAAGCATCTGGATATCCACCTGAAAACTCACCTCGACCTTCATATTCCACAGCTAGTTGGAAATACGTACAAGTTTGAACAGGTTATTGTAAATCTGTTGACCAATGCGAAAGATGCGGTACTCGAAAGGAGACACAAACAGGAAGTTTATTGTGATTTAAAAGTTGAAATCAAAACCTACCAGGAAAATCAGTCGTTAATCGTTGAGATTAAGGATAACGGGATTGGAATTGAGAAGGACGATATCCACAACATCATGCTTCCATTTTACACGACCAAGGAAGAAGGCAAAGGAACCGGACTCGGATTGTCGATTTGCTACCAGATTATTAAAGAAATGCACGGAACCATCGATATATCAAGCGATGGAATAAATGGAACAAAAATCAAACTCGTTTTAGATATTCAAAATCCCAATTAAACATGGATAAAAAAGAAAAGATTAAAATTCTAATTCTGGATGACGAGAAGCAATTCACGGAAGAATTAAGTGGGTTTTTTGAGGACTCGGACTTTGAGTCACTCGAAGCCAATACAGCAGCAGAGGGGCGAAAAATATTAAGCGAAAATGCGATCGACCTCCTGATTTTGGATGTAAGGCTACCCGGTGCAAATGGGTTGGACATTTTGAAAGAGGTAAAAATTCAATATCCCTACATGGAGGTTATCATCATTTCGGCGCATGGCGATATGGATACGGTAATTAAGGCCATGCGACTGGGAGCATTTGATTATTTGCGCAAACCATTCCGGTTTATCGACATTCAGATTGCTCTTGAGCGTACCCAAAAATATCTTCAGATGCAGCGAAAGCTAAAGCACATGGAGGAAAAGAACTCGTTGATTTCAAAATCGCTTGAAAAGAAGATAGAGAGGCATTTCATAGGTGTCAGTCCTCAGATACTGGAAGTATTTGAACAAGCCATGACCGCAGCAAATTACCCGGAAGCCAACGTGTTGATTACTGGTGAAAGCGGAACAGGGAAAGAGAATATTGCCCGGATCATTCACTATTCAAGTTCCAGAAAAGACCATATTTTCGCTGCAGTTAACAGCAGCGCTATTACTGAAACACTTCTGGAAAGTGAATTTTTTGGACATAAAAAGGGTTCGTTTACCGGCGCCATTGCCGATAAGATGGGCTACTTTGAAGTGTGCAATCACGGAACCTTATTTCTGGATGAAATTGCCGACATGCCGTTTAACCTTCAAGCTAAAATCTTGCGGGCTACTGAAGAAAAAGTGGTTACCCGTGTTGGAGACACAAATCTGATTCATACCGACTTCCGAATTATATCAGCCACGAATCATGACATTGAAGAGCGCGTGGAGAGAAAAAATTTCAGGCTCGACTTACTGCATCGGCTGAATACGCTGCACATCCATATCCCTGCCCTGCGTGAAAGACCCGAAGATATTGAACCACTCGTAAAGCACTTTATTGAAGTCTTTGCAACAAGATTAAATAAAACTGATCTTCAAGTATCCCCGGACGTTTTTATTGCACTCAAAAAGTACGATTTTCCGGGTAATGTAAGAGAATTAAGAAACATGACCGAACGGGCCATTATGCTTTGTAAGGGCAATATTCTTGGAATAGCTGATTTTCGTGTAAAACCTAAAAAATCGGAGGTAGCTATACAAAAGGATGAAGTAGTCGATCTGAAAATGAACGAAATAAAGAATATCCGCAAAGCGCTTCAAAATTGCAATTACAACCTGCAGGCAGCGGCTGATATGCTCGGAATTCACCGTGACGCACTTAGCCGCAAGATGAAAAAATATAGCATTAATATCAGTAAGATAGAGGAATAATCAGGCCGGAAATCATTATCTCACATTTCTCCTAATTAAAAGGGCGATTCTTCTTTTTAAAGAATCGCCCTTTTAATTTCAAGCCATTGCCAGACAGGGCGACAGATTTTTTTTAGTGAGTATCCGTTTTAATACCTGAGTTCGATATAAAAGTATCTAAAAATCAGAGAAATGATTAGATACACTTTAGTGGGCTGCCCCCTAATCCCCCAAACGGGGGACTTTTCATCCTGCAAGTTCTGAATGTATGCTCTTTATCGGACATATTTTCAGAATTTTCGTTGACCAAACTCCCTTCCCTTTATTGGGGAAGGGTTGGGGATGGGGCAATTAAGAGTTTTATTCATAAAAATTGAGACCGTATCTTCTGTCGAACTCATGTTAATACCTAATGTTTTGAATTGTACTTACTCAACTCACCCCCGTCCCCTCTCTTCGCGAAGGGAGATCGTCTGAAATTAGGGCGGTGGGGTGAGTCAAATTAACGCTTCGAATAAATTCGTACAATTTTTTGCATTGTTTTTATCTATTAGGTAAATAACCGGATATTCATTTTTTTTAATAATATTTTGCTTCATTTATCGCAATAACATCATTTCGGGTTGCCGAAATTTGGGTTTTCCAATCACAATTCCAGTCATCCGCATTTTCGCGTACCTACGCGATAATTTTGATAAATAATCTATAATATCGACCGATTTATTGACCAAAAATCCACACAACAAATAATTGTTTTTTTTTTACTACTTATATTCAGGCGGTTATCTTGCACCAATTATATTTCTTCTTATTTATAATATTTCCGGCACAGCCTTTGGATTAGGACTGGCACGAAAGTTAAACCACCGGTACGATGAATCCGGCACATCTTAGGGTTTCGCATCCAAAAGTTTAACGCAGATCAAAAAAGAGGTAAACCGTCCCTCTTATTTAAAGTACGGTACATTATTAACTAACAAAAGGAGATTAAAATTATGTCAGTAGAAAAAACCATCGGATCATCAAGCTTAGTAGAAGTTATTGACCGTATCCTTGACAAAGGTGTTGTTGTTGACGCTTGGGTAAGAGTATCATTAGTAGGTATCGAATTGCTTGCTATCGAAGCAAGAATCGTTGTCGCTTCAGTTGAAACTTATCTGAAATATGCCGAAGCAATTGGCTTGACAGCTAAAGCAGCTTAAGCATTTTCACTTTATTGAAATCAAAAAGAGGTAACCGTCACTCTAAACAAAGCACGGAAAACTTAATTAAAAATAGGAGATTAAAATTATGTCAGTAGAAAAAACCATCGGATCATCAAGCTTAGTAGAAGTTATTGACCGTATTCTTGACAAAGGTGTTGTTGTTGACGCATGGGTACGCGTTTCATTGGTAGGTATCGAATTGCTTGCTATCGAAGCAAGGATCGTTGTCGCTTCAGTTGAAACTTATCTGAAATATGCCGAAGCAATTGGATTAACTGCTAAAGCCGCATAAGCAATACAGTTAAGCAGTTATTCTTGCTAAACATCCTTCCGGATTCAGTTCCAAAAAGCATGGGTTACCAGGAATTACTCTTTTATCTCCTACAAAAACAAAACAAATCTCAAAACAATGAATACACAGCCTGAATTAAATATTGACGGATTTTTCGACAACATCATAACTTCTTACGAAACCAGGATTCAAAAAATTCAGACTGCCTTCCAATCCTCAGAAAACATTACAGAATCAAGTCACTTCCTGTTCGACAACGTACAGAGTTCCTTAAATGACCTCAGAAAAGAACGGGACCTTTTAAATGCCAAACTTTGCGAAACCCTTGCAAAAAATGGTTCACTCCGGAAAAAAGATTACAATACCATGATGTCAGGCATCCTTTGCGCTTTAGACGAAAAGGAAAAAGAAGCCGAGACACAATTTTTAAGTTTTATTGAAGCTCAGAAAGAAACAGCCCAGGCGCTTAAAACAAGCTTATTGGGCATCAAAGATATAACCTCCCCCGATGTCACTGAAAAAATTAACCTGGTAAAAGTTCAGCTTTCCCGAATTTCAGAATTACAGGAAACGAGAAAGGAAACAGTCATGAAATCATTTAGTGATTTCCAAAAATTGCATAACCGAATGATCGGGAGCCTAAACGATTTACTCAGTAAAGGCGATCAGATTCATATCCACGATATCAAAAAAATAAAAGATCAGTTGATCAAAGAACTCAACTAAATACACGCAAACTAATTTATTAATAAAATAATAGGAGAAACGAAAATGGGACTATCATCAGAAATGAAAAATCTAAGTGAAGAAATGCTTGCTTCATTCAAGCAACGGATCAAAGAAAATGAAGAATTGGTAACCGATGTTCAGAAAACATTGGATGGTTTTCATAAGGACCACCAGGAAATGGCTGCTATTTTAAACGCAAACGCCAAAACACTCCGGAAAGATCTGAATCAGGGCGAAAAAGAACGCCTGAATACCTACAAGGACTTAATGTCTGGAATTAACAGCACGATCTCAACTATTCAACAAGAAGTGGTTGCCATTCAAACTTCTACCTTCAACATGATCAACGAATTTACAACCGACCGGTCGCAAATGGCTGAAGAGTTGAACCAGACTTTTGCACAGAACAGAACTGAAAGGATGGAGGACGAAAAAGTCCGGATGACTGAATTCAACGCCCTTATGAAAGATATTAACGACGATATTAAAAACATAAACGACGAAGTTGCTGCAATTTTCAAAAACACCAATGAAATGCTCGCAACGTTCGATAAAGAGCATCAGGAAATGTCGGCTGAACTTAAAGCTGAACTAAGTCAGAATTTAACCGAACGTATTGAATATACCCGTGCATTGCTTCATGGATTTCAGAAAAGATTAGCTGAAATCGGCAAAGAGAATCAGAAGATGGCCCAAAAACTTCAGAAAGATCTTGCCAAAGGCGAAGTTGAAAGAATCAGCGAGTACAATGGAATTATGAAGGGCATCCATGCTGCCATTAAGGGAATCCAGAAAGAAGTTAAGGAAGTACAGAAAGCCACTTCAGGAATGATGGGAAACTATGCAAAAGACCGCGAAGGCGCCGCAGCCGAGTGGAATAAAATGCAGGCTGCCATTGCAAAAATCAGAAAAACAGGAGTAGTTGAGCCACCTAAAGCGGTTGAAAAAAAATCAGTAAAAACAGAAGTCGTAGCTGAGCCAGTGGTGGAAGCTCCGATAGAAGCTCAACCAAAAGCAGAACCCAAACCTGTTGTTCCGATGACATTGGAAGAAAAGGTTCTTGATTTCATCAACAAGCATCCAAACGGATTACGCATTTCAGAAATGGAACAGCCTATTGGTGAATCACGGATGAAATTGGGATTTATCGCAAAAGCTTTATTGGAACAAGGAAAAGTTCAGAAACTGGAAAACATCTATTTCCCAATAAAATAACACATAAGAAAACAGACTAATTCGGAGTGACTTATTGCCTTTTTTAGCAGTAAGGTCACTTCGAATTAGCCATTCAACAACAACCAACTGACGAGCAACAATATCCAATGAGCGATACCGGAGACAACATCAGAAAAAGTTTACTAAAAAGACAGGAGGCACTGAACAGATTCAATGCCCTGAAAGAATCCTTTTTGCAAACCCGGGAACAAACCATAAAGGATATTGAAGAGGCAAGAAAAATATTGGCAAAAACGAGGGAACAATTACCCAAACATCATTTTAATTAACGATCCATCAAACGAATAACCATGAGCAACAATAACGAAACGAATCAAATACTTGAACCTCGCAAAATGGCCAATTTTGTTGAGACAGAGTATGTTAAAAACATCACTGACCGGGGACTGACCTACATCAAAGCCGGATTTCCGGTGCATTTCAGGGGTCCTTCAGGAACCGGCAAAACAACAGTTGCGATGCACCTGGCCAGTAAAATCGGACGACCGGTTGTCATCATTCATGGTGATTCGGAGTACAAAACATCCGATTTGGTTGGTAGCGAATCGGGTTACCGTTTCCGGAAACTCGACGATAAGTTTATCCATAGTGTCCACAAACAAGAGGAGGACATGGAAAAAAAATGGGTGAACAATCGTTTGACAATTGCTGTAAAAAACGGGTTCACTTTGATTTACGACGAATTTACCCGCTCGCGTGCTGAAGCCAACAATATTTTGCTGCCTATCCTCCAGGAACGTATGATGAGTACCTCGGCCGGAAAAGAAGAAGATTATTACATGAAAGTTCACCCGAATTTCTGCGCCATTTTTACTTCAAATCCTGAAGAATATGCCGGAGTTAACCGGACCCAGGATGCATTGCGCGACCGGATGGTTACCATGGATTTGGATCATTTCGATTACGAAACCGAATTGAAAATCACCATGGCAAAATCGGACCTTTCATTGGAAGATACTGAGAAGATCGTGAAAGTTGTAAGAGGTTTGCGCGAGTCTGGAAAAACTGAATTCGACCCAACTGTCCGCGGTTCGATCATGATCGCAAAAACGCTGGCAACATTAAACTCATCTCCTTCGAAAAACAACGAAATGTTTCGACTGATTTGCCAGGATATCCTCACTTCCGAAACCAGCCGCGTAGGTTCGAAAACCAATCAGGAAAAAGTAAGGTTAATCGTGAACGAGCTGATCGACCTTAATTGCTAACGGCTTTTCACGACGATTTAATCACTCAAATAAAAAATTTCATTATGCCAATTTCAAGCGCAATAAAAGGACTTCAGAGCATCAAATCGATGCAGAATGTCAATAAATCGGGAATACCAAATAAGGAGGATTCCGATTTCATAAAACTGTACATGTTAGAAAAAGAAAGAAACCGGCTAAAAAGCGAAGAGACAAGAATTTTGTTGAGACTTGAGTTTGTGCAAGGCAGACTGAAAGAAATTCAGGATTACAATGATATAAAAGCAGAGCAGATGCATACTTCTGAACCAAAGGGATCAACTCCAGAGAAATCGGAATGGAAGACCATGTCAATTGACTATTAACAACAACACATTTTGTAACAAATAATTGTATGGAAACCGGATTATATCTCTATTGTATCAGACTTAAGTGCAATGAAACGATTGACGTTCAGAAGACGATGTCTGGTGATAAAAAAGTTCAAATCCTTCCTTTCCTGGATTTGGAAGCCGTGATCAGCGAAGTATCCATCGATGAATTTAGTTCGGAGGAAATTCAGAAAAAAGCAGAAGAAGACCTGGATTGGATAAAAGGGAAAGCACAAATACATGAAGAAGTAATTGAGCAGGCAATGAAGACGAACGGTTCGGCCATTATTCCAGTCATTCCCATGCAATTTGGCGTAATTTTCAAAACCAGGGAAAATCTTCAGGAAACCTTATACAATAATCTTGAAAAATTCAGAAACAGTCTGGAATTCTTAGCCGGAAGACAGGAATGGGGCATAAAAGCATACCTTGATCAGAAAGTTTTTGAAGGTTTTATTGAGAAAGAAAATGAGGAATTATTGGCAAAAAAGAGAGAAGCCGAAGCTTTGCCAAAAGGATTGTCATTTTTTGCCAAAAAGAAAGTAGCCTCAACAATCGACGAAATAAAAGAAAAAGAATTAGATAAAATCATCAACGAAATTTATGAAAGTTTAGCTGAATCAGGTGTCAGTCTCCATAAAGCAAAAATTTTGGAAAAGTGTTTCACCTTGATGACTGAAGAAATGATTTTGAATGGATTCTATTTGATTGAGGAATCAAGATTAAATGAATTTAGAGGAAAAGCAGACGAATTTCGGGAAAAGTTTAACCAGCACGGAATAAAAATTGAAATGAGTGGCCCCTGGCCTTCCTATCATTTCATTTAATCTTTAAAAATTATGACTGATTCGGAGAATAAAAATGCAACGTTAGTTGATGCCTTAGATGTTGTTATTGATAAAGGTGCGGTACTTCACGGCGATATCGTGATACGGATTGCAGATTTGGATATGCTGGCTATTTCACTGAGACTTATCATTGTTTCCATGTCAAAGTTATCGGCTCAGCAAGGGAAAAGAGTTGACGATGTGCATGTTAACGAACTGGGTGACGAAATTTACATGCAAAAATTAGAAAACCAAATATTTAAGGCTCAGGAGCATATCAATCAAATGATTAATGCTGATACACCCGAACAAATAGAAGGAGGATTAGCGCAGTTGGTTTTGACTTTGATTAAACTCATTGTTGATCTGGTGGAAAGAGAAGCCATGAGAAGAGTGGAAAGGGAGGAATTAACACTAACTGAAACCCAGAAACTCGGACTAAATCTGGAGGCAATTGAAACAAAAATTGAAGAACTTCGATTAGTCTTTGGACTGAAAGAAGATGATTTAAACATTGATTTAGGATCGCTCGGGAAACTGAGGTAGTTTTTTTGATAAAAGTAAAAATAATATCATGGCAGAAGCAAAACTTAGCACCTCAACTGGTAATTCATCACTTCGGGATGTTTTAGAACTTGTCTTGGACAAAGGCATTGTAATCGTTGGAGACATCCAGATCAAAATAGCAGATGTTGATTTATTGACGATCAAAATAAGGCTTTTGGTGTGCGGTGTTGATAAAGCGTTAGAAATGGGTATCAACTGGTGGCAGGACGATCCTTATCTTTCGTCGCAAGCAAGGGAAAATGAGATCTATCAGCAGGAAAAGTTGATAGCCCGACTTGAAAAACTTGAATCACGTAATAATAATCCATCATAAATCTTTTAATCTCTCAAAAATGGAAAACGATAAGAATAAAGACAAAAAAGATGAAGCCGCTTTCGAACTTTTCGGACTAGGCGGTCTGTTCAAAGGCATTGAAAAATTAGTCGAACTTGCCGGTACACTTGAGGAAAAGGGTGGAATCAGCAAGGAAGGAGAAATCAATCTTGACCAGCTAAAAAAAGGCATGAAAGGTGTTTATGGTTTTACCATCAATACCGCAGTAGGTGGTTCTCCAAAAGTGGAAACTTTCGGGAACATCAAAAAAACTCCTGAAGGCCCCAAAGTAAACGAAGAACGCGAGCCAATTACCGATATCTTCGATGAAACAGACGAAATCATTGTTATTGCTGAAATGCCCGGAATAGAAGATAAGGACATCAAGATCGACCTAAAGGAAGATATCCTTGAAATCTCAGCCGTCAGTACAAGCCGGACTTATCGCAAGGAAATCCTGCTTCCGGTTAAATTATTGAAAACCAATTTAAGTCACAAATTTACCAACGGCATCCTCGAAATCAAGATTAAAAAATAAATACCGATATCCGGAAATTTACCTAATGTCGTTCAATTGTCATTTGGTGGACATTAGTTGCCGTAAAAAAACAACTGAATGACAACAATTGACTGATGCAAAATACCAATCAGGTAAGTATACGGAAAATCATTAAAAATTAGCACCATGACACTAACTGGATTAGAAAACAGCGACCTTAAACTCATCATCTTCGGCGGGAAAGGTGGCGTTGGGAAAACCAGTTGTGCCGTTGCCACAGCCCTTTCGCTGTCCGAAGATTTCAAAACGCTGCTCATATCAACCGATCCGGCACATTCTGTGTCGGATTGCCTTGGCCAGCAAATCGGGTATAAGGTGGTAAAAGTTGATGGCGCCTCCAACCTTTCAGCCATCGAGGTAATTGCCGACGAGGCACTTTCAGTGTTCAAAACAGCACACCAAAGCGAACTGAAAAAACTACTGACTACCTCAACTAACCTCGACAATGAAGACATTGACGAAATGCTGAGTTTATCGATTCCGGGAATTGACGAAATCATGAGCTTCAAAACAATCATTGATTTTATTGAGGAAGGTGAATACGATAAATATGTGGTTGACACTGCGCCGACCGGCCACGCTTTACGCCTCATTTCATCTCCCAAAATGCTTGATGCCTGGATTAAAGTTGCCGCTAAAATGAGGTGGAAATACCGTTACCTGGTCACCAGTTTTGCAGGCGCTTATAAACAGGATGAGGTCGATGCATTTTTACTGAGCCTGAAAAAAACGGTTAAGAGAATCGAAAACCTGTTGCAGGACAAAGTCAAATGTAATTTCATACCGGTTTGTATTCCTGAAGCAATGGCAATTTCAGAAACGACCCGATTGCTTGCTGATTTGGAAAATTTCAACATCAAGGCAAAGCAAATCATTATCAATCATGTAATGGTTTCCGAAGATTGCGGTTTTTGTAAACGACGAAAGGCGGGTCAGGAAAAATACATTGAACAGATCAGCCAGATTTTCAGCGAACTGAACAAAATTGAAATACCCGAATTTGCCGAAGAAATACAAGGATTAGAGTCGTTAAAAGAGTTAAAAATGTTTCTGTTTGAAGAACAATTTATTACAGTAAACCCATGACCACAACTAAAAACGAAATAGTACTGCGTGTAAAAGAAGCACTGGTAAAAGACGTCGGCCGGGCAATCGCGCGGATTGATCCAAAAGACATGAAACTGATGGGATTGGAAAGTGGCGACGTGATTGTAATCGAAGGCAAACGTTCCACGCCGGTCAAGATCATGCCTTGTTATCCTGAAGACCGCGACAAAAGTATTATCCAGATCGATGGGATTACCCGCGAAAATTGCCAGGCAGGGATCGACGAAAAAGTAAAGATTGTCCTAACAAGCTGTCGCCAGGCGACAAAAATAAGACTCAAACCCGATACCAAATCCGGTTCACTGTTCAAAGCCGACGACGCCAAATACATTGGTTCGCTCATCAATGGCTTGCCGGTTGTAAAAGGCGATAAAGTGCGGGCCAACCTGTTTGGTTCACGCTCGGTCGATTACACCATCACCGGAACCAGTCCTGAAGGCGTGGTACTCATTCATCCAAATACCACTTTTCAGCTCGAACTCGCCAAACAGGACGGCGAAAAGAAACGCAAAATTTCATACGAGGACATTGGCGGACTGGGAACTCAGGTTCAACGCATCCGCGAAATGATTGAATTGCCGCTGAAGTATCCCGAAATTTTCGAACGTCTTGGCGTTCAGGCTCCCAAAGGCGTATTTATGTACGGCCCTCCCGGAACCGGAAAAACCCTCATCGTTCGGGCAGTTGCACACGAAACCGATGCGTATTTCATCAACATTTCAGGCCCCGAAATTATGGGCAAATTTTACGGTGAAAGCGAAGGCCGTATCCGCAAAATATTTGAAGAAGCCCAACAACATGCACCTGCCATTATTTTTATCGACGAAATAGATGCCATTGCCCCAAAACGTGAAGACATGGGCGGCGAAAAACAGGTTGAAAAACGTGTTGTAGCCCAGTTGTTATCGCTCATGGACGGTTTGGAATCGCGTGGAAAAGTGATCGTGATTGGCGCAACAAACATCCCGAATGCCATTGATCCGGCGTTGAGAAGGCCCGGACGTTTCGACCGCGAAATCTCGATTTCCATTCCGGACAAAAAAGGCAGGTTAGAAATATTACATATCCATACCAGGGGCATTCCATTGTCGATGGACGTTGACATGGAAAAGCTCGCTGAGATTACACATGGTTTTGTAGGGGCCGATTTGGAAGCTCTGGCGCGCGAAGCCGCAATGACCGCGCTACGGAGAATACTTCCGCAAATCGATTTCGAGATGGCCGAAATCCCCTACGAACTTTTAATGTCACTTGAAGTTACGATGGATAACTTCATGGATGCAATGAAAGAAGTGGAACCTTCGGCCATCAGGGAAGTCTTTGTTGAGGTACCCGATGTAAAATGGGATGACGTAGGCGGATTGGATGAAATTAAGGAAGCTTTGAAAGAAACGGTTGAATGGCCGTTGAAATATGCCGACCTCTTCAAAAAGGCCGATACCAAACCGCCAAAGGGAATTATCCTCCACGGAAAACCCGGGACCGGTAAGACCTACCTGGCCAAAGCGCTGGCAAGCGAAAGCGGGGTTAATTTCATTTCAGTAAAAGGGCCGCAGATTCTGAGCAAATACATCGGCGAATCCGAAAAAGGAGTTCGCGAACTCTTCCGCATGGCCAAACAGGCTTCGCCTTGTATTTTGTTTCTCGACGAAATCGACAGCCTTACTCCACGACGCAGCGAAGATGGTTCGAGTTCCGGAGTACTCGATCGGGTAATCGGCCAGTTCCTTACTGAAATGGATGGTATTGAAGACCTGAAAGGCGTGATTGTGCTGGCTGCAACCAACCGGATCGATTTAATTGATCCTGCCCTTTTGCGCAGCGGGCGGTTCGATTTGCTGTTCGAAGTTCCTTTGCCTGACGTGAAAACCCGCGAAAAAATATTCAGTATCCATACTCGAAAAAAACCGTTGGGCAAAAAAATAAACCTGAACAAGCTGGCATTGAAAACCGAAGGCCTCACCGGGTCGGATATCGAATTTATTTGTCGGAAAGCCGCCATGCTTGCTATCAGGCAATTGATTGACAAAAACCGTGAGTTGGCTACTGAAAATACGGGTGACATCAGCATTTCTGAAAGTCATTTTGAGGAAGCCATCCAACTGGTGTTAAAACAAAACGAAACCAAAAAATAAATCAAATCTTATGGCAACGAAAGGAATTTACATTTACGGAATTATACCCAATTTTTACAGCGCAGAGATGTATCGGTCACTGGTGAATACCGGGATTTATACCATTGCCTATCAAAATATTTCAGCCATTGTTTCCGACCGGGAAAATGTGCCTTTTGATTATCTGGACAGGGAAACGCTGGGTCATTTGTTAGTTGATCATCAGAAAACGATTGAAGATCTGATGGGAAAAGGGTTCAATATGCTGATCCCGATGCGCCTTGGAACAATGGTAAACTCAAAAGAAGAAGTCTTTAAAATATTGGCAAACGGACACGATTTGATTGTTGATACGCTCAATAAAATCGAACATCTGACCGAAATTGATCTTGCCGTAACCTGGGCCGACTTTCCTGCTATTATCAAGGAAGTTGCCGTTCATCCTGACATTGTTGTCCTAAAAGAAGCTATTCTGAATAGCGGAGAGGCTATTTCGCAAGCCGATCAAATTAAAATCGGAATGTTGTTTGAAGAAAAATTCAAAGAAAAAAATACGACGGTTGAATTAGACATCCTGAATGCTTTATCTCCTTTCTGTACAGATATAAAAATGCATGAGGTAATGAACGATCAGATGATAACTAATTCGGCTTATCTCCTTAACCGGAATAAAAAAGAAAAGTTTGAACAGGTCCTCGACCGTCTTGATGAAGAATACAAAGGGATGCTTAACTTTAAAATGGTTGGCCCGCTACCATGCTATAGTTTCTATACCATCGAGGTTAAAGAACTGAATCCGGAACATGTTTCACAGGCAAAAAAAGAACTTGGTCTGAGCGAAACAACTTCAGAAGCTGAAATAAAAAGAGCTTTTCAGGAAAAAGCCAAAGAATTTCATCCGGATGTAAATCGGGGTAATGGAAGCGTTGATCATTTCAACCGGATCAAGAAAGCCTACCAAACATTGCTCGAATATTTGGAGGCAGCCAATTTTGCCACGAAAGAGCATGTCATTGCGATGTCAAATAAAAAAGCAATTGAAAATTTGATTTTGGTTAAAATAAAAGAATAATATGCAGCGCGACGGAAAATACATTTACTGCATCATAGCATCAGACTACGACGTAAACCTCGGACCAATTGGAGTTGGCGGACGCGGCGATCTGGTTTCGACCATTGGTTTCGACGGATTGTGCATGGTAGTCAGTGACCACCCGATCAGCCGGTTCGTGGTTAATCCGGAAAATATGCTGGCACACCAAAAGGTGATCGAAGCAGTGATGAAGGAATTCAAAAGCGTACTTCCCATCCGGTTTGGAACCATCGCTGCAACTCCCGACGAAATCAGGAACCTGTTGAACCGCAGATACAGCGAGTTTATGGAATTGCTCAGGCAGTTCGAAAATAAAGTAGAACTCAATGTGCGTGGAACCTGGAAAAACATGGGGAATATTTACAAGGAAATTGATCAGGATAATACCGAATTGCACAACATCAAATCCGAACTGGAGGAAATTGACGATAAGGAAACCCGGAATCAGAAAATTATTGATGCAGGCAATCTGGTAAAACTCGCTCTGGTTGAGAAAAAACTGGCTGAAACGGATCTGATCATTGATGCTTTCCGCAGATCAGTGTTTGAATACAAGCTGAACAAAACCAGCGGAGAAGCCATGTTTATGAATACCGCATTCCTGGTGAACAGTGGCCGGGAAGTCGAATTCGACAACATCATGGCCGACCTGGGCAGCAAATACGACGACAGGAGCGATTTCGTTTATACCGCCCAGTTGCCAATTTTTAATTTCATCGACTTGAAAATTTTTCCTGAAAAATGGGAATTGTAAACCAATCTCTGAAACAACCCTTATGAGCAACGAACTGGAAATACCCAAAGAAGGAAAATACATTTACGGAATTATCAGGAATTCAGACCCGATAGATTATGGCCCGATTGGAATGGGTAAACGCGCTGACCGGGTTTACGGGGTCACTTACAATGGTATTACTGCTATTGTAAGCGCCTCGCCAATTATCATATACGAAGCCCGCAGAATCAACATGATTACCCACGAAAAAGTATTGGAAGAGATGATGAAACAATTTACGGTACTTCCGGTGCGCTTTTCTACTATTTCCGAACACGACGATGATGCCGGAATCCTGAGGATCATTGAAAAAGATTACAAGAAATTCGACGAGATGCTCACCAAAATGGAAGGAAAAAAGGAACTTGGGCTTAAGATTTTGGCGCAGGAATCCGCGATTTATGAGAGCATTCTTGAAAAATACGATGACATCAGGACACTGAGAGCAAAACTGATGAACCTGCCAGCCGATAAAACCCATTATCAGCGCGTAAAAATCGGCGAAATGGTTGCCGAAGCATTGAAGAAGGAGACTGATAATTACAAAGATGAGATACTCGATGCCTTAAGGCCAATTTCGGATGACGTGAAAATTAACGACAACTATGGTGAAATGATGATCCTCAACGCCGCATTCCTGATTAAAAACGAATCGGAACCCGCATTTGACAAGGTGGTGAACGATTTATCAGAACAGTACGGCCGATACATGACCTTCAAATATGTAGGAACCTTACCCTTATACAATTTTGTAAACCTGGTAATCAATACGAAAGGAATTTAATATGCTACTGATCGATGATATATTGTTCGGCCCGTTAAAGGGAGTCATTTTTCTCGCCAATAAAATCAATGAGGTGATTGAAAAAGAAACATCCGACGAAGGAGCTGTAAAAGAAAGGCTGATGGCCCTGCAACTGAAGTTCGAGATGGACGAAATTGATGAAGAAGAATACGACAAAAGGGAAGACGAATTGCTGAAAACACTGGAACGAATAAGAGCTGACAAACAGAATAAATAAGACAGGAGGTCAAAAAAAAATGAGCAACATAATTGATGCAAAAAAAACAGTAGTTAGTTTTCTGAAAGAGAACATTAACTGCTTCGATGTTACGGTCATTAAAATTGTAAAAAGTAACGAAATGTGGAGCGCCATTGCTGAAGTTTATGAAGATGATTCGTTTCTGAAAGCGATGAACCTTCCACCCAAACAGGTTCGGCTTTTTTATTCCGTTAAGACGGACGAAAATCTTGAGATTACCGCATTCGAACGACTAAATTCCTTTGAGGGAATAGATAGCGGGGATCTGTAAAAACGATTAAAACCAGCTTCAATGACAACCGATCTGATCTACATATATTGCCTGTCGAACAGCCCGCCAGTGTTTCATGAAACGATGAAACACCTAAACCTGAAATCTCTTGTTTTTGGTGGTTTTTATGTGGTCGTTAAATCTGTTTCTTCCGAAGAATTTTCAGGGGAAAACTTTAAACGGAATTTATCGGATATCGAATGGCTGGAAACCAATTCCCGCGAACACGTCGAAGTAATTAGTATACTGATGACCCAAAACACGGTTATCCCATTTAAATTCGGTACTATTTTCAATGCTGAAAATGACCTGAAAAAATTTATAACTGATTATTCTGACTCATTATTTGAAAATTTCCATCACATCGAAGGAAGGGAAGCATGGTCGGTAAAAATATACTGCGACAGGAAATTGCTCAGCGAACAAATTGACGAGTTAAGCGAGGAAGCGTCTGCATTGGAAAAACAAATCATGGCCAGTTCGCCCGGGAAGGCATTTCTTCTAAGAAGAAAGAAAAGTGAATTGGTTGAAAATGAAATGGATCGGATTTGTAAAAGCAACGCACAAAACTACTACGGTGAGTTCAGGAAACTAAGTGTATCCACCAATCTGAATAACCTGCTTCCCAAAGAATTTACCGGAAGAGAAGATACGATGATTCTCAACGCGGATTTTCTGGTCAATAAAACCAAAGTGATTGACTTTAGAAATACAGTTGATACATTTAAAAAAAATGACAGTATCTGCGGCTTTCATATTCTGGCGACCGGTCCATTACCTCCGTTTAATTTCATTTGCATAAAAGAAAACCTCTTATGAGCAACTATGTTATCGACCCGAAAAAATATCCCATCATATTTAAATTACTTGATCAGGTGCTGAATAAATACTAAATGTGATTCACAATGAGGAAACTGATTTATGTTCCAATTATTCATTCGGTTGCCGACATGGGAACCTTGGGCGATGAACTTAAACGCAAAAGCGTTTCAGGCCTGGGTGAAAACTTATGGCAAAAACACACCGATACTGTAAATGGCTATTGGAGTGCGATTGAATCCTATTTTGAAAGCAATGAGCTATATGTTAAGGGAATAAAAATATATCAGGATGGAATGTTTGTGGATGGCGAAATAGCGATGAAATTGATTGGCGATGGCGTTAAATCAGGAAGTAAAAATTCTGAAATCGTTTTAAACTTGATCAATCGGGGAGCAGTATTGGTTAAGACTGAAGATTTTAAAATGGTCAAAGCCGAATACGATGGACTTCAATTGATCTTAAAATCAAAATCCAACATTAAAAAGCTCATTCAACTTGTCAGGTATAAAATGCTGAAACCGATTTTATTAAGAAGACGGGACCGATTTATCGCAGCTACAATAGATGAAACACTGGAACAGGATGAAACCGGAATTCTTTTTATCGGAGCATATCATAAAGTGATAAAAAAGCTACCAAAAGACATCACAGTAATTGAGCTGAAGGAAGTTGCAAAAATCCGAAAATATCAAAAAACGATTCAATCCCGTTCAAAAATTAAAATCGAGCAACTTGAACGGCTTACACAATACATGGTTAAAAAATGACTTAAACAGAATACAGGGAGAACGTGATAATGGGTAAAATTTTAGGTATCGATCTGGGAACCACCAATTCCTGCATGGCTATTATGGAAGGGAATCAACCGGTTGTCATATTAAACAGCGAAGGGCAGCGTACAACGCCTTCGGTGGTGGGATTCACTTCGGCTGGTGAGCGAAAGATTGGCGCTCCGGCAAAACGTCAGGCCATCACAAATCCTGAAAACACAGTTTCTTCCATTAAACGGTTCATGGGCGAAACATTCGACCTGGTTGAGAAAGAAATTAGCCGGGTTCCGTATCAGGTTATCAATGGCGATAACAATACACCCCGCGTAAACATTACCGGAGAACTGTATTCCCCACAGGAAATTTCGGCCATGATCCTTCAGCAAATGAAAAAAACAGCCGAAGATTATCTCGGACAGGAAATTACCGAAGCGGTGATTACAGTCCCGGCCTATTTTAGCGATTCGCAGCGCCAGGCCACTAAAGAGGCTGGTGAGATTGCCGGCTTAACTGTCCGACGCATCATTAACGAACCAACGGCGGCCGCGCTTGCTTATGGTTTAGATAAGAGAAATGACAATATAAAAGTGGCCGTTTTTGATTTGGGTGGCGGAACTTTCGATATTTCGATACTCGAACTCGGAAATAGTATTTTCGAAGTAAAATCGACCAACGGAAACACACATCTTGGTGGCGACGATTTTGATCAGACCATTATTGAGTGGCTGGCGGATGAATTTAAAAACGCTGAAGGCGTTGATCTTGACCGCGATTCAATGGCTCTTCAACGATTGAAAGAAGCGGCCGAAAAAGCAAAGATCGAATTATCCGGTTCATTCGAAACTGACATCAACCTTCCATATATCATGAAGGTTAACGGCGTTCCCAAACATTTGGTACGAAAACTTACCCGTGCCAAATTCGAACAACTGATCGATAGTTTGTTGCAAACAACCGTTGCTCCTTGCCAGTTGGCGCTCAAAAATGCCCGACTTAAAGCATCCGATTTAGATGAAATTATCCTGGTTGGCGGATCAACCCGAATTCCTGCGGTCCAGAAAATGGTTCGTGAATTTTTCGGTAAAGAACCTTCGAAAGGTGTAAATCCTGACGAAGTGGTTGCTATAGGTGCTGCCATTCAGGGCGGCGTGCTTTCCGGAGAAGTAAAAGATGTATTACTCCTGGATGTGACACCTCTTTCATTGGGGATCGAAACTCGCGGTGGTGTGATGACACGGCTGATTGAAGCCAACACCACCATTCCGACACGGCAATCTGAAATTTTTTCTACGGCAGCCGACAATCAATCTTCAGTTGAAATTCATGTTTTGCAGGGAGAACGGCCAATGGCCAACCAAAATAAAAGCATCGGCCGGTTCCACTTCGATGAAATTCCGCCTTTCCGCAGAGGAATTCCTAAAATTGAAGTCACCTTCGACATTGATGCCAATGGAATTCTTAATGTAACCGCTGTAGATCAGCTAACTGAAAAAACACAGCAGATCCGCATTGAGGCCTCCTCCGGACTTTCTGAAGAAGAAATTAGCCGCATGAAAGATGAAGCCCGGCAATATGCAACAGAAGATCAGGAAATGAGGGATAAAGTGGTGAAAAGCAATAAAGCCGATGTGCAAATTTTCCAAACCGAAATACAGATCAAAGAATTTGGTGATACATTGCCAACAGAGAAAAAAATTGCAATTGAAGTTGCACTCGAAGAGCTGAAATTAGCTCATAAAAATCCGGATTTTATCGATATTGATGAAGCGATGGAAAACCTGAGTTCCGTATGTCAGTCGGCTGGCGAATATTTGATGGAGGATTATTTAAAATGACGGAAGCAAACAATTCAAGAGCCACCATCATGGGTTATAGGTCTGAGGAGTTGTTAAAAAGGCACCCTCAGGAAACTCCTTTGCGACTTTCAGAAACCGAAACGATGAAACTTATTCAGAAGCTGGAGGAAAGTCAACTGAAAATCATCGAGCTAAACAATAAACTCAGGCTGGCAAAAGAACAGACGCAAATTGTACTGAAAAAATACACTGAATTATACGATTTAACACCTTTTGGTTATTTTATACTTTCCCAAAAAGGCGAAATCATCGAGCTTAACCGCAAAGGAGAAAATATGCTTGGCAGAGAGCGAATAAATCTGAAAAATAACAATTTTAGTTCGTTCATTACCGAGGATTCTAAAGAGCTTTTTGATATTTTTCTTAGAAAAATATTTAGCAGCCAAACGTATGAAAACTGCGAGTTAATCTTATGCCCTCACAACAACAGGCCAATACACGTGCATCTTTCAGGGTACACAGTAAAAGGCACGCAACAATGCCTTGTGACTGTAGTTAATATTAACAGACTCAGGCAAATTGAGGATACCCTGCTGAAAAGCGAGGAGCGATTTCGCGTTCTTACACAGTCATCGAATGATGCATTTATTCAAGATATCGCGGAGCGAAAACAAGCAGAAAAACAGTTAAACCTATTAAGCAGGGCAATCGAGCGAAGTCCTGTGACGGTAGTTATCACAGATGAAGAGGGCAATATAGAATACACCAATCCAAAATTTACTGAAGTAACCGGATATACACTGGAGGAGGTTAAGGGTCAAAACCCACGCATACTGCAATCCGGTGAACAATCCAATGAATTTTATAATGAGCTTTGGAAAACAATATTATCAGGAAACGATTGGCATGGAGAGTTTAAAAACAGAAAGAAAAACGGTGATATTTATTGGGAAAGTGCAGTAATCTCGTCTATTGTAAACGATTCGGGAGATATTGCTTATTTCATAGCGCTAAAAGAAGATATTACCGAAAAGAAACAAATGATTGCCGATCTGATTAATGCCAAAGATAAAGCAGAAGAAAGTGACCGATTAAAATCTGCATTTCTGGCCAACATGAGCCACGAAATTCGTACACCCATGAATGGCATTTTGGGTTTTACTGATTTGTTGAAAGAACCTAATCTTTCAGGTGAAGCACAGAAAGAATATATCAACATCATTGAACTAAGTGGAGCACGAATGCTGGATACGATCAACAACATCGTTGATATTTCGAAAATAGAATCTGGTCAAATGACTGTCTCAAAATCAGAAATAAATATAAACGAACAGATTGAGTCCATTTTTTCCTTTTTCACACCAACTTTTATGCAAAAAGGAATTCGTTTCTCCTTTAAAAATTCGCTGCCTGTAAATGAAGCCAACATCATAACAGACCACAAAAAAATACATATCATTCTCTCCAACCTTGTCAGAAATGCAATAAAATTCACTGAGGAAGGTTCTGTAGAAATCGGTTA
Organism: Prolixibacteraceae bacterium; assembly: GCA_041652995.1. Taxonomy (GTDB): domain Bacteria; phylum Bacteroidota; class Bacteroidia; order Bacteroidales; family Prolixibacteraceae; genus Aquipluma. The sequence continues at coordinate 35,823 of JBAZGO010000031.1, forward strand.
TAACCGCTGCACAACAGTGTCAGATTCTGAACTTATATTTTATGTGAAAGATACAGGAATCGGAATTCCACATGAAAATATGAATATCATTTTTGAACGATTCAGGCAGGGGAGCGAGTCGAATTCCAGAAATTACGAAGGAGCCGGTTTGGGATTATCCATATCAAAAGCTTATGTGGAACTGCTTGGAGGCAAAATTTGGGCTGAAAGCAGGGTAGGTTTCGGTTCAACTTTTTATTTTTCGATTCCATACTAAACTCAAACTAAAGACAGAATTGTCAGGCGCAAATCGAAAATAATAATTGCCTTAGTCGATGAAGATTCTGTAATATCTATTGTACTGAGTACAAGAAGCCAAGCAACAAAAACTCATTATTCATAAATTATCATAATTGCGAATTCCAGGGATAATCGCCTTGTTTCGGGCTTTTCCTTTTTTCTATACTCTGTCTCCTCCTGAATGAAATACAATGTAAAAACAATTTGAATAGCAAAACTTGAAAAAATGTCAAGCCGCAAAAAACCACATAAAAGCTTTAAATCTTCCAGCAAATTGGGCTGAGCCTGACACCAGCTAAATATAGTGGAAAAATCGATTTCAGGATATGTGTATATTTTATTCCGATTTGTTTACTTGGGTATATTTTTTTATTTTTGAATAGTTGCCATTTTAACACGTACGCAAACTTATACCACTAAATTATCTGTTATGACAAATCGCCGTAATTTTTTGAAGACCACAGCCGCATTTGCTGCTGTGGCCTTGGTAAATCCAATGGCTGCCTGTGCTGAGGAGAAAAAAGTAATTGGATTACAATTATATACAGTTCGTGACAAAATTCAGCAAGATTTGAAAGGAACTCTTGAACGGTTGGCAAAAATGGGATATAACTCGGTTGAAGCTGCCGGATACAATGCCACAGACGGTACTTTTTACGGAATGGAAGCCAAAGCTTTTGTTGGGTTGCTAAATAGCCTGGGGATGCCGCTAAACAGCTCTCATACCGTTTTTGAACTTGATTCTGCGGAGAAAGTAATTGGCGACGCAGCAGCAGCCGGCGTTAAATACATTATTTATCCATACTTGTCAGATCAGTTCCGGACCAATTTGGACGGATGGAAAGCAACCGCAGAGAAATTCAATAAAATGGGTGAGATTGCCAAAAAGAATGGAATACAGTTTGGATATCACAACCACGCCTTTGAATTTGATGTGATGGAAGATCAAATTCCATACGATATTTTACTTGCTGAAACCGACCCTTCGCTTGTAACTTTTGAAATGGATCTTTACTGGGTAACCAGAGGTGGACACAATCCGGTTGATTATTTCAAAAAATATCCGGGACGTTTCCAGTTGTGGCATGTAAAAGACATGGTAAAAACTGATGATATGTTCTTTGCACCAGTCGGAACCGGTCGTATAGACTTTGCAGCTATTTTTGCAGAGAAACAAACTTCAGGAATGAAATATTTCTTTGTTGAACAGGATAGTTTTAAAGACATGGATGCTTTCGAAAGCGTGGAAATAAGCTACAACTATTTAAGCCAGGCAAAGTTCTTGTAGAATATACTTTTTTAGTATTAACCCCCGCCGGAAAATTACCTCACACCTTACCCGGCGGGTTTTTTATTGCCCGGATTTTACCCGACAGCAATTTCCAGAATAAATTCCTGTGTTGAAACCACCCGGGCAAAAGTTCCATTCAAAGCAGCCATAAAAGCCAAATGTACTTCAGCAGCTTGAACCTTTTCTTTGTTGAACACCAAGTCGCGTGTTGCGCAGGCATCTGAAATGAGTCTACAGGCATACCCTAGATCAAAAGCGGCCCGAACAGTTGAGTCAATACATAAATGGCTCATCGCGCCACAGATCACCAGATTAGCGCTGTTTATTGTTTGCAGATGCTGATGCAGACTGGTATTTCTGAAACTATTTGGATAATTTTTCGCGATGATTGTCTCGTTTTCAAGAGGTTGAATTGAAGCATGAATTTCTGCCCCAAAAGTTTCAGGAATAAAGAAGCTGGCGTCTGGCTTAACGGCCAAATGCTGAATGAAAACAACCGGCCATTTATTTTTCCTGAAAGAGGAGAGGAGCATCTTCGCATTTTCGGTCGCAGTATTCATGCCTGTTAGCTCCATTTTCCCGTTTGGGAAATAGTCATTTTGAATATCGATCAATAAAAGGGTTGGGTTCATCATAACCGTGTTGAAATAAAAAAGGTGACTTTGAAAGGTCACCTTTATAATGATTTATGAATTTTTGCAGGGAATAAATGTCATGAGAGTGTCGCCGCGCAAACCCAGGCGTAAAGTTTCAAGTGGAATAACTTCATTTGTGGCAATATTGCCAAGGTTTACGTTGTGCCCAAGCAACTTGATAAACCAAACCTGTTGAGTTTTTAAAGGAGCTTCCCATAAAATTAAATCAGGATTAACAGCTTTTTTGATGCTAAGTACCAATTCGAAATTTGCAGAACCATCGTCGTTATAAATGCCCATATTTCCACTTTCGCGGGCTTCGGCAATTACCTTCCACGCCCCGGCTTTTAGCTCGGTTTGCATGTACGAAATCCATTTCTCGTTCGAAATCTCCTTGCCTTTGAGTTTAGTTCCAACTTCCGACAAAACTGTATAGTTTTTGCTGAATTCAGAAATATATTCGCATTTCAATTTGTGATCGAGTTCCATAACTCCGTCAGAAATTTCGACAACTTCCATTTCATAATCATCCAGATAACGACGATAATCATCAATCATATCTCTGACCGCAAAAGCTTCGAAAAGCGTTCCTCCGAAATATGGTTTTAGTCCGGCAGACTTGTATAGTTTGATTTTTTCGCGCAGGTGGCTGGTAATGATTGAAGTTCCAAAACCTAATTTTATCAGGTCGCAATATGGAGCTGAAATGTCGCATAAGTCTTCTGCTTCGCGCAGACTCAACCCTTTGTCCATAACCATGGTGAGTCCACTTTCGCGAGGCTGCGCCGGCCGGTCAGGCATGTGTGGCAATCGAAAGTTCATGTAAATAAATTGATATTAGTTTTTTTTGATTATTTAGATTCTGATGGAATTCACCTGAACAGAGAAGTCCACATTAAATTGATTCAATACCTTTTATTAAAGTCTTGTTGTTTGATATTGCGAAATAAGCTTTTTAATTGATTCAATTTTTAAGGCTTCCGGATAAAATTCGAAAAGCTCATTTTGTTTGGTGTAATCAATTTTTAGCGCTTTTTCAAAATGACAGGCCGCTTCGAGTTCCTCATTTTTGTCGAGCAAATAGGCTGTTAACCTGTAGTTTATAAAAGCATTCGATTTGTTGATTTTGTTCGCTGTCCTTAAAACTTCGATAGCCCGGTCGGTATCATCCAAATCGTAAAACATTTCTGAATACGAGAGCCAGTTCTCAGTGTTTTCAGGCTCCAGCATCGTGGCCATTTCAAAAGCTTCAATTGCCTCTTTAACGAGATTTAGTTCTGCCTGAACTTTGGCATACATGGCCCAGAAATCAGGGTTATCTTCCTCCAGACTAATTGCTTTCCTGAAACAAACTTTGGCCTCGTTCAATTCTCCTTCCGACCACAAAATCAGTCCGGAACCATACCAGGCGCTGGAGTTGCTGTCGTTTAACTGGATGGCTTTTCGGTAATAGACAATCGCCTCACTATACTGGTCAGAATTCAGGTAACATTCAGCGAGATAACAATAAGCATCATCATTCTCTTTGTCGAGTTCCAGATATTCCTGATAACATGTAATGGCCTCTTCAAACTGGTTGTTGTTTGCCAAAGCATTGGCTTTGTTGAAATGCGCATGCAGAAAATCGCCATTCAAAACAATTGCAAAGTCATAAGCTTCAATGGCTTTATCGAATTTCCCGATGCGGTTGTAAGTAATACCGATGTTATACCAAACCGAATGGTTAAACGGATCAATATCAAGGTATTTATCGTAGTATTCTATACTTTTTTCAAATTGCGAATCCTTATCGTAGTAATATCCCAGTTCGTAAAGCACAATTTCGTTTCCGGGATTGGCTATACTGGCTTTTTCGAGGTATTTTATGGCTAGTTGTGTTTCACCCGATTGTCCAAATGAAACTCCAATGTTATAAAGTGTTTCGTCTGGTTCATCAATCGGCAATTTAAGCGCGTGATCAAAAGCTTCAACGGCTTTGGCGACATCGCCCAGCAAATTAAGCGCCCCTCCTTTGGTCAGATACAAATCAGGATTGTTTGTTTCAATTTTTTCGGCTATACGTAGCAATTCCAGACATTCTTCAAGTTTGCCTTCGTGCATAAGTACCTGTGCCTGACGGATTTTAATAGATATAGAAGAAGGATGAAGGCGTAGTCCGGTTTCGATGGCTTTTCTAGCCAGCTTGATTCGTCCATCTTCTAAAAAATAGTCAACAATTCCTTCAACTTCAAATACATCGAAGTATTTTGAAGTTTTAGCTTTGACCATTTTTTTAAAACGCTTTACCGCCTCCTGAAAATCATCATCTTCGAAATTGTCCCTGGCGTCTTCGTTCATATATTCTCATTAAAGTTTGCAAATTTAAGAATACTTTTCGATTTGAGTCATTTTGTCTGATGCTCTTTTCTCAACAGATCAGTAACAGTCTTGACCGGATTAAACGTTTCGACAGGAACTTCTATAAAAAGTGTATTCCAATCCGACATCGCTCCGTTCCATAATCCGGGCAATTCCTGTGCCTTCAGGTCCTTTCCGTCTTTCGATTTCAGTGAAATAAAACCCGTTTTTGGATCGCTGAAATCCAGCAAGTTATATTTTAAGCCTTTGTAATTTTTTACCGCACAAACCAAATCAACCGGGTTGAAATGAGTTGCATTTTGCGCAATTGACTCCTGTTCCGGATCTGAAAAATCAATTTGCGAACTTTCGACGATTTGCAGTGAAACAGAACCATCACTGTTTCGGGCAAAGAATGGACCTCCTCCAGGTTCACCTTCATTTTTTACCATTCCACAAATCCGGATAGGACGGTTAAATTTTTTGCTGAAATAGTAGTAGAGTTCCTCTTTTTCGCTGTAATACTGATTTTGGGGAGGTGTGATGTTCAAAACATTTTCCAGAAAATTTGCAGCTTCGGCATAAAACCCACTTTCGAGCGTGCTGGGATGATGTTCGTGCAAAATTTTCTGATAATAAAAAATCTGTTCCTGAAGGTTGAATAGGACACCGGCCAGCGCTTTTTTGTAATCAACCGTGGGTTGCTTGAGGTGATCAGGAACTACATTGTCAATGTTTTTAATGAAAATGAGATCGGCATCCAGATCATTCAGATTTTCGAGCAGTGCTCCATGTCCGGCAGGCCTGAAAAGTAAACTGCCATCCGAATTTCTGAAAGGTTCATTTTCAGGAGTTACTGCAATTGCATCGGTTGACGATTTCTGCTGCGAAAAATTAATTTGATAACTTATATCAAACAATTGTTCGTATTTCGGCTTAATTTCGCTGACATGCTTTTCGAAAGCCTGCTGATGTTCGGGCGAAACTGTAAAATGAAGGTGAACCTCCCCTTTGTTATTGCGGCAGTACGAAGCGCCTTCAACCAGATGTTCCTCCAAAGGAGTTCGGATTTCTTCGAAGTACCGATGAAATTTTAACAACCCTTTGGGTAGATTCCCGTAATTCATTCCCTGTTCCAAAAGCAGCGATTCAAGCAATGATTTTAGCCTGCTTTCAGTATTGCTTCTATTAGAATGTTCTTCCAAATCATCGGCAAATGCGAATTTCTTTAGCTGATTTAAAAACAAGGCAATTTCCTTGTCCTTTTTAATTTCATCTTCAGACACTCCCTTTTCGTGATTTTCCAGGGCAGAAAACAAGGATTTAAACATGCGGCTGGCTGCTCCGGAAGCCGGAACAAATTTGATCAGTTCAAGATCACTTGCAATTTTTTCGTCGAAAACAGAGCTGTATTTTTGAACTTCGTTTTCAGAAAGTTTTAAAATACCGTGATAGTTGCTGGCTGCTTCGGTCAGTTTCAGGAATGGAAAACCGGTCTTGAAATTCTCGATTTGTTGCCTGACAACTTCAAATTGACTTCCACGAGCCGTAATCTGGCTGATATCTTCGGGTTTAAACATAGCAGCGAATTAACGTTTTTTAAAATTAAAAAATTGAGTTGATAAAATAGACTGTGTCATACGTTCAGATCAAAAAGTTATAAACCTAAATTAAATAAACAAGGATCAACGAAAATAAATTCAATCGACTGTTTATTAGATTTTTATACAGTGTTCGAAAAAAGTGATATTAACAATTTCGAAAAATGCCACTCATGTCTCAAAATTTCAGCCCTGTTTTTAAAGGTACTTCAATGCCTTACACTGAAATGTGCTGACACTATTTTAAGCTTTGAAACTGAATAAATAGCGATACTTTTGTGACTTTAGCTAAAACAAATCTGATGAGCAAATTCCTATGGGGAAGTACGAAAAGGTACAACGATTTTTCCGGCTATTTCAGGAAAAAATTTAAAGACCGCATACAGAAAATCTCAATTGATGCCGGTTTTACCTGCCCAAACCGCGATGGCTCAAAGGCGAAAGGTGGTTGTTCGTATTGTAACAATCAAACTTTTTCACCCGGATATTGTCAACCTGTTAAAAGCATTACTGATCAGATCAATGAAGGTATAGAATTCTTTTCGCGGAAATACAATTCCATGCAATACCTGGCTTATTTTCAGTCGTACAGCAACACGTATGCACCACTTTCTATCCTGAAGAATAGTTACGAAGAGGCTTTACGTCACGATAAAATTATTGGTTTGGTTATAGCCACACGACCCGACTGTGTAACTGAAGAGATTTTAAATTACCTGCAACTATTGGCACAGAGCCATTATGTTATGGTTGAATTCGGGATAGAATCGCATAAAAATGAAAGTCTCGACCGGATGAATCGTGGTCATCATTTTGAAGAATCGGTTTGGGCGCTGAATGAAACTGCAAAAAGAAACATCCACAATTGTGCCCACCTGATTCTTGGATTACCCGGCGAAACTGAAGCAGACTGGCTCGATCAGGCAAAGATAATTTCCAATTTACCGGTTGAAAACCTGAAGTTGCACCAGCTTCAAATTCACAAAGGAACGCGGATGTACCGGAAATACATCCAAAATCCGGAGGAATTTAAGATGTTTTCAGTGGAAGAATATCTGGAATTGACAGTGAAATACCTGGAATTACTGAATCCAAAAATTATCGTTGAACGGTTTGTCAGCGAGGCGCCCAATGATTTATTGGTGGCTCCGCGATGGGGATTGAAAAACTTTGAATTTACTGCAAAACTCGAAAAACTGCTCGAAGGAAGAAATACCTGGCAGGGACGGTTTTACAACGAAAAATGATCAGCGTTCAGGCACAGTTTTCAGAAAAACAGGTTTATGGTCATGCACTTTGTTTCATTGCTCGCTTATTAACAATGACAAGCAATGACTTAATTAATAGAATTTTAGCTACCAAAAACTCTTTTCAAAAGATTGGTGACCCGTGCATTTACGTTTGTCCTGATGTCCTTTTCCCGATCTGCAATTTTCAGGAACATGCCGTCCAAGGCTCTTTGCAGAAGGTAATCTTCCAGCTTAACATCTACCGTTTTTAAACTGGCAAATTTCCCAATCGGCGATCCGGCAACTTTGTTCCAGTTTGTGGTCAGCTCATTCCACGATTGTTGTGTGGAAACTCCGGCAACCAGATTTTTATTCAGCGCTTCACGGATTTTAGGCCGGTAAAGTTCACTAAGCTGATTAAACGTTTTCGATTTGAAATATTCCGTTGCAGCATTTTCAGGCCCTTTCAGAATTTGTAATCCATCGGCAATCGTCATTTCCCGGATACTATTTACAAAAATTGGCTTTGCGTCTTTTGCTGCTTCTTCGGCTGCACGATTAATGCGCAAAACAACATCGTCCACCAGTTTAGCTCCTCCGGGAAGTTTCGAAATATTATCTGTTATCGACTTCGCTTCAGGTGGAAGCAGAATTTTCACAGCTTCATCTTTCAGATAACCATCAACAACCGATAAATGGCTAACCGCACTGTCTGTTCCAATCCTCAACGCATCTTTTAATCCGCTGATAATTTCGGTATTGGTCAGCGGTAAGTTCTGACTGCCTGCAGATTGAGCAATCTGACTCAACTCAGCACACGAATTCAGGATAAAAAGCGATAGAATAAGAAAAATGTTTTTTGTAGTTTTCATAGTTTGATGAAAGGAAAATTATCAGTTGCCGACTAAGTTAACTTTCTTTTTGGGTATCTTCTATTTTCCCCTCCTTTGTATGGGGCAGGGGAGGCTTTTTCCCCAAATAATCCATCAAGCAGGTCTTTGCGGTTCAATCGTAGCAATTCACTTTTTATTTCCTGATGATATTCGCGCTGATACCAGAAAAAATATTTACGCTGAGCCAGCTTTTCTTTCTGACTTTTGGCAGTAAATACTTTTTGCATGGTGTACGGATGAAATCCAGTATAATATATAACAGTGGCCAAAGTCATGGGCGTCGGTGTAAAATCCTGAATCTGTTCGAGCTTAAAATCGAGCTGTTTGGTTTCCACCGCCAGATTGGCCATGTCTGTATTTTCGCATCCGGGATGACTGGAAATAAAATACGGAATCAACTGCTGATTGAGTCCTTCTTCTTTGTTAATTTCCTGAAAAACTTTATTCAGTTTATGAAATAATTTGAAGGAAGGTTTTCGCATCAGATCAAGAACCTGATCGGAAGTGTGTTCAGGTGCAACTTTTAAGCGACCGGAAACGTGATGTTTAATTACTTCGCGCAGGTATTCCATATTGTTTTTATTAACCTGAGCATCGTTGGTTTCCTTTAAAATCATATCGTAGCGGATCCCGCTTCCGATAAAAGCTTTCTTAACATCCGGATGTTGCCTGACTTTTTTATATAAATCGAGCATCGGTTTGTGGTCAATATTCAGATTTTTGCAAACATCAGGAAAAACACACGAAGGCCGCTTGCATTTCCGGCAGATTTCCTCGTGAATGCCTTTCATTTTATACATGTTGGCCGAAGGTCCGCCCAAATCAGAAATGTATCCTTTAAAATCGGGCATCAAAACCAGCTTGTCAATTTCTTTCAACACTGATTCTTCCGAACGGCTGGCAATAAATTTCCCCTGGTGCGCCGAAATGGTACAAAACGTACAGCCACCAAAACATCCACGATGAATATTTACCGAATGCCTGATCATGTTATAGGCTGGTATGTCTTCCTTGTTTTTGTAGCGCGGGTGGGGCAGGCGTGTGAACGGCAGGTCGTAAAACCGATCGATTTCCTTTTCTTCGAGGGGCGGCCATGGCGGATTGACAATTACCCGCTGATTGCCGGTTTTCTGGATAATTAAATTTGCTTCCACTTTATTCGATTCCTCCTCGATGTGCATAAAGTTTTTGGCAAATTTCTTTTTGTCTTCCAAACATTCTTCGTACGAGTACAATTCAATGCTGTTCCATTTCTTATTGGTTGGATAATCTTCGTTTTCAGCCACACGAAAAGCAGTTTGCGGAATATTCGTCAATTTTTTATAGTCAACACCTTTTTGGAGCAAACTTGTGTATTCAAGAATTGATTTTTCGCCCATACCATAAAAAAGCATGTCGGCTTTAGCTTCCATCAGGATCGATGGTTTTAGCTTATCGCTCCAGTAATCGTAGTGCGTAACACGGCGCAGCGATGCCTCAATTCCACCAATCACCAGCGGAACATCGGGAAATAACTCCTTGAGAATCTTGGAATAGACAGTTGTTGCGTAATCGGGGCGCTGCCCTTGCCTGCCTCCCGGTGT
>JBAZGO010000031.1:45680-75646 GCA_041652995.1 Prolixibacteraceae bacterium
CAAGCTTTTTGAAGTCGCGCAAATCACCTTGGCAGTTGGGTTGCGGAACGATTGCGACTTTAAGCTCCTCAGCTTCCAGGATACGGCCAATTACAGCCGCGCCAAACGAAGGGTGATCGACGTAGGCATCGCCGGTAAAAAGGATTACATCCAGACTATCCCAACCCCTCGATTCAACCTCTTTTTTTGTGGTAGGTAACCACTGATTTATGTCGTATTTTTGATAGAGTAAATTCAATTTCGAAATTTTTATGCGAATTAAGCTAATCCTTTTACAATTGAATAAAAAAAATGTTCATTTTTAGGAATTCTTTTGAAACAATGAATTTTTACTTTTATGAATCTGTTTTAAATTAAAAGAATACTATATGAAGTTAATTTTATCAATTTCTGACTCACCCCAAGCCCAATAAATCGGGCTTTTCCCTACAAGTAGAGAGGGGCGGGAGCATTAATGATGCGATGGGGGAAGTTAAGGGTAAAATAACTCATTAAATAAAATTTAAACAGTTTTTAAGCTAATTGACGTGTATTTGTAATTTATTCCGAATCAGATATGGAACTTTTCAAACCTAAAGATATCCTCAAGGTTAATCCAAAACTTAGCTTTATAGGCGGCGAGCATTTTGCGCGATTCCTGATGTTGTTGCTGCGTTTTGACAAGCTGAACAAAGTTTATAACCAGATTGGAGATAAAAAGGGGCTTGATTTTATTGAAGAACTTATCAAAACCCTGAACATAAGTTTTACGTTCGATCCGGAAGAACTTCAGCGGAGAATCCCGAAAACCGGACCTGCAATTATTGTGTGCAATCATCCGTTTGGAGGGCTTGAAAGTATTTTGCTGATCAAAATGCTCATTCAGGTTCGCCCTGATTTCCGGATTTTATCAACCCAGTTGCTACAAAAAATAGATCCCATTCGTGAATTTTTTCTGGAAGAAGATACATTTCAGAAAAAGCCGGAAAAAGGAATTTTGAATTCAGGAACTGAAAAGGCTACTGAATATATTGCTCAGGGTGGAATTTTATGCCTTTTTCCTGCCGGTGATGTTTCGCAATTTGATGCAACAAGGGTTATTTCCGACAAGCAATGGCAATACAATACATTAAAATTCATCAAACAGCAAAAAGTGCCTGTTGTTCCGGTTCATTTTCAGGGAAACAACAGCCGGCTGTTTTACATGATGGGAAACATTCATTCTTCGCTGCGAAGCATGAAGCTGCCAACAGAAATACTTTATCAACACCGAAAGCCGGTTAAAATCAGAATTGGTAACCCGATTTTAATTCCTGAACAGGATAGGTTTTCCGATATTTATCAGTACGGCCGATATTTACGCGCAAAAACATATTTGTTGAGTTCGAAAATCGAGGTTAAAAAGTTTTTCAACTATTCGTTAAAAAGGCAGCAGCGAATCGAACCGGTTGCTGAAGCCATTCCGCGTGAAAAAATTCTTCAGGAATTACACGATTTGAGCAGTGAGTTCGCTTTATTCAGGATGCAAAATTATACTGTTTATTGTGTTCCTTCGAAACGAATACCGAATATACTACTGGAAATCGGCAGGCTTCGTGAGGTTACTTTCAGGCAGGTGGGCGAAGGAACAAACCGAAGCATCGATCTTGATGAATTCGATTTGTACTACAACCAAATGTTTATTTGGGATAATGATGCTGAGATGATTGCGGGCGCTTACCGCATCGGAAAAGGCGCCGAAATTATGCATGAGTTTGGCGTGCGCGGCTTTTATATTCAGAGTTTGTTTAAGATAAAGGACGATCTTCAGGATATGCTGAACCAAACCATGGAGTTGGGTCGGTCGTTTGTTGTAAAGGAATATCAGCGCAAACCATTGCCATTGTTTTTGTTGTGGAAAGGCATTTTGTATTTTACCCTGAAAAATCCGGGGTACCGTTACCTGATGGGGCCTGTAAGCGTTAGCGACGATTATTCGAAGACGTCAAAAGAAATGATAATCAAATTTATTATGGCTCATCATTTCGATTGGAAATTGGCCAGAAGCATCACTCCGAGAAATTCCTACAAGTTCAAAACGGTCGATCAGAATTTGAACATCATCATGCAAAGCATGGACAACGATATCAACACACTCGATAAATTTATTGGTGATGTGGATGAACTGAATTCAGGTTTGCCGGTATTACTAAAAAAATACATCAAGTTAAATGCTAAAATCATCGGCTTTAATGTCGACCCCAAATTCAATAACTGTCTGGACGGATTGATTGTTCTCGATTTGTGCGATGTGCCACCGAATACAATTGAATCGCTCTCAAAAGAGGCGAATGACGGAACTATTCTTCAGCAGTTCCACTCCAAACGAATGAACAACGGCAAATAAGCTTGAGAAGTTATTTCTTAAAAACAAAGTAGACGGCCAGAACCAAAAAAACAAAACCGATAAGGTGATTGAACCTGAAGTTTTCGTTTTTAAAGAGAATGATTGAAAAGATCATAAATACGAGTAACGTAATTACCTCCTGGATTACTTTTAGCTCGATTAACGAAAATGGTCCGCCGTTTTCCTTGTAACCCATTCGGTTTGCAGGAACCTGGAACATGTATTCGAAGAATGCAATTCCCCAACTGATCAACACAATGGCCACGATTCCGAGTTTACTGAACCATTTCATTTCTGCAAATTTCAGGTGTCCATACCATGCCAAAGTCATAAACGAATTGGATATGATTAGCAGAACGATAGTCGAAATTCCTTTCATAGTATTTTTGATTTTATCGATTGCGCGAAAATACCTTAAAAGACGACTAAAAAACAGGTAGTATCCAGATTATTTACTGGTAAAATTGAATTTCGTTTGGAAACCTGGGTTTTCTGATTTTTGGGAAGTATCTAAACAAAATGGCACTAATTTCGGTTTACTAACATGTTATTGTACGAATTACCCAAACCAATTTTATCACCTTTCAATTTAATACACATGAAAAAAACATTTATTTGGATTTTTGGACTGAGCTTCCTGATTTCCTGCCAAATGAATTCAGGAAAAAAAATTAGTTCGGATGCTGACAATGCAGGCCTAACACTTCCTGAAGGATTTTCAGCTTTAATTTTTGCCGACAGTATTGGGCATGCAAGGCATTTGGATGTCAATTCGAATGGCGATGTTTATGTTTCGCTAAGCCGGGTTAAAAATAGTGGCGGAATGGTTTGCCTGCGCGATGAGGATGGAGATGGACGCGCTGATGAAATTAAATACCACGGAATTTACGACGGAACTGGTCTGAAACTGCACAAAGGTTATGTGTATTTCGGAGCCGACACCGTAGTTGTGCGCTACAAACTACAAGAAGGTGAACTTGTTCCTATGGATACAGCAGAAATTATTGCGGCTGGCTTTGCAAGCCAGAACCAACATGCAACCAAGCCGTTAACTTTTGATCAGGATGGAAATATGTATGTAACTGTTGGAGCACCTGCAAATGCATGTATGGAGCAAATCAGGACCAAAGGCTCGCCGGGAATGGATCCTTGTCCGCTGCTCGAACTGCATGGAGGAATCTGGCGGTTTAAAGACGATGTTCCGAATCAGGACCAGGCTAAAGACGGATATCGTTTTGCAACAGGAATTCGAAATGCCGTGGCTATCCGATGGAACAATACCGAAAATAAGCTTTATGCCTTGCAACATGGCCGCGACCAGCTTTCTCAATTTTTTCCCGATCTCTATACTGAAGAGCAAAACGCCGATCTTCCGGCAGAAGAATTTCTGCTGGTCGAAGATGGTTCTGATTTTGGCTGGCCGTACTGTTATTACGATGGCATGCAGAACAAAAAAGTTTTGGCTCCTGAATATGGCGGCGATGGAACGAAAATAGAAAGATGTTCGGCAAAAGACGATCCGCTTATGGCTTTTCCGGCACACACAGCGCCAAACGATTTGTTGTTTTATACCGGAAATATGTTTCCTGAGAAGTATAAAAACGGAGCTTTCATTGCTTTTCACGGATCGTGGAACAGGGCGCCGGAACCACAGGATGGTTATTATGTTGTTTTTGTTCCATTTAAAGGTTTACTTCCTTCAGGATCGTACGAAATCTTTGCCAGTGGTTTTTCAGGAGTTGATGTGGTTAAAAGTCCGCGCGACGCTGCACATCGTGCCTGTGGATTGGCTCAGGGACCCGATGGATCGTTGTACATTACCGACGATGTAAATGGACGTATTTACCGGATTATTTACAATGGAAAATAAATTACAGGTAATTTCGTTTGTATTGAACTCGAAAATTTCAAACAAATTCAATGAAGAAGAAAATTAAACAGTTGATATTTTGTGTTTTGTTTTTGGGATCGATTGTGTCGTGTAACAATTCATCCGAAAAAAAGAAAACGGCGCCGGTAAGTACGGAGAATATTGCCAGCGAAATAAAAAAGACTTTACCTGCTGAAACGAAGGAAGTTGAGCATCCCGGAAAAGCAGTTTACACGCAGTATTGCCTCGTTTGCCATCAGTCTGATGGTTCAGGCGTTCCGGGAATGCATCCGCCGCTCGGGCCGGACAGTTGGGTTGGCAAAGATCCGAAAGAGTTGATTGCCATTATGATGAAAGGGCTGAGTGGAAAAGTAGAAGTTGACGGCGAAATTTATAATAATTTTATGCCATCGCATGCCAAACTAACCGATGAGGAGATGGCCAATGTTTTGTCGTACATTCGCTCAAGTTTTGGTAATAATTTCGATCCGGTAACTCCGGAAATGGTTAAAAAAATTCGAAACGGTAAATAATACTTTAAATTTTCAGTAATAAAAAGGCTGCAATCAATGTCATTGCAGCCTTTTTTTTGTTTGTTTCTTGACGTTTATTTGATCGCAAACCGCGCAAAAACCGAGTATTTTAATTTGATTTTCTGAAACGATAACTCAGGCAATGCTTCTTCCTTACTTTCCGCATCCATAACCATTGGCATCATAGCCGATTTCCGTAATGGTTGAAATTCATCGTAGGTTTCACGTTCCTGAATAAGAATTGGTTTTCCAAGCGTTTCGCCAATTGCTGAGAGTAAATAGCCGGCTTTTTCTTTTGCATCCTGAACCGCCTGCATTTTTACCTCCTTCTTGAATTCTTTGATTTTCGAATGATCGACCCGTTGAACAGTCGCATTAAAGGCGTCAATCTCGTCGAGTAAATCGAAAACTTTAGCCAGGGCTGAGGTGGTAGAAACCATAAGTAAATAATCTTTTGATGCAATAACATCCGTTTTTTTACGCTTGATTTTGATAAAGTCTGAATTCGCATCTGCCAGTTGTAAATCGTTTAAATCGATATCCAGTTTCATCAAACCTTTTTTTAGGTTTTTTTCCTGATCTTCAATTTCGATTTTCTTTTTGCCTTCAAACCTTTCTTTCAGTGTAAACGCGATATAAATGCGGTCAGGAATAACTTCCATGTCGGCAGTTCCAACTACTTCAATTACTGAAGGTTCTTTTGTTGACAAACCTTCCTGGCTCATGGAGGCGAAAGGTAGGATGGCTAAACAAGCCAGTAGAAATCTTGTTTTCATGTTTTCTGTTTTTAATTGTAAATATGATCTTTCGTAGTCATCAATTGTCATTCAATAATTATTAGTTGAAATCAATGTTCCGGAGGCTTTACCAATTACCATAAATGACTCAATGACAATGAATGACATTCTTCCATTTCAGTGTATCAGGTTTTCAATTCGTCAATATCCGGCAGCCTGTCCGTCTTTTCTCGATTCAGATGCGCCATAATACACTTTGTTTTGCGCATCCCATTTAATCGCCTGGTAGCCGCCATAAATTCCGTTGATAAATTCAACCCGATGACCTTTGCCAAGCAAATTGCGTACCGTTAAATACGGCAATCCACTTTCAAGGTAAACAATTCCGCCATCCGTCATTTTTTCGTCGGTCGGTTCGCTCGATCCTTCGTGGCAAATCCGGGGCGCATCGCCAGCTTCCTGAAGGTTCATTCCGAAGTCGATCAGATTTACAATAATCTGTGCATGACCTTGCGGTTGCATCGATCCTCCCATCAGGCCAAAACTGATGTATGGTTTGCCGTCTTTGGTGATAAACGCCGGAATAATGGTGTGGAATGGCCTTTTGTGTGGTTCAAATTTATTCATGTGGTTTGGATCCAGCGAAAACATCTCGCCACGATCCTGAAGTACAAAACCAAGTTTTCCCGGGGTCATTCCGGAGCCCATTCCCCGGTAATTGCTTTGAATGAGCGAAACCATATTTCCATCTTTATCGGCAGTTGTCAGGTAAATGGTATTCCCATGCTCCGGATTTCCTGCCGGATAAGTTTTTGCCGCACGACTTGGGTTCAATAATTTGTTCCGCTCTTTGGCGTATTCTTTCGAAATTAATCCCTGAATCGGTAATTTGTTGAAATCCGGATCAGCATAAAATTTAGCGCGGTCTTCGAATGTCAGCTTCTTGGCTTCAACAAACGTGTGGATGTATTCAGCGCTTCCAAATCCCATCGATTTGATGTCGTAGTTTTCCAGAATATTCAGGATTTGCAAAACCGCGATTCCTTGTCCGTTTGGTGGCAATTCCCATACATCGAAGCCACGATAATTGGCCGAAACCGGATTAATCCAGTCCGAATGATGGTCGGCAAAATCGCGCATGCTAAAAAAACCTCCTTCTTTCCTGACATAATCGACTATTTTCTGAGCGATTTCGCCTTTGTAAAAGGCATCGCGGCCACCCTGTGCAATTTTTTCGAGCGTTGCGGCCAGATATGGATTTTTGAAGACTTCACCTTTGGCCGGCGCTTTTCCGTCGGGCATATAAATTTCTTTAAATCCGGTGTAGTTTTCCAATATTCTGGAATTCGATTTCCAGTAATAGGCAATGACTTCGGTAAGAGGAAACCCTTCCCTGGCATAGTTTATAGCCGGTTTCAGAATTTCTGACATGGGTAACTTCCCGAATTTTTTATTGAGTTCGAACCAGCCATCCACACAGCCCGGAACTGAAACTGAAAGTGGTCCATGCGACGGCACTTTTTTGTAGCCATTGTCGATGAAATATTGCAAGGTAAGATCATACGGCGAACGGCCGCTGGCATTCAGTCCATAAAGCTTTTGAGTCTTTGCATCCCACACAATGGCAAAAAGATCGCCGCCAATTCCGTTTCCGGTTGGCTCAACCAGACCAAGAACGGCGTTGGCAGCAATGGCTGCATCAACAGCGTTTCCGCCTGCTTTCAGAATATCGAGAGCAACCTGCGTCGCAAGTGGCTGACTTGTGCAGGCCATTCCATGCTGTGCAATAACTTCGGATCGTGTGGCAAATGTCTGGCCGGTAATCCGGTCCTGAGAATATGCAAATCCAATCAAACAGAAAACAAAAATCAGGAATGTGAAATTTTTCATTGGTCAGTTTTTTAAATGTGCCAATTTACGAAAATTGCCAGTTTAAATTTCGGCGATAAATATTTCTTTCCTGAAAAGAAGGGATTTAGTTTTACCTTTAAACCGGTTTAAGGTTGAATTGTAATTTTGAGATAAATCGTAATGCCTGGAATTTCAAGTTTTCAGGAAAATAAAAATTTGATGTAGAAAAAATGAATCCATTTTTAAAGCAGGTTGCCAGTTATTTGTATGTAAATCATCGTGCTGAACTTAGTGAATATTGCCTGGTTTTCCCGGGTCGGAGAGCGGGTGTTTTTTTTACCGCTTACCTGAACGAATTGATTGAGCGGCCAATGCTTTCGCCTGAAATTAAAACAATTAGCGAACTTATTGCTTCGGTGACAAACCTGCAGCAAGCCGATCCTGTTTCGCTGGTTTTAAAGTTACAGGATGTTTACAGCAAAGTAACCGGGCACCAGGAACCGTTGGATGAATTTTTCTTTTGGGGCGAAATCTTACTGGCCGATTTCGACGACGTCGACAAATACATGTTAAATGCCGACGATTTGTTCCGGAACATTTCGGATTTGAAAGAACTCGAAAATCAGTTCGACTATCTGACTGAAGAACAAAAAAGGGCCATTGATGAATTCTGGGGAAACCTGGATAAAGTTCCGCACTCGTTCAATAAGGAAAAATTTATCGGAATCTGGACCAAGTTGGCCGCAATTTATCACCGGTTTCACGAGGTTCTGAAACAAAATAATTTAGGCTATTCAGGCATGATTTACCGCGAGGTGGCTGAAGAAATTCAAAAAAATGATGCAATAAATCTGACCGCCAGGAAGTATGTTTTTGTTGGTTTCAATGCGTTAAACTCTTGCGAGAAAGCCATTTTCAGAAAACTTGAAAACCAGGGAAAAGCCATGTTTTTCTGGGATTACGACAATTTTTACCTGAAAGACAACGAGAATGAAGCCGGACGTTTTTTGCGAACCAATCTGACTTTGTTTCCCGCTCCCAAAACGTTTATTCCTGATAATCAGGTTCAGTCTAAAAATCGTAAAATAACGCTGGTTTCAGTGCCCGGGAAAATCACTCAGGCACAGGCTGTCAATCTGCCGCAGGTTCTCAATTCGTTTGGGTTAAATAACCGTTTCGACAATACTGCTTTTGTGCTGGCTGACGAAAATTTGCTGATTCCGGTGATTTCTTCAGTCGGCAAAAATTTCAGCGATATCAACATCACGATGGGGTATCCGTTTATGAATACTCCTGTTTATGGTTTTATTTCACAACTCATCAGCCTTCAGAAAAATATCCGGAAATCGGCAAATTCTGCCGTGTTTTATTACAAACCTGTCGTCGCTCTGCTCAACCATCAGTTTGTTATCAATCCTGAAGTGAAAACTTTCGTTTCGGAAATGGCCAAAAAGAATAAGGTTTACATCGATTCTTCAGAATTAGATTTCAACCCTTTTATCGCCGGAATATTTTCGTGTCCTGAAAACTGGCAGCAAATACTCGACTATTTTCTGGAAGCGCTGAAAGAACTTTCGCTGAAATTTGACAGCGCTGAAAATGAACAGGTCAAACTTGAATCTGAGTATTTGTTTCAGGCTTTTCTGGCTATTCAGCGACTTAAAGATACTTTGCTCGATTTAAATGTTCCGGATTTCCCGGTAAAAATAATGTACCGACTGCTCGACCAAAGTTTGCGCAGAATTTCAATCCCGTTTGAGGGTGAGCCACTCACTGGATTGCAAATCATGGGTTTGCTCGAAACACGCTGTCTCGATTTTGAAAATCTGGTTTTATTTTCGGCTAACGAAGGATTTTTACCACACATTGCTGCAGGCCATTCGTTTGTGCCTTATCACCTTCGAAAAGGTTTTGGAATGCCGACCTACGAAGATCGTGATGCCATGTATGCCTATTATTTTTACCGGCTTATTCAGCGAACCCAAAAAACCGCGATTGTGTACAATGCGATTACCGAAGGAATTGCCTCTTCGGAGAAAAGCCGCTTTTTGTACCAGCTTATTTACGATTCTGATTTCGAAATTGAAGAGCTAAACCTGAGTTTCAATTTTAAAAGTACGACCAACGAGCCCATCCGGATTGAAGCCAATGACACTCATATTCAGAAATTAATTTCGAAATATTCTGATCGCAATTTAAGCCCGAGCGCCATAAATACTTACCTCGAATGCAAACTCAAGTTTTACTTTAAGTATGTGGCTGGCATCAAGGAAAAAGACGAAATCAAGGAAGAAATCGACGCAGTTTTGTTTGGAAATTTGTTTCATTATGCCATTGAGCTTTTGTACAAACCATTTGAAAATAAAACTGTTGAAGTCAACACTCTAAAGTTGTTGGCCGGAGATAAGCGCAGGATTGAAGAAGTTGTTCGTCAGGCGGTTGCTGTGAAATATTTTCAGATGAACCCTGAAGATTCAGGAAAGATTAAATTGAGCGGACAAAGCATTTTGATTGCTGCGCATATTCGCGATTACATCATTCAATTGCTTGAAAATGACATGCATTTTGCGCCATTTAAAATCGAAAGCCTGGAAAAGGAATATGCCTGTAATTACGAAGTGAAAACCGGTGAAAGTTCAGTTTCGGTTCGCATTGGCGGCATTGTTGACCGTATTGACCGCACTGCCGAAGGTTTGCGGATTATCGATTACAAAACCGGAAGAAATCTGAAACTCGATTTTAAAGAATGGTCGAATTTGCTGGATCGGGATTTCGGGCAACGGCGCAAAGAAATACTCCAGACTCTAATTTATTCTGACATTTTGAATCGTTTGGATGGCGAAACCTCTATCTATCCGGCCATTTATAAACTCGATGATTTGTTTCAGGAAGAATTTGTGCCAAATGTAATTTATCAGGGTGAAAAGCTTATTTATCAGCGTGTTAAATCCGAATTTCAAATGGCTTTCGAAGAATTGCTTTCCGAGATGTTTTCAGTTGGTACTATTTTCGACCAGGTAAAAGATTCGCAGAAATGCAGTTATTGCTCTTACAATGCGATTTGCAGGCGATGATGTCGTTGCTGAATTTTAGCAACAATTATATCTGAAAGCATAACTTGAAACCTGAAATTTGAAACTTGGAATTAGTCGTTTTTCAATAAATCCGGTCGCAGCAGTTTGGTTCGTTCATAAGCTTGCTTCTCTTGCCATTCCTGAATTTTTTGATCATTTCCGGAGAGTAGAATTTCGGGTACTTTCCACCCTTTGTAATCAGCAGGTCGTGTGTAAACCGGTGGACTCAGCAAATTATCCTGAAAAGAGTCGGTGAGGGCAGAGGTTTCGTCGGATAAAACGTCCGGAATAAGACGAACAACACTGTCGACGATAACGGCAGCAGCCAGCTCGCCGCCCGTTAGCACGTAATCGCCGATCGATATTTCCAAGGTAATCAGATGTTCCCGAATTCGCTGATCAATGCCTTTGTAATGGCCGCACAGGATGATAATATTTTTGAGCAATGAAAGTTTGTTGGCTTCTTTCTGGCTCAAAATGGTTCCGTCAGGGCTGGTGTAAATTACCGCATCATAATCCCGTTGCGATTTCAGAAAATTGATAGCGCTTTCAATGGGCTGAATGGTCATAACCATTCCGGCGCCACCGCTAAACGCATAATCATCGGTTTTGTGGTGTTTGTCTTCCGAAAAGTCCCTGATGTTGTGTACATGTATTTCGACCAGACCTTTTTTCTGGCCTCTTTTAAGAATCGAATGCTGAAACGGACTCTCGAGCAACTCAGGAACAACAGTTAAAATATCAATTCGCATCGGAATAAATTTGGCACAAAAGTAATAACCTTAAGTGAATGTATGCCAAATTTCGAGGCTTCAGTTTTAAAAAATGGAGGTTTGCCAGCAAACAACTTTTATTTCTACTGAAGTTTTCCACTTTTATTCTTAAAATCTTTGAGTATTAGCTTGTAATATCTATTTTCGTAAACTGAAAGAAGACCTTATTCTCTGTTAATTACCATGTAATTTAAATTATTGTTATGGAACCTAAAGATCTAAAAAACTCTGAAAAAGAGTTAAGTGGTGCACAAGTTGAGCCAGAAACTGTTATTGATCAGGAAGTTACTGAAGAATCTGCGAAGCAGGAGGAAGTGACTGAAGTTGCTGAAGTTGAGAATGCTGTGGAAGAAATTGCGGATGAATCTGATGCAAAACCAGTAGAATCAGCCGTTCAGGAAGCTGAAGAAAAAGTTGAACCTGAAATTACCGAAGTAGCAGATGATGCTGCCGATGAGAAAAATGTTGAAAAAGATGATGCTGCTCCTGAAGAAACAGTTGAAGAGGATGAAGTTATAGTAGCGGAAGCGGTGGAGGAAGAAGTAGTTGCCGAAACTCCCGTTGAGGAATCGGAAGTGGTAGTTGCCAAAGACGAAGTTATTGAACCAGCGGACGAACAGGTTGAAGTTGAAACAGTAGTTGTTATTCAGGAAGAAGTTGTAGCTGCTGACGAGCTTAAGGAAACATCGGATGTTGATACCGACGAGGATGTACCTGATGAAGAAAGCTTGCACAAGGAAAAACTGGCCAACTATGAAAATCTCAATGAAGTTGAACTCATCAATGCCTTGCGTGGATTATTTGAGTCTGATGATCTGGAGGATATTCGTGAAGATGTTGACGCCATTAAAATATATTTTTTCCGTCTGTACCGTGCCAATATTGAAGCACAAAAGGTTGCTTTTGCCGAAGCTGGCGGAAACCCGGAAGAGTTTAAGGCAGAACCTGATCCGTACGAATTGGATCTCAGAAATTTGCTGAAGCACTACCAGGATCTAAGAAACGAACACAACAAAAAGTCTGATGAGTTAAAAGAAGAGAACCTTCAGAAAAAATATGATATTATTGAAGAAATCAAAGCTCTGATCAATAACAAAGAATCAATTAACAGAACTTTCCATGAATTCCGCGACCTTCAGAACCAGTGGCGCGAAATTGGTCCGGTTCCCCAGGCAAAACTGAAAGATCTTTGGGACACTTATCATCATCACGTTGAAAATTTCTATGATTTTATTAAGATTAACAAGGAATTACGTGATTTAGACCTGAAGAAAAACCTGGAAACGAAAATCGAAATCTGCGAAAAAACAGAGGAACTTTTGGTTGAACCTTCCATTATTAAAGCCTTCAATATTTTACAAAAGTACCACGAGCAATGGCGAGAAGTTGGTCCGGTTCCACGCGATAAAAAAGACGAATTGTGGGAACGCTTTAAAGCTGCCACGTCGATCATCAACAAAAAACATCAGGATTATTTTGAAGGTCGTAAATCGGAGCAAAAAAGGAACCTGGATGCGAAAGTTGCCTTGTGTGAGAAAGTTGAGGAAATTGCCAATATGGAAATAGAAGCTCACCGCGACTGGGATGAAAAATCAAGAGAACTTATTGAACTTCAGAAAGTTTGGCGTACGATTGGTTTTGCACCAAAAAAGGACAACAACAAAATTTACGAACGATTCCGGATTGCTTCCGATAAATTCTTCGACCGGAAACGTGAATTTTATAATCAGAATAAGGAAGAACAGCAAAATAATCTTCAGTTGAAAACCGATTTGTGCATACAGGCTGAAGCTTTGAAAGACAGTATTGACTGGAAAAAGACGGCTGACGAGTTTATCAACATCCAGAAAACATGGAAAGAAATTGGACCGGTTCCACGAAAATATTCAGATGTAATCTGGAAACGTTTCCGGGCTGCCTGCGATTTCTTCTTCGAAAATAAAGCCAAACATTTTTCTTCGATTGATGGAGAACAAGTTGATAACCTGATCAGGAAACGTGAACTGCTGGAAGAAGTTAAGCAATTTGCACTTTCGGGCGATGATAATGCCGATTTGGACAAATTGAAAGATTTCCAGCGAAGGTTCACCGATATTGGACATGTTCCGTTTAAAGATAAGGATGCCATTCAAAATGAATTCCGCGATGTGATTAATCATCATTTCGATTTGCTGCGTATTGATGAAAAGCGCAGAAACCTCATGAAATTCAAGAACAAAGTAGTTAACAATACCACGACAGGCAGAGGTCAGAATAAAATGCGTTTCGAACGCGAGAAATACATGACGAAGCTGAAGCAGATGGAAAATGATTTGGCCCTGCTCGATAACAATATCGGCTTCTTTGCCAACACTAAAAATGCTGAAGCGCTGATTGAGGATTTAAACCAAAAGATTGAAGGCACAAAAGAAAAAATAGAATTCCTGAAAGAAAAAATCAGGATAATGGATTCGATGGATGATGATGAATAGCCTCATAAAAAAGCCCGCCGACTTCAAGCGGGTTTTTTGTTGTTAACCATTTATTAAATTTCATAACATTTTTTTGAGGTAAGTTTTATTAATTAACTTTGCTCGCTTTTAAGAACAATTAAAATCTAAAGTCTTGTCAGCAACCAGGTACATTTTTGTAACAGGGGGAGTAACATCCTCGCTGGGAAAAGGAATTTTAGCTTCATCGCTTGCTAAATTACTGCAATCCAGAGGTTATTCTGTGACGATTCAGAAGTTGGATCCTTACATAAATGTGGATCCCGGAACCTTAAACCCTTATGAACACGGCGAATGTTTTGTAACCATAGACGGAGCAGAAACGGATCTTGATCTTGGTCATTACGAACGTTTCCTGAATGTTCCGACTTCCCAGGCCAACAATGTAACAACCGGCCGTATTTATCAGTCGGTTATAAACAAAGAACGGCGCGGCGATTATCTGGGAAAAACAGTGCAAATTATCCCGCATATCACCGACGAAATTAAGCGCAAAATCAAAATACTGGGTTCAAAAGGGAAATACGATATTGTAGTGACCGAAATTGGTGGAACCGTTGGCGACATTGAATCGTTGCCCTATATTGAAGCTGTTCGCCAGATGAAATGGGAACTTGGGCACAATGCGCTGGTTATCCATTTAACGTTGGTGCCTTTTCTTGCCGCTTCAGGAGAATTGAAAACAAAACCCACACAACATTCGGTAAAAGCTTTGCTTGAGAATGGAGTTCAACCCGATGTTCTGGTGTTGCGTACCGAGCACGAACTCGGGATGGCCCTGCGTAAAAAAGTGGCGCTTTTCTGCAATGTTGAAATGGATGCAGTTATTGAATCGATTGATGTGTCGACCATTTATGAAGTTCCGAACAAAATGCGCGAAGAACGTCTGGATGAAATCGTTTTGCGTAAAATGGATCTACCGTTGAAAGATGACCCACAACTTGATGACTGGAATGATTTTCTGAATAAACTTAAAAAACCGGCCAGTGAAATAGAAATTGGATTGGTTGGAAAATATGTTGAATTACCTGATGCTTACAAATCAATTGTAGAAGCGTTGATTCATGCCGGAGCTATGAATTCGTGTAAAGTTAAACTGCGTTGGATTCATTCGGAAAAAATAACGGAAGAAAATGTTGAGAAAAAACTTGAGGGACTGAAAGGAATTATTGTGGCTCCTGGTTTTGGTCATCGTGGTATCGAAGGTAAGATTCTGGCAACAAAATATGTCCGTGAAAAGAATATACCGTTCTTCGGAATTTGCCTTGGAATGCAGATTGCAGTGATTGAATTTGCACGGAATGTTTTGGGCTACGCAGCCGCTGATTCGACAGAGATGAATGAAAAAACTGAGTGCCCTGTGATCGATTTGATGGAAGAGCAAAAGGGAATTACCGAAAAAGGCGGAACCATGCGTTTGGGAGCTTACCGATGCCAGATTGTAGGCAAAAGTTCGAATATTTACAAGGCTTATAACAAGACGGAAATTAAAGAACGCCATCGCCACCGTTATGAATTTAACGACCATTACCTGGCAGAATTTGAGGCGGCAGGCATGAAAGCCGTGGGTCTTAATCCGGATACAAATTTGGTTGAAGTGATCGAAATTCCGTCGCACAAATGGTTTGTTGGCGTTCAGTTCCACCCCGAATACAGCAGTACAGTTTTAAAACCACATCCGTTGTTTGTCGCTTTTGTGAAAGCAGCGCTCGGAAAATAATTAATTTGATTTTATGGATAGGAATACAATTCTTGGTGTTGTCCTTATTTTTGCAATTCTGATTGGGTTCAGTTATTTCAACAAGCCATCGGAAAAACAAATTGCAGCAGCAAAACACACGCGCGATTCGCTTGAGTTTGTGCGGGCTGAAAAACAGAAAGAAATTGAAGCAGCGGCGAAGCTTGATTCAATTCAATCAGTTGCTGCAATTGCAACTACAACTTCAGCAGACAGCATCAGTACTTCAGAAGAAAACAGCCGCAGGGAAAAATTTGGTGTATTTGCTTCAGCAGCTATTGGTCAGGAGAAATTTTATGTGGTTGAAAATAACCTTATAAAAGTAACTTTCTCAAACAAAGGCGGACGGATTTATTCCGTAGAACTTAAAAATTATAAAACTTACGATGGTAAGCCGCTTGTTTTATTTGAAGGTAGCACCAGTAAATTCAGTCTGGATTTCTTTGCACAGAACCGGGCCATCGAAACTCAGTTATTCTATTTTACGCCTTCCGATTCAACTCCGGACCGTGTTTTGAAGGGGCCTGAAGTTAAAAAAGGCAAGGAAGGAATGGAATCATACAATGTTGAGCACAAGGGTGATTCAACTGTTTTGGCCATGCGGTTATACGCCGGAGAAGGAAAATATCTTGAATACAAATATACGCTTCGGTACAACTCTTATCTTGTGGGTTTCGATGTTAACGCCATAAATCTGAACAACATTGTAACAACAAACTCAAATTATCTGAATTTTAACTGGAATATTGTTGTACCACGTCAGGAAAGAAAATCGAGTTACGGTGAAGACAGTTATACAACGATTTACTACAAATACCAGGATGATGCGGTTGACAAAATTGCAAAAGGTAAATCAGGGTCAGAAAGTTTACGTACGAAAACCAAATGGATCAGCTTCAAGCAATTGTTCTTCTCATCGACTTTGATTGCTGATGATGCATTTCCAACGGCAGATATCAAGTCTGAATTAACCGAGGATGATCCAAATTCGCTTGGAGATTTTAATGCTGATATTGCTCTTCCTTACGATGGAAAGCCTTCTGAAAGCGTAAAAATGAAGTTCTATTTTGGGCCAAACCATTACAGCACATTAAAGCAATATGATCTTTCGATGGAGGACCTTGTTTATTTGGGTTATGCCATCGTTCGCCCGGTAAACAAATACCTGATTATTCCAACCTTCAATTTTCTGAGGCAATTTATCAGTAATTTTGGAATCATCATTTTGTTACTTACCATTTTTATTAAAGCGCTTATTTTCCCATTTACCTTTAAATCATACCATTCTCAGGCAAAAATGAAAGCTTTAAAGCCTGAAATTGATGAAATCAACGCGAAATTTGGAAAAGACAAGGCAATGGAAAAGCAACAGGCGACAATGGCGCTGTACAAGAAAGCAGGCGTAAATCCGATGGGCGGTTGTTTGCCGATGGTATTCCAGTTTCCGGTGTTGATTGCCATGTTCTTCTTTTTCCCAACATCAATCGAGTTGCGTCAGCAAAGTTTCCTTTGGGCGCACGATTTGTCAACTTACGATTCAATCCTGAATTTGCCTTTTCATATTCCGATGTACGGCGATCATGTCAGCTTATTCTGTTTGTTGATGACAGTTACGACAATTATTTCGACATACCTGAGTTCTCAGACTCAAAACACGGATGCCATGCCCGGGATGAAAACCATGATGTATATTATGCCGGTTATGTTCCTGTTTATCCTGAACAGTTATGCAGCAGGTTTGAGTTACTATTATTTTCTGGCCAACGTAATAACAATCGGCCAAATGTATATCTTCCGTTTTATTGTTGACGAAGACAAGATACGAGCCCAGATTTTAATCAATAAAAAGAAGCCGGTTGTCAAGTCGAAATTCCAGCAAAAACTAGAGGAAATGTCCAAGCAAAAAGGAATTCAACCTCGGAAATAATACATGAAATGCTGCTCAAGGGCAGCATTTTTTTTGTAACTTGTTGGGTGTAAACTAACAACAAACATCATGTATCAGTACAATGCTAACGTTCAAAAGGTGGTCGACGGCGATACCATGGAAATCGATATTGATTTGGGACTTTCAACCTGGGTTCGCAAAGAAAAAATAAGGCTTTTCGGCATTAATACGCCGGAAGTTTATGGTGTTAAAAAGGACTCTCCTGAATGGGAGAAAGGAAACCTTGCTTCAGGATTTGTGAAAGCAATACTGAAAGCAAATGATCATGTAATTATTCAGACGATTAAAGATCAAAAGGAAAAATATGGCCGCTACCTTACATAGATTTTTGTGAAAATAGATCCTTCAGTAATTTCAGGATTAAACAACATCAGGAACATTGAAAATTACTATTGCCTGAATGACATTCTGATCAGTAAAGGTCTGGCTGAACCATATCTGATTTAACCTGATTTTCCAGTTTTTCCAAACCAAAAGAGTCTGTCCTGGAAATTCAGAACAGACTCTTTTGCAAAGGGCAATTACTTCGAAAGTTTAGTCTTCATCACTCGATGTAGTACTTCGGGCGACTTTAATGCCATATTTCTTTAATCGTCTTATCAAGGCATCGCGAGTAATGCCCAGTAACTCGGCTGATTTATTCTGATTGTATTTTTTTTCTTTCAGCGCCAGTTGAATCAGCCTCAATTCATTTTCCTCTAAATTGAAGTTAATCTTTTCCGTTTGCGGCTCATCTTCGACGGGCCCTTTAGTCAAAAAGTCGTTGGTGGTTAATGTATTTCCTTTGCAAAGTATCAATGCTCTTTCAACCATATTTCGCAATTCGCGCACATTTCCGGGGAAGGCGTAGTTTTTTAACATTACGATAGTTTCCTTTTCAATGAGCGGAATTTGTTTGTTTAGTTTTTGAGCAAAATCGGCGGTAAAATGGTCGAGTAAAGGCTCAATGTCGTCAACACGCTCGCGCAATGGAGGTATGTGGATGTGAATTGTATTTAACCGGTGCAACAAATCCAACCGAAATTTCTTCTCCTGAATAAGCTTATTTATATCGTGGTTTGTTGCGGCAATTATCCTGAAATCAGTTGCAATTGGATCTGTTTCTCCAACTCTGGTAATGGTTTTCTCTTCAATGGCTCTCAATATTTTTGCCTGAAGGTTTATAGGCATGTCAGCAATTTCATCTAAAAATAAAGTGCCGTTATCACTAACTTCAAAGAAGCCTTTTTTATCGTTTATCGCACCGGTAAACGAGCCTTTTTTGTGTCCAAAAAACTCGCTCTCCAAAAGAGAGTCGGTTATGGCGCTGCTGTTTACGGCACAAAAAAAGTTACCTTTGCGGGAGCTTTCGTAATGGATAATTCGGGCTACATTTTCTTTTCCAGTTCCGCTTTCGCCTGTAATTAAAACGCTTGTATCTTTGTATTTCGAGGCAGTCAGCGCCATTTCCAGAATTGCCTTTATTTGTCGGCTTTCGCCTACAAAATCCCGCTTAATTATTTCCTGAAGTCCTTTTGAAATTAGCGAGTTTTTTTCTTCCATATTCCGGATAACCCGCTGCAAGTCGAGAAATTTGCGTGTCCGCTGAATCGCAATTTGAATGTCGGTGTGACGAAATGGTTTTTTCAGGTAATCGATTGCTCCATTGCGCAAAGCTGTAATTACGGTTTCCATATCGCCATGTGCAGAAACAATAATTACTTCCAGATTCGGGTACATTTGCTTGACCTCCTTCAATACATCGAGACCGCTGACTCCCTTTAACCTTACGTCAAGAATCAACAGATCAATATCTTCTTTTTTTAGGATCGCCCGGCCTTTATGGACATTGTTGGCAGTGAATGAAATATACCCCTGGTTCAGCAGAAATTCGTCAATTTCCTCTGTGAAATTCAATTCGTCATCGATAACCAATACCTTCATTTGTCTGTGGAGTTGAAGGTTCTCCGGTTTGTTTGTATTACTGAACATAGCCGTTCGGGTATTTATTTATTCTGGAATTTTGAACTGGAATTTTTAATTGAATTGTTGTCCCAAAGTTTGGTTTACTTGCGATATCTATTTCGCCGCCCAATTCCTTGATAATACCATAAGAAATGGATAAACCCAACCCGGTTCCATGACCCGGGGCTTTGGTGGTAAAGAAAGGAAGCAACACTTTATCAATATCTTCCTGACTGATACCTATTCCATTGTCTTTTATTTCAACTACAATTAGCTTGTCGTTTAAATTGGTCGTAATGTCGATTTTTTTAGTGTATTTCTTGCAGTTTTTCTTTTTCCTTTCTTCTACCGCGTCTTTTGCATTTATCAACATATTTAAGATAACTTGTTCAAACCGGTAAGCATTTCCTGAAATCGTTGGTATGTTTGGATCAGGATGAAAATTTATGCTGATTTCTTTTTGTAAAAACTGTTCAGAAACCATCGAAATGCTGTTTTTTATGCTTGTATTAATTTCAAAATCAGATTGGGTGAAATCATCCTGGTCTCTCGAAAATGTCCTTACGTGATCGATAATCTTTTTTATTCTGGAAATGTTGTCGAATACTTTATTGATCTTGGTTTTCAGATAGTTTTCGTTGCATGTGTTGTTTTCAATCGAAAACATAACATTATCCAGTGAAAGTGATATTGTATTTAACGGTTGATTTATTTCATGAGACATACCAGTGGCTAATTCCCCAATTCCAGCCATTCTTTCCGAATGTCTCAACTGTTTTTCAAAAAGTTTTCGTTCCGAAATATCCCTGATAACAGACATAAATCCCCGAACTCCGCCATCGTTTCCTTTTATCTGAGACAAACTTATTTCAGCAATAAAATCTGATCGATCTACACGGTTTAGCTTGATTTCATAATTCTGAACCATTCCTTCCTTAACAGTTCTGCTATATATTTTAACAAAAGTTCTTTGCGAATTGGCAGGTATAAAATCATTAAAAAGCCTTCCCTCAATTTTATTTCCAGAATCGCCCAATAATTCATGTGCATAATCCGAAGCTTCAATTATTTGTCCATCCAAATCGGTGATAATGATTCCGTCAGGCGAAGTTTTAAGCAATGAGTGGTACAATTCTTCCGATTCTTTAAGGGCAAGCTGAGCTTCTTTCCTGTCGGTAATATCGACCATAGACAAAAGACAGGTCTGGTTTTCTTCAATCTTTGCTCCTTCGAGATAAACAAATAGTGGTTTTCCATTAATTGATTTTAGCTTTAATTCGCAGCCGGATGGGGATTCGTTATTAAACAATTTATTCAGAAAATCATTAAAAACAGGCTTGATTTCAGGCTCAAGAAATTCATTGAAATTGTAGTGTGAAATATTATCCGGAGCCCGGCCAAGCAATTTTGCACCTTTTAAGTTGATCTCGTATATTTCTGCTTCATTGTTAATTGTAAAATATCCGGAAGGAGCAAAATCATACAGTTTTATGTATTTTTTTCTTGATTCTTCAGTTTCTTTCTGGGCAACCCTGAGGGCGTCATTTTGTAATTTTAGTTCAAGTTGCTTTTTTTCGAGTTCAAGTTTCGATTCTTGTAACGAATCTTTGCTGGCAATTAAGTTCTTCTTTTGCTGATCCAGTTCCAGAAATATTTTGACCTTACTTGCAAAAATGTTCTTGGTTACAGGTTTTGTCAGGTAATCAATGGCACCATTGTCGTACCCTTTAAACATTTGAATCTCATCAGAGAAGTATGCGGTAAGGAAAATAATGGGGAGTAAATCACGGTATTTTAAATTGCGGATGTGGCCGGCCAGTTCAAAACCGTCCATTTCGGGCATCTGTATATCCAGAACTGCAAGAGCAAAGTCATTTTTGTGAATTAAATCTAAGGCATCTTTACCCGAACTTGCCATGTAAACTTCAGCATCAACCTCTCTTAAAATAGTCTTGAGAAGAGAGAGATAGAAGGTGTTGTCATCAACAATCAGTATTTTCGAAACGGTTTTATTCATTTAAAAATCTTCAGTTTAATAATTGAATCACAGTATTTTGTTGCTTAACAAAATTATCACAAATTCGGTTACTAAATTTTTATAACTAAGGAAAATATTAATCGGCATTGTAGCATGACAATTCTGAGTATTAATTCTGTAATTTTCATATTCAGAATTAAACAAGCAGCTAAATTGGGTTTTGGGGCGAAAAACAGACTATTGTTCAACGATTGATCACCCTTTAAACGTTATCCTGATTCGGAATACTGAAAATAATATGACTACCCTTATTCGGTTCGCTTTCCACCCGGATTTCTCCGTTATGTTTTTCAATGAAATCTTTGCATAGAATTAAGCCCAAACCACTGCCTTTCTCATTTTCAGTTCCAGGGATTGACGATTGTTGGTCAATTCTGAATAATTTGGCCATTGTGTCTTCGTCCATTCCCACACCAGTATCAGAAACAGTTATGTATGTCATGCCATTTTTAATTTCCGCACTAATTTTGACTTCTCCCCCCGGCAATGTATATTTTATTGCGTTGCTAATCAGGTTTTGAAAAATAGCGTTGAGCATGTTGGCGTCGGCGAAAATCTCGAAATTATTTGGAATTAAATTTTGAAGATGGATTTCTTTTAAATTCGACGCAGAATTTAACGTTTTAATTACAGAGTCAACAATCGGAAAGAGCTCTATTTCTGCAGGTTTGAAAATTATTTTGCCAGTCTGGCTCATGGCCCAGTCCAGCAAATTATTCAGCAGATTATATGTCAGGCTCGCATTCTCCTCGATTAACCGCAAATATTCTTTACGCTCATGTTCGTCAAAATCGGCATATTGCTTGTTCAAGACATCGATAAATCCCAATATGCTATTAAATGGGCTTCTCAAATCATGCGCAATAATCGAAAAAAACTTATCTTTTGTTTGAATCAATTCTTTTAACCGGCTCTCATTTTCTTTTAGAACCGTTTCTGTATTCAACTGTTCGGTAATGTCGTTTATAATAATCTGAACAGCAGGTAATCCGCCGTAAAGTGTGTGAATCAGGGTTACTTCTGCATCGAAAAGCGAGCCATCCTTCCGTATAAGTTTTTCCTGAAATACAGATTGCTGTTTCCCTGAGTTTACGGACCTGATTTTACGCAGAAAATTCTTCTTTGCATCAGGCAGTACCATCTTCGAAATGAGGGTGCCTTTTAGCTGTTCCGGTGAATTTCCAGTGAGCATTTTGTTTCCGGCGAGATTTACAAAAGCGAATTTACTTTTTTGGCAAATAACAACTCCGGAAGGAATATTTTCAATAAGACTTTTAAACCGCTCTTCTTTTTGCCTGAATTTCTCCTGTGAAACTTTATATTTCGTAATGTCCTGAATCGTTCCGTACGACCTGATTGCGTTTCCTTCCTGATCAAAATCCGTACTGCAAATTTCATTGATCCATTTTATGCGTCCGTCACTAAATAGCAGGCGATAATTGAGTTCGATTGGTTTACTCGATTTTTTTAGATTTTCCTGTGCCTGACTTTTAAATCTTCGGTCGTCCGGATGAACTACATCGAGAAAACGACTAAAGCTTGCCCCATGATTTTTAGAGTCAATTTCAAGTAATTCGAAAATCCCGTCAGACCAAATCAACTGATTGTATTCCTGATCGAGAAACCAACGTGCCATGTGTGCACTGAACTGTGATCTTTTTAGAAATTTCAGGTGGATTTCTTCATCCCGGGGATCGGCATAAATTATTTCATAAGGTTCCTGTTCGGTTTTAAATTCCGAAGACTTTGTGGAATTAGATGTTGTTTGATTCTTTATGCTTTTCATGGCTTTCAGATATTATTGGTGGATTTAGAAAGAACTGACGACTCATTGCAATTCAATAACAAATACAACGACAATTGTGATGTTAACTGGCAGATTTTGTGTACGTATTTATTCCAATTGGGGTTTGTTACAGTGGTCTATATCTTCGTGTGCCGACATTCTCTATTTCAAAGGTCTAAAGAAATTTACTCAATTTCTATTGAACCATTGATAATGATAAAAGTTCATTAATTAGCTCATATTTTGAATATTGACGTCAGTTGAGTGTTCATTGGAAAATGTCGGAATTTTGCCAATTGTTTTTTAAAGGTCAGATGCATTGATAACCCTGCAATTTCTCATGGTTTCAGGGTTTATTTTCATTTTATCCTGAATAAACATCTTATTCAAAAGCTGAGTAGAAAGAATTCCGACTAAAGCCATTTGGTCAATTTCGGAAGTAAAACCCTGTTGTTTGACTTTGGTAAGCAATGTTTTTACTTTATCGGGATTAAAAATTCCTGATGTGTATACCGACGAATCTGATAATATATCCGTGATATATTCCGGAGAATTTTGTGAAAATAAGCTACTGACAATGGGCGCTCTGTAAGCCTGCTTTGGTCGTTTTGTGATTGAAGGTGGTATTCTCCCCTGACTTAATTTTTTGAGAATGAACTTTTCATTCAAACAGTTTAGCTTGAAATTATCGGGCAATTTGGCGCTAAATTCCATTACACGGTAATCTAAAAACGGGTATCTGCCTTCAACAGAATTGCCCATCGCCATGCGGTCGCCCTGGGAAGACAATAAATAACCTGACATGAAAATTGTCGTTTCAAGAAACTGCGATTTTGCAAGGTCACTCCATTTTTCAAAATTCTCCGGAAGTTTGCCATAAATTTCCCGAACCGGATTACTCCTGTTAATTGAAGCAGCGAAATCGCCTGAGAAAAATGACTTGATCCTGCTGGTATTGTGCCACCTGAGCAGGTGTGAATACAATGGATCTGTAGTCTCTGATAATTTGTATCCGAAGAACATTTTCAAAGCCAGATCCGGAGATTCTTTCAGCATCGGAATGTACGGATACAATTTTGTCAACAATCGCGGACGGGCGGAAGAGGTGGGTTCATTGGCCCAGAAGCGCCTGATTTTTGCCTCTTTAAAAATGTTGTAGCCTGCCAGCATTTCATCAGCGCCTTCACCGGTAATTACGACTTTTATGTTGTTCTCCCTCACTTTTTTTGACAACAGCAACATTGGGGTGGGAGAGGTTCTCAAAATTGGGAATTCGGTGTGCCAGATTGTTTGAGCAAAACTTTCAGCCAGATCTGTCGAAGTACAGGAAAATGCAGTGTGGTTTGTTTTAAAGAAATCAGCCGCTTCCTGCTGAAATATGGTTTCATCATATTCTTTGTCAGTAAAACCAATCGAAAATGTATTTAAAACATCAGGATTGACAGCTTTAATATACGAAGTTGTTACACTTGAATCGAGTCCTCCGCTTAAATAGGCGCCAACCGGCACGTCGGCGCGCAGCCTGATTTTTACTGCATCGTAAAGCAAATCATCCAATTCTTCGATCGATTCCGTTAAGCTAATGTCTGCATTCCTTTTTCCTGAAGTGTAATCCAGACTCCAGTATTTGGTCGTTCTGATACCATCGGCATTCACGTGCATGAAATGCCCCGGCGGTAACTCCTGAATATTTTTGAAGGGTGTTTTGGGAGTCAGGGTAGTCCAAAAAGTGAAAATCTGTGAAAGACTTTCTGTATCAATTGTCCGTTCGATCTGATCTAAGGAGAACAGCCCTTTTATTTCTGAACAAAAGGCAAAAGAATCGTTTTGATGCCAATAAAAAAGAGGTCTGATCCCAACCCGATCACGTGCCAGAAAAAATTCTTTCTTTTCCCGATCCCAAACGCAAAACGCAAATTGTCCGTTGAATTGATCCAGACATTTAGCCCCATACAGGGCATACATTTGCACAACGACCTCGGTGTCGCTGCTGGTTTTAAAGTGAACGCCCTTCCGGATTAAATCAGCTCTTAGTTCGGTGTAATTGAAAATTTCACCATTGTAAACAATCCAATATCTTCCTGAAACGTCAGACATGGGCTGCTGTCCTGAAGAAAGGTCGATTATACTAAGTCTGACATTGCCAATGCCAATGTTCCGATCGGTAAAAACACCACTTTCATCAGGCCCCCGATGGTTAATCATCGAAAGCATGTTCTTTACATTTGCTTCAATCGATGGTTCAATCGGTGACCTATAATTATATATTCCGGCAATTCCGCACATAAGGCATTGATCAGGATTACTTTATTTTATCTTTTGGGCTTTCAGAACGCGAATGTGACCATGCTCGTCACAAATTTCCTCTACTTCTCCGTAATTTCCATTTAATTGAAGCCTCTTGGATAGAAATTCACCTTGCCCCTGGCCACATTCAAAAATCAGGTATCCATTGTGGCAGAGGTATTCCGGAGAAACTGAAATTAATTTATTGAAGATCGACATACCAAACGGACCAGCATCAAATGCTTCAATTGGTTCATGTTCAAGGATTTCTTTCTCCATCTGTTTAGCTTTTACCGACGTAATGTATGGCGGCGCACTAACGATTATATCTGTATTGCCTTTTATTTCGTGACCCCCGAATGGATCAAACATGTCGGCATGGTAAAAAGTGGCCAGTTGATCGAGACCCAAATGTTTTGCATTAATATTTGCAGCTTCAATAGCTGGTTTGTAAATATCCGATCCAAAAACTACCGTATTTTTACGATAATGGGCAATCGTAAGAGCTACTGTCCCTATTCCTGAACACAGGTCGATAACATTAACTCTTTCATTCGAATCAAATTCTTTCTTTAATAATTCGATCGAGGTTTTGGCCAGTAGTTCTGTATCTTTTCGGGGAATATAATGACCTGCGTTCAAAATATAGTCTAACCCCATAAAGTGTTGTCTTTCAGTTAAGTGAGCAAGCGGCATGCCTGATAACCTGCTTTGTATCATCTCTTCAAGAAAATTAATCTGATCAGAATCTAAAATAGGCAGCCCAAGCTTTTCCGACGTGATAGCCGAAACCCGATTCCCTGCTGCTGTATGCCATAATGCACTTAGTGTATTGTGGTCATTTTCTTCAGGTTTATCAACAAGAATGTTTAGTTTTCCTTCAATTTTTAATAAAAACTCCTGAAATATAGCTCTTTGCGGCATGTGTCTTTTTGTTTTTAGTTAGTGTTCCGTTGATATTGGTAATCCTTCAATGAGCACTGTGGTTTTTGAATAGGTATGTTTCTGAATAATTTTTCCATCATTGAAATATATCACGTCAACTCCGCGCCTCACCTCGTGTTTTCCTTTTTGCGCCGCCAGAAGCGAAGGCCATTCAAGTCGCCACATAAAAAGCATTTTTTGATCCTGTTCATCAAAAAAAATGTCTTCTTCAATAAATTTGAAATTTCCATGATTTGCAAACCAGGGAGTCCATGATTTCCGAAGCAGGTTTTTCCCAATAACTATGGCGCCGGTCCAGTTTTCAAAAACGATATCTTCATGCAATAACAGCATGACTTTATTCAGATCATGCTCATTCCAGGCTTTAATCCAATCCTTGAAAATCAATACAATTTCGCTTTTTGAAAGGTTCATTTTCTATTGCTTTAATTTCCGGATTTCATTATAGATGCAGCAATAACCCTGATATTGCCTGAACTATCGCTAATTGAATTAATCTGATTGTATTGTTTTGATTTCTCGCACAATTGGATAACAAAAGGGCCTTGTCCCAGTCCAACTTCAAAAATCAGCCATCCATTATCAGTTAAAAACCTTGGCGCTTCCTGAATTAGTTTTTGAATAATTTTCAACCCAATCATTCCTCCGTCAAAAGCCATTGCAGGTTCATTTTTTGCTATTTCTGAATTCATTTTCAGGACTTTTGATGTAGAAATGTATGGTGGGTTGCAAACGATTAGGTCAATTTTTCCAAAATATTCTTCCGATTCAAAGCCTGAAAATAAATCGCTTTGGGTGACTTTAATTATTTGCTCCAATTTCAGCAAGGAAATGTTCTCTTTCGTTAGTTCAACGGCTTCGGCTGAAAGATCTGACGAGTGGATCCTTGTGTTTGATTGATGAAAAGCTATCGCTAAACCGAGATTGCCGGATCCACAACAAACGTCAAAGATGTTAACGACCGATTTCTGGATTGCCATCTTTTTGCAAATATCGATGGCCGCTTTGCCTAAGATCTCAGTTTCTTTTCTGGGAATGAGAGCTCTTTTGTCACAAATTAATTCTAACCCCAAGAAATTTTGACGCTCTGTTAGGTGAGCCAAGGGAGTGCCGTTTAGCCTTTTCTCAACGAGTTGGTTCAACAAGATTTGTTGCTCATTTGATAAAACGGTCAATGGAAATTTTGAGGCATTTTCGGCAGAAGTTGCGAATCCTGAAGCTTTATGCCACAATGCCTGAAGTGTTGAATCGATGGTTTCTTCAGGCTTATCTTCCAAAAAGGAAAGTTTATCTTCCAGTTCCAACTTTATTTTCGCGTATAAATTTTCCATGTTAATCGGTCAATATTTTTTTCAATTCAGCTTTATCTATCTTGCCATTGCTACTTTTAGGCATTTCTTTTACAAATATTATTTTTTGAGGTACCATAAACGATTCCAGGTTCGCCATGCATTCCCGCTGAATCTCTTTCTCGTTAAAAGGTTCCTGATCGTAAGTCGTTGCAAAGGCAATGATTGCCTCTCCTAAAATAACGTCAGGAATACCAAAAACCACAGCTTCTTTAATTCCTTCTATTTTATAAATCACGTTTTCGACTTCAACAGGACTGACCTTTTCTCCTCTGGTTTTAATTATATCGTCATTCCTTCCCAGAAAGTATAAAAATCCTTCCTCATCCATCCTAAAGAAATCGTGTGCACATAGAACTCTTTCTCCCGGAATTAATCCGGGTTTTAACATTTTCGCACTTAACTCTTCATTGTTCCAATATCCTGCCATTACGTGCGGGCCACGAACATGCAAAATGCCCGGTTCGCCTGCACTCACTGCCTTCCCTTCAGAAGTTAACAGAAAAACTTCTGTGCCGGGAATTGGTTTTCCAACTGATCCAGGTTTTTGATCAATCAGTTCCGGTTCCAGATAACATACCCTTTTACATTCCGTTAATCCGTACATTTTAAAAATGAGGGCGTTGGGGAAGATTGCTCTTAAGTCATTTGTAAATTCATCGGGTAAAGCCGCTGCGGTGTTGGTTATTTTTTCTATGCTGTCAAAAGTAATTCCTGTTTTTTTGTGCATGGCAATCATCATCGCAAAAATCGATGGAACTCCGGGAAATACAGTTGGTTTTAGTCGTTCAATTTGCCTGAAAATGGCGGGAGGAAAACTAAACGAATGTTCTACAATCAATGTTCCTCCGATGGTTACTGACATAAATAACTGGTAGAGTCCGTAATCGAATGCCAACGGTAATACGAGTAATATCCGTTCTGCCTCCGTTAACCTCAAATATTCAATTAAACTCCAGGATGTAAATACCATCGACTGGTGAGTCATCATCACTCCCTTAGGAAATCCGGTACTTCCTGATGTGTAAATTAGCGCTGCCAGGTCATTTGGAATGATTCGAGGCAAACTGATGACTTGATATTTATCCTGAATAATATGCTCAAAAATCTTAATGTCAATGTTCGATTCTCTTTTATCCTGAATTTCTCCGGAGATAATCACCTGCAAAATATCATCCAATCCTTCCAGTGCACTTGTTAATTCAGGCAGAAGCTGACTCTCAGATATTACCATCCGGGCGGCACAATCATTCAAAATATAGTTTAATTTTGATGCTTTGGTTTGTGGATTAACTACCAGAAAAACTCCGCCAGCAATCGTAATGCCATAAATAGAAACCATGCTTTGCCAGGAGTTGTTCAGGTAAACGGCTATCCGGTCGCCCTTTTTAATGTCATTGTTAACCAGATAGAAGGCCAGATTCTCAGCCGAATCTTTAAGATCCTGGTAAGAGAACTCTTGCCCCTTGTATATTGCTGCCGTTTTTAATGGATTTCTCAAGCATGAAATCTCCAATGCTTCACCAAGTAATCTTTGCGGTCGTGAAATCATTGACATCTTTTTAGGAATTTCTTATCATTCTATAAATAGTTACATCAAAAGTCCCGGTAAAATTATCTCAATTTAATATTGATTTGCATGAATTTAGACCTTTCCCGGATTATCCAAAATTATATATGTTGTTGAAGGACGAAATTTTACTCTGAATAAATTTTGAAATAACAACAGATTCTTTGTGTTACGTTAAACTTAATATGAATTAGGCACTTATTTCATACAGGTTACAATTAAAAAAACCAGCAGGTTGTATGTTTCGATAACCTGGAACCTTGATTTGATGTAGCCGTCGGGTTAATTGAAAATACTTAAGACATAGTAAGTTCTGTGTTTTTCCCCTTTTTGACTCACCCCGCGCCCGCAAGCGGCCGCCGCCCCTCTCTTCACGAAGAGAGGGGCAGAGCACCTCCGGTGCGACGGGGTGAGTCAAAAAAACTGGACAATGCATATATCTTTTATTTTATTTGTATTCGATACGCCCGGCATCTGATAATATTTACTAAATGCCTAATTCAATAAATTTATATGAATATCCGGTTGCATACCTAATTGTTCCGACCGATGGGGCTTTGCCCCCAAACCCTAATTACTTTTTTGTCTTAACACAAAAAAGTAATCAAAAAAAGTCAAGGCTGCGTCCGCCTCGCTCGAAAAACCAGCGCTCGACGGCTAAAATCTTTTA
>JBAZGO010000032.1:0-72322 GCA_041652995.1 Prolixibacteraceae bacterium
CACCCGACGCAAGTCGAATCGTCACGTTCGGCGTAAACTGTCCGTTTGATCTCCAGTAGTCGTGGCTTGAATCGACATATTGTTCCATGGCCGGCCAAAAATAATCGGCAAATTCAGCGCCTTCAATTACGATCCGTATTTTTTCATCGTACCGCGACATTCCGTTGGCTGTTCCAACAATAAAGTCTTCGGCAATCGGCGCATTAAATACCCTTTTAGGGCCAAATTCGGCCTGTAAACCTTTCGATACATTGAAGATGCCACCCTTGTCTTTGTTTGCCATATCCTGCCCCCAAATAAAGGTATCCGGATTATGCCTGAATTCAGCTTTCAGGGTTTCATTCAACCCTGTAATCAGTTTTTTCTTTTCTCCAGATTCCTGATGAGTTCCATCGGGATACTTTTGCGAAATGTATGGTTCCGGAAGCACAAAATCAAGATAAGTATTCGGATCAGGATCCGGAGCTTTTAATGCCAGTTTGTGCGCTTCCTTTAGCTCAGCTTTGGCATCATTTTCAATTTTCTCAATTTCTTCAGGAGTAAACCGTTCGTAACGAATGAGCATCCTTTTAAACTTAAACAGTGGATCATACTGCTGCACATAGTTCCGTTCGTCTTCAGAGCGGTACAATTCGTGCTTGTCGGAATTTGAATGCGAATGAATACGGATGCAATTGGCCTGAACCATAACCGGCATTCCGGTTTCCAAAGCATGTCTTTTGGCTTCGAACATGGCATTCATCGAGTCGAATACATCTTTCCCGTTGCAATGAATAATTCTCAGGTTTTTAAAACCAGTGAAATTATTGGCCACTTTTCGATTGGCCGTCTGGTCTTTTTTAGGTACTGAAATTCCGAAGCCATTGTCCTGAATGGCAAAAATGACCGGTAGCTGTTCTTTCGATGCTCCATTTATTGCTTCATATACAAATCCTTCGGATAACGATGATTCGCCCTGAACACTTATTGCAACTGCCTTTTCACCGTAATATTTAATGGCTCGGGCAGCTCCAACGGCATGTAGCGTGTGGTTTCCTGTCAATGAAGACACATTATGCATGTGCCATTCGGGTTTGGCAAAGTGATTGGACATGTGCCGGCCACCGCTTGACCGGTCGGTTGCCTTCGAAATCCCGTTCAGGATAATTTCTTCGGCAGTAAGCCCACAGGACAAAGCTGTAAGCATATCGCGGTAATATAAAAAAATATGATCTACTTCTTTTTCAAAAGTTTGTCCGATTGCGAGCTGGATTCCATCGTGCCCGGCGTACGGTGCATGATAAGACCAGCCAATGGCCTGTTTTAGGTAATTCGGAGCTTTTTCATCAATAGCCCGGCCTAAAGTCATCAATCGGTACCATTTTTCAAGTATTTCTTTTGGTGTGGTTTTAACCGAAAATACTTTTGGAACTGCTGTCATATATCTAATTTTAATTTATTGAGTTATACTTCGCGATCAATACTGAATTCTTCAAGAATATCAGCTATTCGCCGCAAGAAAGCCCCGCCAAGTGCGCCATCGATAATGCGGTGATCATATGATAAAGATAAGAACATTTTGTGGCGGACAACAATGGCATCGCCCGTTGGAGTTTCCATAACAGCCGGTTTTTTCTCGATACTTCCGGTCGCCAGAATAGCAACCTGCGGCTGGTTAATGATTGGAGTTCCAATCAGGTTACGGAATGATCCAAAATTGGTGATCGTGAAAGTTCCTCCCTGGTAATCTTCAACCGAAAGTTTGTTTTTGCGGGCAGCTTCGGCGAGTTGATTCATGTTTTTGGTAATTCCAACCAGGTTTTTTTGTTCTGCATTTTTAACCACCGGAACGACAAGG
This sequence comes from Prolixibacteraceae bacterium, assembly GCA_041652995.1. Classification (GTDB taxonomy): domain Bacteria; phylum Bacteroidota; class Bacteroidia; order Bacteroidales; family Prolixibacteraceae; genus Aquipluma. The sequence continues at coordinate 1,838 of JBAZGO010000032.1, forward strand.
TTTCCATCGGGTTTTGCAACAGCAATAGCAATATTTACATCCTTGTGAATAATTATTTTGTAGTCGTCAACCGACGAATTCAACATTGGGTATTCAGTAATTGCTTTTGCTACAGCTTCAATAAACACTGGCATGTAGGTGATTTTTTCACCATATTTTGCCTGAAATGAATCTTTTACTTTCGATCTCCAAAGTACCAGATTCGTAACATCAGCTTCAACAACTGCAGTTACATGCGGGGAAACCTGTTTCGACATAACCATGTGATCGGCTATTATTTTCCGAACACGATCCATTTCGATGATCTGATCAGCAGCACCCAAAGAAATTGAAGCTTTTACGGGAGCAGTACCTACTTTGGTTTCTGGCTTTGCAGCAGCAACAACCGAAGGCACAACTGTTCCTTTTTTACGGTTATCAATGTAGTTTAAAATATCATTTTTCTGCACTCTTCCATTCTGACCTGACCCTTTAATCGACTCAAGTTCTGTCATGCTGACATTCTCCGACTTAGCGATTGACATCACCAAAGGAGAATAAAACCTTGTTGATGTTGTTTCTTCAACAACTGCCTGAACTGGTTCATTCACTTTTTCAGGAACAACCTGAACAGGTTCGGCTACAGCTTTCTTCTCCTGAACAACGGCTTTTTCAGGCTTAGCGGCAATTTCTGCAACTTCTTCCTTTTGATCCTGTTCGTCGTCATCGCCTTCAATACTAATAATGGCAACTATTTCACCGACCGGAACCAATGCGTTCACGGGAAAAAATATTTTTTTAATAATGCCATCGACAGGTGAAGGAATCTCTGAATCAACCTTGTCAGTCGCAACTTCAAAAATTGGTTCATCTTCTTCAATTTTATCACCTTCTTTTACAAACCATTTGGTAATTGTGGCTTCCTGCACACTCTCACCAAGTTTTGGCATCTGAATTTTAAATTCTGACATACTTTCAACTATTATTTAACATTAAGAACTTCAAGTTTTCACACAAACTAACAAGATACAGATTGAAAAGTTCAAGTTTTGAAATTCAATATTTTGAGCAAACCCGACTTAAACAAACTATATCATTCCATAAATTTCAGGAATCAAATTTTCAGATAACAATCGACTGATTTTTGAATGCCTGAATTAGCTTAATTCCTGAAAATAAAAAAGATGAATCATCGCAATGATTCATCTTTTTTATTAAGTTTTGGTATAATTAAAATTACAACTCCTTAGGAACATATTTAAACAAATCTTGTTTAGGCCAGACAGTTATTTTTTTCTCAATTTTTCCCATCATGGCGTTTATATATGTCGGAAGCCGGGGACCTTTCCAGCTACTCGAATTGATTACAACCACCCATTCGAAGCCATTTTCCTGTCGTTTCATAATTGCTGAAGTTCCGGCCATGCTTCCTGTTCTGATCCAATCACCGTTTTTCCTGACAACTTTCCAACCAAGTGGCCCTTTAACTTCTTTATATTCAACCATCTGATTTATCAAACTACGTGGAAGCATATCCGGTGTATTTCTGAAACCATCCACCAAAACCATCAATTTGGCCAATTCAACTGATGATGCAATCCAACCTCCTGCAGAACTAAGTAGCTCAATGGGATTGCCGCCATAAGGTTTGGGGACCATTCTTCCCGAACCGTCAAAAGCCGGAACCAACTGATTTTCTTCGGCCTCATAATACTTGACTTCATTCGAACGCCGATATGACAAATAACTTCCGCCAATGTGCATATCAGAAATGCCTTCAGGCTTTAAAACATCATTTACCACATAATCTTCGTACGATTTTCCTGAAACTGCCTCGATCACTTTACTCAAAAACATGTATCCCATATTTGAATATGAGGAACGGCTTCCCGGTTCGAAATGCAGATTTCTGCTGGCTACAAAACGATAATAAGATTCGATCGTAGCAGCGCCTGTTTCTCCTGTTTTTTCGAGCACAACAAGCGAATTGAAGGCAGGATCGCCATAAGCCAGCGACCAGCCTCCCGCATGAGCCAAAAGGTGCCGTACAGTTATTTTATACAGTCGCTTATCTTTTACTGAATCAAAAATTGTATCCTTCAGGATAGCGTTTGGGCCAAAAACTTTTGAGTCGAGTGCAAGTTTCTTGTTTTCAACCAACTTCATGATGGCAACAGCGGTAATGAGCTTGCTGACACTTGCAATGCGAAACAAATTACCAGGAATTACAGTACGTTTTGATTCAACATCAGCATAACCAAAACCATGCGCATAAACCAGCTTCCCTTCTTTAACAATAGCCATAGTCATGCCGGCCAAATTCCATTGCTTCAGGAATTTATCTGCTTCCCGGGCAATATAACTATGACCGCTAAATTCCGAAAGATCGTTTGTTATCCTGAAATTCAGACTATTTGTGTCTAATTCGTGTACTTTTTTGGGGATTTCATTGCGTTCGACGGGACGATTGAAACGCAGAATGACCAGCAAAATAGTGAAGACAAATAATATCAGTGTGAATATTCTGATATGTAACTTTTTAAAATTCAGCATTGTAAACTCCCAATTATTTCATTAACCGACTGAATTTTATGTCTTTCCATGTAAGCAGAAATTCCATCAACGATTTGAACCGGAATGGTTGGATCAATAAAAATGGCAGTTCCGACCTGAACCACCGAAGCTCCGGCAATCATGAATTCAATGGCATCGGTTGCGTTCATTATTCCACCCATTCCCATTACGGGAATTTTTACCGCGTTGTAAACCTGCCAAACCATCCGGAGAGCAATGGGTTTAATAGCCGGTCCCGATAAACCGCCTGTAATCGTTGATAATACCGGTTTTCGGGTTTCGGCATTTACAGCCATGCCCAATAAAGTATTAATTAACGAAACGCTGTCGGCACCCTGTCCTTCAACAGCCCTGGCTATATCAGCAATATTGGTAACGTTTGGCGACAGTTTTACAATCAAAGTTTTGTCATAGACTTTGCGAACGGCCTTAACCACTGCTTCTGCCGACGGACAGCTTATCCCAAAAGCCATTCCGCCTTCTTTAACGTTCGGGCAACTAATATTCAATTCAATGGCCGGTATTTTATCAAGTTCATTCAATCGTTCAGTTAGCTCAACGTATTCGTCAATAGTAGAGCCATTTACATTGACAATTATATGAGTATCCAAATCTTTGATCCCAGGATAAATGTTCCGGATAAAGTTGTCTACTCCTTTATTTTGAAGTCCAACTGCATTCAGCATTCCTGAAGGAGTTTCTGCCATCCGGGGATAGGCATTTCCCTCACGGTGCCGAAGCGTTGTCCCTTTAACGACAATTCCGCCTAAACGCGACAAATCGAAAAAATCAGCGATTTCTTCACCAAAGCCACAAGTTCCAGATGCGGTCAACACCGGATTTTTGAAATCCAGATCATGAATTTTTATTCCAAGGTTTACCATTTCAGATCATTTACATTGAATACCGGTCCATCAGTACAAACACATTTGTGACCAGCTTTAGTATCTTCAACACAACACAAACAAACTCCAAAACCACAGGCCATCATGTTTTCGAGCGAAACTTCACAAAAAATATCTTCCTCAATTGCCTTACGTCCAATGGCTTTCATCATCAAATCCGGTCCGCAGGTATATATTTTTGTAAACTGCGAAAGCTGATTTGTAAATACTGAATGGTTCGTAACATAGCCCTTTTCACCCAATGAACCATCCTCAGTAGCAAAATAGAATTTGCCTAAATTCTGGTAGGCTGATACATCAATATGGTCAGATAACGACCTTGCTCCAATTAGCATGTTGACATTTGCCGGATTTAATCCACACATCTTAGCCAGAAACAACATTGGAGCAACGCCGCTTCCTCCACCAATAAGCAAAATATTATCACTTTTTTCGGGTAGTGTAAACGATTTTCCAAGCGGGAGAATCGCATTTATGATTTGACCGGCTTTAGCTTCTGTCAGTTTTTTTGAACCTCTTCCCAGAATTTTAACCAGCAACGAGATGGTTTGGGCATCATAATCAACGTCCAAAACAGAAAATGGCCTGCGGAGAAAAATCTCTGAAGCTTCTTTTATTTCAACATTGATAAACTGACCGGGAAAAATATCTGAAACTGGTTGGGGAGACTTTAGTATTAATCGGAAGTTATCTTTATTAAGCTGCTTATTTTCAAGCAGTAGAAAATCAATTACCGTCTTTTTCATGCACATGAATTTGCCGGCAAATATAGTCGAAAAATTTTATCGGGAGGGGTTATAAACCTTAAAAGTTTGGTCTTTATAGAAAACTATCAGGCGTTCAATAGGTTTTTCTGATCCCCAGAGTTGCTCTGGAATACTATCTTCAGCTTTTCTGTTTTCAACATTGGATCGAGTATAAACTTCTTTGGGTTGGAAAGGTATCTGAGTGCTTTCTGGTTCTTTTTCAACAACTTTTTCTTCCTTTTCAGCCGGAGTTTTCATTGGTTCCGGTAAATGATCAAATAAAGTTCTGTTTTTTGATAGGCTCTCAACCATGTTGCCAGTTCCAAGCAAAAGCCATTTGGCGTTCAGTTCCGGATAAACCTGCAGAATTTTTTCAATAAACTGGAAACTGGGTTTATTTCTTGCTTTTAAAACATGTGTCACATTCGACCGCTGCACACCAATCGAATCTGCTAGCTCAGAAGATGTGATGCCTTTGTATTCCATAAATTTCCTGATACGCTCTTCCATAGATATGTAAATTATTTCACACACAAATGTAACAAAGATTCAATTAATTCCGATTAACAAAAGGTAATTTGTAGAGATAACATTTGTATACAAGAATTAAATGCATCTTGAAATATTCAAAAATATTATTTTACTAAAACTTTAGTTAAAAGATTTTATATATTGATATACAAACATTTAAAACTAATAATTATAAACAAATTGACCTTAATTGCTATATGTAAATAATATATTAAACTATCAATTTACTTCAATAGACATATATGCTTCACTAGAAGTACTTTAAATTAAATTTAAGCGCTCTTTTTAATTCTTGTTTTAATGAATTAATAATGTTAATCCTAATTAAAATTTTCAATAGAATATTTTAATAAGTCATTATCTATGTCTACAAAAGATGTAAATTTTATTTTTGTAAACAATGAAATTTTGTTTTATTGAATTGTAATTTGTAAACAGACTATATTGAGTCTGGAAACAGATTTCGCAACTTAGCATTCCATATTCGGATTTTTTCAGGATCACAAATTTTCAGTTGATTTCTATTCACCTTTATTTTGAAAATGAACATCGTGCTCCTCCTTTTCATTTTATTCTTTTCTGAAAAGCTGAAAATGTAGTGAAGTCACTATTTCTTGCATTTTTTGCGCTCCTCAGTCCACAATTATCCATATATCTAATTCTCAACAGCTTTAAAACTCGACATACACTATCTAATCAATTAGTTTACAACACAATAATTAATCATTAGCTTGAAATTAAAATAAACCATCTGGACGATTCCGGTACAAATTTTTAAAATCATTCAAAAAGTCTCTGATGCTTCCGGAATTCATACTGAAATTGTGTAATTTTCTTTTTTCTAAATTTTGAATTCATGAGAGGCATTCCTTCAGCATACCTGGTATTTTTCTTTGGCATTGTCATTTTGATTGAGCTTGGTTCATTTTTGGGAATTCGGTTACTTTTAGGTCAAACCAATGCTAGAGTCAAAAAATATCTGACTGCATTTTACATCTTCATCAGTATTACAGCCTCCGGCATTGCGCTGTATTCATTTTCAAATCCTGAAATTATCAGGCAAAGCAAAGATTACACTTTCTTCTTTTTTGTTATTGTTGTATCATTCCTCAATCTCTTTCCCAAATCTGTCTTTGCAATAGCTACCGCACTCTCCTACTTGTTTCGACGTTTTACTAATCGTCGAGGACAACTGGTTGTTATTGCCGGCTCGTTATTACTTAGCTGTGGAATTTTCGTTACCATATCGTATGGAATTCTGGCTGGCCGTTACAATATTCGGGTGGTTAAACAAGATTTATTTTTCGACAATTTACCTGAGCAACTTGACGGTTTTCGGATCGTCCAACTCTCTGACATTCATCTGGGTAGTTTTGGAAAAAATACCAGAGTAATGGACGAAACTTTGAAGATAATCGACAAACTACATCCTGATCTTTTGCTTTTTACGGGTGATATTGTGAATAATTTCGGGGAAGAAATACATGGTTTTGAGCCGATATTAAAGCAATTTACTGCAAAATACGGGAAATTTGCTATTCAGGGAAACCACGATTATGGTGACTATTACAATTGGCCGGATTCGGTCAGCAAACGTCAAAATCTTAATTTGATCGAGTCTGGTGTTACGAATGCCGGTTTTATTCTTTTGCTCAACAAATGGGCAAAAATTACTGTAAAAGACACGGCTTTTGCCTTAATCGGAGTTGAAAACTGGGGATATCCACCTTTTCCGCAATATGCTGATTTAATGCAGGCGACCACAGGAATTCCGGATAATTTGTTCAAAATTCTGATGACGCACGACCCGGAACACTGGAATTCAATCGTCAGGAAACAAACTGATATTCCGCTCACTCTTTCGGGCCACACTCATGGCGGACAGTTCGCACTGAAAATTGCAGGAATTGAATTCAGCCCAATTTACCTCATTCAGAAAAGTTGGGGCGGGCTATACAAATCTGGCAAACAGTTGCTTTACGTAAACAGGGGACTGGGAACTGTTGGAATTCCCGGACGGGTGGAAATGCGTCCGGAAATCACTTTTATAACCTTATTTCGGACTAAAAGCCATTAAAATTGACCGAAATCAAAATTTCAAATCTAAACGAACTTTGATCGGGCAGATAAATTGATCGGCAACCAAACTCGACAGGTGCAAAAAAGCGCATAACATGCAGATCTGAAGTTAGTTCCACACCATACGAACTCAATGAAAACTGATAATAGTTTTGATAAATCACATTTTCTTCATCAACATGAGGTGTCGAAAGCCATGAATAGTCGTAGAAAAGCGAGGCTTTGACGCGTTTAAAGTACGCCAGTTTTCCGATACTGAAATCAGGATAGAACAAAGGAAATTTATAATCAATTGCCAGCGAATAAACCTTATTATTTCGAATAGCCTGAACTCCTCGTGGAAAACGCACAAAATCTGAAAGACTTAGGCTATTTTTTTCCTGATAACCCTGATAAACCTTTAATCCAGCATTTCGGGAAAGTCCCGGTAAATAGATTGCTGATTGTACACCGGCAAGTGTACCCAGGTTGTATCCCTTGAACGGTCCATATCTGTATATAAGATCAATCTGCTGCCCCCATCTTGGCATGATATTTTGAGCAGACTGGTTCAATAAATTATAGAAATACAATCGGTATGTCAGTGTTTGATAATTTCCATAATTTAAGTCTGTATTTGTGTTACCTAAATCCGAAACATTCAACAAAGAATACATCAATTCCGGATAAAATATTCGAGAATATTTCCCTTTCGAAAGATTTAAAGGTAACCGAATGTTCATATCGGCTCTTATTTCTCTCCAAGTGAGCCTCTGTATAGTTGTATCACTTTTAATTATTTCATTGTTGCCATTAACAGTATTCGTGATCTGGTAATAATTAGATGCTTCGTTTCCAGCCGACAATTCGGTGTAAATCTCCGGAAACCAGCCCAGATAATTGAATCCCAATTTGTAACGACCAGTGCGGTTCGAAACATTGTAATCATAGCCGAGACGTGTTTCTGCCGTGCCAAGCTTGTTTTGCGAAAACAGCGAAAAACCAGGCCTGATTTCATAACTATTCACATCGATATAGGCAGGCGCCCAACTGTGAAAATTAAAAAGATGACCAATTTTTGAATATTTTTTAGTCGTGAATTCCACCGAATCAGGGTCGGAAAGATCAGGGATTCCCTTTTCCTGACGAGCTAAATTCTCAGCCAGAGAATCGGTTGCCAACTGAATACTGGTGATTTCTCTTAATTTCTCATTTTTCTGCTCCGAAATAGAAGCAAGCTGATATCCTCCGGAAGTATAATTACTGAAATACAACCGGTCACCAGATTTTGAAAACGCAGGATAATCGGCACCAAAAGGGACAGACGCAGCTTCAAAAATCTTTTCGGATTCAATATCCAGGGTGTATAAATTATCGATTCCTGAGAAATCTCCTGAAAATACAAGCCTTCCGTCAGTATAAACCGGATTTTTTAAATTGGCAAAAGTGGTATCGGTCAGCGCGTGCAATTTTTTTGTTTTCAAATCAAGCGAAGCCAGATATTTTCCTTTTTCACACAGGCAAACAACATAAAGCTCCTCCCCTTTTTCATCCCAACATGGCGTAAAAAAATACTGATTATCAGATGTTTTAAATCTTTCAATGACTTTCCCTGAAGCCAAATCGAAAACCGACAGATAAAAATCATTTTTAGGATCAACTTCAACTGCAGCAAATGATTTTAGATCTGGAGAAATTATCGGACTAAATAGCTTGTTTTCATTTTTAATTTCACAGATCGATTTTGTCTCGATGTTATAGATCTGAACAACAGAACGATCGGAATGTGTCCACCGGATATCTGCTCTGCGTTCTGCCCAAATAATCAGATTGCTGGTCATCGAAGCCGACTCTTCAAAAATTGTTCCGGGTGTATAAATCACTTTTTCGCTTTTATCCGGATAAACAAGAACAAACCTGCCAATGTCGTTTAAGGCAGTTCGATAAGCAAATAGAATCGAATCCTTATAAACTTCAGGATATAGATACTGGGTGAACGACTTTTTTTCGGGTGAAAGTACTTTGACTGAATCTAACTTACGAGTCAGCAAGTCATTTTTCCAATCTTTGGCCAACCCGTCGAAAATGGCAGAATAATTTTGCTTTGCAGTTAACCCTGAAAATTTTTTCAGCGTTGAATTCATTGGCGTTAGCGACAAAGGATTTTTACCAATGCGTTGCAACGTATTTTCCCAAATTGCCGTACCATATTTTTCGCGGGTTTTACCAACCATCCAATAGCCTAAGCGGTAATAATCAGTCACATAATCTTTATACGATCCGAGGTAAGCTTTGTCAAATGAATATTTTCCCTTGTCGAAAAGTTGAGCCCGGTAATCCATACTGAATGACGCCATCCGGCCGCGACCGGATTTCGACAAAGCAGTTTCGGTAACTACTGCGTCGCCTTCCAAAAACCAATATGGCAGGTACGCCCCAACCAAAATTGCGGTGGCCTGTTCGCCCAAAATAGCCTTAACCAGAATGGGCAATTCACTTTCAATTTTATCGAGTTGAACCAGGTGTCTGAATTCGTGCAAGGCAAGTTCTTCAACCCAGTCTTGCGAATAAATTTGCTGATGCGGTGTTGTAAAAAGCTCAATTCGCTTGGGCGCCCACCCCAATAACCCATTCGAATTGACTGTTCGGGTATGTAAAATAACGGAAACTTTGCGTGGTAGAAAATCTAAAGTTTTGGTTCCATAGTCATAAACTCTGTTCAATAACAAAGCAATCCTTTGCGACTGATGTTCAAACTCTTCAGGATAAATAACCTGAAAATTATCAGTATTAATCTGCCTCCAGTGAATCGACGAAGGGTCTTGTCCTGTTTGAAAATACTGCGCCTTCGCAAAATTCAAAACCGTAAAAAACAGGATGATCAGAAATAATATTTTCTTCATGCACTTAATTTGATAAATATTCCCTTTTCCAGCCTTCCAGACGAATAATTCGAAATCAGAATCCTTCTTCCGAATTATTGTTTCAGTAAATTCCTGCAAACAAGTCTTGTTAAGCCACTCGAAATCTTCTAAAAGTTGAGGGAAAGAGAAGTTTTAAAACTACGAAATTATTTGAAATACATTCCTGAATATAATTGACGGTAACAAAAATTAACTCAATTAAAAATAATGGCAAAATAAGTCAGCTTTTCATGCTATTCTCACGTTAATTATTCAGAAAATAGTTGGGATGGCCACCTTGTTCGCCCAAGATTGTTAATTTTGAATCTTTCAAAAAAAACAGCACGTTGGAAATTACTTTCGATCATCATTTTTCCGGACTTTTTTTAATATTGTCCGTTTTGCTGGCAGCAGGAATAAGTTATTTACTCTATTACCGAAATCCTGAAAGTTTGAATTTATCAAAAGTTCAGAAAGGAATTCTTGTGGTGCTGAGATTCTTGTCTCTGTTTCTTATCTTTCTTTTTTTGCTTTCTCCCCTAATCGAGCATACCCGAAAAATAAAGCAGTTACCAATTTTAGCTGTCGCTTACGACAATTCTGAATCAGTGAAACCATATTCCGGATCGTTTGATGAATTTGCAGACGCTTTAAAAAAACGCTTTTCAGATGATTATCAGATCGAATTCTGGTCATTTGGAGAGAAAGTCAGCAATTCTGAAAATTTCACCGGAAGCGATCGCCGGTCCGACTATGGGCAAATGCTAAAATCGATTAAGAACAATTACGTTAACAAGAACATTGGTGCGCTCGTTTTATTTGGCGATGGAATCTACAATCAAGGCCAAAATCCTGAAAATATTGCGGCAAACTTAAAATTTCCGATCTACTCGGTTGGTGTAGGCGACACAACTCGATTGATTGATGCGGCTATTGGCAATGTGAGAACCAATAAAGTTGCTTTCCTGAAGAATAAATTTCCGGTTGAGATTGAACTGAAGTTTGCCCGGCTAAATTCAAAAATTGCTTATCTCGATATTGAAAACAATAACAGGCAAATTTATTCGAGTACAGTTTCAATAACTTCTGACGATGATTTTAAGCTTGAACTTTTTAACCTGGAGGCTTCTGAGCCCGGTTTGCAACATTACAAAATTAAGATCCGTCCTTTTGATGGTGAAAAAAATCTGAAGAATAATGAATACGAATTTGTAATTCAGATTTTGGAAGACAAACAAAAAATTCTGATGCTCAGTGACGGCCCGCATCCCGATTTAGGCGCTCTTCGCAGTAGCCTAAATGAACTACAAAACTATGATGTTAAGATAGTTACAGGCAACGATTCGCCAGATAGTCTTTCGTCGTTCAGTTTAATTATTTTAAACCAATTACCGTCGCTAAAAAATGCTGCAAGCAAACTTTTAACCCGGATTAAAGGCAACCGAATTCCGGTCTTATTTCTAATCGGGCCGAACTCATTGCTCGAACAACTAAATTCGCTCGACATGGGACTGACAGTGGCGGCAAATAAAAACACAGAAGAGGTTCAGGCAAAATTTGCTGACACTTTTTCGCTTTTCCAGCTTTCTGCCGGAACAAAGGAAATTATTGGAAATTCTCCACCGTTGTTATCACCTTTTGGAAATACCAATAAGAGCCCAATGATGCAAAATCTGGCATTTCAAAAAATCAGGAACATTGAAACCAACAAAACTCTGATCGCTTTGGGAACCGATAAAGGTAGAAAAACGGGCTTTGTGAATGGCGAAGGACTCTGGCGCTGGAGGTTGTATGATTTTCAGGAAAATGGCAACCACGATGCGTTTAACGAATTGATTCAAAAATCGGTTCAGTATCTGGCACTCAGGCAAAACGAGGATAATTTCAATGTGTATTATCCGGCGCTTTTCCAGGAAACCGATGCCATAGAGTTTACTGCTGAATTATTTAACGACAGTTATGAACTCGTGAATACGTCCGATGTCCGGATCCGGATCAAAAACGACAGTTTAAAGGAGTTTAGCTATTTGTTTGACCGAACCGGTGATTCTTACAGCTTAAATGCCGGCAATCTTGCTCCGGGCGATTACACCTTTGTTGCTGAAACAAATCTGGGCACTCAGACTTATGAAGAAAAAGGAAGTTTTAGTGTGGTGAAAAATGATATTGAAATACAAAACAACCGGGCCGATTTTGGTGTTTTACATCAATTGTCGCTGCAAACCGGGGGTGAGTTTTCTGATTTCGAAAACTATGGCACATTACTTGATAAGGTTAGGGGTAAGAAAAAAATTACGGTACAACAACACAGTCAAACCGTACAGAACGAATGGATCAATTTAAAGTTGCTGTTCTTTTTGCTGATCGTTTTATTGGGAACTGAATGGTTTTTCAGAAAATACTGGGGAATTTACTAAGATTTTATTGAATGGTTATTTACAAAAAGATATTGTCGCCAAAGACTGTTTTCGTATTCATAACGGTACTTCTTTTGACTTCGTGCAAAGGCTATTTTGCCACAATTACAATTGAAAATGCCCGGCCAGCGAATGGTGAATTGCCATCTTCCATTCAAAGTATAACCCTGATGAACCGCGGCATGAATGACCAGTTTGACAATTACAACAAAGATTCACTTCAACATTTTTTTTACCGGAATGGTTATCAACTTTCGAAAATTGTGCTCGACAGCACTGCCGCCGACACAACGATCAGAGTATTGGCTGACCTGCTTTTCGAATCGGGGCGATATGATGTTGTGGTTCCGGTCGATAGAAATATCAAGCGAAATTTCCCCTATGAATTTACTCCTGATCCGTTGAGCCAGGATTTTGTCCGGAGAACTTGTTCAACATTCAATACCGATGCATTGATGGTTCTGGAGCGTTTCTCAACGAAAGTAATGGCCGATTTTTCTACGGAAAAATACAGCGATCCAACTTTCGGGTATTCAAATTATTACTATGCGACGCTCGATTTAAAATACGATGCTTTGTTCCGGATTTATACGCCGGGTTCGAAAGAGCCAGTCAGACAAATTGCACTGACCGATACGATTAGCTGGGAAAGTGCCGATAACATTCAAACAGTACTTTTCAAAAACTTACCATCCATCAAACAATCCTTAATAAGTTCGGGAATCAAAGTAGCCCTTGACGCCGATAGCATACTCTCTCCCACCTGGATAAAGGAACGTAGAGGCTATTTTCTGTTCAGCAGCAAAAACGACAAGGGGCAAGAGTTAATGAATGAAAATAAATTCGACGAAGCCGGTGCTTATTGGGCTGAACTTGCTAAATCGGATAATAAAAAAATAAGGAGTAAAGCTGAATTTAATATGGCCCTGATCAATGAATTAAATGGCGATATTGATGCAGCCATTGACTGGGGCGTAAAATCGTATTATTCGTATTACCGGAATCAAACCGATTATTATCTTAAAAGACTGAAGAGCAGGAAAGAAACCTTACAAAAAACACAATAACATGAAACGGAAGTCAGGAATACTTTGGTTTGTTTTGTTACTGAGCCTGAGCTCGTGTGTCAGCTACGAAAATTTTTCGATCGAAGTTTTTAAACCTGCCAAATACACTATTCCTCCTGATATCCATAAAGTTGCCATTGTTTCGAGAAACCTGAAATACGAAAATGATACTTTACAGAATTATCAGGTTATAAATCGTCATCTGGTTAAAGATAAAATCAAATTCGATGTTGACAGTCTGGCTATTAAAACTTGTTTGGACAGCCTTGAAGCCAAATTATTAGTAAACAGCCGTTTTGATAGTATTCTGGTTTTGCCTGTAAATTCGTTTCCTGAAGCCAGGGTAAAGGAAATCAGACCCGATAAAGCTGGATGGTATCAGAAATTAACCGGCGAAACCGGAGCCGACGGATTACTTTTACTGGATATGTTTTCGAGTTTTTACAGCAATCTGGAAGGATACAATTCCGGACCGCTTGTCAGTGTTATCAGTTCAAATATCTGGTCGTTTTACGACGGAAAACAACAAAAAATTACGAACCGTTATGTTCTGATTGATACGCTTTACTGGGATGGAACTGATGTAGATGGTCATATTAAAAGACTTCGTATTCCGGGTAAAAAAGCAGCTATTCAACTTGCAGCAGGCATTTCGGGACAAAAATATGCCAGGCATATTGTTCCGGCATGGACAATGGTCGACCGTAAACTAATGACGTGTAAAAAACCTGAGTTCGAAAAGGCAGCAAGCCTTGCACAAAAAACCAAATGGGAGGAGGCATCTGTCATCTGGCAAAAATATGCCGAAAGTAAAAACCGGCAGGACCAGATTATAGCCTTGTATAACCTTGCTCTTTCAAGCGAAATGGCCGGAAATATCGATCTGGCGCTTGACTATACCGGCAGGGCTGCAAAGGCAAGTTCAGGAGCATTTTGGACAGATGAAAATGATGCGGTTAAGAAATATTCGGCAAAACTCTACAGGCGCCAAATTGAAATCAACCAACTGAAGAATACGAATGAAAGCCGTTAAAAGAATATTATTGCTTATTTTGGTCGTATTTGAACTAAGCTCCTGCCTGATAACTGATAATGTAAGTTCACTGAAAGTTGAAATTTTGAGACCCGGGATATTTAACATGCCCGACAGTGTAAATCGTGTGGCCATTTTTATTAACCGGGATATTAGGAAACCTGACACTTGTGTTTTTAAATTCTCGAAAGGAATGAACATTTTCAGTGATTCGATACTAAACTATAAGTCTGTTTCGAGCCGGTGTACTGATGCCCTTACCAGCTACTTAAAGGATGAAGCCTATTTTGGGAATGTTTCGAATTACAGCGATAGTCTGAGATTTATTTCTGAAAAAAAACGGATCTATAATGATCCTGATTATCTGCTGAAAGAAACGAATTCTGATGTTGGTATTTTTCTGACTTACTTTCTCTTTGAAAATGCTTTTTTAAACACGGATAATAACTCCTTTTATACGCAAGCAGCACTTTCCTGGGTATTAGTTTTCGAAAATGACACAGTTTACTACACTTACAAACACAACGACACGCTAGTTTTTAATGCACCCGATGCACCCGATTATAAACCTGGAAAACTGAATGTCGGAAAGACAATTCTTGACGCAGCCAATTACCTTGGAAATTCATTCGGATCAAAAATAATTCCTAGCTGGATTGAAGTTGAGCGCATGTACTACAAATCATCTGATCCGGAAATGCGCAGAGCCATAAAATACGCGCAAAACAACGACTGGCTACATGCGGCAGAAATATGGAACAAAGAGACTAAAAACAAAAAACGCCTTATTGCCGCCAAAGCAACTTACAACATGGCTTTAGCCTGCGAGATGGAAGGAAAACCAGATGCAGGTATCGATTGGCTGGTCAAATCATATTCGGTATTGAACGCCAATAATGAAGATCATAAAGCCAATTGTAAACGATACATCAATATTTTGGCCACTCGAAAAAAAGAAATTAAGTTACTGGAGAGACAAGTCCGACCAATTCCAAATCCTGAAAATTCACCAGTGCTGCAATAAAATTCTTCAGCCTAAAATCGGAACCACGTGAGTAAATCTGTAAGTCGGATCGGGCCGACCGGGACTAAGGCATTTCCATGCCAATATTTTTAGCGCCACATCACCTTTTGTTTCCCCTAGTTTTTCACGGATTAGCTTGTCAAGCTTTTCAGGGCTCATTTCCACACGGGCATTTAATGTTAAACGAGCTTCTGTTCCATAGCCTGCCGAACCCCTGAAACTCAGCGTTTCGGCGGATCCAGTTAAATTTCCGGTCAGATAATTGGATCCAACCTCAAGCATCAATTTTACATGGCCTACCGAGTTCTTTTCATTATCGAATTGCTGTCCTAATTTATGTAGCAAATTCCGGGCGAAAGCATCAAAATCAGTGTGCTGGCCACTCAGCAGAACAGTACCATTCAGCCATCCCAAAACGGCTTCGCCTTCAGCATAAATATCGTAATCAACATCCACAAGTCGCTTACCCGAATCGTTTCGGTTCATTACTTCCTGAAGCCATTCAGAAATTCCTTCGCCGGTTTTTGAACTAATAACCATAACTTCAGAGTCTGGATAGTTCAGATTAACTTTATCTTTCAATCTGTCTAATTCAACTACGGATACCGTATCAGATTTGCTGATCAGGATAATATCACTTTCTTCAAGTTGTTTGCGAAAAATATAGGCGGCGCTCGAATGCAGGCCTGCATTTCCTCCGTTTAAAATATTGTTTAAACGCTCTGGATCAGCCAAAACAGAGAGCGGACTGACACGCAATTCTCCACGCATGCTTTCTTTTAACGGCTGAACAACAGTAGCCGAAAGGTCGGTGCAGCTTCCAACAGGCTCTGCAATAATTACGTCGGCATTGGCTTCGTTTTTTACTTGTTTCAGTGCAGAAATCAGGCCGTTGAAATTGCAGCAAAAACAACTTCCGCTCACTTCCGCAACCTTAACTTCATTACGCGATAGGATAGCTGTATCAACCAATTCCGGCGCCTGATCGTTCGTTATCAGTCCGATTCGTTTTCCATCATTCATAAGCTGCTGAGCTGCTTCCCACAACAAAGTTGTTTTTCCTGCTCCAAGGAATCCTCCTACCAATATTAATCGTGTTGTCTTCATAACTTACTTAACAGATTTTGCTTGTCAACAAAATTACACATTTCAATCTACCCCTGAAGAAAATTTGAGATTGTTAAAAAGAGCATAACTTAAATATAAAATCCTGAAATTGAGCTTAAAATCTACAATTTCAGGATTTTATATTTGCGTCTGCATTTTATTTTTTCCCGTGTGCCGACTGATTTTTATAAATTACCGGTCCTATTTTTACCGCACGAACAATCAGGAATATTCCAAGCAATACAAAAGGAATACTTAACCACTGGCCCATATTCAGCATCATACCCTTTTCAAAAGCTTCCTGATCTTCCTTGATAAATTCGATGAGGAAACGGGCTGAAAAAACCATCACAAAAAACACTCCGACCAATAGCCCCTGGTAATCTTTTGCTTTAGTTTTCCAGTACATGTAAAGCAAAACGGCAAAAGTGATCAGGTAACTTATCGATTCGTAAAGCTGCGTTGGATGTTTGGCAACTTCCTCGTGATTCCGGTCGAAAATCATACCCCAGGGTAAATTAGTCGCGATTCCGTAAATTTCAGAATTCATCAGGTTACCCAATCGAATTAATGCTGCCACAAAAACCGAAGGCACAACAACACGGTCAAGAACCCACAAAATCGATCGTTTCGAAACCCTTTTGCTCCAGATATACATGGCAATGATAATGCCGAGAACGCCGCCGTGACTGGCTAAACCTCCTTGCCAGACGTAAAGAATTTCGATGGGATGCTGCGAATAATAGTTCCATCCGTAGAAAAAAACATGGCCCAAACGTGCACCAACAACTGTGGCTACAATCAGGTATATAAAAAGGCTTTCAAGCCATTTAAGATCAATACCTTCGTGTTTAAACATTTTTTCACCGTGGTTGTAACCGAACAGGAATCCGATTGCAAAGAAAAGTCCGTACCAACGAACATGCAAGGGTCCCAAATGAAAAATTTCAGGATTAACGTTCCAGTGAATAAAGTTTAGAATTTCCATGTTCTTGATTGTTTGTGTTTTATAAAAATATATTCCATTCAGAATATTAAATCCTGAATGGAATAGAATAAGAGTCAATTTAATCGGCTAAATCTTTGCCATGGCAAGCCTTAAATTTTTTGCCGCTTCCGCATGGGCAGGGATCATTGCGACCAACCCGCTTTTCAACCCGAACCGGCTGAACAGGCCTGTTTTCACGCGGCGCTTCCTGACGGTTTGACCCAATTGAACTTCCATGCAATTCTGATTTCGACGTCGAAAGTTTACTCATATCCAATCCTCTGCGTTCGTGGCCTTCGCGTACCTGCTGTGGCTCGGTAATCGGAATATGTCCTTTGGCCAAAACAGAGACAATCTGTTTGTTCACCTTGGTAATCATCACTTTGAACAAATTGAATGACTCAAATTTGTAAATAAGCAACGGATCTTTTTGTTCATAAGAGGCATTCTGAACAGACTGTTTTAAATCGTCCATTTCACGAAGCTGTTCTTTCCAGGCTTCATCAATTGTTGACAGAATGGTTTGTTTCTGATAGGATTTTACCAGTTCCTTTCCCTGATTTTTGTAGGCTTTTTCAAGATTGGTAATGATTTGAAAAACATGAATTCCGTCAGAAATCGGTACGACAATATTCTGGTATAAATGCGATTTTTCTTCATACACATCGCGAATAACGGGATAAGCCTGTTTTGCAATAATTTCCATGCGCCGAGAGTAGGTATTTACCATTTCTTGATAAACTTTATCAACCAACTCTTCTGGTTTCATTCTCCTGAATTCGTCCTGTGGAACCGGCGACTCCATCGACATCAAACGAATAAGTTCGTAATTAAACTCATCGAACATGTCGTTGGCCTGATGCTCGTTCACCATACTGTCGACCACGTCGTACATGGTATTCAGAATATCGACATCGAGGCGCTCGCCATATAAAGCGTGGCGACGTTTTTTATAGATTACTTCGCGCTGCGAGTTCATCACATCATCGTATTCGAGCAGTCGCTTACGAATTCCGAAGTTATTTTCTTCAACTTTTCTCTGTGCACGTTCAATCGATTTGGTAATCATCGAGTGCTGAATCATTTCGCCCTCTTTCAATCCAATTTTATCCATGATTCCTGTAATTCGGTCGGAACCAAATAAACGCATCAAATCGTCTTCAAGCGAAACAAAAAACTGTGAAGATCCCGGATCTCCCTGACGACCTGAACGTCCGCGCAACTGGCGGTCGACGCGGCGCGATTCGTGTCGTTCGGTACCAATTATGGCCAAACCGCCAAATCCCTTCACTTCCTGGGTTAATTTAATGTCGGTACCACGACCAGCCATATTGGTTGCAATGGTGACCATTCCGTTAACACCGGCATCGGCAACAATTTCAGCCTCACGAGCGTGCATTTTTGCATTCAGTACGTTGTGTTTTATTCCACGCATCTTCAGATAGCGGCTTAGCAATTCTGAGATTTCAACTGAAGTGGTACCCACCAGAACCGGCCGTCCTATTTTGTTCAGCTCAACAATCTCTTCAACAACCGCATTGTATTTTTCGCGCTTGGTTTTGTAAACCAAATCTTCACGATCCTGACGAATAACTTTCCGGTTAGTTGGAATTACCACAACATCAAGTTTATAAATGTTCCACAACTCACCAGCTTCTGTTTCGGCAGTACCGGTCATACCGGCCAGTTTATGGTACATCCTGAAATAATTCTGAAGGGTGATCGTTGCAAAAGTTTGAGTTGCAGCCTCCACTTTTACATGCTCTTTGGCTTCAATGGCCTGGTGCAAACCGTCGGAATAACGGCGGCCTTCCATAATGCGGCCCGTTTGCTCGTCAACGATTTTTACCTTATTTTCAATGACCACATATTCCACATCCCGTTCAAACATGGCATAAGCTTTCAACAACTGGTTGATGGTATGAACACGTTCAGACTTAATGGAATAACTGGTCAGCAGATCATCTTTCTTTTCAATAACCTGTTCTTTGGAAAGTTCTTTATTGTTTTCAATTTCGGCCAGTTCCGAGCCAATATCAGGCATAACGAAGAATGAAGGATCATCCACATCATCCGAGATCAGGTCGATTCCTTTATCTGTCAATTCAACGGAATTCATTTTTTCCTCGATCACAAAAAACAGCGGATCGGTTACAATATGCATGTTCTTGTTATTGTCCTGCATATAGAAATTCTCTGTCTTTGTCATCAGAGCCTTTATTCCTTCTTCACTCAGGAACTTTATGGTTGCCTTATTTTTAGGAAGTCCTTTGTGAGCGCGAAGCAGCGCAATTGCACCTTCTTCTTTTTCCTCTTTTGTGGCATTGGAGTTGGTCAGTATTTTCTTGGCATCAGACAAATACTGGTTGGTAAGCGACCGCTGTGCGGCATACAGCTTTTCAACTTTAGGTTTCAGTTCCTCAAATTTTTGATTTTCGCCCTTTGGCACAGGTCCTGAAATAATCAATGGCGTACGGGCATCGTCAATCAAGACCGAATCGACCTCATCCACAATTGAATAATGATGTTTGCGCTGAACGAGATCATGCTGGCTGATGGCCATATTGTCGCGCAAATAGTCGAAACCAAATTCATTGTTTGTTCCGTATGTAATGTCAGCCAGATAGGCTTTGCGGCGTCCGTCGGAATTTGGCTGATGTTTGTCGATACAGTCGACACTTAAACCATGAAATTCGAAAATCGGGCCCATCCATTCCGAGTCACGTTTCGACAAGTAGTCGTTCACAGTAACCAGATGAACTCCGCGACCCGTCAGTGCATTCAGGAAAACAGCAAGCGTGGCCACCAATGTTTTACCCTCACCGGTACTCATTTCAGCAACTTTTCCCTGATGCAGCACAATTCCACCGATTAGCTGAACGTCGTAATGAATCATATCCCAGGTTATCTGGTTTCCACCGGCCATCCATTTATTCAGCCAGATTGCTTTGTCGTCCTGAATCTGAATGCTGTTTCTGGTTGCCGTCAGATTTCGGTCGAAATCAGAGGCTGTAACGATAACCTGCTCACTTTCAGTAAATAATTTTGCAGTAGTTTTAACAATTGAGAAGGCTATTGGAAGAATATCGTTGAGCGCTTCTTCCAGTTTATCATCTATCTTTTCTTCGAGTTTGTCGATTTCCTGGTATAATTTTTCACTTTCCTGAATATCCACTGTTTCTACAAGTTCATTCAGCTCGTTTATGCGATCGGTTTCAGGTTTAATTCGTTCCTGAATTAGTGATTTTAGCCGGGTAGTTTCAGCTCTGAGTTCGTCGTTCGACAGCAATTTAATGCGTTCGTATTCCTTTTTAATTTTTTCGAGAAGAGGTTGAATCTCAGCCATGTCTTTTTCGGCTTTAGAACCGAGAAATTTGCCTAGAATTTTGTTTATAAATGCCATTATATGGTTTTTAATTGATCAATTTTAGAAAGACACAAATGTAGTTATAATGTTTAAATCTGAAATTGGTTTTTACGATTATCATGCCAGTTGGCAAAATGATAAATGATCGGTCAGATTTGCCATGGCGATCAGAATAACTGCCAATAAATCAGTAAAAATGCGTTGAATTGTTTAAGGAGTGTGACAATTTGGTTTTAAAAAGTAATTTTGTAAACTGGAAATGATGCACGATTTCAACCTTTAATTTTTATAACTCATCATCGAATGATGGATTTTTCGAACCAGTGTTTTGTTTGCGGAAAAGAAGTTGATCCGCTGGAAACCGAAAAAAATCTACAAATAAATCGTAAGCATTCGCTGAAGTGCGTATTCTAATTTTGCGTGCCAGTCTTTACGTTTGCTGTTTACTTCAAAGCAAACGACATGTACAACGAGAAAAAATTCCGTGTTATTTATGATGAGTTTCTGGGCTCAGGTCTGACCATCCGTGATTTTTGTGCTAACCAGCATATGAACGAGGCCAAGTTCTATTACTGGCAGAACAAGCTGAAAGGACAATTGCCACCTAAAAGTGGATTCGTCCCGTTGGTTTTTGAAAATGGGAAACATCTTTCCTCAAATCAGGTTCCGGTTCGACACAATCAGGAAGCCTTTTCGTGCGAGATAAGCTATCCCAACGGGGTGAGTGTAAAACTCAGCGGTTTGCCCGATGTACAGGTATTGCAGTCGTTGTTGTTGTTAACGCACCGGTAAGATGTTCAGCCTTACCTCTTCGATGCGATATTACCTGTATTCCTATCCTACGGATATGCGCCGGAGTTTTTACACCCTGAGCGGGATGGTGACCAACCAGATGGGGCGCAACGTGCAGGACGGGGACGTTTACATCTTTATCAACCGGCAGTGTACCAGCATGAAAATCCTGCACATGGAATGCGGCGGGTTGGTGATCTATCACATGAAACTGGAACAGGGCAGTTTCAAACTTCCTGCTTTTGATGAAAACACCCATACGTTTCATACCAGTTGGCAAGATTTGATGATGATGGTTCGCGGCATTACCCCGGATGGAAAAATGAATAAAAAAAGATGGGGAAAACCCTGAAAATACTAACTTTTATGTTGCTTTTTGTTTGGCTATTCGATTGATATTTAGTATCTTCATGCCATCAAAACCAAGCGAAATGACAGTTGACGAAGAGCTTTTTTTGCAGCAAATTCTGGAGGATCGTGACCAGCTTTACCGGGAAACTTCCAAACTTAAAAGTCAACTTTCCAGCTTTGAAAACTTCGATTCAGAAAGAACCTCCTACCAGCAGCAACTTGAGGAAAATAAGCAGACCATCATTAAGCTGAAACAACAAATCGAGATGCTCCAGCGAAAGATTTGGGGCAAATCCAGTGAACGGTACATCAATGAAGACCCGCTGCAACGAAAACTCGATTTTGAGGGACTTGACCTTCTTCCGGAGGAAAAAGAACTTGCCACCAGCGCCAAAGAGGAGATCGAAAAATACAAGACCATGCGCGTTGTTGAGCTAAAAGAAAAAAAACATCCTATACGCAAACCGCTGCCCGAAGGCCTTCCAAGAGAAGAAACCCATATTTACCCTGAAAATATCAATCCGGAGAACTGGACCGAACTAACTCCGGAAATTACCGAAATACTGGAACGCGAACCATCGCGGTGGTACGTTCGCCGGATTATTCGCCACAAATACGCGTTGAAAGACAAAAGTCAGGATGTGCAAACGCAAATCATTACCGCTCCCATGCCCGTACTTCCCATAGCCAAAAGCTACGCAGGGGCAAGCGTTTTGGCCGACATCATCATCGACAAATATGTGAACCATCTTCCTTTCTACCGCCAGATCGAGATGTTCAAACAACAGGGCGTATCCATTGCCCCTGCAACCATTAACGGTTGGTTTCAGGATGTGGCCGACCTGATCAGGCCCACTTATTACAGGTTAAAGGAACTAATCTTGGATTCGGATTATATCCAGAGCGATGAAACCACGGTCCCGATCATAAATAACGAAAAGCACACAACAATAAAAGGATATATCTGGATGATCCGCGCGGTTATGGATAACCTGGTTTTCTTTCATTACGACCACGGTTCCCGGGCACAAAAGGTCGCACTGCATTTGTTTAAGGATTTTCAAGGGGTGATCCAGAGTGATGGTTATGCCGTTTACGATATTTACGAAAACAAAAAGGGCGTTCTGCCCATTGGGTGCTGGGCTCATGCCCGGCGTAAATTTGAAGAAGCTTTGACCGAAGATAAAGTCCGGGCTTCGTATGCCCTGGAACAAATCGGGCTGCTTTATCAGGTGGAAAGGCGGGCAGACCATGAAAATCTTTCTTTCGACCAGCGGGCCGAACTTCGTTCCCGCTTGTCTTACCCAATTATGAAAGCTTTCGAAAAATGGCTGTATAATGAGCTTCCCAAAGTTTTGCCCAAAGGGCGTATCGGGAAGGCGATCCGCTACACTTACAATATCTTCCACAAGCTGAGTCGCTATCATTTAGATGGACGCTTGAAAATTGACAACAACCTTGGCGAAAATGCCATCCGTCCAATTGCTTTAGGCCGGAAGAACTGGCTGTTCTGTGGAAATGACGATGCAGCCGAAAATGCTGCAATCATGTATTCCATGCTGGGCTGTTGCAAAGCGCACGAGGTAAACTTCCGCGACTGGCTTGTTTACTTCCTCAGTAACATCCATAAGTACGATAACGATTACAGTAAAGATCTGGCAGAATTGCTTCCGCACAATTTTAAACTGCATAGCCAAGATTGAAACAGCTCCGTCTGATAAGCCTCTCAAAGTTCTCCGAACATTTTAGAGAATCTTTGAAAATAGGATGATGATTTTCTATGAAACAAGACGGGGTTGACCGAATGCTTACAATAAATCTGCCGGTTTGCAACGAATGCAAAGGTACAGATCGTGAAAAAAATGCTGTTGACGAACTTCTGGAAGGACTGGCCGACGGCTTTGTATGCGGATGCATTTAAAAATAAAAAACAGTAAAAGAATCAGGCTTATGAAAAAGGCTTTATTTATTGGGGTTTTCACATTGTTGATTGGCCATTTAACTTATTCTCAGAAAAATACTAAACCAATAATTTCGGCGACTGACTTTACCAGCCAAACTGAATTATGGGAATCGATAGGCCATGGAATTTTTAATTTTCAGGCTGATGTGATGTACATTTACGGTAAGATTTATGTTACTCAGATGATGCCTGACACCGAAAATCACAAGCTGCCCACCCTTTCAGAAGCCTACCTCTACCCTCTTTACAATCAGTTTAAAAAGAATGGCGGCGAAATTATTCCCGGCTATTCCGGCGATATTTTTTTGATCCTGAATTTTATGGCTCAGCCAGCCCAGGTATATAAGCAACTTTCCGCAGAAATGCGCCCGTTTTCAGATATGTTAAGTTTTAGTCTGGACGGAACTGAACATCCGGGAAAACTGAGTATCCTGATAAAGGACAAAAATCAATTCGAAAAAATCAACAGCATAAAACCTGGATTTCTGGCTTTGGTTGGTACTATGAGCGACATTGGTAAAGATGTAGATTCGAAAAAGATGCCATTAATCGAATTGGATTTTACCGAAATTACCAGTTGGAAAGGCATTGGAAATATTCCATTCGAAGATTTCACCAAGATTAAAGATCTTGTTTCAAAAGTACATGCGCAGAATAAAAAGATCAGCCTGATAAACTGTCCAACCTACAAAACTGTAGCCGACCTGATACTGACTGCGAAAGTTGATTTTATGAATACTGCAGATGCAACCCGCATGGCAGAATACTTTGAACCCGCGAAATAAATCTTTGGATTTTTCAGGAGAATCAAGGCATGTAAGCTATTTTGCCAACAAACAATTTACCGCCTGCCTCCACATGAACGAAATAAATTCCGGGTTTCTTCCCGGCAAAATTCAGGCGCAAACTATTCACTCCGGCAACCGAAACTGAAACATTCAGTTTTTTCCCCAGCAGGTCGTAAACAGAAACATCTTCAGGACATTCGATTGCATCATTCGTTTGTACAGTTAACAAAACATTTCCGTACAACGGATTTGGATAAAACTGAACTTCGGAGACAGTCTCGGGCAAGGTTACGCCCAAAGGATATTCAATATTGCATGCAATGAGTTCGGTAAGCAAAGCCGATCCATTGCCACTCAGATTCTGCGAATTATACTTTAACCAACCCGTCGAGTTTTTGACAAAGTAACTGTTCGTAACATCCAACTTGCGATCGGCCATGTAAACAACCAACGTATCTCCGGAATGAAGACTGGACAACGAAAAACCCACAAAAAAATTACCAGTGGTTTTTACAGACGATGTAAACTTCAGATAATTCATCGCATCCGGATATAAATATTTCACATTGTATTGTTCGGAATAGATTAAAGTTTCAGGCTTGTCGGTTCCTGAATAGACCTCTACTTCCAAAAACGAATCATTGTACGAAGTCTTTGTTTTTACTTTGGCAATTCCCAACGAAATTCCATTGACATCACAATTCTTCGAAAACTTGTATTGCTCGGCAAAATTGGCGAACCCGGCTGAATTCGAGCCGCTCCAATAACCTTTAACCAAGGTTCCGCTAACTATTTTAGGTGTGGCGTAAACATCGGCATCTTTGAAATTAGTTTTCGGAATACAAAATGAACTTCCTGAATTTAAATACATTCCATCTAACTTAGTCACATTTGAATTCAATGGATCGAGCCATGCTTTCAATTGCTTGTTGGTTTCTTTCCGGTAATTCCATGCCAGAGCGAATTTCTCAAAATAATCGTTAGTCGGAACCGAGCAGGTGGCAGATCCACCGGTAAGTGTTCCCACGAGTTGTTTATCCTGGTTAAGCAACGGGCCTCCCGAAGAACCCTGTTCCGTTACACCAATTTCCCAATGGCGAACATTCCAGAAGGCTGATGGCCTGTAACTTGTTGTAAAATTTGCGGTAACGGCAGCATCCTTGTCAAATGAATACTTTTTAATATCGCCCAGCGGATGGTGAATGCAAATGGAGCTGAGTGGTGCAACATTGCTACGGTTCCATCCCAAAAGATACGTTCTGTAATTGAAAGGAGGTGTTGAATTTAGCCTGACCAAAGCAAAATCAAGGCTATCGAATGAAGCTTTAAGCGAACTTCCGGACATGGAACGGCTCACATCACCGTCAATTGAACTACAGTATGGCGACTCGTAATTGAACAGAAAGATAGACGTTTGCGCTTTTGTCTCGCTATTGATGCAATGGTTCGCAGTTATAACGTATGGAGTTCCATCCAACGCAGTGTTGTTAACCATACTTCCGGTACATATTTCAATGCCTTCAATTATAATCCGGCAGACTGCATCTCGAATTTCTTCAGTACCATTGGCTGCATCGCAATTCACATTTACGTTGCAAGAGCCTGAAATACCAAGCGGCCGGTGTGTTCCTGAAGACGAAACACCAATAAAGTCGTGAGCCACCTGCGAAATCAGTAATTCGCCCGGGGAGGAAACCTGAACAGGTTCTTCATACTGAACTGTGATTTCATCTCCTTCAACGGGTTCAATCGCAAGTGTCTGACTTTCAGAATTATTAATGGCTGTATAAGCTCCTTTTACTTCACCCGTTGTCTCGCTGATCAGGAATAATCTGGCATTTTCGGGCAGGTGAAACCGGTTAAAAATCAAATTTAGCGAATACGCACCAGTTGATCGAATACGCAATTGCCATACATTATATTCACCGTCGGAATACCATTTACCAGAATTCTTTGGGCTTAATGAAACCTGAAATGGATGGGCAAAACGGAGTGGTTTTAGTTTATTTGTCTCGGTTTGACTATACAATTTTCTCATTTTCAGATTGTCGACAGTTGGCATTATAACCAAATCAGAATTGGATGAAGCAGATTTTTCTTTTACAATCTGAATGGGTGTACCGCCAGTCGAAACCTGTGCTGACACCGCAAATGGCAGCAGAAACAAGGATAAAATGAAAAAAAGAAAGTTTATTTTGAAATTCATCTCATGACAACATTGCGATCCAAATTTAAGATAAATAATGATTTGATGAGAAACTTCCGGTAAAACCATTTAAATTTGATTGGATAATAATATATGCCGGTGAAAGTTTTAACCATGTTTGTGGATGAATTCAGTTATGTTCCTGCGCAAAAAAACCTCGAAAACATACCTGAAATGACCGAAGGGAAAAGCTTCAGTCGGGCCATTCTTGCTTTTATTCAGGTTGAACAAACAGATGAAGAGAATGATCTTAAATCGCGTGAAAAAAAGCTTGTTAACCACTTAAAATGGGTTGCCCGAAAAAACAATACCACCTCAATTATTTTACATTCATTTGCGCATTTGTCCGAATCGAAAGCTTCGACTGAATTTACCGGGCAAATATTTAATCTGGCAGAACTACGACTTCAAAATGCCAAATACCAAACAGCCCAAACTCCTTTCGGATATTTTCTGGATTTGAATATCAAGGCTCCGGGATTTTCTTTGGCCCGAATTTGGACAAGTTTATAAGTCATGCTTTATATCGATATCCATACACATCGTCGCGGAAAAGAAAAAAATATTCAGATCAGGAATGTTTTTGCTCAGGATTTGGCGCATGAAAATCCGGATTATTTTTTTTCGGCCGGACTTCATCCGTGGCATATTTCTGAAGTAAATCCGGAGCAATGTTATGAGTCAATCGAGGCTGCGACAGAGAACAAAAACATGCTGGCGATCGGCGAATGTGGACTGGATCGACACATTAAGACCGACTTCGCACTACAGAAAAATTGTTTTAAAGAGCAGGTTAAGCTTGCTGAAAAATACGATAAACCATTGATTATTCATTGTGTACGTGCTTATCCCGATTTAATAAAACTTAAAAAAGATCTGCGATCGACAGTTCCGTGGATTTTGCATGCTTATTCAGGAAATAGGGAGACAACTCAAAGCTTATTGAAGCATGGATTTTACTTTTCTTTGGAAAAAAAAATACTAAAAGACGAAAAAAAGCGTGATGTTTCCATGCTTATTCCGACCGATAGAATCTTTCTTGAAACTGACGAAGGTGACATTTCAATCCAAAAAATTTATTTATTTGCAGCCGAAATTCTACAGATTAATGAAGAATTACTTGGCGAAATATTGATCAACAATTTCAAAACCCTATTTGGAGATGACAAACTGGTTGCAAAGGACTGAACTGCTGATTGGTGAAGATGGAATACAAAAACTTCAGAATGCACATGTGTTGGTGGTTGGTTTAGGCGGTGTAGGAGCTTATGCTGCAGAGCAAATTTGCCGCGCCGGCGTGGGAACAATGACTTTAGTTGATGGCGATGTAGTGGAAGAAACAAACCGAAACCGTCAGCTTCCGGCGTTAAAAAGCAATGAGGGACAACCAAAAGCGGAGATCCTGGCTGGGAGATTTCGCGATATAAATCCGAAAATTAAACTGCATGTTTACAACCATTATCTTGAAAATGATGAAATTACAGAACTTTTGAATGCCAATACGTACGATTTTGTTGTGGATGCCATTGATACGCTCTCGCCTAAAACTCTTTTAATTGAGAAAACATTAAAAAAGGGTTTTCCGCTGGTTTCGTCACTGGGTGCAGGCGGAAAATTTGATCCTTCATTGGTGACCATCACAGACATTTCAAAAACATTTAATTGCAAATTGGCACGTAAACTGCGAAAAAGTTTGGCTCGCATAGGAATTACAAAAGGATTCAAAGTCGTCTTCTCGTCCGAACTGATTGACCTGGGAAAAGTAATTGCAGTTCAGGGAAAAAACAAAGCTTCGACAGTTGGGACAATCTCGTATATGCCACCGGTTTTCGGATGTTTTTGCGCATCGGTAGTGCTTCGAGACTTATTGAAGTAAATATTTTCCCATTAAAGCACTCACAAAATCAGCAATAACCAGATATTAAACAGCTTACATTTCCGAAGTTTGAATTAACGATATTTTAATCTTAATTTTTGTAAACATTTCGCGCATAAGTTTGTCTTTTCTGAAAAACTATTTATGTTTGCACACAATTGTATCAGGTTATCAAAAATGAATCATTCAGCAAAAAATATCACGTCCTGTGTTTCCCATTCAATGGGTTGCAATGATTTTATGATGTCCGGCATGTCTATGATAATGCGCCAGCCTTCATGCGGTGTGAATTTCATATTGTTTGAAGGCTAAAATCCGATTGTTTTTTCCCAATTCTCATTCTTAAATTTTTCTCATGTCAAATTGTGTCGTACGATTTGGCGGAAACAGTTTATCTAAATTTCCTGTTCTTGAAGCTTTTGCAAAGCTTTTAAACGGATCAGAAAATAACGAGATAGTAGTGGTTTCCGCCGTTCCTGAAATACAACAAACCATTGAACAGGGCATAGAATTGCTGGCCGTAAATTCTGCAAGTTCAGAGCTGATTATTGGCCGGATTGAAAATATTATTTCACAGAAATTACAGGTATTTCATCAATTTCAACCGGATGAAAATCTGAAAACGGAACTGAATAATCTGCAAAACCTGTTGAAAGGAATCGAGTTTACCGGCGATTTTTCGGTATCGCTTAAAGATCAGGTAATCAGTTTTTCAGAACGAATTACTGCAAGTATTTTGCATTTGTTCTTAAGCAAAAACCAGATTAATTCGAGCCTGATTTATCCTGAAGAAATTGGGTTATTTGTTACCAATGAATTCGGAAACGCCAGCATTTTATTCGACGAATCAACCCGTTTAAAAGATTTTATTTCTGGCGGAATAAATCTGATTCCGGGTTCATACGGCATTACTTCAGGAGGAAAAATTGCCAGGCTTGGAAAAAGATCTGCCGATTATTCTGCCGCCGGAATTACCCGCCTTGTTGAAGCCGATTCGCTTCAACTCTGGGAACTTGATAAAGAATTTAGGACATCCGATTCGGAATTTGTTGCCAAGTCTCAGTTAATTCCGCGACTGACCTACGCCGAAGCTTCTGAACTTTCGTATTTCAGCGAAAATTCAATTCATCCGCGAATTGTTGAACCGTTAATCAGCAGCCACACTCCCATTCATGTGTTTAAACTGACTAACGGAGGCAAAGAATTGGCAACAACAATCAATTCTGAATCATTTGTTTCGCCAAATGTGGTAAAAAGCGTCGTTCACACCGAAGAAATTGCTGTCCTGAAACTCAATGGTCCGGGAGTTGGTTTTAAACCCGGAATTCTGGCCAAAGTAACATCCGCTTTCCATCAGTCGGCCATTAACATCCGCTCGGTCATTACGTCACAAGTCAGTATCAACATTATCCTGAATAAAAATGAGATTGAGAAAGCGAAGCAAATCTGCAATCATCTTCAGCTAAGTTCAGTATCCGAAATCATTGTGGAAGACCAGGTTTCGCTCATTGCTGTCGTCGGACACGGAATGCAGCAATACCACGGTGTTTCCGCCAAACTTTTCGGAGCAGTGGCTCAGCACAAAATCAATGTTTTACTGAGTGGTTCCGGAGCTTCGGATTTGGTCAGTTACCTCATTGTCGATCAAAAAGACACACAAAAAGCTATTTTAGAAATACACAACACTTTTTTTAACGATATTTTTTAACCCTAAAAATAACATCATGACTGAAAGAAAACTACATTTCGAAACACTGCAGTTACATGCAGGACAGCAGGTTGACCCAACCACAAATTCACGGGCCCTGCCAATCTATCAAACTTCGTCGTACGTATTTAACAATGCCGAGCATGCGGCTAATTTGTTTGCCCTGAAAGAATTCGGAAACATTTATACCCGAATTATGAATCCAACTACCGACGTTTTCGAACAACGCATTGCTGCTTTGGAAGGTGGGGCTGCAGCGCTCGGAGTCGCTTCCGGGCATTCGGCACAATTCTTAACCTTCACCAACATCATGGGGCTTGGCGATAATTTTGTCAGTTCACCCTATTTGTATGGCGGTTCATACAACCAGTTTACGGTCACCTTCAAAAAACTAGGCATCGAAGCCCGATTGGCAGAAAACCTCACTGTGGAAGCTTTTGAAAAACTGATTGACGAAAATACAAAAGCCATTTACCTTGAAACTATTGGAAATCCGGGTTATGTAATTCCTGATTTCGATGCATTTGGTGAACTTGCAAAAAAACATGGTATTCCGTTTATTGTCGACAATACGTTTGGCGCTGCAGGCTACCTTTTCCGGCCGATTGAACACGGGGCCAACATTGTGGTTGAATCGGCTACAAAATGGATTGGCGGTCATGGCACCAGCATTGGTGGTGTAATTGTCGATGCCGGAAATTTCAACTGGGGCAACGGAAAATTCCCCGGATTCACTGAACCGTCAGAAGGTTATCACGGCCTGAAATACTGGGATATCTTCAATTTCGACGGTCCGTTCGGAAACATTGCATTCATTATAAAAGCCCGCGTTGAAGGCTTGCGCGACATTGGGGCATCTCAAAGTCCGTTCAACTCATTTTTGCTTGTTCAGGGTCTTGAAACACTGTCGCTTCGCATGGAGCGTCACATCCAAAATACGTTGGCGCTAGCCAAATACCTGGAAAAACATCCGAAAGTGGCCAGTGTTAATTATCCGGGACTCGAAGGCAATCCTTCGTATGCTTTGGCTCAGAAGTACCTGACAAAAGGTGCCGGCGGAGTTTTGTCGTTCGAAGTGAAAGGTGACAAAGATGCTGCGATTAAAGTAGTTGACAGTTTAGAACTTGTTAGCCATCTGGCAAACGTTGGAGACGCCAAAACGCTGATTATTCAACCCTCAGCCACTACGCATCAGCAATTATCGGCTGAGGCACAACTCGCAGCCGGTGTTTATCCAAGTTCGCTGCGTGTATCGGTTGGCCTTGAACATATCGACGACATTATTGCCGATTTTGAACAGGCCTTGAATCAAATTGCTTAATTTTGCAACATTCTTCCGGAATTTCTGGCATAAACCTGAAGTTCCGGAATTTAACAGCTTAAATTATTGATAGTATGCCAATTAATGTTCCTGACAATTTACCTGCAATAGAGCTTCTTCAGAAAGAGAACATATTTATAATGGACGAATCGAAGGCCGCACACCAGGATATTCGTCCACTCAAGATTATTGTTGTCAACCTGATGCCAATAAAAATTACAACCGAAACTGATTTGATTCGTTTGCTGTCGAACACGCCGTTGCAGGTTGAAGTTGAATTTCTGAGGATGAAAGATCACGAATCGAAAAATACTCCGGAAGTCCACATGAAAGCCTTCTACGGAACCTTCGACGAGTTCAGGCATAAAAATTATGATGGCATGATTATAACCGGCGCGCCTGTTGAAATGCTTCCGTTTGAAGAAGTTACCTACTGGAAAGAACTCACCGAAATACTCGACTGGTCGAAAGTTCACGTTACGTCAACTTTGCTGATTTGCTGGGCTGCGCAGGCTGGATTATACCATTACTACGGAATTCCAAAATATCCGCTGGAGAAAAAAATGTTTGGCGTTTTCAGTCACAGAAACCTGAATGATACCTTGCCAATTTTCCGTGGATTCGACGACGAATATTATGTACCTCATTCACGTCATACCGAGGTTTTGGCTGAAGACATCGAAAAAGTTCCCGAACTTAGTATTTTATCAGAATCAGATGAATCGGGGGTGCACATGGTTATGACGCATGACGGAAGGCAGTTCTTTATTACAGGCCATTCAGAATATTCACGATATACGCTTGACACAGAGTATAAAAGAGATTTAAGCAAAAATCTCCCCATAGAAATGCCTGTTAATTACTACCAGGATAATGATCCTGATAAAGAACCGGTTATGCGCTGGAGAGGCCATGCTAACCTGCTGATTTCGAATTGGCTGAATTACTATGTATATCAACAGACTCCATACAATCTGGATAATCTGATTTATGAGATTTAATTGTTGTATTATTGCATTCGCCATTATGTTCATATATATAATTCGAATCAAGGGTTGAAATAAAAATTAGGTGTCATGCCGAAGGCATGACAGGATTATAGCAAATTAGGATGAAAAGAGCTAAATATTCCGAAAGCATGACAGGAAAATGTCACCACTTCGTGGTTTTAGAGCACTTATTTTACCATTTTCTATAATCATTTCAACCCTTCAGGTTTCAAAGTCCAACTATTGATTCGCATATATAGTAAAAAAAGTTAAGTAACTTTTGTCAATCCAAGTTCATAAAATTCAAACATGCTAAATTGGAACGAAGATTACAGTGTCGGAATTCAATCTATCGACAATCAGCACAAGGAATTAATTTCGCTTCTGAATCGGTTACTCGAAGCCATGAAACATGGGGAAGCAAACGAAGTTAACAATCAGATTCTATTTGATTTAGAAAAATATTCATTGCTTCATTTTCAAAAGGAGGAGTACTTTTTTCAGAAATTCAAGTTTGCCGGTTCACAAGCTCACATTGCTGAACATCAATCTTTCGTAAAGAAAATAGCTATTATGAAAGCAGACTTAAAGTCTGGAAAATATGTTTTGACTATTGAATTACTTCAATTTTTAAAAAATTGGATCGAACATCACATTTTGATCGTAGATAAGGCATATTCCGAATATTTCAGGCAGAATGGGCTGAAATAGTTGCCTGAAACGAGAACTGCTCACAAAGTTAATCACTTCTTAATAATCCGGAATTCTGTTCTTCTATTCAAGGCCCGGCCTTCCGGAGTGTCGTTTGAACTTAAAGGCATCGAAAAGCCATACCCGTTGTACTTCATTCGCTTTTCATCAATTCCATTATTGACCAAATACATAAAGACTTCCTCGGCTCTCGATTTCGAAAGTTTCTGATTCATTTCCTGACCTCCCACATTGTCGGTGTGCCCTTCAATTTCAATGTCAACATTCTTGTTCTGATTCAGGAAATCTGTAAGTTTCTGAAGTTCAGCTTTCGATTCAGGTAACAAATCGTAGGACCCTGTATTGAAAAAAACATTTCGTAAAATCACCGCTCCGCCAACCTCAATTTTCTTCATTTTAATTTCAAGAATATACGGATCAATAATTTCCTTCTTTTCTTTTAGCTGAAAATTATCGGAATAAAACAGATAACCTTCTTTGGACACATTGAAAGCATATTCCTTCCCCAGCGGCAGGCACATCAGAAATTCACCTTTATCCCAGCACGACTCTCCCTTAATTATTGAAGATGAATCGTCAACATCAATCAATTCAACCTGGGCACAAACCGGATCGCCGGAATCTTCATCAATCACTTTACCTTTGATGTACGAAACTGGTGTTGGGCGTGCATCTTTGTACAGTTCGAAGGAATAAATATCCATGCCTTTCGATCCGGGTCGATCAGACGAATAATATGCATTTTTACCCGAAGCATCCACAACAAGGCCCTGCTCGTCCTTGTGCGAATTGATCGGATAACCAATATTTTGATGCTTGCTCCATACTGTATCATTTTTCTGGCGGCAGTAAAATATGTCGAAACCGCCCATTCCCGGCCAGTAATCAGAAGCAAAATAGAGCGTTTTACCGTCGGAATGAATGAATGGCGACATTTCATTTCCGGGAGTATTCACCGAATCTCCAAGATTCACCGCATCACCCCAGATTGGGGTTCCCCAGTCAGAAAAACCATTCAACTTACATTTCCAGATATCCATTCCGCCCTTTCCGCCCTTTCGGTTACTTACAAAATACAGCGACTCGCCGTTGGCCGAAATGGAAGGCTGAGATTCCCAGGAAGGCGAGTTGACGGGCTCTCCGGCATTTTCAGGAACAGACCACTCCCCTCCCTTATTTCTTGAAAAATAAATATCACAGCTTCCTCGTCCGTCGTTTCGGGTGCAGGCCGTAAAAAAGAGCAATTTCCCGTCGGAAGAAATGGTTTGTGCACCTTCGTTGTAAATGGTATTGATTGATTTTAAAGGTATACTGGGCTGCCAGACATTATTGACAAAAATTGATGTATAGAAATCTTCCTGTGCCAGTGAGCGTCCCTTTGCCGACAGTGATTTTGCACCCACAAGCCTTGTAAATATGAGCGTTTTCCCGTCAACTGTGATGCTTGGCCAGTATTCATCATCATCAGAATTAACATTTGGTCCCAGATTTACCGATTTGAATGGGACAGGATGTTTCAACAAGTGAACAGCTCCTGCGCATTTTTCGATGTACGTTTTGGATTTACTCACAAAAGCTGCCTTTTCATCAACTCTGCGAAGATAATTCTGAAAGGCACTGCTCGCTTTCTGAAACATTCCTGAACGGTAGCAAGCATTGCCCAAAACATAATACAGTTTTGCATTTTTCTCCGGATCGATTTTGAGCACAGATTCGATGGCCTGAATTTGCAAGCGAACAGAATCAATGTCCTGATATATATCTGACTTTAAAAGATACACGTCCAGAAACCCCCGATCAACTTTCAATGCTTCGTCCAACAGATTCAATGATTTACCATAAAGCTTACTTTCATAAGCTAATTTAGCCTGCTCGAATAGTTTAACAGCTTTCTTCTCTTCCAAAGAATTACTCTGTCCGTAACTAAATTCACACACCACAATGAAGAGAAAAACAATATATTTTATCATGTGATTCGAATTTCTTTGTCGAATTTATTATTAATTTCAAATTTTAGCATCCAACGAGAACATTTAAATCTTTTTTATCGTATTTAAAATCATTTTCAGGCTAAAGTATAAAATTCAGATAATCAGGGAATCAAAAAATTACAGATATTTTTTTTTTATAACGGAACACATGTTTATTTATTTTTTTTTCATAGTTTAACAAACGGATATTAATACTATTTATTAACTTTTAAAATTTTAATTATCAAACTTTTAGATTTTTAGAAATGAAAACAAACAAGAATCTGAAAATTAACAAAAAAGGTATTGATCCTTTAAAGTCAGATGGCGACACAGTTAAAAACGCCAAATTACATAAGGATAAAAGCTCTAAAAGAAGATTATCTATTTACGATGATTTTGCCGATGACGAAAATTTGGATGAAATTGATTATAAATACAGCGACGACCAATTTGATGAGGAATAGAAACTGAAACGAATAAAATAAGTGTTACCCAAGGGGAAAAACGCTTAAATTGAAATAAATGATAAAGGATCGGAAATACCGGTCCTTTTTATTTTTTCAGCTTTTCGGGCTCAGTATTTTTTTCAATTGTTCCGTGGTAACTAATCCATTGTCTGTTCCTGAAATCAATTCGCAAATTAGCAAATCCATCAAGTCCGGCGGTTAAAACAATGGAATACGAATCATCTGTATTTTCTAATTTAGTTGAAATCGTAAATAACTTTTTTCGTTCATTCCAATCCCTTTCAATATTTTCAGCCTTTAAATCAAATTTTACTCCTCCACTTCCTGAATTATACGGTACTGAATAAGCCCGCCCAAAGTATGGCAGATAAGCTTTTACCTGAAGGCTGTCGAACACCATATCGTAATCAGAAGTCAGATTATTGAAATTTCCAAGATTTGAATTGGCTGAACGGGCCACAAAACGAAAATGACCGCTTTGAATAAGTTGTGCCATTTCCAATCGCGCTCTGGCGCGCTTTTCTTTTTTGTCTGACGGCTGAAATCCGGAGAGTCCGAGGAACAATGTGATTAAAAAAAGTGCAGTAATCTTGTTCATTTTGCCCGTTTTAAAATTAGTTACTCTTGTTTACGATAACAACATATCCGGGTTGCCTAAAACAAAAGCAATTTACGCCTTAACAACATTTTGCGGTGAACCCGACATGAAGCATTTCAAATTTTCAACAGTTATATTTTTTAAACGCTGACGGGCTTCAAATGTTGCCCAGGCAATGTGCGGCGTGATGAAACAATTTCGGGCTGAAATGAGCGGATTTTCAGGCAATGGCGGTTCAGTTGAAAGCACATCAAGACAGGCGGCTGCCAGCTTACCTGAATTCAGGGCTTCAGCTAAATCGCGTTCGTTGATTAAGCCGCCTCTTCCGGTGTTGATCAGCACAGCCGACGATTTCATCGTATTGATCAGTTTTTGGTCGACAAATTCTGAATTCTCTGTAGTCAGCGGACAGTTTAAACTGATGAAGTCGCTTTGTGAAAATACTTCGGCCAAACTGGTTTGAATTATTCCTGAAGGTATTTCAGTTACTATCGACCGGTTCCGGAAAATAATTTTCATACCAAAAGCCTGACCGATTTCAGCAACTTTCCGGCCAATACGGCCAAATCCAACAATGCCAAGAGTTTTACCCGACAGTTCCATCTGTGGACTTTTCCAATACGAAAAATCAGGATTTTTGCTCCATTCCTGATTCTTTACCGAGTTGGCATGAAGTTCAACGCGGTTTGCCACATTCAGTATATGCGAAAAGACCAGTTGGGCAACCGATTCGGTGCTGTAGGCAGGGATGTTGGTAACCACAATGTTTCGTTCAACTGATGCCCCGACATCAACCACATTGTAGCCGGTTGCCGTAACTCCGATATATTTCAGGTCGGGTAGCCTTTCCATCAGCGATTGACTGATTACAACTTTGTTGGTGATTATCGCCTCAGAATCGCGTACTCTGTCGTAAACTTCCTCCGGATTGGAGCGATCATAAATTACGCATTCACCAAGCTCTTGCAAATTTTCCCACGACAGATCGCCCGGATTGAGGGCAAAACCGTCCAACACAACTATTTTCAATTCGTTCGGGTTTAAATGAAAAGCAAAGAAAATTTAAAAATTGGAGTTTACCAAGACCTGATTATTTCGTGGCATGCCGATTCCGGTAAAAGCATTCGGTGAGACCGCATAAATCGCAGGTATATTCCCTGAATTTCACCTTTTCACCTATGCCAACAATTCCGCTAACCGATTTAACCGGATGCATCAGAGCCGAATCAGTCAGCCTGATTCCGCAACAGTTTTCAGGAAAGAATGAAAATAATTTATGCTGATCGGCAACGCTCCACTGGCAGTAGCCCGGGCTGTACCGGTTGGTTACCATCAGTCCCGAAACTAAAGATTGTTCCTTCATTTTTTGATGAATTTTGCCTATCGTAGCTTCAGCAATTACAGAACCCAGTACATCATAAACATATCCCTGTACCGGATCGTCGCCTAAAAGCAAACCGTGCGAGAGTTCGCTGATTTCCTTTCCTGCCGTGCAAATAAACAGAATAACCTCCTCTGCGTTCCGGAGCTCTTTAACAACCGTTTTCCCGATATTCAGTTCAATGCCCTGTATGTCAATCCGGTCTTTTTTCGCAGAAAACTGAAAACGACTGGTGCGAAATATTGCTCCGCAAATATCCATTAATGTCGCCGCTTTTTTCAGGCCGTCATCCAGGTATTCTGAAAATGGCTCCGGAAGATCACCATCAGGATAACCCAGGAGTGTTTTTATATCAGCTTTATTTACAGCTAATTCTCCAAAAGAAAATGAGAATTCCGCGATCATGATTCACAAAATTTATCGAACAGTTGCTGGAAAGATTTGTTCTGCGGAAAGTTGCCAATTAACACAAATTCGGTGGGTGCAACAAAATATTCAGCCTCCTGAAGTGTTATTTCGCTGAAGCTCCCCTGTAAAAACACTTTTCGTTTTTCAGGCAAATTGATGTACCCTTTGCTGCGAATGCACTCCTCTCCCAGTGTTTCCAGAAATAAATCGAGCTTTTCAGGAGCAATTAAACGGCTGCTTTTAATGACTTGTGACTGCAGATCAGGCCGATCATTTTCAGTCTTCTCAATCAGGGGCAAAAATTTCATACCCGATCGTTCAACATCAAAGTTGATGCTGGCAAAAGACGTCAGGTGAATCCGGGCAAATGGATTCAACTTTTTAATCATTTGAAGCAGTTCATCACTTTGTATGTCAACAAGATCTGATTTATTTAAAATCACGACATCGGCAATCCTGATCTGATGATTCACCCGTGTTTGAAGTCCACTGATTTTACGAAAATTTAAGGCATCAACCAGGCACCAAACCCGATCGAGATATACTTTTTGTTTCAGTTTCGGCGATTGCAGAATTTGTCCGATACTCAATGGGTCCGACATTCCGGAAGCCTCCAAAATCAGTTCGTCGGGCTGAACCTGATCGATAAAATCGGCCAAAGAACCGACAAAACTACCGAGCAGGCAAACACAGAAAACGGAACCATTGTTTACTTCCAGAATCTCGAAATCAGCATTGCTCTGCCTGATTTCGATGCTATCGATGTTTAGTTCAGAAAACTCATTCTGAATTATTCCAATCTTTCGGGAACCGGAAAATTCTTCCAGGTAATTTTTCAGGAAAGTTGTTTTGCCACTTCCCAGGAAACCGGTTACCAATTGCATTGGAATTGCTGACATAGAAACTGATGGATTGAAGGACTAAAGGATTGAATTATTATTGATTCGGTTAGAGACTTTTCACTACACGGTTCATTTCGCAGATGTGATCGGGAGTCGTTCCACAGCAACCGCCAATGATATTTGCGCCAGCCTCCACAATTTCCTTTACCCGTCCGGCCATATCGTCGGGCGTTTCCGGGAAAGTTGTTTCGCCATCGTGATAGCAAGGCATTCCGGCATTCGCGTGTATCAGGATCGGGATCTGGGCATTGGTTTGCCTGATTTCTTTCACAATTCCGATCATGTCAGCAATACCGTTTCCGCAATTTGCTCCAATCACCGAAGCTCCGGCATTGATAAGGGTTTCGGTCATTTCCGTTGGCGAAATTCCCATCATGGTACGAAATTCACCACTCAGAATTTTATCAAACGTCATCGTGCAAATTACCTCGCAGTTCGTGTTCTCGCGGGCGGCTTTCACCGCAATGCGTGCTTCTTCCAGATCAGTCATGGTTTCTATTACAATGGCGTCGGCTCCACCGGCTTCAAGAGCCTGGCATTGTTCTTTGAAAGCCTCATAAAGTTCGTCTTCAGTAACTTCTTCCATCAAGAGTAATTTCCCGGTAGGGCCAACTGATCCGAGAACAATACAATCGGGACCTGCAGCTTTCCGGCTGATTTCGGCAGCAGCTTTATTCAACTGATAAACCTGATTTTCGAGCCCGTAGTTCGCCAGTTTAAACCGACTGCCGCCAAAACTGTTGGTTTCAATCATATCGGCGCCGGCATCAATGTAACTTCTGGCGATATCGAAAACATCTTCGGATCTTTTGGTATTCCATTCTTCCGGGCATTCGCCGGGCTGCAATCCTTTTTTCTGAAGAAATGTACCCCATGCGCCGTCCGAAACCAGGACTTTACCTGCTTGTATTTCCTGTATGATTTTGTTCATAAAATTCGATTGATTGTAGAGTTGAAAATGAGCTTAAAGTTAATTGTTTTCCGGGAAACCGACTTCAGGTACTTTTAAATATCCTTGATCCATTCTTTGATCACATCCAGTGAAGGCACACTTACCTCTGACTTTAATTTATAGTTGACAACCACAACGGCTGGCCCTTTTTTAACTCCAAACGAATTCATTTGTTCCTGATCTGTAATCACCGAAACGGACGTTGATTTTCCGAGTTCGGCAATGGCCCGTTTGACCCGTTTGGTCACTTCCCTGCACTCTTTCTCGGTTTCCCCAAGGATAAGAATTTCGTTTCGCTTCGATTTGATTTTCAGCTTTAATTTTTCGTTGATCCGCTTCTGAATGGCTTCTATCAATAGGTTCTGTGGCGGAATTTGTGATACAAAAACAATTTTTCCGTCAATACAAATGGTCGGAATGTTTTTCACCATCAGCGACGACATAAACGAAACGGCCTCCATTTTTTTGATCGGATGTTCGCGCCATTCCACAACCCCTTCAAAATGAGGGGCCACACATTTAACCGCCTCAACCATATACTGACAAGGCGCACAGGATTCCGAATCAAGTGTTACGATATCCACGATCACCTTGTCGGATTGGCCGTAATCTTTCATGTTCAGAATATCAAGCTTATTCTCTTTCTTTTCCAGGTTCCGCACAACATCCTGAAGATACTGGTTATAAACCAGTTCCGAAATAGCCTGAAGGTTTTCAATTGGAGTCTGCATAGGCAAATCGCATCCCGGTGCCAGGATGAACCCCTGAGTTCCCCCCAAATCGAGGCAGACAAGCGCATCCTGCCTGGCATCGTCGGCATCGCCCATCAGCAGAACCACGGTGAGTTTCAGGTTTCCGCCGAAACTGATTTTCTTCGACAAAGCGATTTCCTTCACAAATTCAAGCGGTATATTTTCATCAATCGAAACATTGTCGGGGCGGCAATTGCACATGGCTTCAATATTTTGCTGGGCGTGACCGCAAACAAAGAATGAACTCAGTTTTCCTTTTCCCCTGACAAAATCGAAAATGCGGCTGACAAACGGAGTAACGTAAGTTTCAAACGACTGCGGATCAATTTGGCTGGTCATCGGATCGACCACGGCAATTACGTCGCAACCGGCATCCAGTAGCATTTCAGAATAACTGACAGCCACTTTGGTACAAAAATCCATAACCTCCATGACATATTCCGGATCCTCAAAAAGTTTCATAAAAATTTCGGTTCCCAGCAAATGCAGTGCAAGGGT
This sequence comes from Prolixibacteraceae bacterium, assembly GCA_041652995.1. GTDB lineage: Bacteria > Bacteroidota > Bacteroidia > Bacteroidales > Prolixibacteraceae > Aquipluma. Next base: position 43,173 of record JBAZGO010000032.1, read on the forward strand.
AAATGGCCCGGTAATCAGCCCGTACAGCGCAATTTCAGGATTTTCTGACCGAAGTGTCCGCGCTGTTTCCAAAACAAGCGGAATGCGTCCATCTTTCGCAGTCGGAACCTTCAATGATTTCAGCAGAACACCTTCGGATAAAGGGTGAGATACAACTGCCGGTGGATTTTCCTTGGCCCATTTCAGGCGGCAACCCAAAATTTCAGCCTCAAGCTGCAAATCAAAACTCACCGGAATTCCATCAGGTTTATATAAATCGATGGCTTTACTTAAACCGGCCACCATATTTTGAGCCGATTTCAGGTATTGTTCAGCATCAACACCAATTAAATACCCACCATGAACGCCAACAAACGGAACCCAGGGTACCCGTGCAACAGGTTCAAGGTGAAAAGCGCGGTTGATTAATGAAAGTCCATTCATATTTTCTAATTTAGGGATTAACAAGTTGATATTAATTCAATTACAACCAAATTATACATCAGAAAAAAGACAATGTAAATCTGAAAGACCATGCAGGTGCAGTGGTTCTTCATTTTCTAAACCAAAATTTCAATTAGAATATTTCGGAAATAGTTTCTTCCTGATTAACTATTGCGTGTATTTTGACGAATCAGCCCACCAGTCTGGCATTCAAATACTCCACCACTCCCTGCGGATCAGGAGAATAATTGTCGGCACCAATTCTTGCGCAAAAATCGCTGTTAACCGGCGCTCCGCCAATGGTAACGACTGTGCCGGGAACAGCAGCTTTGATATCCTTCGTAATTTTCTCCATGTTCACCATGGTGGTAGTCAACAAAGCTGACAATCCAATTACTGCTTCCGGATGTTCTTTGGCTGCTGCTATAAATTTATCAGAACTAACATCGGTTCCAAGGTCAATCACTTTATACCCGTTACCTTCAACCATCATACCAACCAGGTTTTTACCAATATCGTGCAAATCGCCCGAAACTGTACCAATAATGAATGTTCCTTTTTGTTTGGCAGCGCCCGAAAGAAAGTGGGGTTTCAGATGCAGCATGGCCGTGCTCATGGCCTTTGCCGACATAAGCACCTGTGGGACAAACACTTTATTCTCGCGAAACTTAACACCCACCCGTTCCATACCAGGCATTAGTCCTTTCGACAAAATATCCTGCGGATTTACACCCGATTCAAGCGCTTTCCGGGTAATTTCGTCGGCGCCGTCCTGACCTTTCATCTGTGGCGGATAGGGTGACGCCATATTTATTTTTCCAAATTCAATACATTCAGACAGTTGAGTTAGCAGTTCATTCATGGTATTACAGTTTATCGATTTTAAAAATCAAATGTATTGGCTATTCATTCAGTAAAAAATAGTATTTTCTTTGATAAAGATGTAAAATATTACTTTTTTTGAATCCTAAATTCTGAAACATGATTATCAAGAAACGGTATTTCAAATTACCATCTTACATTATTGCCGAACAACAGGCAAATCCGCTCACCAGGGATTTGTATTTGTGCGAGTTAGCCGAAATCCTGATTAAGAAGGAAACGTTGTGGTCGGAAAATGTGAAACTGGATAATCACTTGTTGATATTTTGCACCAAAGGAGGTGGTATTTTACAAATTGCCAGCGACATGGTTCCATTCAGCCAGAATCAATATTGCATTGTTCCTGAAGGATTTACCTTCAAAATCCAAACCAGCGACAGTGATCCTTCCGTTCTTTACACGTGCAGCTTCAACGGCGAAAAAAGTAAAATTATGGAAAAGGATTTTACGGTGGTGCGCGACCTGATTCCTTCGGTAAACAACATGGTTGCCAACCGGGTGATGCTTTTCGACGAATTATTCAATAACCTGACCAAAGGATTTTTTAATGCAAACTACCCATACATCAACCTGACATTTGGACATTTGCTCGCAACCTTCCTTTACGCCAGCAAAACAAGCGATGATTTTCTGGAAGAACAAAATCCCGGGATTACCAGGGCCATTCAATTTATGGAACAAAATCTGGATAAAAAGCTAAGCCTGAATGAAATTGCCGATGAAGCAGGGTATTCACAATCGTATCTGACAACAATTTTCAGGAAAAAAACAGGGTATAGCCCTTTGAGTTATTTTTCGCATTTAAAAATCAGCAAATCCTGCGAATACCTGGATTACAGTAAATACAAGATCAAGGAAATATCATTCCTGATGGGGTATTCTGATCCATACTATTTTTCGAAGGATTTTCAAAAGAAGATTGGCTTGTCGCCGCGGAATTACAGAAAAAGGGTCGTCGGCAAAACATAGGTGAATTTGGAATCCGTTAAAAATTTCAAGCCTAGTCGCTCAGTGTTTCAATATAATCTTTGACAACAATGGTCCGGCGATCGAACGAATAAGCTGAAAAATAACCCAATGCGCCATTGTCAAAATTGCTGATTGGATTTGCCGGTGATGCTGACTGGAGCATTTCGACTCCTGAGATACTTTCCAGAGTTGAAAAGTAGTCGTATGCCGCCTTGTCTATCGATTGAAGTTCAATGGTTAAGGTGTCAGTTTCGTTAAAAACATTTGAGCCACCACCCAAACCCACAGCTTTCCCGTCGAATAGTTTATCGGAGTAAAGATTTATTTCTCCAGAATCGTCAACAGGTTCTCCATTGGTATAGTATTTTATCCGGTAATAATTTTCGATGCCGGCCGGATCCCTGATGACACAATTCACTTTGTACCCACTATCAAAAAAACCATAGCCGTCGAAATACGACAATCCGAAGTCACCAACAGGCACTATTTCGTTCAGGTATGAACGTGCAGTGTATGTTACTCCATCATATTCAACAGTTACAATGTACCAGTTATTTGCATTCGCTATTGCCCTTTCCAGCACATAAACTCCGGGAGAACTTTCAGTAAGATAGCGGAGTTTTCCGTTTTCGGCTTTAACACTAACAAGCGCTCCTGAAATTTTGGTATCGGTTTGCGCACCAAAATACGGTGAGGTTTTTGAAATAAGTACTGTTATTGGCTCTTTACCATTAGTAAGAGTGGCTTCAATAACAATAACAGAATTTGCACTGTTCAAGTCAAATTCAATTACTTTTTCGCACGACGAAAATGCGAAACACATAAATAAAGCACTTAATATGGTATGCAATCTATTCAAGTTATGCTAAAATTTAAATTTATAACTTACTGAAGGAATGACCTTAAATAACGAAACCTGTACTGCCTCCGTCAAATCAGGATTATCCTTATTTTGCCTGAATGAAATAAAATACGCATTCTCTCTTCCGTAGGCATTGTAAACCGAAAAACTCCAGCTCGATTCAAATTTAGCGGTTTGTTTCCGAATCCAGGTCACGCCCAAATCGAGTCTGTGATAATCGGGCATCCGGTAACCGTTTCGCTGCGTGTAATAACCAACAGTCCGACCATCAACCACATATTTGCCATTGGGGAAAGTTACTGCATTTCCGGTATTGTACACCCAGGTTGCCGATAATTTTACTTTTCGGCTCAAATCGTACATGCCGACCACCGAAATATCGTGTCGCCTGTCTTGTCTCGCCGGAAAAGGATTTCCATTGTTTATCAAATCGAATTGTCGCATAGTTTTCGACCAGGTATAGCCCAGCCAGCCGGTGAGTCGTCCATAATTTTTCCGGACTAAAAATTCGGCTCCGTAAGCCCAGCCACGGCCATAAACCAATTCGGCTTCAACCGTTGAATTAAAAACCAAATCAGCTCCGTTTTTGTAATCGATCTGATTCTGAAGGTTTTTGTAATACACTTCAACCGAAGATTCGAACATGTTATTTTTACTGTTCCTGAAATATCCCACCGACAACTGATCGGAAATCTGAGGCTTTACATTGTCGCTGCTTGGCAACCAAACATCAGTTGGGGTTGACGAAGTTGAGTTCGATAACAAATGAATAAACTGGTAAATTCGGTTGTACGAAGCTTTAAATGCCGAATTTTTACCGAGCTTATAATTTAACGCCAGCCTTGGCTCGGGTCCGCCCTGAGTTTTGATCCATTTGAAAGAATCATAACTTATTGATTCAACCAGATTTCCATCGGAATCGAACCGGTAAAAATCGCCCGGACCAACATTCGAAAACAGCGACAGCCTCAGCCCGTAATACAGTTGCAAATGCCTGAAAATTTGCTGATTGTTCGATACATACAAAGCGCTTTCGAGCGCCCGGCGCGGCCTTACGGCAAGCGAACTGTATGAGCTGCCCGGCGCGGCTTTTATCTCACCCGGAACAATTTTATGCGCGATCAGGTTGATTCCGAATTTTATGGTATTCCTGGCATTCAGGTACAGGCTAAAATCCTGTTTCAGGTTATAATCCTGAATTCTTGATCCCATGAGCACTTCGTTATTGCCGGCAATATCAATCTTGTAGGAATAGTTACTGAAAATGAGGGAAGTATTTGAAAACAATTTGTCGCTAAACGTATGGTTCAGGCGGACTGTGGCAGTTTTACTGCCCCAGTCAAATCCAAACTGGTCCTGCAATCGAAATTTATCGCGCCCTAAATATCCCGAGATGAAAAGCCTGTTTGTTTCATTCAGCTTAAAATTTGTTTTCATGTTGAGGTCGTAAAAATACAACTGTGCATCACGGATATCCTTATCTGGTGCGAATTTCATAAACAAATCGGCATACGTGCGGCGAGCGCTTACCATAAACGAACTCACATCTTCTTTTATCGGTCCCTCAAAGCTCAGGTTCGATGAAATTAAACCTACATTTCCGGTTGTTTCATACTCTTTCATGTTTCCTTCTTTCATCCTGATATCCAAAACGGAAGAAGCGCGACCGCCATATTCCGCAGGTATTGAGCCTTTCATCAGGTTCGCATTTCGAATTGCTTCGGAATTAAAAACAGAAAAGAAACCAAGCAGATGCGAAGCATTGTAAACCGGCGCTTCATCAAGCAATATCAGGTTCTGATCCAAACCACCGCCACGCACGTAAAATCCGGTATTTCCTTCACCTGCCTGTTTAACGCCCGGCATAAGCTGTAATGTTTTAATCAGGTCGCGTTCGCCCATCAGTACCGGAATATTTTCAATCTGTTTCGGATTAATTTTAACGCTGCCCATTTCGAGCGAAGTAATATTCCTGTCGGCTCTTTCCCCATGAATATCAACATTTTCAAGCTCATAACTCATTTCCTTAAGCTTGAAGTTGACAACCTGACCAGAATGAAACTCAGTTTTGTAGTCCTGATTTTCGTAACCCATCAAGCGCACTGAAATGGTATAGTTTCCTTCAGGAATTGTTAAAGAATAAAAACCGTACGCATTACAAATGGTTGAATAATTGGTATTTGAAACAGATACCTCTGTTCCGGGCAAATCTTCGCCACTCGAAGCATCGGAAATGGTGCCGCTTAACGTATATTTCTGCTGCGCAATCGCGCCGCAACTCAGCAAAATCAAACTGAAAATAAGAAGAAAACGGCATCCAACCATAGCACGGTAAAAAGGTGTTAAATATAGGTTTATTCCGATGAGTTCGAAGAAACAAGAGCCAAAAATCATGAATTTTCAGCTTTTTTAACCTTTTACCTGTATCGCCAAACCTGAAAATAAAAGGATTTTAGCGATACCTGAACGCCGTTTTGACGTACAAGATTAAATTGTACATTTGAGTAACTTATGAGCACAAAATGGAAAAAATTGTAAAACTCACACTTCCTTCAGGATTTAGCCAAACAGTACAGAAGTTTGGCTCCCGAAACGCGCTTTCAATTGTTGGAGAAACACCTTTGACCTACACCGAATTGAACCGGCAAATTAACGGTCTGATTAAATTACTCGAAGATTTGGGCATCGAACCGGGCGACAAACTGGCCATTCTAAGTACTAATTTACCAAACTGGGGAATCGCATATTTTGCTATCACGTTTATGGGCGCCGTTGCAGTCCCTCTTTTACCTGATTTTCTTACTGCTGAAATTGAAAATATCCTGAACCATTCGGAATGTAAAGCCATATTTGTTTCGGAAAAATTGACCTCGAAACTGGATAATATTCAGGTTAAAACTCTAAACCACAGGATAAGAGTTGAAGATTTTGTCGTAACTGAAACTTCAGGCGAAAAACCTGTTTTTGATCCGGATAAAAAGGGTGAGAGAAAATACGATATTGCCGAAGATGATTTGGCTGCGATTATTTATACCTCCGGAACTACGGGAAAATCGAAAGGCGTAATGCTTACGCATAAAAATATTTGCATAACGGCAGAACAGGCGCTTTCCGTCAGACCGGTTAACGAAAAAGATCGGTATTTATCCATTTTGCCGCTTTCGCACACCTACGAAAATACCTTGGGTTTTGTGATGCCCGTACTTCGTGGAGCAAGTGTTTATTATCTTGGTAAACAGCCTACTCCATCTGTTTTACTTCCTGCATTACTTGAAGTAAAACCGACCATGATTTTCTCTGTACCTCTAATCATTGAAAAGATTTACCGAAATAGAATCCAGCCAGCTTTCACGCAAAAATGGATCATCAGGCAATTATACCAGATGCCGTTTATCCGGAAGAAATTAAATCGGATTGCCGGAAAAAAACTTATGGAAACATTTGGAGGCAAGCTCGAATTCTTCGGAATAGGAGGAGCAAAACTCGACCGGAATGTGGAAAAATTCCTGATTGAGGCCAGATTTCCGTACAGTATTGGCTATGGGCTAACGGAAACGGCACCTCTTTTAGCCGGAATGAAAGTTTTCGAATCGAGACTACAGTCAACGGGACCTGCCATTGCAGGGGTAGAACTGAAGATTAACGAACCGGACAAAAAAACCGGAGAAGGCGAGATCTGGGCTCGCGGCGGAAACGTGATGAAAGGTTACTATAAAGAACCGGAAGTGACGGCGGAAGTTATTACGCACGACGGATGGTTTAAAACCGGAGATCTGGGAACATTTGGAAAAGATGGCTATCTGTATATTCGCGGCCGCTCGAAAAATGTGCTGATCGGCGCAAGCGGCGAAAATATTTATCCCGAAGAAATCGAATCAGTAATCAACAATTACCCGAACGTACTCGAATCGCTGGTCGTTCAGCAAAAAGGAAAGATCGTGGCGCTTGTACATTTCAATCTGGAGGAACTACAGGCAAACTATCATGAATTGGTTGAAAAAGGCTCGAAACTGGCTGAGCAAAAGATGAACGAACTCTTGAAGGAACTTCAGGATTACATCAATCAAAACGTCAATAAATTCTCGCAGGTTCAACTGATTCAGATGCAGCCTGAGCCGTTTGAGAAGACTGCAACTCAAAAAATCAAACGATTTTTGTACAGCTAAATCCGGATAAAAATTTTGGAATTATTTTGCCTGTGCTTTATAATATCTGCGAAAAAGCACTTTTTTCAAATCGCGGAAGATAACCTGATGGGCTAAAACCTCCAGATCGTTGTAATGTGGTAACTCGCGCGCAGCTTTGGCAATTTCGTATTCGGTAATATCAACCTGGTACAAAACCGACATCAGCAGACCGTAATCTTTGTCGAGATAAACCGAAATCTGATTGATCAGTTGTTCGTGCAGTTCGTCGTATGCATTTTCGGTATTACCTGAAAAACTGATTTCGATACCAAACATGCCAAAATCTTTCATAATCTGATCGGCAGTTTCCTGAATAATATCGGTGCGATTCAGGAATGTTGCCAAATTGTTATTTTGAAGGTCGGGAAAATTCATGGTGGAATATTTTAGGCTTCAGGAAATAATCGTGTTGTGATGAATTTACGAAAAACATTCGGTTTTTTCGGATTCGTTTACAACTGATAACACAGCTTAACAAAGTGTTAACGTTTTATTCAGATTGATATTAATTCAAATTGAACTGTAATTCACTCAAGTTACGATAAATGCCGTTCGAAAGTCTAATCAATTCGTTATGTGTGCCTTTTTCAACCAGACTGCCCTGATCGAGCACAAAAATCTGATCGGCTTTTCGTACGGTCGACAAGCGATGAGCAATAACAACAGAAGTACGTCCGGCCATCAGTTTTTCAAGCGCATCCTGAACCAGCCTTTCCGATTCGGAATCCAATGAAGAAGTCGCCTCGTCCAGGATCAGAATTTTGGGATTTTTCAGCACTGCGCGGGCAATGGCAATTCGCTGCCGCTGTCCACCCGAAAGTTGGGTGCCGCGTTCACCAACCAGAGTGTCCAATTTTTCAGGGAAACGGCTGATAAATTCCATGGCATTGGCCTTTTGGGCTGCCTCCGTAATTTCTTCATCGGTAGCGCCTGGTTTTCCATACGCAATATTTTCGCGAATCGTTCCGCCAAAGAGGAAAATGTCCTGCGGAACAAGTGCGATCTGACTGCGCAAAGCTGAAAGCGAATATTCACGTCCATCCTTTCCGTCGAAAAGAATGGCTCCTGAAACCGGATCGTGCAGGCGAAGCAGCAATGAGGCTATTGTTGATTTCCCGGCGCCGCTTGCACCAACCAGCGCCACCATCTGATTGGCAGATATAGTTGCTTCAATATTTTTCAAAACATTTTCGTCGGGTCGCGACGGATAGGCAAATGTGAGGTTTCTGAAACTTATTTCCCCTTTCAATTCATCATTTTTCGTTAATATTTTCACTTCCTGAATATCTTCTTCGGGTTCATTAAAAATGCCAAACAGATCTTCAGTAGCGCCTATAAATTTTTGAATACTGGTGTAAACCGATGCCAGTCCGCCAATGGTTCCACCAACAAATGCGGAGTAAATAACGAACGAAAACAAATCGCCAGCTACCAAATCACCTTTGGCCAACAGAGCAGAACCACGCCAGATTACAGCAACCAAAGCGCCAAACAATCCGAAGACAATAAAAGCCGAAAATGCACCTCTGTATCGTCCGCTTTTTATTCCAATTTGAGCAATCTCTTCAGTTTTTTTTCGATAGCGGCCAATCTCAAAAAACTCATTCGTAAACGATTTTACACTTTGAATTCCCTGCAAGGTTTCTTCAACAATGGTATTCGACTCGGCAACCTGGCTCTGAACCTGTTTGGAAAATTTCCGGATAAATTTTCCGAAAACCCGGGCCAGAATCATAATTCCGGGAAGCACCGCCAGCATAAACAATGTAAGTTTTATCGAGGTAATGGCCAGCAATACGATTCCGCCAATAATCGTAATAATTTGTCGAATGAACTCAGCGAGTGTGGTTGTCAATGTTTCCTGAAGGAGAATAATGTCTGACGAAATCCGGCTGTTCAACTCTCCCACCCTGCGCTGATCGAAAAACCGCAGCGGTAATTTTATCAGGTGATTGTACGTGTCTTGTCGTAGAAAGGCGAGAGTTTTTTCGGTCACGTTCACAAATAAAACAATCCTGAAGTACGAAAATACGGACTGAACCAGCAGCACGATTCCCAGTAAAAGAGCAATTTGATTTATACTGTAGGCCGTGGCTTCCTTGTTTCCGGCATTGACCAGCTCACCTAATAATTTAGGAAAAACTAAAGTTGCAATGCTTGAGCCCAGCAAAAAGAACATGCCGATATAATATTCTCCCTGAAATGGTTTGATGTAACGAAATAATTTGAATGCATTACGAAGACCTTCGCGGGTAATTTTTTTCTTTTCAACTTCACTCATCCGTAGATTTTTTGGTTCTTTAATACGGGCACTTAAACAGTCCAACAGACTTTGTGTTCATAACGACAGGCGCTAAAAGAGTGAGCGGGTGACTTAAAGTCACCCGCTCACTAAATTACCTATTCCATTTCAAGCGTTTTGCCACGTAAAGTGCGCATTTTTTAATATGGTATACCAAACTGAATTACAACTGTTTAAAAAAGTCGTTTCCTTTGTCGTCAACAATAATAAATGCAGGGAAATTTTCGACCCTGATTTTGCGAATAGCTTCCATACCAAGCTCTTCAAAATCAACAATCTCTACAGATTTTATACTTTGTTTGGCCAGAATTGCAGCAGGTCCGCCAATGGAGCCCAAATAGAAGCCTCCATGTTTTTTGCAGGCATCAGTTACTTGCTGGGTGCGGTTTCCTTTAGCCAGCATAATCATTGAACCTCCCTGGCTCATAAAATAATCAACATACGGATCCATTCGGCCTGCAGTAGTTGGCCCGAAACTTCCGGAAGCCATTCCTTTGGGAGTTTTTGCAGGTCCTGCATAATACACCGGATATTTCTTAAAATATTCAGGCATTGGCTGACCGGAATCGAGCATTTCTTTCAAACGGGCATGAGCCATGTCGCGCGCCACAATTAATGTTCCTGAAAGATTAAGTCGTGTTTTAATCGGATATTGTGATAATATTTTCAGCACATCTTCCATTGGTTGATCCAAATCGATGTCAACTGCCGGTTGCATGTTTGGAGCAGCTTCAGGCAGGAAACGGGCAGGGTTTCGTTCAAGTTCTTCCAGAAAGATTCCGTCTTCAGTAATTTTGGCTTTGATATTCCGGTCGGCGCTACAGCTAACGCCAATTCCTACCGGACACGAGGCTGCGTGACGTGGCAATCGAACCACTTTAACATCGTGCACAAAATATTTACCGCCAAACTGCGCTCCCATTCCGCACTGCTGAGCAATTTTCTCAATTTTCTTTTCCCATTCCAAATCACGGAATGCTTGTCCGCCTTCATTTCCTTCGGTTGGCAGGTGATCAAGATAGCCAGCGGAGGCCTTTTTAACAGTTGCCAATGTTGCTTCTGCTGATGTACCGCCAATTACTACGGCCAAATGATAGGGTGGGCATGCAGAAGTTCCAAGATCCATTATCTTTTCCTTAATAAATTTGGTAAGGTTTTCTTCAGTCAGTAAAGATTTGGTTTGCTGGTATAAATATGTTTTGTTGCCTGAACCACCTCCTTTGGTAATAAACAGGAATTCATACGAGTTACCGCTTTCGGCATAAATATCGATTTGAGCCGGAAGATTGGTTCCCGTATTTTTTTCTTCTGTCATGGTAAAAGGAACTACCTGTGAATAGCGCAGGTTGCGTTCCTGAAACGTATTATAAATACCTTTTGAAAGGTATTCGGCATCGGTTACACCCGTATAAACATCTTCGCCTTTTTTACCAAGTACAATGGCTGTTCCGGTATCCTGACAGGTTGGCAATTCGCCTTCGGCTGAAACAACCTGGTTGAGCAGCATGGTATGAGCCACAAAACGATCGTTATCAGTAGCTTCCGGGTCTTTCAAAATATCTGAAAGTTTTTCGAGGTGAGCTGCACGCAGGTAAAACGAAACATCGGCAAATGCTTCTCTGGCAAGCAGTTCGAGTCCTTCCGGAGCAATTTTCAGGATTTTCCGGCCATCAAACTCAACAGTCGAAACAAAATCTTTGGTAAGCAGTCGATACTTTGTGGTATCCTTCTTAATTGGAAACGGTTTTTGATAATTGAAATTGGACATTTTATTGTGCTGTAAATGAGTTAATAATTAATTCAGACTGTTTCAAATACACCGATTTGAAGCGGTAACAAAGATAGTTAAACCATCAGGAATATGATTCAAAACCTTCGATCCATTTCTTCAGAATAACCAGTTTTAACAATAAATTTATGACGAAAAATCCATGATAAAATCATTGCCAATCTAAATTCATGAACGAAATTTCATGTGTCCCGTTTCATTTCCTGAAGTTTTACCTGGCAGTTGTTTTTAGACAAACAATCAGAAATATTATATATTTGCCTCATTGGTATTAAAAACTACAGCTTTAGTCTTACACATCAGAAATCTAAAAAAACATGAATTCAGCCGTACTTAAAAAGTTAACAAATAGCCGTTTCTCCGGAATCCTACTGATTTATTTTGTTTTTATTGCTCTGGCCTTTTTGAGCCGAATCGTCTTACTGAGCATGTCGATTGGCGAAATAAGTTTGAATCCGTTGAATTTGATCTGGTCGTTTGGCGCTGGTTTGTTCATGGACACGGTTGCTTTTTCGTATTTTATGATTCCGTTTGTGCTGTATTTCATGTTTATTCCTGATTGGATTTTCAATTCCAAAATTCACCGGACAATTACCTATTTCGTTTATTTTATTACTTTCTATATACTGATTTTCAATGTTGTATCTGAATATTTCTTTTGGGAAGAATTTGGTGTCAGGTATAATTTTATTGCAGTTGATTATTTGGTTTACACAACCGAAGTGTTGGGAAACATCAAGGAATCCTATCCTCTCCCACTTTTGATTTCAGGAATTTTAATTGCAGACATTGCGCTTATGATTTATGTACTTAAAAAGCAATATCTAACCAACCTTTTTTCGACACAAAATAAACTCAAAACCCGTTTACAAGGTGGCTTTATTCTCTTAATACTCCCCATTTTTTCGTTTGTTCTCATTAAAAACACGACGGTTGAGATTACCAAAAACAGGTACAATAATGAGCTGGCTAAGAACGGAATACATTCGCTATTTGCAGCTTTTCTGAACAACGAACTCGATTACGATATTTTTTACGCGACCCGAAACAATGATGAAAATTTCAAGGATCTTCATGCGCTCCTGAAAAGCGAAAACAGTGAATATCTGACGAATGACCCTTTTGATATTACCCGGCGAATCAACAATCCGGGAGAAGGAAAAAAATACAATGTTGTATACATTACCGTTGAAAGTTTAAGCGGCGAATATTTGGGCTATAAAGGCAGTAAACTGGGCAAAATAACTCCAAACCTGGATGCTCTGGCCGACAGTTCGCTTTTCTTCACGAACCTGTATGCCATTGGCACACGCACCGTTTACGGCCTTGAAGCTGTTACGCTTGGCGCCCCGCCAAAGCCCGGACAAAGTGTTGTTAAACGTCCGGACAATGAAAATATGTTTGCGATCGGCAAGATTTTTAAAGAGAATGGTTACGATACAAAGTTCATTTATGGCGGCCACGGGTATTTCGACAACATGAATTATTTCTTTTCGCACAATGGGTATGAAATCGTTGACCGGGGTGATCTGGACAAAGACAAAATTACCTTTGCCAATACGTGGGGTGTTTGCGATCAGGATCTTTTCAACCGCACCTTAGAAGAATGCGACAAATCGTTTGCAGTCGGAAAGCCATTTTTCAATCATGTAATGACTACTTCAAATCATCGTCCGTTTACTTATCCTGAGGGTGTGATTGACATTCCATCGCATACAAGCCGCGCCGGAGGGGTAAAATACTGCGATTATTCAATTGGCGAATTCATTAAAAAGGCGAGCGATAAACCCTGGTTCAAAAATACGTTGTTCGTAATTTTAGCCGACCATTGCGCGGGAAGCGCCGGGCAGACAGAACTTCCCTTTATGGATTACCAGATTCCGTTTATGATTTATAACCCGGGGTTAGTCAGGCCTCAGGAAATAACTAAATTGTGCAGCCAGATTGATGTGGCGCCAACGCTTTTAGGCGTAATGAACTGGTCGTATAAAACCAAATTCTTCGGAAAAGACATCACCAAAATGGCTCCCGAAGAAGAACGCGCTTTCATTTCGAATTACCAGAAGCTGGGTTTCATAAAAAACGACAGACTGACGATTTTAAGTCCTCAGCAAAAAATAACACATTACCAAATCAATCCACAAACCGGCGAAATGAAAAAAGCGACAAACGACCCTGAATTTGAAAAAGAGACAATAATCTATTATCAATCGGCCAGTTACATATACAAAAACAAATTAGATAAGTGGGAATAGTATGAAAACTAACTATTCATTTCCACTCAGGACAACTGTAATTGTTCTTTTCCTTTTTCTTTTTTCCGGAAATATTAAGGGAGAAACCAAAAGGGATACGCTTGTCAACAAGGAATGGCGCGATACATTCCGCATTCGAAAGGCCCAGATTTTCGAAACAAATTCAGACTCAAGATTATATTTCAGGCCAAAACCTTTCCAGTTTGCAAAATTTGTTCCATCAGACATTTACCAGATGGGAAAATCTGCCGTTGCAAAAAAGAACCTCCCAAAACTTGGAGCCATTTTAGCCGGATCGGCGCTTTTGATTATCATTGATCAGCCGGTTACCGATGCTGCGCAACAATTTGGGCGTCACATCAATCTTGATCCGGCGCGAAAATCAAAAACACTGATAGAATTTAACATTGGCAATTTTCATGTGAATGCCATGGAGATACCCGATAATTTGAATTCATCGATCTATTACCTGGGCGAAGGTTGGGGCAGTATGCTTATTGCGGGTGGCTTTTATGGATACGGACTCGTCAAAAATGATTACCGGGCACTTCAAACGACCTCTCAAATTGCCGAATCAATTTTTGCGCTTGGTTTGACAACTCAATTTTTGAAACGCATTACCGGCCGCCAAAGTCCGTTTAGGGCAATGGACAATCCGAATGGGGTTCCGGGCGGCGACTGGCATCCTTTTCCTGCGCCTGGAAAATATCAGAAAAGCGTTTCGAATTACGATGCTTTCCCTTCAGGACATTTGGCAACAGCTATGGCTACAATAACTATTCTGGCAGGCAATTATCCCGACAATAAATACATTAAGCCAGTTGGTTATTCGTTAATGGGCCTTATGGGGTATGCCATGCTTAACAATGGCGTTCATTGGCTAAGTGATTATCCGCTGGCCATTGCCATTGGTTATACCTGCGGAAAAATAGTTGTTTCGCACGGTCATCAGGTAATTCCAAAAATCGGGAAAGATCATGGTTCTTTTTCAGCATTGACGCCAGCATATCTGGGTGAAGGAAGCTTCGGAATCAGTTATCGCGCTGTTTTTTAGAGCGGCTAGTTGCCACAAAAAAGCTCCGGAAAATTAAGTTTTCCGGAGCTTTTTGTATATAAACTAACTGACTAGGCTTTTTCTTTTTCAGGAAATAAGGCCGAAAGAACGATGCTTAAAACAAGTGTGGCGGCAATAAAATAGAGTGAATACGAAGATTTCCACCCTAATTCGGTGAGCCAGTGATGCGCAAGCAATTTCGCGCCCACAAAGACAAGTAAGACGCTAACCCCAACATTCAGGAACCTGAATTTATGAACCAGATTAGCCAGCAGGAAGAATAACGAACGCAATCCGATGATGGCAAATATGTTGGAAAAGAATACAACAAAAGGATCAAGTGAAACCGAGAATACAGCAGGAATTGAGTCGAGTGCAAAAATGACGTCTGTAAATTCGACCAGGAGCAAAACCAGCATTAATGGCGTAAAAAACAGTTTACCATTCAGCCTGAAAGCAAATTTATCTCCAACATATTCTTTCGAAATATTGAGGTATCGGGAAGCAAATTTAACAATGGCATAATCGTGCGGATCTTTTTCGTGCCCCTCTTTTTTAACCAGTATTTTTATGCCTTGAAAAACAAGAAAACCACCAAAAATATACAACACCCAATCGAACCGCTGAATGAGCGCTGCTCCGGCGAAAATGAAGATAAATCTCAAAATAATTGCGCCCAAAACACCCCAGAATAAAACTGTTTTATAGTTTTTAATTGGTACCGAGAACCCCTGAAGTACCAACAGAATAACGAAAACATTATCGATTGAAAGTGTTTGTTCAATAAAATAACCGGCCAGATAACTCATAGCCATGTGGTTGCGGTACTCACCTACCATTCCCTCAAAATCTGAAAACCGGAATTTCAGTTCCGGTGCGTATTTTCGCACCACTTCCCCAAGTTTTTCCGGAGTTTCTATGCCATGCAGCAAATGTCCGTAAAACGTAAGGAAGACATAAAAACCCATGGAAAGCGCAAACCAGACGCTCGACCAAATCAAAGCTTCGCGGGTTGAAACGATATGGGAATTACGTCCAACAACCAATAAATCGATCATTAAAACGAAAATGATCAATACCAAAAAACTTCCCATTAAAATAACTTCTGTTGACATATTTGCTAATTAACTTTAGTAACTCCTCCTGAAACAATAAATTTCATTACTTCGGCCGGACTTAAATCGACCGGTTTTATTGAACTTTCAGGAACAAAATACAATATTCCTGAAAAAGCGTAAGAATGTGGAAAATACACGGCTACCATTTCGTTCAGACCAAATTCTTCAAGATTTTTCTCTGTAACAAACCCCAATTTCCATAAATTGTTTTCCTTGTTCATGCAAACCAATACCGGAACATTAAATTTCTTCTCTTTCCCGACAAAAGCTGTGAATAAATCCTTCAACGAGCTATAAATCACGTTCAGGAGTGGCGCACGTTTTAACATTCGATCGGTAAAATAGGTAAACGGTTTGGCAATAATGGTCTGACCAATTAAACCCAGTAATGTTAACGTAACAAACAACAGAACTACTCCAATTCCCGGAAAATCAATCTGAAAATGCTCCCTAAGCGGGTCTCTGACCAGTCGATCGACATAATCGAACATCAGAAAGACAGAGTATAAAGTTACCGCAAGGGGACCTAATAAAAGAAGCCCTTGCAGAAAATATGTAAAAATCCGCTTCATTTTTTTTGCGAAAGATACAACTTTTACCCATGTCAATTCAATCAGATGATTTCATCAGACCCAATAAATTGTTGCAATTTTAATAAACAATCAGGTTGATCAATTTGTATATATTTCTGAAATGACAGCAAGAGAAAGCCAAAACGGAATATTTGTTTTGATTTCGGTGGCATATAAAATATAATGAATATCCGTTCTTTACCTAAAATGAAAAGTTTTCCTTGGTGTACAGACTGGCCTCGTCCGGAGAGCCGAAAAACAAGTGAAGATGGCGTTAAAAAATCTTTTCTGTTTGAGCCGCAGGCGAGTTTAAAAGATTTTAGCCGTCGAGCGATGGTTTTTCGAGCGATGCGGACGCAGCCTTGACTTTTTTTGATTCCTTTTTTGTGTTAAGACAAAAAAGGAATTAGGGTTTGGGGCAAAGCCCCATCTGTTGGAACAATTAGGCATTCAACCGGATATTCATATTAAATATAATTGAAATGAAATACAACCAACTCACTGAATTTGAGAAATACGTAATTGAAGAAAAAGGAACTGAAAGGCCTTTCACTGGAATATACTATGAACACAATGTTTCAGGAACATATTTATGCAGAAAATGCAATTCGCCACTTTACAACTCTGCGGATAAATTTGATGCCCATTGTGGATGGCCAAGTTTTGACGACGAAATTCCGGGTGCAGTAAGAAGAACGACTGATGCCGACGGGCGAAGAACCGAAATTACCTGCGCCAAATGCGGCGCTCATTTGGGACATGTATTTGTTGGCGAATATTTGACTCAAAAAAACACCAGGCATTGTGTAAATTCGGTTTCGCTGTCATTTATTCCTGAAGACAAGTAGTTGAAAGCAGAATTATTGTCGTGTCCGCAATTGACTCACTCCATTCACCTTTAACCCGGGAAATGTTGCTCAACTTTTCGGAAAAAGTACTTTATCTTTTCAGGAAAAGTACTTGAACTTTTTGCGAGCAGATTTTTACCTGTATTTTTCGTTCGTTGAAGCACCCGAACTAATTTTGCATCAGGCCTTATCGTTTGCTCCTTTCAGCAGATGAAATGACAACCTGCCATATAACTAAAAATGGTCAATCACCAAATTAAAAGGTGATTGACCATTTTCTGCAACCGGAAGTTGCTGAGACTGTTTCAATTTTATTTAACGAGTTATTTTACCCTTAACTCACTCCGTCGCATCATCGATGCTCCCGCCTCTCTCTACTTGTAGAGATGGGAAAAGCTCGATTTATTGGGCTTGGGATGAGTCTAAAATTGATAAAAATCTAACTCAAATAGTATTCTTTTTAAACAGATTCTGAGTTTATTCCTGCCTATTTATTTTGCTTCTGCTACAAGTTCAACGCCATCCAAATAGTAAACCGGAACATATCCGTCCTTGCTTTCAGCAAGTTTCTGGCTCATTTCTGCAATCTTTTTTGTTTGGGATAAACTGTCATGCTGACCGCCGTCAACGGCATGCATTGCTGGTCCATCATGTCCTAATGCATGCTCTTTATTGGCCGATTCACCGTCAGCGGCCGATTTTTCCATTTCAGCCAGATCAGCTTCATCCAATTTTACTTCCTGAAGTATTCCGCGAACCTGTATTTCGCTTCCCATTTGTTCCTGAGAAAAAGAACCGATTTTACCAGCTTCAATTCGAACACTGGCATCTTCAGTGCTGCCCATAATGAAGCAACGAGCGCCACTTTCCTTACAAACATGTGTAACTGTTCCTTTTACCAGAATTTCTTTTCCAACAAGGTCTTTGCCCTGTGCCTGTAATTCGTCAACTGTCAGGACGACCAAATTAGCCGATTTATCATCTTTTTTTTGCTTGTTCTGATTCGAACATGCAAATAACGCAACCAGACCAAATAACAAAACTGCTTTTTTCATGTGATATAATTTAAAGGTTGATTTTCAATTCATAAAAAATAGGATAACGATAACCGGAACAATGATCCCAATTGCTGTAAGCCAGGCTCCACGTCTCATAATACCAAATTTTCCTTTCAACAAAAACATTCCTGAAATCGCAACAAATAACAGAAATACAGCCATGGCATCGGAAATCCAAATCCAAGTTTGACCAGTTTGTGCCAAATGAAGTTTATTAATCTGGAACCAAAAAGGGCGCTTTCGCAATATTTCAAGTTCAGCTTTACCCAAACGCGGATTGTAAATTACAGTTCCTTCTTCGACGAATATTTTTACTTCATTGTTCTTTGTTACAAAGTGTTTTTTATAGACTGGTTCGCATTCAAAAGCTTTCAGAAAATCAATAATCTCGGTCTTCGAAAACTCAGTTCTATCTTCCGGCGAGACGGTCATTTCTTCTGAAATAACTGAATAATGTGGATTCCAGTCCGACCGATGATTCATGGCGATGCCCGAAACGGTATAAATAAAGGTGATTCCAACCACCAGATATCCAAAATCACGATGAAGCGATCGCAACGATTTCCGAATATTCATGAGAATAACTTAACATTTTTGTTCCTGAAAAAATTAATCGAAAAATTGAGCATTTGTAATTCATTTGATCTAAAATGAAATACATTCAATTTCGCTCCAAATTAAATCGAATTTAACTTAAGAAACAAGAGCTAAAACAGGTCTTTGGCTGAAGTGTTAATAAAATCTGACCGATTAAAAAACCGAGCTTTATTCACACCTGAAATTATTCTGAAGCTAATTCATTCTGAACAATGCTGTAAACATCAATGAAAGTTTTGGCTTCCATCAATTCGGCCCGCAGTTTGGAGGCATTCGAAAAATCGCTGGTGTAAATTTTATAAAATCGTTTCAGGATGTTCAGATTCTTCATTGCCCCCCAGTTCCGTTCGAAAATTTGCGTGTGTAGAAGCAGTTGCCCAAGCTTTTCTGCCTTTGCCGGAGTTTGAATTTCAGGATTAAAAAACCATGGATTGTGAAATATCCCACGACCAATCATTACGCCGTCGAGTCCAAATTTATCGGTATATTCCATACCCTGAGCAACAGAATATATATCGCCATTTCCCAGAAATTTGGTTTCAGGAAAAATCTGGGTACGGATTTTTGCTCCTTTAGCAATCTCATCCCAATCAGCAAGCCCGTCAGATTGCTGCTTTTGTGTCCGGCCATGAAGTATGATTGCGGCAGGTTTTGTTTCAAGCAAATGGGCCATCCATTCCTCCGTAACATTCGATTTTATGCCCGTTCGTGTTTTTACCGAAACCGGCAAATGTGTGGCTTCTTTGGTTGCCAGAATAATTTCTTTCGCTAGTTCAGGCTCGTTTATTAATGCAGAACAACAACCATTTTTCACGATATTCTTTACCGGGCAACCCATATTGATATCGAGCCCGTCAAATTCATAATCTTCTGTAATTTCGCGCGAAATCTTATAAAACAATTCAGGCTTATTTCCCCAGATTTGAGCAATTAATTTGATGTTCTTTTGTTTTAAAACTTGTTTTTCAGGTTCGCTTACAATTAACCGCTCTCCCACCCTGATTTTTCCTTTTGGGTGATTCATTCCATCAACCGATGTAAATTCGGTATATAAAATAGAAAGAAACCGAGGATCAGCCAGCCGGGCAATAACTTCGCGAAACGATGTATCAGTAACATCCTCCATTGGTGCTAAGGCGAAAATTGGTTTCTGAAGTTCCTGCCAGAAATTAGACATTTGAGTTCCTGAATTTTTCCGTTTTGTGAATAATGCTGGCAAATTTAGGCTTTTTTAGCCAGAAGAAAACTTTTACGGTAATGACGACTGTTTCCAAAACGACGTTCAATGCTCAACCGATATTGTTGCTTTTCGTCAAATGAGGAATTTTTAATTTCCCTGCATTCGGAAGAACAGCATTTCTCATATTTTTCAGCACATTCTTCGCATTGAATAAACAACAAATGACACAAGTCGTTGGCACAGTTTGAATGTATGTCGCAAGGCTTTCCACATTGATGGCAATGAGAAATTACCTGGCCGTTCACTGATTCGCCCAGGCGCTCGTCGAACACAAAATTTTTCCCGATGAAATTTGATTCAAGGTTTAGTTGTTTAATTTTTCGGGCATATTCCAGAATTCCACCATGCAATTGATTTACATCTGAAAATCCATGATGTTTTAAATACGCACTGGCTTTTTCGCAGCGAATTCCACCTGTACAATATAGCAATACCTTTTGGTCCTTCTTTTCTGCAAGCATTTCAGATACTAGCTTTATTTCTTCACGAAAAGTATCGGTTTCAGGACATATAGCATCTTTGAAACGACCAATCTCCGATTCATAGTGATTTCGCATATCAACAACAATATGCTCACCCGATTCGACCAAAGAATGGAATTCCTCGGCGCTTAAATGTTTTCCAACATTGGTTACATCAAATGCACCATCATCTAAACCATCGGCTACTAATTTTGGCCTGACCTTTACTGTAAGTTTGTAAAATGATTTACCATCATCTTCAATGGCATATTTTATCGGAATCTGATCAAAAATCGGGTATTTGTTTAATGTTGCCAGGAAAGTCTCAAAATTTGATTCAGGAACGCTCATTTGAGCATTTATTCCTTCGCGCGCCACATAAATACGTCCAAAGCAATTCAAACCTGCCCAATCCAAATATATCTGATCACGAAATTCCTGTGGATTTTCAACGATGAAATAGCGATAAAATGAGATTGTTTTCCGGCTAAATTCTTCAGCCAATAAATTTTCCTTTAAAATCTTACTATCGTAAATATTATATAAGCGCATTTCAATTTTTTGCTGCAAATATATAAAATCATATCTTATTTAAGATATTAAGATCTGAATTACCAACAGCTTCTAGCCAAAAGTATGTGGTATAATGAATGGAACTTTGCAGTACTTAATCATAAAATAATAGTGGATGCAATTTTTTTCAAATCTGCATTGAGAAAGGGATATCTTTATTAATATATTATAAAACATACTCGACTAAAATTGGCATTGAGAAACAGATAATTAGGATAAGCAATTTCGTATTGTGTTTCCAACATTAATAAATTCTTAAAAATTCTTAAAAAGGGTAAACAAATAACTATTATATTAGCATCGCGTTAGAAAAATAGTAGAAACCTTTTCTCTTTTAACCAATATCTATTTTCCGATCGAACTAAACTAAATTTGAACAAAGGATTATCAGACTCTGATAATCCTTTTTTTATTTTAATACCATGAGTAAAATCACACTCACCTTTTATACGATCCTCATCGTTTTAAAATTTCAAGAGACAGATTTAAAGGCTAAAAAAAAAGTCAACCGGATTATTACATCTGGTTGACTTCTATAAGTAGAATAAGAATTGGTGTAGTATGAAAAAATTCTTTTGCTTTATTCAAAAGATTGAGGAAACGTTTCAGGAATAATCCTTGTTTCCATCAGAAAATGGGAAAAGCTAACTAACTTATGAGTTCAAATCATCAAACTCAAGTTTAGTGTAATCTTTTGAAAAGCTTACCTCTTCAAGATCTTTTTCCACCGATCCCTTTAATTCATCAAATTCTCCCTCTCCAACAAATTCGTCTTGTTGATTCTGATCAATGAAAGTAATCACTTCCTGCAATCCTTCAATAAATTTTTCAAAATCTTCCTTGTACAGGAAAATCTTGTGTTTTTCGAAATGAAAATTTCCGTCTTGTTCAAATCGCTTTTTACTTTCTGTAATAGTTAGGTAAAACTCATCTCTTCTCGTTGATTTTACATCGAAAAAATAGGTTCTTTTCCCAGCTCTAACAGCAACTGAATAAATTTCTTCTCTGAATTTGCTGTCGTTTTCCAAACTTTCCTCTTTTTTTTCAAAATCTTCCATCTTTCTCTTATTAAGTATATTCCATTCTTATTCCTTCAAAAATAAAAAAAATATCCGACAAATATTAAAAACTGTTAATAAACACCCTTAAACATAAAAAACTGCATGTGAATTAACGGTCAATCGTAATTATTTGCCTGTATAATATTTCATTGCTTCGGGCATAAAACTTTTTATTGCCTCAATTCTGTTTTGTTCAAGCGGGTGTGTGCTCAGAAATTCTGGTGTTTTACCTGAAGAATTTGCGGCCATTCTTTGCCAGAATTGAATGGCTTGGTTGGGATTATAACCAGCAATGGCCATAAAAATGAGTCCTAGCTTATCGCCTTCGTACTCTTGTTGCCGGGAATAAGGTAGCATAACGCCATATTGCGCGCCCAAACCATAAGCTGATTGAAAAATAGCCTGAGTCTCTTCAGGCTTCGTTTTTATGGCTTCGGAAAGCGCCATTCCACCAAATTGCACAAGCATTTGCTGACTCATTCGTTCATTGCCGTGACGGGCAACTGCATGGCCAATTTCGTGCCCCATTACCACTGCAATTCCGGCATCATTTTGCGTCAATGGAATTATTCCGGTATAAAAAACGACTTTTCCACCAGGCATACACCAGGCATTTAACTCATCGTTCTGAACCAGGTTAAATTCCCATTTAAAATCGGCAACGCGATCGGCAAAACCATTGTCATTCAAGTATTTTTCAACAGCAACAGACATTTTCGCCCCGACGCGCTTTACCGCATTTGTTTGCTCTTTGTTTTGAGACAATTTATTTTCCTGAAGGAATTGGCTGTAACTGGTTAAACTCATTTCCACCATATTTGATTCAGGCAAAAGACTAACCTGTTTGCGACCAATTAGCGGAACAGTACTACATGACTGCATCACAATCGTACCAAGCACAATAATTGCAATTACAAACAAATGCTGTTTCAAATTCTTTCTCATAAATTCTTTTTTTAATAAATGTAAACAAATGCAATAAAAAAAAGGTGCTAGCAGGCACCCTTTTTTTATTAATATCTATAAAAACTATCGTGATTTTTTCGCGGCCTGAAGGGTGTTTAGCAATAGCGAAACCCTTGTCATTGGCCCAACGCCGCCCGGAACCGGAGTAATATACGAACACTTTGGAGCAACTTCATCAAATTTTACGTCACCTTTTAAGCGAAAGCCAGATTTTCGTTCAGGAGCATCAACTCGCGTAGTCCCAACATCGATAACAACCGCACCTTCTTTTACCATATCGGCTTTAATAAATTCAGGAGAACCAAGAGCCGCGATTAAAATATCGGCTCCTGCACAAACTTTGTCAAGATCTTTGGTCCGGCTGTGAGCAACAGTTACCGTAGCATTAATTTCTTTCTGCGACATCAAAATACTCAGCGGACGTCCAACAATGTTACTTCGCCCCACTACAACACAATTTTTTCCTGAAGTAGGGATCCGATATCTTTTAAGCAATTCCACAATTCCAAATGGAGTTGCCGATAAAAATGTAGGCAAACCAAGAACAAGTCGCCCTACGTTTTCAGGATGAAACCCGTCGACATCTTTACTGGCATCAATTGCTTCAATAATTTTTTGCTCCGAAATATGCTTAGGCAAAGGCAATTGAACAATGAAACCATCAAGTTCCGGATCTTTATTTAATTCATCGACTTTTGCGAGCAATTCAACTTCAGTAACATCATTCTCGAAACGAAAAAGCGAAGATTTAAAACCAACTTCTTCACAATCTTTAATTTTAAATGCCACATACGATTCGCTTCCACCATCGTGACCAACCAAAACAGCCGCCAAATGCGGAGCCCTCCGTCCGGTTGAAACGATTTTTCTCACTTCTTCTGCAATTTCGTGCTTTATGTCTTCGGCCGTTTTTTTACCGTCTATTAAAATCATTATGTCAATTTTTTCAATTATCTTCTTTGACCGGGATTACCCATCATTCTTCCAAGGTTTTTGCCCTGTGAAACAACGCGCATCATTTTACGGGTTTCTGCAAACTGCTTTATCAATCTGTTTACTTCCTGAATATTGGTTCCTGATCCGTCAGCAATACGTTTTCTTCTTGAACCATTCAAAATGGAAGGGTCTTCCCTTTCATCTGGAGTCATGGAATAAATTATTGCCTCAATATGTTTGAAGGCATCGTCTTCAATTTCAACATCTTTCAATGCTTTGCCCATACCTGGAATCATACCGGCCAGATCCTTCAGGTTACCCATTTTTTTGATTTGCTGAATTTGCTTCAGGAAATCGGTAAAACTAAACTGATTTTTAGCCAGTTTTTGCTGAAGTTTTCTGGCTTCACCTTCATCAAATTGTTCCTGTGCTTTTTCAACCAGCGAAACAATGTCTCCCATTCCCAGAATACGGTCGGCCATACGTTCCGGATGAAAATTATCCAGCGCATCGAGTTTTTCGCCTGTTCCAACAAACTTTATTGGTTTATCAACAATCGACCGAATCGAAAGCGCTGCCCCGCCTCGGGTATCACCATCGAGTTTGGTTAAAACTACACCATCAAAATCAAGTCTGTCGTTAAATTCTTTCGCTGTATTTACGGCATCCTGTCCAGTCATGGAGTCAACCACAAATAGAATTTCGTGTGGTTTAACTGCATCTTTCACAGCGCTAATCTCATTCATCATTTCCTGATCGATGGCTAAACGACCGGCAGTATCGATGATAACAACATCATTTCCCTGCATCTTAGCCTGACGAATGGCTTCCTGTGCAATTTTAACCGGATTACGATTTCCTTCTTCAGTATAAACTGGAACACCGATTTGTTGTCCGAGTACCTTAAGCTGTTCAATAGCAGCAGGACGATAAACATCGCAGGCAACAAGCAACGGATGTCTTCCCTTTTTACTTTTAAGCATCTTAGCCAACTTTCCTGAGAAAGTTGTTTTTCCAGATCCCTGAAGCCCTGCGATCAGTATTACCGAAGGATTTCCTTTTAAATTGATATCGACAAATTTACCTCCCATCAGTTCAGCCAGTTCATCGTGAACGATTTTGACCATCAATTGGCCAGGCTTCACTGCGTTTAGAACATCCATGCCAAGCGCTTTTCTCCTGACATTTTCGGTAAATGATTTGGCTATTTTAAAGTTAACGTCGGCATCAAGCAATGCTCGGCGTACTTCTTTCATTGTTTCAGCGACATTAATCTCGGTAATTTTCCCCTGACCTTTCAGAAGTTTAAACGACCGTTCCAGCTTTTCATTCAGATTCTCAAACATATCCTGATAAAAAATTCTTTTGTAAATAAACTCATGCAAAAATATAAAAATATGCCATTGAGCTCTAAATTCACAAAATTTAAAAAAAAATCATTTTTTGAGGGTTACCTTTTTCAATATTCGGGAATAAAAAGACGTAAATAGGTTAGTTTGTTATTTGAGGGTGATGGGAAAAAGTTTTACAAACTATTATGGTCTGATATTTAGTTGTCCTGTGGGGTTAGAACTTGAGAGTTGCGAATTTAAAAATGTCAGGCAGCACGAATCAAAAGACAAACTTATTTATTATGAAGCTCTAAATATGGCTGAAAAAGAAAAATTAATAAAAGGACATCAAAAATGTCTTTCAGCCAGAGAAAAAAAGACCCTTTTTCACGAATCGCAATAATGTAGATTAATTGGGAGCCGCCCGGCTCCCTTCTACTTTTTATAAAACCCGGTTATCAAAATTTCTGAAATCAAAAAAATTAGAAACAAGAATTTTATTGGGGCAAATTTCTGAATTTTTGTTGTGGATTTTCAGCTTTATAGCTTAATACCAAAAGAACTTCGAGAACAACCATAACTACATAAAAAGCAATTTGGTAACCTCCAAAATTGGTATTCGAAAAACTAAAAAGCAATGGTCCAAAGGCGCTGGCAAAAACGATAATTGCCATTACCTGACCACTGATGCTTCCAAGGTTTTTTCGTCCGTAAAATCTTGGCCAGGTTACAGCCATCAAAACATTATACAATCCACTGCTTATCCCGTTTCCAATGATAAAACCATAATAAAAAATTCCACTATCAAGCTGGCTAAGGCTGAACAACGCAATTATCTGTCCAATCGTAATGGCGTAAAGAAGATATTTAAGTTTTATTTTATCGCTAATCCAACCACCAACAAACGAAACAATTACTGAAATAAACGACATCGGAACAAAAACACCAAGCGCCATTTCCTTTGAGAGTCCAACATTTTCGAAAATAGAAACTAAATGAAAAGTAAAACCGGTGACATAAAGGGCATAAATCCCTAAAGGCAATGCAAACAGCCAAAAGGAATATGTTTTCCGTGCTTCTTTCAGTGTAAATTGTTTCAAGGCTTTCACTATGATTTCCTTGTTCTCATCCACCTTTGTAGCGCCATCAGGAGTCAATCCCAAATCTTCAGGATTATCCCTGAAAAACAAAAAAACAAAAAGTGAAAAGAAAATGGCTATGCTGCCTGCCATGACCAAATAAGCTCCCTGCCACGAAAATTTTTCAATAAAAAGATCGAATGAAACCGGTGCTACAGCAAAACCAAACGAAACAAACACAGCAGAAATACCATTGACTAGTCCGCGATGCCTGATAAACCATTTCATAATCATGTTACGCGAAATCATGGTCAACACGCCTTGACCGGTAAAGCGAAGCATAAAAAATAAAACGACAAGCGTTGAAATAGCCACCGAAGTATAAACGGTCGTCTGTCCTTCTCCTCCGAAAAAATTAATGATTTGATCGACACGGCTAAACAACAAAAGAACAAAACCCAGCCAAACTGATGCAACGATACCAACGATTTGTGCACCATGCTTGTCATACATTTTTCCGGCCCATGTTAACAGGAATGAACTGGCTACAGTTCCAATCATATAGGCAAAACTGATCTCTGTACGACTAATACCAATTGCATCAATCAGGTAATCGGTAAATACGGAAACACCCATTGTTTGCCCGGGGGCACTTACCAGAATTCCAATTGTTCCGGCAACCAAAATAACCCAACCATAAAAAAATGGAAATTTGGAAGGCTTTATTGGGAAGTTATTCCAGCGCTGTTTTATTTCTGTATTCATCTGCATGTAAAAATACAAAGGAATTCGCAATATGACCAATTCCCTCGATATAATGAAACAGCAAAACGTACGAACGGTTGACTTAAATTTATTTTTCGATTTTTTTGAGTTCCGGAAGTTAAAAAAGAGCAGATAATGTTTTTAAAGAAGCCATTCTCTGCAAATTAATAAGTTCGGAAGCTGATTAGTACTTTTTTGCTTAAAATGTGACTCACTGACTACAAAACCAGGATCATCTGCTTGAGAATTTGGAACACTTTGGCGAACTATTGGCAGGCTAACTGTTCTTATATTGAGCTTCATTTCAATATGTTACCATTAATAGAACCGATAAAAGAAAAATCAATTTGCTCAACTTTTACCGCAAACGCTGCCTAATAACAGGGAACTCAATATTTTTAAAATATTTCCTGAATTGGATAAACATACACCAAATACAAGTAAAAGAACAGCAATGAAATAATCAGGATGATGACTCCTAAAACAGGCGAACTTACTTTTATTTCTTTTGAGGATACATTTAATTCAGTAGTTAAATTTTCGGGCCGGGATCCATCGCCTTTCTCTCTATCCTTCATCGCCAGCTTAAATTGCAACCATGCAAAGTAAATACCTGTAAGGACCAGGAAAGTAACCATACAAAATATAATTACGGACGAAAGGAGCTGCCAGGTAAAAACGTTTGACCGATGTCTGTATCCTTGACTCATGTATTTATAATAACTTTTCCAGGCATCCAGTTTAACTGAATCCAATCGTTGATCCTTAAAATCTTCAGTTATAAAACTTGTGACTGAGTTGCGTTTTGCTGTCTTTTCCTTTTCAAGTTGCTCAAATCCTCTCAACAAATCCTCCGGTGTTTTAATTCCAGTCTTTTTTTGTGCATCATTCTGATCAATGTTGCTCTTTATGGTGTCTGAATTAGATTGACCATAAATTCCATTGGAAGAAATGAAACATAGAAACACAAGTAAAAACAAATATCCGGGAAAGAATGTTGGTGATTTCATTTTTGTTGGTTAATATAATTTATGAATTCAATTCTTCTGTTGATCATTAGATAAATATTCAGATTTGTATCGCCCTTTTTGAAATTCGAAATGCTAATACTATCATTATTCAGAGACTCTGACAATAAGCTCAATAGTGCATCACTAACATTCTTCAGATACTTTGTTAGATCTTCATCTCCAGGTGGCATTGGTGGAATAAATGGCGAAACACTCATATAACTTGCACGCATTTGCCTGCCATCCGGATAAATCATTGTATAACCACCTTTATATTGTATTTTTTTGCTTCCATCTTCAAATGATGTTTCAAAACTACCATCCTCAAGAATTCTTTGACCTGTAATTTTGGGATTGGTTATAACTTCCGATGCAGTTTCTGCCGGTTTGGTTTCTTCATAATTTTCCATCAATCCTGAGGCTGTTTTTGCAATATCAATGTGATTTTGTTTGAAATAAGTCAATTTTCTCCCCGTCAATCTGATTGTGATTGTCGTGTCCGCGATTTGAGAAATCGCAAGTTTTTTAGAGGAAATTATTTTCACAGACGAAGGTATTCCTTCAACTTTAGGTGATTTAACTGAATTCACCTTTTTATGCTGGGCAGATACAGTTAAACCAGCAAATACTATTGTAGCAACAAGAAGAAACCATTTCATGACTTATCGTTTTAAATTATTCAGGCTAATTCTACTTTAACACATTTAAATTCTTATATATGAGTAATTTATATCTCGTTGCCTGTTTAGGTGTCGTTTAAACATTTTGTTCATCAATTGTTCCTCTGTCATTTCTTTGTAAAGCTTAAATAC
>JBAZGO010000033.1:0-70755 GCA_041652995.1 Prolixibacteraceae bacterium
TTGCAAGTTTGAAGACCAACTGGTTGACATGTTCGACAATGGAACTCTGAAACACAATTTCTCAGATCGCACCAAGTTTTTGCAATTTATTAAGGATACCAACAAAAAACGGTGGATCATCCATCTGTGGATAATCCGGACTAAGCTGACCCCCCTCGCGTCCGGAGATTCATAGTTTTTCCCTGTTTTTCGCACGTGTTTTGTGTGACAGTCCGGCAGATGCTGACCCCCTTTGAAGTTGCAAAATGGGTTGCAAAATCCGGAGCATACTGACCCCCTTTCATTGGCGGGCCGGTAACGGAATCCGGAGCATGTTGACCCCCCTTTCCAATTTTCCGCGCAGGTTTTGGTTCATTAGTGGTAAACAAACCACTAAAACAACAATTGAATGGCCGGAAAACCAAAGCGCATGAGTCAGATCAAACAGTTATTGCATTTACACAAGCAGGGCAAAGGCATCAAGTTTATTGCCCGCAGTTTGGGGATCAGCAAGAATACGGTGAAAGCCTATCTTGCAAAAATTGAGTTGTCCCACTTGGATGTCCAGTCCTTACTGGCCTTGGACGACCCGATTATAGAAGCCAAATTCCATTCAGGAAACCCCGCCTATAAAGACGATCGTTTCGTGCATTTAAAAGCCAATCTGGACTACTTCTCCAAAGAGCTTGGCAGAGCTGGAGTAACCAAGCGATTGCTCTGGGAAGAGTATCGCAGTGATTTTCCACAAGGGTACAGTCACAGCCAGTTTTGTTATCACCTATCGCAACAACTAATTGCCCGCAAACCTTCGATGGTCTTGCAACACCATGCGGCAGAAAAACTCTTTATCGACTTTGCCGGCAAGAAGTTATCCTACACAGATATTGATACCGGAGAGATTGTCTCCTGCCAGGTATTTGTGGCTTGTTTGCCATATTCCGATTACAGTTTTGCCATGGCCGTCCGGAGCCAAAATATCAGCGATTTTTTATATGCGCTTGGATGTTGCCTTCAGGAACTTGGTGGTGTACCTCAAGTGCTGGTGCCCGACAATCTGAAGTCAGCCATTGTAAAAGCCAATCGTTACGAGCCAGATGTTAACCGGGCACTGGAAGACTTTGCCAATCATTATCACACCACCGTAATCCCTGCACGGGCTCGTAAGCCCAAAGATAAAGCGCTGGTCGAGAACCAGGTCAAGCTGGTTTATTCCCGGGTGTATGCCAAGTTACGCAACCAACAGTTTTTCGATTTGGTTTCGCTAAATAAAGCCATCAAAGAAAAGATCCGCGAACACAACCAGACCCGGATGCAACAAAAACCGTATTGCCGCGAAGAAAAGTTTCTGGCTGATGAAAAGAACTTGTTGCAACCACTTCCGGAACAACCCTTCGAGTTAAAATATTACCGGGAGTTGAAAGTGGCCAAGAACAACCACATATACCTTGCTCAGGATAAACATTATTACAGCGTTCCATACACGTATATTGGTCAATCTGCAAGGGTAATCTATACCCGCTCAATGGTCCGTATTTATGCTAACGGTGGACAAATCGCTGTTCATGTGCGCGATTACAAACCCGGTGGATATACCACCGATAAGGAGCATTTGTGTTCCGCTCACCAGCATTACCTGGACCGGAGCCCTGATTATTACCTGAACAAGGCCAAAGTAAAATCAGATGAACTTTACCAGCTTATCGGGCTAATGTTTGCACAAAACAGGCATCCGGAACAATTGTACCGGACTTGCGACGGACTGCTGAACCTGCAACGAAAAACCGATCCGAAAGACTTTCATAAGGCTTGCCTGATGGCCATTCAGTACCAAAACTACTCGTACCGGTTTATCCTGAACATTCTGGAAAACAAGATGACCGGCCAGACGGAAACAAAACAGGAAAAACCACTTCCCAATCATGAAAATCTCAGGGGAAGAGAATATTACCAGCAAACAACAATTAGTTTTTAACCCTTAAATTTAAAACTGTTTATGATGCAAATTGAATCACAATTAACCCACTTGCGCCTGCACGGAATGAGCCGAAGCTGGCAAGCTTTGATTGAAACCCGAAGGCAACACGAACTTACCCTGAGCGAAGGGCTGGAACTGCTTTTACAGGCAGAAGAGCAGGAACGGACAAACAACCGCTTTGAACGCCTCAGAAAGAACGCCAGGTTCCGTTATCAGGCTTCTGTTGACGAACTCAACCTTGATGCTTCCCGTGGAATGGACAAAGGATTGATCACCCAACTGGCAACGGGCGAATATCTTTCAAAAGGTGAATCCGTCCTTATCACTGGAGCTACCGGTTGTGGAAAAAGTTTCCTAGCTTCAGCATTGGGTCATCAGGCTTGTGCCCAAGGCTACAAAGTGGTTTGGTATAATCTTCAGAAACTGCTGCTGAAAACAAAGATCTCGCGGATCGAAGGAACAATCTTCAAGTTCTTTGAAAGTCTTGCAAAGACAGATTTGTTGATTCTTGATGATTTTGGATTGACCCATCTGGAGCAGCAACAACAACTGGATCTGATGGAAATAATCGAAGACCGGCATGGAAAATCATCAACTATTATTGCCAGTCAGTTGCCAGTAGCCAACTGGTATGATGTAATCGGTGAAGAAACCATTGCAGATGCTATTCTGGATCGAATAGTACACACTTCGTACAGAATTGAATTAAAAGGTGAAAGTTTAAGAAAAAAACGGTAAAATTGTCAGTCATTCAAGTTCATTGAACCATAATCCTTGTGGGGGGTCAACATCACCGGACAAGGGGGGTCAGTATCGCCGGAATATCCACCTAGCACATTGGGTTTTATAACTTTAAAAAAATGAATCTCCTCTTCGGTTGAATTAAAGCCATTCTTCTCCAATGAATCACGCAATTCGTTGTAAGCGGATGCACATAAGTTTATGGCAGCAAGTATCCAGTTCTGGAAATTATCGTCACTGGAATCCAATTTGCGGATTTTTGCTTCCAGTGAGCCTGCTATTTCTTTGAATTCATTTTGTTTCATCTGTTATCTGATATAGTTTTCCTGAACAATTGTGTATGATGAAACTGATTTCGCCAAGGGATGTTTTCCTTGCAAATTTTGCCCCTCCCAAATCCCATAAAATCAGTTCATCCAATCAAGGTGCTGAAGCAACAAAAGAGTACTAATACACCATCGCCAATTCTTAATAACAGACGAAATAAATGCAAATGAACCAAACAGTAAAGTAACAGGGGGTAACAAAATGAACGTCACATTTTACTGATAATCATATTATCAGGCTTTTCAGAAGATTAAAATGAAAATGAAATTTTCTCTAATTGACGGAAGGCTGTTTCAGTGGAAAAACAGAGTCTGTGAAAAACGTAAAAGAAAAGGAAAGACTATTGAACACAAATAGATCAACTTACTATTCAAAACCTTCACTGAAAAAATCTTTTAAGGAGATGTCCATGGCTTTTAAAACTTTTAACAAACTACTAAAACGAAGGTCTTCACCGTTCTCATATCTGCCATATTGTGAGCGAGATAAATCATTCTCATATGCAAAATGTTCATAGTTAGAGAATCCTTTCTCTTTTCTCAACTTTTTGAACCTTTCGCTCAAGTTATGCAGTTGTTTCTCAGTATAGTTATCCTTTAGTACCATAAGGCAAATAAAGAATAAATCCCCCTAAATTAGTACCGCTAATATAGTCCCCTTAATATGCGGTATTTATTATTTTATTTATCTTTGTATCAGGTAATAACTTAAAATATAAGGTGATCACAGATCACCTCAAAAACTCAACTTTCAAATCATTTTATTTGAAAAAAATAATATAAAATCAAAAAAGATGGGAAATAAACAGGAAATACTCACACTCCCCATTTCCGAGATACCGATTGGGGAAGAAATTCAAAGTTTATGTCAAAAACATAAAGTCAAAAACCTTGATGAGTTATTAAAGATTTCTGATTATGAAATGGTTAATAAACTGGGATTTACCTATCATGCAGTGATTAACCTTTTCGGCTATTTGCAATCTGTTGGTCTTGAAGATTTAATGGAGAACCCTGAAAATCAGCAGAATTAGGTTACATGGGGATATTACTTTTTTTCAGTAACCGGAATAAGATTTTCCGAACTTCCTCCCGGGTTGATTCTTCAATGTTGTAGTATTTTAAACGCAAACTTTCCGCAGAAATATTCTCACGTTTTTTGGAGCGGATATGTTCAACGAGAAAATTTAACAACTCGCGGACATTCGTATTTTTTATTATCTCACATTCCATAAAAAGCCGGACAAAGCAAGCCAGTTGATTAACCGAAAGTTCCGTTTCAATTTTGTATCCAGCACTGATAACGCTCTGTGTCCCGGCCGGATAAGCCCCCGAAAACAAGAGAAGCCCCTTCTCATAAAAAATGATTTCTTCCCGTATCCAGTTGCAAAGGAAAAGACATAATGACTGGTGCCAATCATTGAAAGCACATGCAGGCTTAACCGGAACCTGGCTTATTTCTTTCAGCCAACGGTTAAGACACTCAATCTTCTCTTTTGCCGACTCTATCATATTTACCTCTTTTATGATTATTGAGTTGAGGTAATGAACGACCCTAAGAGAATTGAAATTATAGGCGAGGAGGATACCTTTTAATGTAATCGAAAAAGTATGTTCCCTGTTGCTTAACTGCACCCTTTCAATTTCCAGGACAAGTTCGTTCAGGTAAGCCATTAATCCATAGGTAATCCCCGGTTTGCTTAACCTGTTTTGAACAGAAGCTTTTACCTTTTCAAATAAAATACAATCCGGATCATCTGTTGGAAAACTCAATCTTAAAATTTCTTTAGTTAATTTTTGAATAGAAGAATCATGAAACTTCTGCGGCATTTTTTGTTCCGGATCAACGGATTCCGCAAAATTTTCTCCGATAAAAACCAGCAGATCTTCCAAAGTAAAAAGAACTGACTTCCGGGCATTAATAAGCTCCTTATTCTGAACGCTATCTTCATTCCTTCTTTTTCCTGCTGCTTTAAAAAGATCATCAATCAAGAAAATCAAACGTGCATGGATATTTCGGATAAATAATTGCTGCATGCCTTCATTTTCAAAGGAATAGAACTGCTGAAACAGGATAGATTTTAACATTTCGTTTCCTTTTTGAAATTGTTTCCAATATTGTTCAGCTTTTAGGATTTCACCTGATGAAATCAAATTCAATAATACATCAATATGATTGTCCGATTTGTTTTGCATGACAACAGATTTTTAATAGTTTCCCTTTGTTACAGGTTCGCTGTTATTTCTATTTGGTGATGAAAACACTTTCATTTTTTACAGTTTAATCCCGGGAACATCAACATGCCCCCGGGAAACCTCCCCATACTAAAACAAGGGAAGACTCATTTAACTAACTGACCTAACAAAACCTATTATTTGACCATATTCATAAGAACCACTATATATTAACCTAAGCACCAGTAAAACGGCATTTTCAATGAAATAAAAATGTTGAAATTTACCTATGCTAATCTAAATCTATTCTATTTACCCCAATCGAATTGAACCTCTTTGCCTTGTAAAAGCCATTTTGAAGGTGTTTCCGTTTGCATCCAATCGAGTGGTTGCCCTACTTTGGATGACTTTGCTGCAATACTGAAGCATTTTTCGATATAGGCTTTCTGTTCTATTCCCAAGGCTTGTGGCTGTGCTGAAATAAATAAGGGCGTGCCACTTTCGGCCAACAATTGAAGCCACTTCTTATTTAATTTCCAGGGGATATCAGTTGTAAGACCCACGCAATCACCATCGACAGCAAAAAAAGTATTGTGTTGACAGGCTCGGAAAGCTAAAGTGTTTACTCCCATTCTGCGAGTGCGTGCCCATTCTTTACCACTGGTATCATCACCAATACGCTGTAGCTCAAAAAAGCCTGCGGCAAGATGTCCAACAGTATTGCAGCCTATTATATATATGTCGCCTGAAGACTGCCGTATATTGCGATACAGGTCGAGCAAAACTTCTGCTGTAGTCTTCGATTTATCGCTAAAACTCCAATCGCCTGAGGTTACATCTTTATCCCTAAACATCTCAAATCCCCATTTACCAAGGATATCGTAAGTTGTAAAATCATGTTTCACCATTTCATAGCCCCACTTTTGATAAAGCTTAAAATAGTTTCTTATTTTATCCATGTTTGCTGGTATAGTAGGATCAAGTATAGGATATTTCGATCCACGAGTTCGGCTAAGGATGTTATCAACTTTTTCATTTGGACTAGCACAGAGTGGTCGTGTCCAAAGTCCAGGACGCATACCTGCGTTTTTGATCTTAGAAGCGAGTGCCGCCATATCACCAAAAGTTGCCGGATTGGATTCAGCATAATTACTACTCCAATTGTAATCAAGACCTGCATCCTTTTTAATCCAACCGTCATCGATCACACAAAATGGGCGATTATTTTTATCTTTTGCCAGTGGAGACATCAATTTTACCGTTTCCATAATCAGTCCAGCGGAATTATTACCGTAAGCAAAATACCAATCATTGATTCCATAAACCGGTTGCTGTGGCAAGCGTGGATTGGGACACATTAGTTTGCAGAAATTTACTGCCGATCCAAACGCATCTTCTCCTATTTTGCCTGAATAGCATACTATTTCAGCGGCTCTTAGTATCTTTTTACCAAGTTCAACTCCTTTCGTTCCATTGCGTGTATCAAGGGTTAAGCTTAAACTATCTTTTGTAATATTCCAGGATGCAAATGAATGGCAACCTGTCATGACGCCATAGCCCTGACAAATATTGCCATCAAAAGACATGAAGTACCAAGGCATAATCCGGGCTGAGTTTAATTTTTGCCAAGAGAGATCTCCATACGAACGTTCCCAATGATCCCCCAAGTATAGGCTGTTATCGCTTTGCTGTATTGCCCATTTTACCTTTATATTCTTAATGCTTTTTGATGGAGAACTAAGATCAACATTTATTAGTCCTTTCGATTTGGAGAAAATGACTTCGATTCCATCGTTTGACCATTTTTGTTGGTCAGTACTTCTAAGCACAATCTCAACCGTATCGGTATTTACTTTTACTTGACTAGGCCAATCTAATGCTTGTAATTTCCGTGTTCCGGATAATACAAAGATTAAAACCAAAGTAATCAGGATAGTTTTTGTTTTCATGGAAAATGTGAATTAAGAATTAAAAAATGGAAGCTTCCGTTTTAAAAATGATCTCTAGCAAACTTTTCGCCCCATGCGCTCTGTACACCAAACTTTGTTCGTTACTTAATTCTTTCGTACATAAAATGAAACCCAAAGGATATAAAGCATACATAAACCAACCACTGAAATACTGGCAATTGGTCCGGCCAAAGTGCTCACTAAACCCATAACCAACGGAATCACTGCGCCACCCGATACAGCCATAATAAGCAGCCCCGAAATTTCATTGGCGCGCTCAGGCATTTTTTCCAAAGCGAGCGAAAAAATGATCGGGAACATGTTACCGGCACCCAACCCAATAATGAATACAGATGCGAATGCCACCGCATTTGTTGATGCAAGGAAAACACCCAAAACACCCAACAATGCGAGTACAACAATCAGAAACAGAAATAAACGCGGTTTAATAACATTCAGGATAATGGCTCCTAGAAAACGGGAAATAGTTTCGCCGGCAAAGAAAAAGCTAATGCCAATAGCTGCTGTTTCGAGTGATATACCAAATTTAGAAATTAGGATGCTGGAAATATTCGTATTGATCGACACTTCTGCACCGACAATCAGGAAGATGGACAAAGCCATCAATGCGACAAATCGATTTTTAAGCAAACTGAAACAAGATGAAAACGAAGCTGGTTTGCGGTCAGGTTTCGACTCCTGAATGGGAGTCATCGACAACCAGAAAGCAGCCAGCAATGAAGTAATCCCGTAAACTGCAAAAACTAATTTCCAGTTACCAAAATGAGAAGCCATAAAAGTAGCAATAATCGGTCCCATGAATGAAATGATGGCCTTCACAAATTGCGAGGTACTCATAAAACTGGCCAGCTTGTCTGATGGTGTCACATCCTGCAAAAGTGGGTTAGCCGAAACCTGAATTACCGTATTACCGATACCCAAAAGAATGAACGATGCGAACATCATTGGAAAAGAATAGTGAATAAACGGCAAGCCAAGACCAATGGCCTGAAGCACCATTCCAATATTCAACATGTTGCGTTTGCCGTATTTGTCCTGCAAAACACCCACGGGCACAGACAGCACAAAAAACCAGAGCAAAACCATCATTGGCAGGAACTGAGCAATAAAATCCGTTAGCTGAAAATCTTTTTTCACATAGCTGGTTGCCACTCCGATAATATCGACAAACCCCATGACTATGAAAGACAAAAACACCGGAAGTATCTTCCGCATTTCAATTTTTGAAGTATTCACGTTTGATCTTGTTAGTTATGTTATTGATTTAATTTAGTTATCTTCCAAAAAAATGGTTTTCAACGATCATGCAAAGCGTATGATAAACAGGCAAATGCAATTCTTGGATAAATGCAGTCCGGTGTCCCGGAACATTAATCAGGATATCGCAAAACGGTTTCATCTTTCCGCCGGTTTCGCCTGTCAAGCCGATCACTGTCATGCCTTTTGCCTTTGCTGTAATTAATGCATCAATCACATTTTCCGAATTTCCAGAACTACTGATTCCGATGATAACATCGCCTTCGTTCCCGTAGCCCATTACCTGCTGAGCGAAAATAAGGCTGGCATCGGTATCGTTGGCAACAGCTGTGATTAACGCACTATGCGCTGTAAGCGAGATCGCCGGCAACCCCTGCTGGAGCTTTCCGGCAAGATAAGCACCACGTTCACCGCCAATTTCTGCCAGGTCATCTTTCATCGCGTCGCTAACTGGTCTCATATTTTCAAATCCTTTCATCAACTCGCCCACAATGTGATCCGAATCGGAACAGCTTCCACCATTTCCGCAAACCAGAACTTTATTTCCTTTTTCGTAACAGGAAATCAGTGCATCTGAAGCTTTGCTAATTTCAGCCATCAACAGATCCAGTTTCGGGTAACGGCCGATCAGTGTATCTAAAATTTGATTGTTTTTCACTTTCAATAGTTTAAAATTCATCTTCATACATAGCCACACACAAAGAGGCATAATCGCCAATCGAATCTCCCAGCTCGGCTGGCTTTATCCGACAAACACCCAAAGCTGAAGGAATAGCTTCGCGCTGTAAAACTTCTTCGATAAGCGGTTTAAATAACAACTCGTTACGCGCATAAATACTGCCGATTACTATACATTCTGGATTCAGAATATCAATCAGAACAGAAAGCCCGGCACCTAAATAATTGGCCGAAATACAGACAATTTCCATGGCCACCGGATCGCCATCCTGAGCTGCCAGAAAAACTGCTTTTGCGTCCAGTTCTGATATTTTCTCAAAAGAAGAACAAAATTCAACCGTTTGATTATTATTCAGCTTTTCGGTCACAATCTTTTTAGCCAATTGGGCTATTCCGCCACCACTACAAAATCCTTCGAATGAACCTGCTTTGCCAAATCCAATAGGTCCATCCGGTGCCATACGTATGTGACCAACTTCACCGCCCAAATCATTGGTCCCGGCATACAACTGACCGTTCAAAATCAACCCGGCACCCATGCCAGTTCCGAAAGTCAGGAAGATCATGTTCTGCGTTCCTTTTCCGGCACCCATCATCCATTCGGCCAGGGCACAGGCATTGGCATCGTTTTGCACTGCTGAAGGAACGCCATATTTTCTGCTAAAAATCTCAGTAATCGGAACGTCATCCCAACCAGGCAAATTTGGCGGCGAATAGATCATTCCCTTTCTCGAATCCAACGGACCACCGCAACTAATCCC
Source organism: Prolixibacteraceae bacterium (assembly GCA_041652995.1). GTDB lineage: Bacteria > Bacteroidota > Bacteroidia > Bacteroidales > Prolixibacteraceae > Aquipluma. The sequence continues at coordinate 9,863 of JBAZGO010000033.1, forward strand.
GATCCGTTTTAATTTTCCATCTGGGAATTCCTTCAAAATGGAATCGATGTGTAGCTGAAATTCAGTCAGAATTGCCTCGTAGCCCCGTTCCACTTCTGTTTCAAAAAACACTTTCCGTTTGATTTTAAACGAGGCATCGCCCATCACAACAGCGCACTTGGTGCCACCGATATCGAGACCTAAAAAAAAATCTTCTTTATTCTGTTTTAAATCTTTCATCTCATTTATTTTAGTTGATTGAATGCTTTACTCTAAAGATAAAAAGCAAGTGATTTGTATGGTTTTTGTTCCCGTACTGCTTGATTTTATGGTGAGTTACTTAATGATAACCTTAGCCACAACCGGCAAATGATCCGAAGGATAACGATGATCATAACTATCGGTCAGCACAGCATACTTCAGCACCGTTATTTTATTGCTCACAAAAATATAGTCGATACGATCTTTTAAAGGAGCATTAGCATAGTTAAATCCTTCAAATGTACCAACAGGTCCATAAGGAAGCATTTGAGTTATTTTGCGGGAATCTTGAAGGAAAGAGCTTATTACTTGAATTTGCTCGGTCCCCGGAGTTGAATTAAAGTCGCCCACACAAAAAATGGGACTACCATCATTGACTATTTCTTTTATTTTCTTCACCATAAGTTTGCCTGATTCATGGCGGGCAATTACCCCCTGGTTATCGAAATGAACACAGAAAACATAAAATTCTTTTCCATCGGTTTTATCTTTAAACTTACCCCATGAACAAATACGACGATTCCCGGTTGCATCCTAGCCGTATGAAGGTTTATCCGGTGTTTCACTCAACCAGAAATCGCCGTATTTCAACAGTTGGAAACGATCTATGCGATAAAAGATGGCAGAGTGTTCCCCTGCCTGTTTGCCATCATCTCGCCCCCCTCCTGTCCTGGCATATTCCTTCATCTCCGACAGATCGTTAAGCATCCCGATCAGTCCCTCTTCTGTTCCAAAAATATCAAATGAATGATAACGAATGAGGTCTTCGACCTGTTGTTTCCTGTATGGCCAGGTATTCATCCCGTCATTAGGATTATTATACCTGAGGTTGTATGTGGCAACGTTAATGGGGTTATTTTGCTGTGCCCATAGCCCTCCAAAAATGAAAAGTAGCATCACTGTTGATAAAAAATATTTCATCATTTGAAAAGAATTAGTTTTTAATGTATTCATTACGTTGAAACTTGCGTGTCCGGAGACAGCTCTTATATTTTTTTTTGTTTTTATTAATTCGTGGCTATTCGGTCAATCAAAATTATAAAAGGATGCTATGAAGTTTTCATATATATTATTCAAATGAAGGAGGAGTAATTCCTGTTCCCCATTTTACATTTGGTTTATTCGATAATTTATATTGAATAGTGCCTCCGTTCTCTACATCTTCCCAGTCAATCCATGTGCTATTGTAGGTTTTCCCGTTAAACTTCATGGATTTAATGTAATCGTTTCCCTCAGAGCCACCCAGAATAGTTAAAACTCCGTGCTTCAAATGAACTTTAATGTACGGAAACATGGGCGAATTGATGGAAAATCCGCCAACACCGGGAATCTCAGGATAAAGGCCGATGGAGGCAAACACATACCACGATCCCATTGAGCCCAGGTCATCGTTTCCGGGCAGTCCATCCGGTTTCGCGGAATACTGCTCCGCTAAAATCCGGTGAACAACCTGCTGCGTTTTATACGGTTTCCCAACCCAATTATATGCCCACGGAATGCCAAAACTAGGTTCGTTTCCACAAGCATACCAGTCGTCATCGTATCCGGCGTCCAGACGGCGGAACAAATTATCTAACCGACTTTCTGCTTCATTCACCCCGCCAATCGTATCAATTAATCCCTTAATATTATAGGGAACCATCCAGAAATAATTATTGTAGGTCGATTCGCGGAAGTCATATTTCAGGGGGACAAAACCTTCCTTTCGCCGCGATTGTAACCATCCGGTTTTCGGGTTGTACAGGTTCTTCCAGGTTTGGGCCCGCTTCAGGTAGGCTCTACTTACTTCCTTATTGGCGCAGGCATTGAGTGCAAAACGGGATATCGCAAAATCAGCCGAGTTATATTCCAGTTGCATGGAAGCATAGCAGAAACCATTTTCAAGAAACATGTCCAGCGCCGGACGGGTTAGTTGATTCTGTGATTTTGTACCGGGAATTTCTGCTCCCCTTCTCATCGTTTCGAGAATCGGACAAGGATCGTAATCTCTGGCACCAAAAGCATAAGCATTAGCGATAAGGATTGTGGTTGGGTCACCCTGCATAACTCCCGTTTCAATGTTGGCAAGTACCCAACGGGGAAAGCCACCTCCAGACTGTTCCGCAAAATCCTGCAACGCAACAACCACATCGGAGGCAACTTCAGGATCGAGCATGGTCATTAGATGAACCTGTGTGCGATACGTGTCCCAGTTGCTGTAGTTGGTATATTGTTTTCGTAATGTCTTGTGAATCCTGAAATCGGCGTCCATGTATTCGCCGTTCACATCGCTGCAAACACTGGGATGGATTAATGCCCTGTATAAATGGGTATAAAACTGTGTGATTCGATCTTCATTTTCGCCTTTAACTTCAATTTTTCCCAAATAATAATTCCACTTATCGATAGCTTTATTCTTTACTTCTTCGAAATTCCACCCAGGATTTTCGGTTTTTAAGTTTTCCCTTGCATTTTCTATCGATACATAAGATATGCCTATTTTATACTGAATTGTTTTTTCGTCTGTAACATCAAAGGTGAAATATAAACCAGAGTTTTTACCTTCCGCAAAGGTGGTTCCGGGCTTCAGCCTACTGTCTTTCCATGTTCCTGACGAAACAACCTTCCCCTTAAATTCAGCTACAAAATAAATCTTATACGGTGCAGGGATACCGCAGAAATCGCCACCATCAGAAAATCCTTCGCAGGTATTTGTGCCGGTAATCACGGCAGTTGCAACATCGACAGACGTTCCCGCAATACCTCCACCAATAATCACCGTTCCTTTTTTTGTTTCAGGGGAAAAGGTGTATTGAGCCATACCTGTTCGTTCGGTCACAGTTAATTCTGCTTGAATATTCTTTTGAACTTTCGCAGTATAATAGCCTGCAATTCCTTTCTCTTCAGAAATACTTACATTCAGATTAAGAATACTGTCGGGAGAAACGGTTAACTCGCCATTTAGCGGAAGCGTTGGAAAATTACCTTCATTAGAACAACCTGCACCGCTTAACTGGTTGATTCCAAAACCTGTGTTCGGTGAAAAATAAGTACGGGTAAACTGTGCCATCCCGAAAGGGTAAGAAGCTCCCGGATACAAATAACCGGAAGTTAATCCGTTCCCTTTTGTTCCGATTAAGGTATTTACTTTTTCGGCATAATTTATTTTTTCTTCCGCTTGTAAAATCGTCAAGAAAAAGAAGAAAATGGAAACGAATGCAGTTGTGTTTAGCAAAAATATTCTCTTCATTACATACAATAATTTATTCTTTTGAAAACTTAGTCACAAATATTCTGGCATTTCCGGAATATTGTTTTACTTAAAAAAGCCAATCCTATTTTATAGAAAAGCAGGAAAAATTTATTTTTTATTGTCGGTCATATCAAACTCAAGTGTCCCTCCATTTCTAATATTTTCATACTTGATAGAAGTATAAGCAATTGTTTTTCCGTTCAACCGCACCGATTTCACATACTTGTTTTCTACTGAAAGATTGTTCGCTTTTATTGTAAATGCTTTTCCATTGGGAAGATGCAAGGTCGCTTCATGCACCTGCGGAGCACCAAAAATATACTCGCCCGAAACCGGATCAACAGAGTAAAAGCCAAAAGCAGAAAACATGTACCAGGCCGACATTTGTCCACAATCGTCGTTTCCGCACAGGCCGTCGCGTTTGGGCAGATAATATTTATCAAATACTTCCCTGACAATCTCAGCTGTTTTATCCGGGCGTCCGGCATAATTATATAAATATGCAATGTGATGGCTGGGTTCGTTCCCATGCGCATACGAACCAATAAGGCCTGTTACATCCGGAATTTCCACATGGCCGGGAAGAGAATCTACATCCACAAAAAAGAGCGAATCCAATTTCTGAACAAAAGCTTCTTTGGTTCCGAACAGATTAATCAACCCCGGCACATCCTGCTGTACGTGCCACGTCCACTGCCAGGCATTCCCTTCAGTATAATCTCTTTTCCCCGTTTTATTTGTAAGGGCGTAAGGGTCAAAAGGAGTTTTCCAGTTTCCCTCAGAATCCCTTGGTCTTGCTAATTTGTATTCAGGGTCAAATAAATTTTTGTAAAATTTTGAGCGATTCATGAAAAACTCATAATCTTCATCTTTTCCCATTTTTTTTGCCATTTGAGCAACGCAATAATCATCGTAACCAGATTCCATGGTTCGTGAAACAGACTCTTCGCTGCTAATATCATACGGGAAATATCCTAATTTGTCATAATTCGACCAGTCGGCTTTATTATGTTCTAAAGTCTGCGCATGTTTGACAGCCTCGTAAGCAAATTCCGGGTTAAATGTGGTATCTCCTTTTAAATAAGCATCCACAATTACAGGAATAGCGTGGTTTCCAATCATACACCAGGTTTCGCACATACCGTATTCATTGGTAACCAACAAACCGGTTTGCCGGTAGCGTTCAAGCAGTGAGCGTACAAAACGGCTGTTTTCTTCGAGGTACATTATTTCCAGGAACGGGTGTTCTGTCCGGTAAGTATCCCATAACGAAAAATTGGTGTACATATCGCCTACGGTACTTTTATGCAACTGGTGGTCCCAGCCGGAATAACTTCCGTCAACATCGGTTACAAGGTTGGGCATCAGTAAGGCATGATATAGCGAAGTGTAGAACGAAATCCGCTGGTCGTCGTCCATTGCTTTTATATCAATCCGCTTCAGATAGTTGTTCCAGAGCGCTTCGGTTTGTTTATGCACTGCATCAAAATCCCAGCCGGGCACTTCGGCATCGAGGTTGTTGACGGCTCCCTTTTCGCTGGCCGTCGACAAACCCACTTTAACTTTCACCGCTTCCTGATTTGTTGTAGAAAACTGAACCAGCATCTTGGTTATTTTTCCGGCAATTTCTTCCTTGTCGGCAACCATACCGTCCTGATAAGATATAACCTGCTCAAAAGGTTTTGAAAAACGGGCGCAGAAATAATAACGATGATCGCGTACAAAACCACTGGAACGGCGCATGCCAACAACCGTCTGAGAGTCGATTACTTTTATATAACTTTCCGTTGTTCTGTCGCCGATTCCGTGTTCAAGGTCAATCATAATACCCGACTTTTCACTGGAAGGATAAGTATAACGATGAAGCCCCACCCTCGGAGTTGCTGTCATTTCGGCAAGAATTTTATAATCGTTAAGCTTTACCCGGTAATATCCCGGACTTGCCTGTTCTGAATCATGTGAAAAAGAAGATCGGTATCCCGTAGAAGGTACTTCTTCCGTCCCAGCAGTAAAAGGAACTCTACCAACCACCGGCATAAATAAAATATCGCCCATATCGGAAGCACCGGTACCACTAAGATGGGTATGCGAAAATCCCATAATTGTTTTTGAGTTGTTGTGGTAACCGGAACAGAACTCCCAGCCACTGATACCATTATCCGGCCCTACCTGTACCATTCCGAATGGTGTCGTCGCACCAGGATAAGTATGACCTGTAAATGCTGTGCCAATGAATGGATCGACAAACTGAGTCAGATCGATCGCTTTTTTACCATTACATCCTAAAAAGATAGTAGCAATGAGAACAAAGAATAAAGTTTTGTCGGTTTTCATTAAAGTTGTTTTATAATATATTAAAAGTTCTTTTATTCGTTAAAATTCAATGATGTACTTCGTTTACTGAAATCCACTTGACTTAAACTCAAAAAATGTCTGTCAATTGACATCTCCTTGTTGAGTTTGAATGAGAATCAGTTCGCTGGTCTTCAATACGACTATCTAATGCAAATTCATAATTACCAGGCCCTTGCCAATTCACATACAAATGTTTGCCCATTGCAACGATTGCGTGCCCAGAATGCCGGGCATCCCCACCTACTTTGTCCCAATTTACCTCCATCAACCTTCATATCTTCCTTATTTTTTGATAAGCGAGACTTCGGGGTCGCCAATCTTTCCGAGAGGGATATCCTGTGCCTTTAACCACAATACAAGGTTATTTATCGCCTTCGCTTTGTCGGGCGTATAGAGAGAATAAACCCATTGCCTGCCATTGCCGATAATACCAGGCCTAGAGTTGCTCAATTTGTTTCCTGATTCGGTCCATTCCAATACTACATTTTCCGGTGTAGGCATTTCTGCCGTTTCGGGCCATTGCAGGATAAGCTGCATTACTTCCTGAGGAGCATCCCACAAATAACAAAATATCACCGAATTGCGGTCGTATTTTAAATCAGCAAACAGCTTTTGCATTCCACTGGTTACCTTTTCTTCAGGAAGGTTGCTCCGGTAGATTACGCAGTCATTTTCAGTACCTGAAATATCTTGCCCATTAGAAGTCTCATTTTTTGTTTGAGGTTTGACCTTCGGGAAATACACGAACCCTTGTCCCCCCTTTTCAGCTAAATCCAAAACCGGAACAAATGGTTCGTCTGCCGTATCGGTTGCCGAACATAACAGTAACGGGCCTTTGAAATACCTGACTGCCCCGGGCGATTTGCCGGGATAAAGCGCGGTTGTGGTACCCTGTTTTTGTTTGAATGACAGTTCAACAGTCGTTCCCTTGCTTAATTTCAAGTTCAGCTTAACAAAAGAGTTACTTGCCTGACAGTTCGTTGCTTTACCGTTTATCTTTATTACGAAACTACCCGGTTCGATCCATGATGGTGCGAAAAACTGCATTGTAGTCTTTCCCGATACAGTACTTTCAATAACCTCTAACTTCACATGACCTTCATATGGATAGCGGGAAGTTTCTTTGATTGTGCAGTTGCCATTTTGTAGCCGGAGGGTGGCGGTACTGGTTTCATAAAATGGCACAGTTACGGTATCTCCTTCGATAAAATAACTGTACTGCAAGGCTCGCGACAAACCTTCGGCACCACGCATGGAGCAACAAAACGGAGCTTCATCGTGTTCCTTTACAATACAAACGCCGGTTTGATCGCATACGCACTTCGAAACGCCAAAACCACCGTTTAGCAGTTGTCCGGCCAACACCCCGTTGAAAAGGATATGGTGCGCGTCTTCCAGATACTCAGTTTTTCCCGTCAAACGCCACAACGTTACAGACAGAATATACGAGTCGGTTACAGCGCAGGCTTCTGTCCATTCCGGTTTGTTGAACCAGTTGAAGTTTTCGTAGGTTTCGGTCATGGCCAAATCCCGGTATTGTTTGTACAACTTTTCGGCAAAAGCCAAATCTTCGGGACGACGCTGTATTTCGTACCAACGGGCAATGGCTGTAGTGGCCGAAAGCATGGCATGTGTTTGGGCGCTGATGGCGACCAGGTCTAATTTCCTGTACCGGTCGATAGCCGTTTCGATAGTTGCTTTCAATCCGGCGCAGGGATAAACGGTATATGCGCGGGTCATGCCATCGAGCGCCAGGAACAACTGGCCGATATCGCCGCCCGACAAAACCCAGTTCATCTTTTTCCCTTCTTCCGAATCAACGCGGTAAAACTTAATCGCTTCGCGAACAGGAATAATCAGGCTATCAATTACCGACCTTAACCGCTGTGTGGCTTTTGCATCGTGCGTCCAGAGAACATACTCGGTCAAACCGCACAAAAGCCCGTTGTGGCCGGCCATTACGTCCTCGTTGGCCCGGGAGGCAGGCAACAGCGCACCGAAATAGCCTTCGCTGTTTTCGAGTTCATGGTAATTGGCCATGATGTCCTTCAAATTGGAAGGAGCCGGTTGGTGTAAAGCCTGCGACAGCAGTGCTAACCCGTTGATGCACCGGCCAACCGCATCGCCGGGAAACGATTCCCGGTTGATCTCCGAAATGGACTCCCACTGAAAATAGTCGTCCTGAAGGCGGTTGTACGACAATTGGAGGCGCTTTTCCAAAAGCCCCTGAGCATGAATATCCTGAAAAGCTATGGCTTTTTTGCCCGAAAATTTGCTTTGACCGTTCGCTTGTAAGACTAAAAAGACAAGCAATGATAATACTATAAGATTTTCCCTCATTATAAACATATATTTAGATTGTCTTTCTGTAAACATTGAAACATCTGCTTTCACGATCGTTCGCTAAAAAGGTTTATAATATGGAACCACCTTGTTCTTTTTAAATTTTCCATCAAAAGAAAAAGAAAAGTTAGGAGATACTTCCAGCGAAATGGCTTGATTATTGAAATCCACTTTGGCCTGCCTCTTTTCTGTTTCAATACCAACAACTCCAAGCAGTTGGCCTTTTCGGTCGGTTACCACCCGTATACCTTTGGTGAACGAAAGCACTTTTTGTCCATTTATAAAGCAGTCCACGTCGTTCCCATTAGTTACCATCTGGTAGTTTGACCCCAAATAATCCTGCGAATACGCATACGTTTCGGGCGTATCGAGGCACGACCACCAGATGTTATCTTCGTTGAAATGAATGCCATACATGCGCGAAACAAACTCCAGCGACGCAAGTATAGACGGTCCGTAACCGTCGGGAGAATTGTTCGGTATACCAGTAAACGGGTCGTACTGTTGTGTGAATTGATTGTACTTTTCAAGATTATTCAAAAATTTCCTTCCAAGTAAAGTTAATTCAGCATAATGGCCATAGTTTTCGAGGGCGCTTATTGACCGTTGATACGTCAGTCCTTCGGGCTGCCCGCTCCAGTTGTTGCCCGGTTCGTTGCGGAACAATTTGTCGTTGGCGGCAATGGATGGCAGCGGGAAGGGAGTCCAGAATTCTTTCCGGTTCATCAGGTGGTAACGGACAAATTCGTCTGCCATTTGTTGGTCAAAACTTCCAAAATACATACAGCGCAGATTGTTGTGAATCAACACGTCGATCTTTTCATTTGAATTATCATGATCATAGCAAGCATGGTTTTTTGCATCCCAAAGGTGGCTTTTTAATGCATCCCTCACCGTTTCTGCCTTTTCCCTCCAATACTTTTCCATTCCATTCCCGATTTCTTTTGAAATTTTCGACAGAACATCCCGACAGGTGTACGAATAGGACATGATGTCCATCGATTCAGCAGGCAGAAGGTATTCTTTGATGTTTTCGAATTTTATCCCATTTATTTCTTTGTCCCTAATATCTTTGGGCAAGGCTTGAATTTTTTCCCATGTTGGCGCATAATCAAAAGGCCACCAATTTGGAATTTTACCCAGGCGGACACATTCGTCTTCGCCCGCATCACCCAGGCACCATATTTCCAGGCAGCCATTGCCATTGGAATCGCGAGTCTTCCATAAATATTCATCAAACTTTTGCAGCGATTGGTACACTTTGGTTATAAACTCCCTGTCTTTGTTCAGCAGGAAATACGTTTCAAAGGCCGGGCCGGCCAAAAACAATCCCTGAAACCATCCATAATGGCCCTTGAGTGTATTATTTTCGTTGGATACCATACCGGGAAAACGACCATCTTGGCGCTGATAATCAATGAATATCTCAATGTTATTTCGGGCAATATCTACATCGCGTTTGCCATACATGTAGCCGCCCATGGGCTGCGTTTCGAGCCACACATTTTTATACCAGCCACCTTCAACCAATACCTTGTATTTCCCAAATTGGGCGATATTCCATTTGGCCTTTTCTTCAGCATTGTTGTATAGTCTTTGCAAAAGGCTGTCAGATGTTTTGAAAGAAACTGGATCAACGGGTTTTTCAGGTATCTGTGCGTGACCTGAGAAATTACTCAGACATGCAGCCAACAGGGCAATTGCTATTTTATTTTTCATGGCTATTTATTTATGATCGGATTTTTATTTGAAACTGAATAAATTCCTTTTATTTTAATATTAAAGATGGCAAAATTCAGTTTTTGGATATAAAAACTAGATAGAATATAGTATTGATAATAACAAAAACGATAGGAAATTGAATAGGATAACAATTCCCTATCGTCATTGAAGATCTTAAAAAGTCTTTTTTATAAATTCAGTGGTATTCTTGACTAATCAATATCCCGGATTCTGTACAAGATTAGGATTTATATCTATTTCACTTTGTGGAAATGGAATAAAGTAATTCTTTTCCTGAAAAACAAGTGGTATCCCTCCTGGAGTTTTTAGCTTTGGTAAAACAATATGCGCAATATGCCAACGCTTAAGATCAAAATACCTTTGTCCTTCAAGAGCTAATTCTATTCTCCTTTCATTACGAATATAATCTCTCAGTAACTCTTTTGTATTATATTTTCCCCTATCAACATTAGGCATATTTACTCCGGCTCTTCCTCTAACTTGATCTAAAGCATCATAAATACTTGCATCCGGTCCACTTGCTTCGTTTTTTGCTTCAGCATACATCAGTAAAACATCAGCATAACGAATTATAACATAATCCTGATCATATTGATTAAATCTAGTATGACTAAATGGAGCCTGTGAAAGATCTACGTATTTCTGCATATTTATACCAGTTGGGCTTGCTGCACCATTTGGTTCTCCTTCTGGCCATTGTATATTCGGCATCCTTATAGTATATGCAAGCCTTGGATCACGATTTAACCATTTTTGAGTAGGATCATATAAGGTCGATTCCGTTATTGATTTTCCATCAATACACTCATAAGCATCTACAAGATCCCAATATGGACAAATATGAGATCCCCAACCAAATTCAGTATTCATAGAACCACCTGCAATTTCGGAGCTTTGCCATTGAAATAGGTCTGGTGCTAAATATACACATGAAAACATTATTTCAGGGTTATTTTTCTGTCCTGCATTTATGAATATATTATGATAATCATCTGCCAGACTGAATTTCCCACCATCCATAATTTGCTTTGCTAAAGCAGCCGCATCTACCCAATTTTGTTCATAAAGGAGTACTCTCGCTTTTAAACCCATTGCACTTCCTTTAACAGCATGACCAGAATAAGCAGTATTTGGCAAATTTGCTATTGCAAAATCCAGGTCTTCCTTTATAAATGCCAAAACATCCTTTTGAGGACTTTTTGCCACTAATCCTTCTTCTGCCGATTTCAAACTTTCTTTAAACAATATGATATCTCCATAAAATTCAACCAAATGAAAATAGAATAACGCACGAAGGAATTTTACTTGGCCTATATATTCATTTTTTGTACTACTATCAATACTTTCGACTTTGCCTATATTATCTAAAAAGAAATTGAAAACAGCTATCCCTTTATAGCAATATTTATAAATATTAGGTGAAAACTGAGTCGTAGTTGGAGTGAGATCTCCCGTAACTATCGTACCCATATTCCACTGATATGAAGCCCATTGTGCATAGGCATTGTCTGAGAGACAATCCAGATATGGTTGAGACCATGCTCCTCCGGGAGGCAAAAAATATAGTGCATCATAACAACCGGCTAAAGCCATTTTTGCATCAGTCTCAGTTTTCCAGAATGCTTCACTTGAAAGTACATACGTTGGATTTTTATCTAAAAAATCCTCACATGAAGATAACAGCAATAGTAATAGCAACATTAAACCAACATGTTTATATTTAAAGGTTTTCATAATCATTTATGTTTTAAAATTTTATTTTTACTCCAACATTCATGCTACGTACTTGAGGGTATTGATACACGCTTGTTCCTTGACTAACTTCAGGATCTCCATCATCAAAATTTGAGAATGTTACTAAATTATCACCGGAAAAGTATACTGACATCTCTTTCATTTTTAAAGGATGTAAAATTCTTTCAGGCAATGCATATGAGAGGTAAATATTCTTAAGACGCAAATAGGAGCTATTTTTCAACAAATAGGTAGAAGTATATCCATAGACCCCTACATAATCGAATGTATGAATAGCTGGAATTGAATTGCTGTGATTTTCAGAGGTCCAAGCATTCCTGAACTCGGCTTTCGGAGGTATTCCTTCTCTAAATGGGAAATTTGCATAATCTGAAAGTAACACATGCGACCCTTCTACCCCTTGCAGAAAAATCGATAAATTAAATCTTTTCCATTCTAAATTCATATTTAACGAGTAACTAAATTGGGGATAAGGGTCATAACTTCTACGGTCGTTAGCGTCAATTATTTTGTCTCCATTTTGATCCTTTATTTTTAGATCACCGGGTTTTGGATTATTATTTTGCGTTGCAGAATTATCGATTTCATCCTGACTTTGAAAAATACCTTCCCATTCATAGAGATAGAATGAATTATAGGGCAATCCTACTTCATTAACACCTTTTGTTGGGGTTACAATGGATACAAGTTTATTCTTGAAACCTGCGACCTGAAAGTTAACATTGTAATGAAGTTCCCCTATTCTATTGCTATGTCTAAGTTCTAACTCCAGTCCCTTATTTTGTAATTTCCCGTTATTAGAAACCGGACCATCTACACCAACACTTAATGCAACCGGAATTTTTGCTAATATATCATAAGTGTCTTTTTTATACCAATCAAGACCAATCCCAATTAATCCATTAAAAGCATCGGCATCGATGCCAAAATTTAATATTTTAGTTTTTTCCCACTGAAGATTTTTATCTGTCATTTTAGTCACCACAACTCCTTGATCTACAATCGATCCGTAAGAGTAATTTTTAAAACTAAAAACAGATTGATATGGATAATCACCAATACCTTGATTTCCTAAGATTCCATAAGATCCACGAATTTTTAGATTATTTATCCATTTCAAATTGTCTTTTATAAAGCTTTCCTCAGAAATTCTCCATGCGCCAGAAAATGAAGGAAATATTCCCCAACGATGGGCGGCCTGTACGCGAGATGTTCCATCATAACGCATATTACCCTCAAATAAATATCTGTCTTTAAACGCATAATTTACACGACCAAAGAATGACTGAAGCGCCCATTCTGAAGAGGTTCCGTTCAAATTTTGCCCCACAGAGCTTCCTGCATCCAATTCATCTAGATGATCAGAAGCAAATGTTTGTCTATACCCATAAATTGATCTTGTATAACTAGATGTCTGTTCATACCCTAACATAGCACCAATTGCGTGGCGATTAATGTTTGTATTATACCTTAGCACAGAATTAAGAGTAGGTACAATGGTGACAGAATAATTATTCGAAAGGCCTAGGGTAAAAGGATCTCCAACTGATTGATCAATGGTATAATCTTCTTCTCCGGGGAGTTTTTGATAATAGTAATATTGACTTGCAGTACTATATGCACGTAATTTCGAAAAACCATTATAAAAACCAACAGCCCCTTTACTCTCCCATTGTAAGCCTTTTGCTATATCAATAATTGCAAAAACTTGAGCATTAGCAGTATAAGTATCATATTCTCTTTTCCCATTTGTAAATGTTATTGGAGCTATAGTACTAAAGGGTTCCGTGGAATATGCTCTTCCCGAGGCTTTTCTACCATCTGGCAAAAATGGCGAGGCAAGTGGTGAACGCCCATAAATTCCTTTTATTAAAGAAAAGTCATCATTCGCTTGTGGTTCTGTCCTTGTATTGTAAAATAAATTTATAGTGGAACCAATATTAACCCCCTTTAATATTTGATTTTCATAATTCAAGTTGGCTGTGAATTTTTTTGATTTGAAAACCGGAAGGATACCATCTTGGTCAGAATAATTCAATCCAAGTCTAAATTTACTGGCTTCAGTTGCTTTAGCAAAATTTAGGGTGTGATTATAAACTGTTGCTGTTTTAAAATAGTACTCAGGCCAATTAAAATTCGGATATTGAGTCCTATCCGTAGCATTCTTATAACTGTCTATCTGTTCTTGAGTATAAAACGCAGTTTGACCGTTTCTTAATCGGGCTGAATTATACATCTCCATATATTCAGCAGAATTCCATATGAATTCGGGTATTCTGGTAGCATTTTGAATTCCGACATTAAGCGTATATTCAAGCGAAGATTCTCCATTTTTTGCATTTTTAGAAGTTATTAAGATAACTCCATTTGCAGCTCTCGCACCATATATAGAGGCAGATGCAGCATCTTTAAGTACTGTAACAGTTTCAATATTATCTGGTGCTATAGAAGCAAGAGAACCTGCTATTCCATCTATTAAAACCAATGGAGAAATTGATGCACCATAAGAACCAATCCCTCTAATTCGAATTGAAGGATCATCATTTCCAGGTTTTCCTGATGGTTGAATTATTTCTAAACCAGGCATTCTTCCTTGTAGAAGATTAGCAGTATTTTGGACTGAACTTTTAGCAAGCGTTTCACTTGAGACAGAAGAAACGGATCCAGACAAATTAACTTTCTTCTGAGTACCATAACCTACAGCCACTACTTCGTCAATTCCAATGGTTTCTTCTTCCATCACCACAGCAATCGTAGTTTTACCAGCAACCTGTATTTCCTGCGTTTTCATACCCACGAAAGAAACCTGTAGCGTTGCATTTTCAGGGATATTTGACAAGGAATAGTTCCCGTTGGAATCAGTAATAGTTCCTGTTGTAGTTCCTTTAACCACAATAGATACACCTGGAATCGGCGCACCGGAGGAATCGGTTACTTTTCCGGAGATGGATTTTTGTTGCTGATCACTGGAAATACTAGGTTGCTCTTCTCTGTGAGTAATAATAATGTGTTTCCCTATCATTTTATAACTTACCCCATTATCAAAAAGCTGATCAAGAATCGCCTCAACTGTCTTGTCTTTAGCACTTATGTTTATCTTGCGCGAAACATCAATCTTTTTATTGTCGTACATAAATGAATAATCCGTGCGACTTTCAATGTAATTTAATACACTTTCAATGGTCGAGCTTTTGAATTCGACTGATAACTTGGTGTTTTGGGAGTAGCTTTTCCCAAAGCTGCTTAACAGTCCCACAAAGCAAATGAGCACCATCATTAATTTCATGACTCTCAAAATTTTAAAAACAGACCGACTCAGTAAACCAAGCCCATCTGATTCATGTTTTTTTTTCATACTTTTGTTTGGGTTTTGTAGTTTTCCAGATCAGGTAAATCGCTAAATTTCTTGCTGGTAACTACGGTTAAAAAATCTATTAAACTTTTAGTTTATACAGGCTTGTCCTCCGGACAGGCTTGTATTTTTTTCAGAGATTAAGGGTTATATCATAGGCAGATCGTTATGGTTAGTTGTTGTACATTATTTCAATATCTTTTCCGTTAATCGTATATTTAAATGGTGTCATAACCTGCATCATCCCCAAAACTTCCTTAAACGATTCGGTCTTTATTTTAAAGGTGTAATTATGACCCCCGATCATTTTCCTGTCAAATTTGATATTTACACCGAACCAGCTTTCAAGCGATTTGAAGACTTCATCTACCGGTGTATTTCGGAAAATCAATTCATTATTTTTCCAGGCGGTAACCAGATCAGCGTCCTCTGTTTTGAAAAGAATTTTCTTTGATTCCTTATTCAGTAAGGCCTGTTCTCCTTTTTTAAGTTTTTGGATTTCCTGTGCATTGCTTGAAACACCAACAATACCATCGGCTACGGTCACCTCCTGTAAATAGTCGTCGGGATAGTTTTTAATGTTGAATGACGTTCCGTAAACGTCAATGTCAAGAATACCGCTTTTTACCCTGAATCTTTTCGATTTATCTTTAAAGACTTCGAAGAAAGCTTCACCGGATAAAATCACCTCACGCTTTCTGACATTGAAATTGTTTGCGTACTTTAATGAAGAAGATGAATTCAGCCAGACTTTAGAGCCATCGGGTAAGGTAACGCTTGTCTTTTGTCCGAGAAGCGTAGTCACTTCGGTGAACTGGCGCGACAAATGGTCAATCCGAAAGTAATTGTCAACAACACCGAAAAGCAATAAGCCGAACACAAGTACTGCGGCAGTAAAAGCATATATAAATTTGTAGTTAATCTTTTTTACTGGAGATGTTATTGAAATCTTCTGATCGATTTTGTCCCAAGCTTTTTGTACATCGGGATTCAATGGTGCTGGTACAGATGATGAAATGGCAAAGACATTGTACACTTCGTTGAGCATTTCCATGTTTTCAATATCTTCCCCCAGCCAATCTTTGATCTCTGCGAGTTCTTCTTGTGTAGCCTGGTTCTGAAAACACTTAAAAAAAATATTCCAGGGAGCTTTTGGTGCCATTTTTATTTGTTGTTACACTATACTGGCACATAACCTTCAGAAAACCCTTATCACTAATCCCACATTTTTATTGTCTGACTAAATATTTTATGTGTCCAAAATAGTCATTAAAAATACAAATACGCATTCCGCTTTGCCAATCATTCAACAATTCAATTAGTTACAGCTGCTTTAAAGAAGAAAAAAGTTTTTTTGACCGATCATGTTTATCGATCAAACATCCTCCACATAACGGGTTAGTCAATAATCCACAGTAAAATAAAGATAAAGATGTCATTGTAATACGGTCTTAGTTGTTCTCTCAGCTTCTTTAGCGCTTTGCCCATTTGTACCTCGACCGTTTTTACGGAAATTCCGAGTTCTTCAGATATTTCTTTATACGACATATTTTTTTCCTTTCCCATGATGTAAATTTCGCGGCATCTATCCGGAAGGCTGTCAATTGCCGCATTGATAACATCTCGAAGCTGATTGGTATCCATTACATTGTCTGGCATTTCAATTACTCTTTTGTCCAAATCGGCCAGTCTGCTGTGTATGTCGAGTTTTATTTTTTCGTTGCGGATATAATTCAGGCTCCTGTTTTTCGACGCCCTAAGCAGATATGACTTCAATGAGGATTCAATTTTAATTTGCTCCTTTTTTTCCCATAGGTATATAAATATATCCTGAACAATCTCTTCAGACATTATTGAATCGTGAAGGTACAGATTGACCAAGTTAATCATGTCGGGATAGTATTTTTCGAAAAAGAAACGGAAAGCTTCCTTATCACCCTCTACCATCCTGTTAAAAACGAATAATTCCTCGTCACTTATCATTATAGTCAGGTTTATCTTGATATAGCTATCAAGAGGTTTGATAGTTTTTTAAGTTCGTAATAATTTTCCAAAAGTACGATAAAAAAGGACTTTTATAAATAATGGATATAACCAACCTATTTATTGTTCAAGGCAATTTCCCAGTTTCAATTTTACTTTTTCCATTTCTTCCGAAATTTTTGAATCTAAAATCCTCGCATAAATCTGTGTCGTTTTTAACGATGTGTGCCCTAACATTTTGGAAACGGTTTCTATCGGTACACCATTACTCAAGGTTACGGTAGTTGCGAAAGTGTGTCTGGCTAAGTGAAAAGTTAGGTTCTTTGAAATACTGCAGAAATCAGCAACTTCTTTTAGATAACTATTCAGCTTTTGGTTAGAGATCACAGGAAAGATAGTTCCATTGAATTTCGAACGAGGATGATTGATGTATTGTTCGATGACTGACCAGGCTCGGGGAAGGATCGGAATTCTTAATGGGCTTCCTGTTTTTTGTCTACTGGAAATAATCCAGTAGTTTCCATCTATTCCTAGATGAATCTCTTCAGGTACAAGTTGCATGACATCGATATAAGCCAATCCGGTGTAGCAACTAAAAACAAACAAGTCCTTTGTAAATTCCAGTCTTTCAAGTTTAAATTTTGTCTCCTCAATCTTCTGAAGTTCGTCTGGTTCAAGGTAACCCATTGCTACCTTTTTAAACTTGATCTGATAATTTCTGAAAGGATCGATTTTTAACCAATCAAGTTTTTGAGCTAAACCGACCACTTTTCGGAATCGCTCAATATGCTTCATTACTCCATTGTTCTGCATCGGTTTCTGGTGATCAGTCGGTTTTCTATTCCGAAGGAAATACTCAAAATCTACAACAAATTTGTAGTTAATTGTTCGCAGATAGACATCTGTAGTTTTAAATTGCGCTTCAAGAAATTCCTTCACATATTTTTCAGTCGTTGTATAATGCTGCAAGGTATTGTCCGAAAGATTTCCTTGCGAAACTTTTTTGTGGTAATCGAAAGCATCCAAGATGGATTTCCCCTGCTCTTCAATTCCCAAAAAATGATTCTTTACCATTGCGACAGTCGGAAGGTCTCCATCAACCATCAATTCCCGGTAAATATTGTTAAGCCTAGTCCGCACCTGATCCAGGAATTGATTCAACTCTTTGATCTCGGACTTTCTCCCTTTCCCAGATTCGGTTATAGGGTTCCAGTCGTTCGATGATATATTCTGTTTCAGGGAGATTTCCGAAACCACCCCATTGATTGTAATCCGGGCAAAAATGGTGAAGTTCTTTACCTTCTCCCTGTTCTTCCTGCCCACAAACTGGATTCCAAATGTTTGTTTTTCTTTCATATCAAAAACTTTAATTGCGATGACCTTTTTCATTTCAACTCATTTGATATGATTTGCCCTATCCAGGCAGAAGAGCAGTAGTATCAAATTGAGCCAATTTTATTCAATAAAAATTGTTAGTTTCAAACTCATAAATAAATGAATTACAAACTATTACAGAGGTCGCCGTGAGCAAACGTAATACAAAAAAACTACTCACGGAATAGCTCACGAATTACTTGATATGAATTGGATTATTTTGATATGAGATAAAAATATAAAATCCATTAAATCAACGATTTAATGGATTTTGATTCGATTTGTAGTCCTAAAAAGTGGGCTGTACTGGATTCGAACCAGTGACCCCTACCCTGTCAAGGTAATGCTCTAAACCAACTGAGCTAACAGCCCTTCGCAACTGAACCACATATTCGAGCCACAAAAATATAAATTTTTTACATTCTTTCTTTAAAGGCGAATAAATCGCCTAAATTTGAGGATTCCGAATCAGAAAGCTATTTTTGAAACCAAATCTGATGGGTTAATAAGTGGGTTAATTTTCCATTTATTGATCAACGGTTTAATAATTTTCAAAGATGAATATTAGAATTCGCTTTGTTGCTACATTAATAGGATTGTTTTTTTCAACCTTGGCTATAAACGCCCATGCTGCCGAAGATATCCTGTTGAAACAATACGACGAAACAATTTTCGTCATTTCCAATTTTTCCGGAGTTGATGCCAATCTTAATGAAAACCGGACTATTCAGGAATTACTTAACCAAAACATTGGCGGCTTCAGATTTTTTCTGGAATGGGAGAAGCAACAAAACCAGTTAGTCATTAAAAAAGCAGATGGAACCTCAATTTCATTCCGCGAAACCATTCTCGAAATCAAGAACTATCTCGATAGCAAACCAGAAAAAGTCTTTACGCTGTTCCTGGACTTTGGTATTAATGTTAATGAATTGAGTGATATTTTGGATGAAACCGGCATGCTCAATTACCTATACTCTTACGACGCCAAAGAAGGCTGGCCATCTTTAAAATCAATGATCGAAACAAATAAACGGCTGGTAGTTTTTTCGATGCAGGAACACCGTAACAGCCCGGAATGGCTGCATTACATCTGGAACCATGCAGTTGAACCTTACTTTTCAATCTGGGAAGCGCCTGTATTTAAAGGCGAATTTCTGAAAGGTGATCCCAAAAACAGCCTTCTGATTTACAACGATTATAATTTCCCGCCGAAATCCGAGGCAACTAAAAACATGAGGTACGATACCAGTCAAAATCCTTACTTAA
Organism: Prolixibacteraceae bacterium; assembly: GCA_041652995.1. Lineage (GTDB taxonomy): Bacteria > Bacteroidota > Bacteroidia > Bacteroidales > Prolixibacteraceae > Aquipluma. Next base: position 29,506 of record JBAZGO010000033.1, read on the forward strand.
TTGAGCACATTAAAAATACCTGGACAAACACTGGGAAAACCCCAAATTTCATCATGCTCGACCGGTACGAAAGCTGGATCTTGGGAGTACTTACCTACATTCGCGAATTTAAAACCATAAAAGGCACGGTCACATACAACACCCAAATACTCGATTACGTAAATTGGGCACAATTGGGAAGTCTTACAAGCGGAAAGTATTGTTTCCCAGTAGGCCCGGGCGATAATTTAACGTTAACTCCTCAAAGTCCAGGCTTCCATTTTACTCCTGAAACAGTAACGTTTAACGAACCAAAACAAAATATCGTTCAGCATTTTATAGCTACTTCGCTTGAAATTACCGACAACCTGGAAGGACATTACACCTTTGCAAAAGGAAGTCGCGATTACAGCATCAATGGTTTTAACGGTAAACCCGAAAACGTAAAGTTCACAAGCGATTCTACGCGATCCACCGTGGCTGTGTTTGGGAAAAACAGCTATATTGTTCTTCCAGGCGCTGAGGAATTTAAAATCAGGGATCACGATTTTTCGGTTGCAGCATGGATTAAAATCAGCGAATATCTGCACAACAAAAGAGACTACTGCATTCTCGGAACAAAAAACAATTCCTATCAGCAAGGTATTCACCTCTTAATTCGGGATAAAAAACCCTATTTTGGTTTCTACAACAACGATTTACAAGGTAAAACAATTCTTGAAGCTGGTAAATGGTATCATTTAGTTTGGCGCTACACTAAACTTAGCGGCGAACAAGCCATTTACCTGAATGGAAAACTCGACAGTCGTTCGCTCGGGCATCCGGCCTATAAAGGGCGCGACAATTTATACATCGGTGTGGCAGGATTCAACTGGTCTTCGAATATGAATGGTGCGATTGACGACTTAAGTATTTGGTCAAGAGCTATTGGCGATGAAGAAATTTGGCAGTTGAGCAAAGAAGTTATTGAAATCGTCCCGGTTAAAAATGTCTTTATTCTTTACCCGGTTTTGTCGCGGTCAGTCATCATAGTCATCGCACTAGTATTGCTTATATTTGTTTGGTTTAAACTACGAAAGCTCCTGAAAAAAGAACCCTCTGCCGCCGATAAAATTAGGAGTATAGAGCAGGTTGTCATAAAAAAACCTGAATCGAATTACATCCAGCTCTTTGGCGATTTTAAAGTGCTCGACAAGGAAGCCAATGAAATCACAAGCTTATTTACGCCAAAGTTAAAACAGTTATTTCTGATCATTCTGTTATTTTCTCAGCGCAATAAAAATGGGATCTCAACCCATGAATTAACCCAGATTCTTTGGCACGGCCACTCTTCGCAAAGCGCTAAAAACAGTCGCGGTGTCACTATTCGAAAATTAAGACTCATCCTTGAATCACTTGATTCGGTTCAAATTCATTTTCATGTTGACCGCTGGTCGATGGCTTTCGGGGGAACCGTATACTGCGATTATTTAGAATGCTTAAAACTCCTGAAACGCGAAAAAATTCACGATACCGATTTTAACCTGAATTTCTATCACATTATTCAGGAAGGCGAGCTTTTTAAAGGTGAATCGTATGACTGGCTCGACGATTTTAAAGGATTTATTGGCAACAACATTGTTGATGTGCTTATAAAATTCATAAACGAGTTATCCATCGAAACAGATAACGAATTGATTCTGAAATTATCTGACCGGATTCTCGTAACCGATCCGGTTAATGATCAGGCTTTGGCATTTAAGTTAAAAGTGCTGATTAAACAAGACAACTACAACCTGGCCCGGTTCACTTTCGATAGGTTTTGCTCGCTTTACGAAGAAATGTACGGCGAAAAATTCAATACAAAATTCGAGATTCTTGTAGCTTCTTAAAAACATGTTTTTCAACAGGGTTAATTTCTCTTTTTTTAGACATATTTGCTTGTTTTTCAATAAAATGTCGAATTTTCACTTGTTGTGAACATTAAATTTTAACCCATAATTAACCTTACCTTAACCCGCATGTAAGCTTCAGCTAAAACCTTGCTAACTGACCGATGTTAGCTTTGGTGTACATTATTTATTCCGGAAACAGGTAAAATCTCCGGAATTATTGGAATGATTAACTCTGTTTTTTAAATATGAAGATCTGGAATTCTGTTCGAGCTCGCTTTTCCGGTAAGAGAACATTTCTTTGGGTAATCCTAATAGGTTTATTCACTGCATTCGTTTTTATGTTTGCAGCGCAAAAGGCCGTAAATTATACTTCATCCGACAATTATTGCATGTCATGCCATGTTCATCCGCATGCTGAACAAAGCTGGAAGCTTTCGCCCCATCACGATAACAAAGCTGGAATAATCGTTCATTGCGTCGAATGCCATCTCCCTCCTGAAGGCCAGGGAATGCTTTTTGCAAAGGCCAAACATGGAGCCATTGATGTTTATGGTTACTTGTTCAAAGATTCTGCTGATTTCAACTGGGAAGCAAAACGCAAACTTGAAAAGGCAAGAAAATTCACATACACAGAATCGTGTGTAAAATGTCACCAAAATCTTTTCCCAAAAACACTGACAGTAGAAGGAGAAAATGCACACCTGAATTTTCTGACCAGCAAATCGGAAGTTAGCTGCCTGAATTGTCACCTCGATGTCGGGCATTTTGACCCCAACAACAAACACGAACACAACATGAACTTTGGCAATTCAGTTGCTGAAAATACTGAAGTTTACACTCAGCCGACTGAGGTAACCAAATTTGCCAGCTTCACCGAAAAAATCCCGGCAACAAGTGTTTCGTTTGACATGGTCGCCATTCCAGGCGGAGAATTCAAGATGGGAAGTCCCAAAAATGAACCATTGAGAAAAAAAGATGAGAGCCCGGTGCATTCGGTGAAAATCTCGCGGTTCTTTATGGCCAAAGTTGAAGTTAGCTGGGACGAATACCTCGAATTCTTTAAAGCCACCTCATCTCAGGGACGAAAAGAAGCCGAAGAAAACGAAAATGTGGATGCCATTTCCGGACCTACTCCACCATGGGGCGCTCCCGATCAGGGCTGGGGAAAAGGTCCAAGACCAGCGATTACCATGTCGTGGAAAGCTGCAAATACGTATTGCAAATGGTTGTCGAAAGTAACAGGGAAAAAATACAGACTTCCCACAGAAGCGGAATGGGAATATGCAGCCCGCGGAGGTACCGAAACACCGTATTTTTTCGCCGGAAGTCCAAAAGATTATACTTCAGAGGGATTCTTCAGGAAAATATTTGGAACTGATACGACAACCATTTCGTCGTATGTAGCATATAAAGGAGACAGCCCAACCCAAACAGTAGAACCTGCTTCGGTAAAAGAAAATCCTTTCGGGCTAAAAAATATGCTCGGTAATGTATATGAATTTTGCTCGGATTACTATTCACCGAAAGCTTATTCGGCGTATAAACAACTGGTACTTGATCCAAAAGGTCCGAAAAGAGGTCAGGAACATGTGATTAGAGGAGGTTCGTTTAAAAGCGATGCCAAAGACGTGCGCTGTGCATCGCGCGATTTCACCAAAACAAAGGCCTGGTTGGTTACCGACCCGCAAATGCCAAAAAGTGTTTGGTGGTATTCCGACTGCATCGATATTGGGTTCAGAGTAGTTTGTGAAGCTGATAACAATTTGAATTAGAAAATACAATTCCAATGGAAAAAGACAATAAAGGTTTAAACCGCAGAAGATTTCTTGAATCGACAGCTCTGGCAGGCATTGGACTGTTGGGAGCGGGAGCCGTAATTTCGGGATGTAAAAAAGGGAAAGACGCCAAAGAACTTGGCTTACCGCCTGTTTTGAAAGCTGCTCCAAAAGGGAAAAAATTGCGGGCAGGTTTAATTGGCGTTGGAAATCGCGGAACCGGGGCAGCTTTAAATTTCATCAGCAGCGGACCCGATTTGCACATTGTGGCACTTGCCGATGTTTTTCAAGATAAAGTTGATGCCGGAAGAGCTCGTTTTGCAAAACTAAAAATGGAAATTCCGGAAGAAAATTGCTTTGCCGGTTTTGATGCCTATAAAAAATTAATGGCTCTACCTGATGTGGATGTAGTTATCCTGGCTACACCTCCGCAATTCAGACCCGAACAATTTAAAGAAGCTATTCTGCAAAACAAACATGTGTTTATGGAAAAACCTGTCGCAGTTGATCCGGTCGGAATCCGTTCGATAATTGCCAGCGCCAAAAAAGCTCAGGCTCTGGGATTGAACGTGGTTACGGGCACACAACGCAGGCATCAGCAAGACTACATTGAAACTTACCAGCAGGTTGCTAACGGGGCAATCGGTAAACTGGTTGCAGCGCGTGCATTCTGGAATCAGAACCACGTTTGGTTTCGCACCCGCGAAGAAGGCTGGGACGACATGACATACATGATCCGAAACTGGAACAATTTCTGCTGGCTTTGCGGCGATCATATTCTTGACACGCACGTTCACAACATCGATGTCATTAACTGGTTTCTTGGCCGTCATCCGGAAAGCGCCGTTGGCTATGGTGGGCGGGCACGCAGGTTAACCGGCGACCAGTATGACTTTTTCAGTATCGATTTTGATTATGGCGATGGCGTTTTCTCGCACAGCATGTGCCGCCAGATTGACAATTGTGCAAACGGAACCGGAGAATTTATTATGGGTACAGAAGGGTACACCAATTGTGTAAACACGATCTGGAATATGGATGGTTCGGTAAAATGGAAATTCGAATACCCGAAAGATGAAAACGGAAATGAAATGACCCACATTAAAATCCCGCCTTATGTGCAGGAACACATGCATCTTGTTTATGCAATCAGGACAGGCGAATACGTGAATCAGGCTGAGATGACAGCCCTTTCGACACTTACGGCTATCATGGGACGAACAGCAGCATACACAGGTAAAAAAGTAACATGGGACGAGATTTTTAAATCGGATATGGATCTTGGCCCTCAGGAAGTGAAATTTGGACCCGTTGACATGGATTTTGAAGTGCCAATTCCGGGTACGGCCCATAAAGCATAAAGAAGGCTTCACCCTGCTCCTCCACAGGAATGGAGTTTGAAAGGTTGATTATCAGGAGATTTGCTTTCAGAATTTAGAATCAAGTAAAAAAATACAGGATATAAACCTTACATCTAAAAACAATTAAAGCCGGTTCTTTCGCCTCTTCATTGGAGGGGTCGGGGGAGGCTTTAAACCTTTATAAAAATGGACAATAAAAGCTCGCGCAGATTATTCCTGAAATGTGATCGCTCCGGAAAACAAACCATTCGTTGGGATCCGGATAAAGAAATCATTCTGAATAATGCTGATGAGAAAGTTCAGGGCTCCATTGAAGTCTCCAAACATTTAAAATTTTTTCATACACAATAGCTTTTCATCCTGATCAATCGGGATACTTTTCTAAACCAACCAGAAACTGCCGGCAAGGGATACAACAATTTCCTGCACCGGCAGTCTTTTTAAGTCATTTCCTGAAAGCAAGCCAGGGAGAGTTTGCTGTTTAAAACTGAAAATCTATATCTTTAACCTCCGGTTTAATCCAAAATTCAATTGCTTTGGATCAATTCAGGAACAGAAAAAGAATGGCCTAAATAAACAAACCTATGTTTTCACTGATAATTCCGGTTTATAATGAAGAAAATCTGATCGACGAACTTTCCGACAGATCTGTGAAAGCAATCGAATCTTTCACTTCCAATTACGAAATTCTGTTTATAAACGATGGAAGCACCGACTCCACACTTCAGAAATTAATTGATGTGCATAAAAAATATACGCGGATTAGAATTGTTGATTTGTCGCGAAATTTTGGGCACCAGGCTGCCTTTACTGCCGGGTTGGAGCTGACCCTGGGAAATTATGTAGCCATGATGGACGGAGATTTGCAGGATCCGCCTGAATTACTTGCCGAAATGTATCACAAAATAACGAACGAAGGCTTTGACATTGTAAGTGGGAAACGGCTGGGAAGTAAAAGCAAACGGCTCCGAATCGCCACCAATCTGTTTCATAAACTCTTCAGGAAAATAGCCGGAATGGACGAAATGCAAAACACCGGTAATTTCTCTATTCTGAACCGCGCTGCGGTAAATGCCATGGTCCGGATGAAGGAAACAAACCGGTATTTACCCGGATTACGCTTTTTTATCGGATTCAGCCAGGGATACGTTGAATATGTTCGCGAAGCCAGAGTAGGGGGCGAACCGAAAATGACTCTCGGGAAATTAATGGTTTTAGCTACCGATGCGATCTTCTCATTTTCAAAATTCCCCATTCGTATTTGCCTGATTTTAGGAACGCTGGGGACTGTCATTTTTATGTGCGCCGGAATTTACGTGCTGATTGCCAAAATTTTCGGATTTGCTGTGATTGGCTGGTCCTCGACTGTTTTGAGCATTTATTTTCTAGGTTCCATCCAGCTTGTTTTTCTTGGCGTGGTGAGCGAATATGTCTACCGGATTTATAAAGAATCGCAAAACCGCCCGATTTACCTGGTTAAGAAGTTCTACGACGCCGAAACAGAATGACAGGAGAAAAAAAACTAAAGATCATTTTCTATGCGCTTGCTGTTTTAATGCTTGCCGCGATGCCGATCATCAGCCGCGATGCAGGAATTTCGGGCGATGAGGAAGTGCACTTCAAACAGTCTGAAATGGTTTACAACTATTTCGCCACTTTGGGGAAAGACACTTCAGCACTGCATACACCCAAAACGCATCTGCAGTATTACGGGCAAATCTCCGACAATTTGGTCACCGCCCTAATTCATTGGTTTAAAATCGACGACATTTATGGCTTCAGGCACCTGATGTGCAGTTTTTCGGGTTGGCTGACCATTTTTGTTACGGCTTTATTTGCTGTCTGGATTTCAGGCTACGGCTCAGGGATTCTGGTGTTGTTGCTTTTTGCGGTATCGCCAACATTTTTAGGGCATTCGCAAAACAACCTGAAAGATATTCCATTTGCACTCGCTTACATTTCAAGCATATTTTATATGCTCAAACTGGTTTTTACTGAAACAAAACCATCTGTTCAAACCATTTTATTGCTCATTTTAAGTATCGGATTTTCGATCGGAATCCGGATCGGAGGAATACTGGTCGTCTTTTATCTGGGACTTTTTATGCTTGTGAAAACGGCTTCAGATTTTTATGCTTCCCGAAAAATTGATTCATCATTTCTCCTGAAAAAATTGATTTTATTCACCGGAATTTCTCTCGCCGGATATGTTTTAGGGCTGATTGCCTGGCCTTACGGGTTGCAAAATCCAATCCTTAATCCGCTGAAATCATACCAAATGATGACTCATTTCCCAACAACCATCAGACAGATTTTTGAGGGGAATTTTAATTGGTCGGATTTTCATCCGTGGTATTATTTACCCAAATACATGGCCATTACCATTCCGTTAATCATTTTTGCAGGCTTGTTGGCTTTTCTCCTGAATACAAAAAAACAGTTTTCCAGAGAGAAAAAATTACAGCTTCTACTGTTAGGGTTCACCATCGTTTTTCCAATTGTTTTTGTCGTCCTGAAGAATTCAAATTTATATGGCGCCTGGCGACATTTTTTGTTTGTATATCCCGGCGTAGTTCTGTTTTCCGCACTTGGAATTCAGGCATTTTATATTCGGTTTAAAAACCGGATTGTGCGAATTTCAGCCATTGTTTTGCTTGTCGTTTTAGCTATTCATCCCTTGAAATTCATGGCGCTTAATCATCCGTATTATTACCTGTATTACAACCAGTTTACCGGTGGATTGAAAGGCGCCTACGGAAATTATGAAACCGACTATTATTACCACAGCATGCGTGAAGGAGCCGAATGGCTTCAGGAATATTTGAAGAATAAACCACAAAACAGGAAAATCATTGTGGGCGGAAATTTCCCAAGCCAATGGTATTTCAGGAATGATACCGCGTTGAAATTTGTGTATTTCTCCTGGCAAAACCGAAGCGAATACGATTGGGATTACGCCATAATTGCCAACAGTTACATTTCGGCCTGGCAATTGAAAAACAAAATCTGGCCGCCTTCAAATACAATTCACACTATTTTTGCCGATGGTGTTCCGATATGTGCAGTTATTGAGCGGATTACAAAAGATGATTTAGCCGGTATTCAGGAACAAAAAAAGGGAGATTACATTAAATCTGCGTTGTTATTTGAAAATGCGCTTAAATTTGACCCCGATAATGAGTTAATCTATACTAAATTTGCACAATCGTTAATCGCTTTAAAACAAGACGAACAAGCTGACAGTGTTCTGAATAAGTGCCTGAAAATTAATCCTGATTATGAAAAGGCGCTCGTTTTACTGGGCGACCAGGCAGCGAAAAGGCAAGATTACGACAAAGCTGCCGTTTTATACGAGAAAACGATAAACGCAAACCGAAAGTATTTTAGCGTTTACCCCAAACTGGCCGGAATTTATGCTGAAACCAATGTTGACAAGGCACGTAAAGTACTGAAAGATTGTTTGAAACTAAATCCGGGGTACAAACCGGCAGCTAAAATGCTGAGAGAAATGAATGGAAACCGATTGAGAAAATGAAAATTTGAAAATAACCTTTAATAAAATTAAGACAATGAAAAAATCGATTATGCTGGCCTTAATGGGCCTGATGTTTATGGGCGGAATGACCGCCTACGCGCAAGGTGACGATACAACACAAGTTGTTACCGACGAACCAAAAGATACCATTTCAATCGACCAAATGGATCCGGTTTATTATGAAGATGAAGCTACCGAAAAAACTTCGAATAACATGACGTATGCCATTATCGGCGGAGTAGTTGTTATAGGTGCCGGGGCATTCTTTTTCCTTCGCAAAAAGAAAAAATAATTTTAGTGACATAATTTTGCGAAAAGCTCTTCTGAAATTGAGGAGCTTTTTTTGTGCCTGAAAGTTGAACAATGGCCAATTGCAAATTGGCACCAGCGGCTGCAAACGTTGAGCATATCTGGAGCCAGGTTAATCTCCTGCTCCCGCGCGATTGCATCGCGTGGTTTTCATGCTACACTTCCCCGCTCCTTCGGATATCCCGCTCCCAAACGATTGCATCGCGTGGTTTTCATGTAAATGTAATCTTCTGCCCTGAAAACCAGCCCTGCTTCAACGGGGTTTTGATGGATGTAATCAATTTTTTCATCGATTACTTTATTGCTCCACAGTTCTACCGGATGGTTATCGTGTCTCCAAAACTGATATTGGGTTACGTTCGATGCACTATTCCCCGCCTTTCGGAATTGCTCAATCAAAAATTCTTTTCTGCTCTCCTTCGGGTTTTCAATAATAGCTTTTACTACCCCGCTGGTGCTGATTTGCAATCAGCACCTTTTTGCCTCGGTTCTGTGATCTGTTACACACCATGGTTATTTCCACCAACCCTTTCCCTCCGGAAAGTCCAGGGGCGAACTGTACAAATATACATAAGGAATCCATCTCCGTTGCAGAAGATGGATTCCTTTTTATTCGCTTCGCATTAATAAGATTACACCAGCGGCTGCGCGGGAACCATGCGATACAATCGCGCGGGAGCTGGGGTGACAATTTGTTCATTAACATACAGGCTGCCATGCGAAAATTTTACTGCCGTGCAGTTTCTCGTTTTGTGACGTCAGTAAATTTTCGTGGTGACTTCTCCCACGCCAGCATAAAGCATATAAATTTTTTATCACCGCTCATGTCGATCAAAATCACCGCTGATAAATTTTTTATCACAGGTGATGTCGATCAAAATCACCGCTCATAATTATTTTATCACAGGTGATAAAAAATTTATCACCTGTGATAATTATTTTATGTCTTCATGTATTTCGAACGATGTCTTGATCTATTTTTTTAGGGCGTTTCAGTTTTTGCAAATGATTCCTTTGGTCATAACGAATCAAATGCGGGACAATTAAACATCCTGCCGTTCAACGAAGCTGCTTCACAAACACGTCATTTGCAACAAGGCAATCATCACAAAATTACTCCTGAAAGCTAACCGTTTCACAACCAAAAACATTTTATTCAGTATGCAATAAGATACAATTGCCAAATATTCTTTGAGTTAAAGATTTTGATTTTACTTATTAGTAAGTACATTTGCACCGAATAAATACACGAAATCATGTCAGTCACTCGCGAAAAAATTCTGGAATTGGGTGAAGAACTGATTGTGACCAAGGGTTACAACGGCTTCAGTTACCAGGACATTTCAACAGCTATGGGAATTAAAAATGCAGCCGTTCATTATTACTTTCCGAGTAAAGAAAACCTGGGAACAAGTATTCTGAAAACAAACATTCAGCGGTTTGAAGAAATGATCGAAAACATGAAAAACCGCGATTTCGATGAGCACCAGCAGTTGGAATCGTTCATGAAAATTTACCTGAAAAGTAACCGCGACAACAAGATATGCCTGATTGGCTCGCTCGGAACCGACATCAATACGCTTAGCGATCCCATGCGAAACGAACTTCAGAAAATGGTAGACCGGATTGTAAACTGGCTCGAAACAACGCTCGAATCGGGCCGCAGTAAAAGCCTTTTCAGCTTTCAAACGACTGCACGCGATCAGGCGCTCCGCATTCTATCTTCTCTCGTTGCAGGCTTACAGCTTGCCAGAATCCTGAATAAATCGGATTTCAAAAACATCCATCAGTCCATTTGGGAAGAAATTATTCCGAAAAACAGTTGAGAAACTTAACCATTAAAATTGCGAACTATGAAACGAGTTGTTATTACCGGTTTGGGAGCCATCACTCCTCTTGGAAATTCTGTTCCTGAATTCTGGAATGCCTTGACCCAGGGGAAAAGTGGTGCAGCAACAATCACACGATTTGATGCTTCAGGATTGAAAACACAGTTTGCCTGCGAGGTTAAAAATTTTGATCCAACCCTTTACATGGAAAAAACTGAAGCCCGGAAAAACGATTTATTTTCACAATATGCCCTGGCTGCAACCCACGAATGCCTGGTTGACTCAGCCATTGATCTCGAAAAAGTTGACAGGAACCGTTGTGGCGTCATCTGGGCCACCGGAATTGGAGGAATCGGAACTTTCGAAAATGAAATTAAGGAATATTTTGCTCCTGAATCAAAAGGTAGGATCAGCCCTTTTTTCATTACCAAGATGATTCCAAACATGGCTTCCGGACAAATATCCATAAAATACGGACTTCGCGGCGCAAGTTATGCCACGGTTTCCGCCTGTTCGTCGTCAAACCATGCGCTCACCGATTCGTTCAACCTCATTACACTCGGAAAAGCCGATGTGATGCTGGCCGGAGGTTCTGAAGCGCCGGTAACTATTTCAACACTCAGCGGATTTAGCGTAATTAAAGCGCTTTCGGAACGAAACGACAGTCCGGAAACAGCTTCGCGCCCCTTTGATGAAACACGCGACGGATTTGTTTTGGGCGAAGGTGGCGCCGTCCTCATGCTCGAAGAATTGGAACATGCAAAAGCACGAGGCGCAAAAATTTATGCTGAAATGACCGGTTACGGACTGGCCTCTGATGCTTATCACATTACCGGTTCACATCCCGAAGGGCTTGGTGCACAGCTTGCCATGAAAGAAGCCATGCGCGATGGTGATTTAACGCCTGAAGATATCGATTACATCAACGCACATGCAACCTCAACACCCGTTGGAGACCTTAGCGAAACGAAGGCCATTGCAACGGTTTTTGATTCGTGCCTGACAAAAGTTGCCGTTGGTGCTACCAAATCGATGACCGGACACTTGCTTGGAGCAGCCGGAGCCATTGAAGCGATAACCTGTGTACTGGCTGTTCAAAACGATGTTATACCACCAAGCATCAACCTTCAGAACCGGGATTCTGCTATTGACTCACGGATTCGGGTTGAAAAAACAGCCTGCAAACAAACGGTAAGAGCTGCCCTTAATAATTCGTTCGGGTTCGGAGGACATATTGTGAGTACACTGTTTCAAAAGTTTGAAGAATAATCATATCCACCACAACAAAAAGCCTGTTTGAAATTTATTTAATGAGTTATTTTACCCTTAAAGTGAGAACCAGTATGAAAACTTGATCAGGAAAACATTGTGGGGCTGAATACCAAACAAATCTTTCATATCGCTACCGTATTGAAAGGCTCCATTTGTTGACGAACCTGTACGCCCTTGCGACCAAACCAGGAAGAGTGTGGAGCCAGGTGAATATTCCCATCTGACAACTAAATTGGAGCGAAACTGCCTGAAACTAAAATCCGGATTACTGATGGAATAATCTGTACTTCCGTCCCTGTTTTCATCAATGGCATACGTATTTTGTATTGCATTGAAATTTATTTCATCGGTCATAAAATTTCGGTATCTGTCGCTGAATTGCGCGGCATCAGGAATGGTAATTCGCTTAAAATTGGAGTATTTCCCTGCTGAGACAAATGGTTGCCCATAATACTCAAGCGAAAATTCAGGATTGAAAGTATAATTCAGCCGGAATGTAAAACTGGCTGTTTTCTGATCGAGTTGAGCAAAAATATACCGGGGTTCATTGCTCATTTGCGTGGCTTCAACGTACTGCAGTTCACTATTGTCAATACTGTACCCTGGTTCAAAAGAGATCGATATGGAATTCACGGGCCGAACATTCAGCCCAAACCAGTAATTTTTGTTCCGTGCACTTCTTAAATCACCAAAACCCTGATAACTTCCCATATAAAGGGATAGTTTCTTCGACTGGTCGGTTGAGATATTGAGGTTCATTTCTTCGCCACCCGGCAAAGTAAACGATGGACCACCACGGAGCAGGCTTGTTGAAATATTTTTTCCAATTCGGGTGAAATTGCCATTTATCCGCCATCGATTTTTAAACTGCGCATTAAAGTTTGTATTGGCCAAAGTTGAAAGACGTTTTCTGGAGAAATTCCAGTACATCCAGTAATTTGTGTTCAGGTAAAAATTATTGAAAATGGAGAAAGGATCGCGCACATAATAAGCCACCCAACTGCCGTGATGAATGACATCGGAATACCGCATATAACCGATATCGTTGAATTCCAGACCGGGTGAGCGTACGGTTAAGCTGGTTTCAAACTGCACCCTCTTTTTGCTGTTTCGCCCAAATTTAAATGTTCCCCCATATCCTGAAAGTGAGGTACGCGAAGAATCGACCGATACATAATTGGCATCGGGCCGTTGAAAATAACGGGCAGAAGATTGTTGTGCCGCAAGTATAGCATCGGGCTTGCCTTTTAAATAGCTGAATTCAGCGTTTCCGGAGAAATACCAGGTTCTTTCTTTCCAGTTATGACTAAAATCGATTCCTCCCGTGTAAGCCGCAGTAGGAATAAAATCGAGAGCCGGGTTTGTAATATCTCTGTTCACAGCAGTCACAATTCCGCCAAGCACCGTTTCGCCTTTGTCGAAGTCCTTCTGCAGGCGCCCTACAAAGTAATTGGTGAGCGGCTCAACAGATTCTTTTCTGCTCATTCCGGCAAAATCAATTTGTGCGTTCTCGTTGGCCGTAACACTTTCGAGAATACCGATTGAAAGTCCTTTTTTGGTTTTTCCTGATAATTTCATAGCGCCAAGAATGGTCGATGACTCCGGAACATTGGCGTATTCACCGTCGGCAAGATTTGGTGAATAATGCGGGGAACGCCCAATTCTGCGGGAATAAAACAAATTGTCGGCACCCATGTTGTGTATAACGATGGTATTTGAAGGCTGGAACTGATAGATATTTTTCCCTTCAACAAAGAAAGGACGGCGCTCCGAAAAATAGGTTTCGAAAGCGGTAAGATTTACTTCAGAGGGGTCGGCTTCAACCTGACCGAAATCGGGATTAATCGAAAAATCGAGTGTTAAGTCGTTGGTAATGGCCACCTTTCCATCAAGTCCAGCAGAGATGGAGCTCTTTTTCCCGTCGCGAAAAGGATTACCTTCCTCTTTTTCGAATCGTTCCATGCGTGCAACGGTATATGGGAGCAATTCAATCTGCCGCTTGGGCTTTAAGCCAGTTATACCATGCAACTCGCCAAATAAATGAACAATTCCGGGAGAGCCTTTGGGAATATACTGCCAGGTAGAACGTTCTTCGTGCCTAAAAATCTGACGCACAACCTGAATCCCCCAAACATGTTCGTCTTTATCGCCAAAGCGAAGCTGGCTGAAGGGTATCTTCATTTCGGCATTCCACCCTTTAGTATCGATAGTTGTTTTCAGGTACCAAACAGGGTTCCAGCTTTCGTCCCAATTGTTGCCATCCTGAGTAACCGCCTCATCGCCTTTTGCTCCTGAAGCCATTGCTGTAAAAGAAAAAGCTGTTTGTTGATCATAGTAGCTATCGATCTGAATGGAAACCATATCCCCATCAAAATTATCCCGGCGGGATATTCTGCGACTTATTTTATCAGGTTCAGTATCGAGTGCCCGAATAAATACGTACAGATTGTTGTTGTCATAAAGAATTTTGAAAGACGTTTGCTGGGTTGGAGGCTTATTTTCTGTAGGTTCAATTTGAATGAAATCATTGCCCCACTGCACGTTATTCCAACACGAATCATTCATCAGGCCATCGATTTGGGGTACTTGTTTTGTGAATGCTGTCTGGTAAACCTTTTTCTGAATGGTTTGCGAATAACCCGTAAAGAAGACCAGAAGCAAAGCCAGAATTGCCGTTGTACGTTTGGGGAAAATATAGGTCATTATCCGTTGTTTAAATCTGTGTTGCTAAAAATGTATCTGTGTTGCTAAAAATGTACTTTAAAACAAAGACTTCATTTTTTCTGAATTGTTACAGTTCCGGAATGTTTTTTTGCATAAAAACAGATTAAGTATTACCTGCAGGTGCTATCGGAAATATGAGAATCGGGACAAAAAAAAACAGGCTGAACTTTTCAGAACAACCTGCTTCTTGTTTTTAATATAAATGCTACATCAGAAATTTCAGCAGGAATAAAACTGCCAGAATTGCTGTAACAATTGTGATATCCTTAAATTTTCCGGTCAAAACTTTCAGGATTACATACGACAGAACACCGAACAAAATACCTTCAGAAATTGAGTACGTCAACGGCATCATCACGATAGTCAAAAAAACCGGAATAGATTCAGTGAAATCATCAAAATCGATGTTTTTAATAGGAGTCATCATCATCGCCCCAACCAAGATCAAAGCTGGTGCGGTTGCTGCTCCCGGAATCATCAGGAAAATTGGCGACAGGAACAATGCAAAGAAAAACAATATGGCAACAGTGAGCGAAGTCAGGCCAGAGCGACCACCTTCAGAAACCCCGGCAGCGCTTTCAACATAAGTGGTTACCGTTGAAGTTCCGAGCATTGCACCAACAGTTGTACCAATGGCGTCGGCCATTAAAGCCTGTTTCACTCGTGGCACACGACCTTCCTTGTCAAGCATATTGGCTTTCGAAGAAACACCGATTAAAGTTCCAACAGTATCAAACATATCCACAAACAGGAAGGTGAAAACAACCACCAGCATATCGAGCGACATGATCTGTCCCCATTCAAATTTCATAAAAATTGGACTCAGCGATGGCGGCGTAACTTCAAGAGAAGTTGGAAGATGCGTTACTCCGAACGGAAAACCGATAATTGTTCCGATAAGAATACCAATCAGCAAGGCTCCTTTAACACGCAAAGCCAGCATGGCGCCGGTAATGATAAGGCCAACCAATGCAACAATTGCACCTGCATTATTGGTTACATCGGTCAGGTTGCCTAACGTAACAAAAGTGGCAGGGCTGCTCACAATAATTCCGGCATTTTTCAGACCAATGAAAGCGATAAACAAACCGATACCAACTGAAATTGCGTGCTTCATGTTGTTCGGAATTGAATTCACGATCATCTCCCGGATATTGAAAGCTGTTAAAGCAATGAAGATCAACCCTTCGAGGAAAACTGCTGTGAGCGCAAATTGCCAGGTGTGACCCATTCCCAGAACAACTGTAAATGCAAAGAAAGCATTCAGGCCCATTCCCGGAGCCAGGGCAAAAGGCAGTTTGGCATACAAAGCCATAACCAGCGTTGCAATTAACGAAGCCACAGTAGTAGCGGTAAATACAGCGCCTTTGTCCATTCCGGTTGCACTCAGAATATCAGGGTTAACAGCCAAAATATAGGCCATGGTCATAAACGTGGTGATTCCTGCCAGAATCTCCGTGCGTACAGTTGTTTTATGGTCCTGTAGTTTAAAATATTTAGTTAAAAAATCCATGTTTGCAAGTTTAGAATGTATATTTCACTGCTACTGTAGGATTAACCATAAAACCATCGTGGCCGGCAAAATTGCTGCTAATCTCAACTTCGCTACCAATGGCAAATTTCTTGGTTACGTTATACCATATTTGAGGTTCTGCCAGGAAAATATAATTGCCAAAGCCCGTTTTTTCTCTCCAAAAATCAGCAAATCCATCAAATCTCAATTTCCCGTTTGCGAAATCCAAATACCAAACGGCTGTCAATTGAAAGCCATTTGGCTTACTATCCATTGTGTTTGCAATGTTTTTATAAAGTGCTTTCAGCGAAAAACCTTTTGAAAAATCACTGGCATTCCACGAATAGTCAATACCAGTTAACCATGCATTGCTAATGGAATAAGCTCCACTGGCATCTTCTTTTTTCCACTGACCAAAACCTCCATTGTATTCGGCATGCCAGCTAAAAGGTGTTTTACCTAATTTGAAGCAGCGGGCAATTTCAAAATAAGCCAATGAAGCGCTATTTTTTACGTCAGTTGATCCATAATCCATATCGATGAAAAAGAACGTGTTTCCCGTTTTGTCAGGCCTGAACATCTCTACCGTAGAAGTCAGGTAATCACGATCTTTACCCATGTCATAATGTAATTGGATGTTTTGACTGTAGGCACTGAGCGCCAAAATTCCAGCAATAAAAATAAGTAGTAATTTCTTCATCATGTAAACTTTAAGTTGTAAGTGATTTATGCGCGCTAAAAATAATTAAAAAATATTTCTGTTCCTTTATTGGCAGTTTTACAACCTAACTTGTTACCAACAGTTTTCTAACATATATTTTTATATTGAAATACATTGGTGTCCGGTAAAATTATTTTAATCATTTTAAAAAGATTGATTTTTATAACATTTGCATATATTTCGCCCCTACAGGGCTTATTTTTGGAATTTGCTATTTTTTCTACAAATATTTACGCGGCGCTGCCGCTTAAAAAAGCTGCAGAGCAGCAAAATATTTATAGACAGCAAATTACATGGATAGCATAAAGCTGCAGAGCAGCGAAATATTAGTTATATCAAAATTTTGATGTTTTACCAGACAATAATGATTGAAATACAGACGCTTAGAAATACCTATCGCACAATGCAATGATTTATTTGTTATATTCATGGCTACATTTTTCGACCCGAGAATTGGGTTAGGTTCAGGAATTTTATCCTGAAACATTATTTCAAAACTTCTTAAACCAATGTATTATGAAACCAATTTCAAGAAGACATTTCATTCAGGCCAGTTTAATTGGAACTGCCGCTATAACTTCCGGTTTAACAAACACGGTTTATGCGAATGCAGCGATTTCGCAAATTGACAAGGTAAAGCTCGGCAAAACCGGACTGACTATCCCAAGACTGGCGCTTGGAACCGGCACTCATGGCGGGAATCAGTCGTCGGATTCGACACGAATGGGTGTTGACAACTGGGTAAAACTTGCCAGGTACGCACAGGAAAGAGGCATGACTTTTTACGATGCAGCCGATTTATATGGCTCTCACCAGAATGTCAAACAAATTCTGAAGGAAGTTCCGCGCGAAAAGGCCACCTTGCTTTCAAAAATATGGACACGCCCTGAAAACTGGAACCAGGATACTCCAACCAAGACCATCGACCGTTTCAGGAAAGAAACCGGGTCGGATTATTTTGACATTTTGCTGCTTCACTGTATGACAAACGGCAAATGGCAGGAAGAAAAAAAGCCATACATTGAAGCGCTTTCGGAAGCCAAACAAAAAGGAGTTACCAAAACGGTGGGGCTTTCGTGCCATAATTTCGAGGCCTTAAAACTTGCCGCCGAAGATCCTTGGGTCGATGTAATTCTGGCGCGCATTAATCCTGAAGGGCTGATTATGGACGCTTCTCCGGACGAAATTATGGCTGTATTGAAAAAAGCCCACGATAGCGGAAAGGGCATTATCGGGATGAAAATTTATGGAGAAGGACGAATGACCGACGAAACCCGCCGCCATAAATCGCTGGAATATGCCATTGGAAGCGGAACTATCGATTGCATGACCATCGGGATGACGACCAAAGAACAAATTGACGATACGGTGACCAAAATAATGCATATTGTTAGAGGATAAAAATCGGCCGCATATACATTTCTGTAATTTTGCGGCAACAAGAAATCAAAAACCGAATAACACCTTAACCATTTGGCATGAAAAGTGATAAACTCATTGGGCTTTATGCGCAAACATTCCGCAAAAACTGGGCGCTTCCAGCCTTTTCCGACTTTCAGGGTGCGGCCGTTACTTATGGCCAAGCCGCGCAAATAATCAGGCAAATACATTGCTATTTCAGGGAAGCCGGAATTAAAAAAGGCGACAAAATTGCCTTGCTTGGGCGAAATTCATCGAACTGGGCTATTTCATTTTTAGCCATTTCAGGCTATGGTGCAGTTTCTGTTCCGGTTTTACCCGATTTTAATCCCGAAAATATTCATCACATTCTAAATCATTCCGAATCGGTATTTCTGTTTGCTACCGAAAATCTTCTGGAGAAATTGAACCGCGATAAAATTGCAGGCATTTCAGGAGTGGTTAGTCTGACTGATTTCTCAGCTTTATCCTTCACCAATCCTGAAGAAAAAACACGCTGGGAAAAATGTTTCACTGTTGAATTTGCAGGAAAATCCGATCCGGAAAATTTTGAGCTCGATGAATATTTGGATGAGGATCTTAGCATAATTTCCTATACCAGTGGGACTTCAGGGTTTACTAAAGGAGTAATGATTCCAGCCCGGAGTTTATTGTCAAATATTATTTACGCACAGGAGCACATGCCACTTCAGGCAGGCGACCGAATCGTTTCTTTTCTGCCAATGGCTCATGTTTTCGGATTGTTGTTCGAATTCCTTTTCCCTGTTTCGGTTGGTTGTCATGTCACTTTTCTTTCTAAAGCGCCAACTCCTCAACTCATTGTCAAAGCATTTCAGGAAGTGAAACCACGGTTGATTCTTTCGGTTCCTTTGGTTATCGAAAAAATCTACAGAAAACGAATATTGCCGGCCATCGAAAAACCGGCTGTAAAATTTCTCCTGAAAATACCCGGAATTCAAATCCTGATCCATAAAAAAGTCAGGAAAAGTCTGGTGGAAACTTTTGGCGGCAACTTTCACGAAATCGTTATTGGCGGCGCCCCGTTAAACAAAGAAGTGGAAGTGTTTTTCAGGAAAATTAAATTCCCGTTTACTATTGGCTATGGAATGACCGAATGCGGACCACTGATTTCGTACGAAACATGGACCACTTTCAGACCATCGTCAGCCGGAAAACTCGTTGACCGCATGGAAGTCCGGATTGATTCAAGCGATCCGTACAACGAAGTTGGCGAAATTCTGGTGAAAGGAACCAACGTGATGCTGGGCTATTATAAAAACGAAAAAGCCACTGCCGACGCCATTGACAGCGAAGGCTGGCTGCACACCGGCGACCTTGGAATTATTGATTCCAACAATTTTATTTACATCCGCGGACGAAGCAAAAACATGCTGCTCGGCCCTTCAGGACAAAACATTTATCCTGAAGAAATGGAAGCCAAGCTCAGCAACTATCCTTATGTGCTTGAATGTGTAATTACAGAACGCGAGGGAAAACTGGTCGCTTTTGTTTATCCCGATCCGGAAATGATTGAATCTGAAAAACCGGGTGAAGAACAATTGAAGCAGATTATGACCGAAAACTGCAAGCTGGTGAACAGGGAGCTACCGAAATTCGCACAGTTGAGCAACATTATTTTGGTTGATAAAGAATTTGAGAAAACGCCCAAAAGAAACATCAAGCGGTATCTGTATACCTAAAAAAACCGACAGAAAAAAAGCCAGTTGGAGATCGTCTGGCTTTCTTTTCTGTTACAGAATTTTGGTGGATGCATGAATGTAGATTTCCATGTACAACTTAATCCAAATTTTTAAATAGATGTTACCCCGATAGTTTGCCATTTTTATGAAATCGTATGTTTTTTACATGAACTGCCTGTTTTAGCAAATGAAATAACTTCCCAGAGTCAAAATAAATTTACACCCACTTGTCAATTGCCGTGTTCAGGAAACGATTTACAGGGTATAATTCCTTTAATGCAGCTACAACTTTGTTCACAAAATCATCGCCTGTAACCACCGAATCCGGCAACCTGGAAGTAAGGCAAACGATTTGTATTTCAGCAAATCGATCGCTTCAAAATCGGATGGAAAACCTTTTGGCGCGGTTTTCAATCTGTCCTCATACATTTCAGGATAAATTCTCTGAAACGATTTGCTGTAAATCATTGCTTTAAATTCTTCGGGGTGATCAAATATCTCCGTTCTGATCGCTTTCAACACATCTGCTTCAGGATGATACGAACCTCCTCCAACAAACGAGCTGCCCGGTTCGATGTGAATGTAATAACCTGCCCTGATACTTTTGCGTCCTCCCGGCGCCATAAAGCTGCCCATGTTGGTTTTGTACGGCGTTTTATCGTTCGAAAACCTGACGTCTCTAAAAATACGAAACACGCAATTCTTCGGATCCTGAACACCTATTTCAGGATCAAACCGCGCGACCTCCTGGTTGATCAGTTCGGTTAGAAACAGCATCTTTTTTCGTGATTCCTGATAGCGATCGCGGTTTGCATCAAACCATTCCTTGTTGTTATTTTCCTTCAACTCCGAAAGAAATTTAAGTACTGTTTGCATATTGATTAGATTTTAAACATTCCTTGCGGTATAAGATATATTTTCTCCTGAAAATACGGTTCTATTCGCCTTGTTTTTCTATAAACGCAATTTCGAAACGATTGAAATTGCCACGAATTTGTACTTTTGCTAAGAACACATAAATTATGAAAAAGTTTGTACTTATTGTTGCCGGAGGAAGTGGTAGCCGCATGGGAACCGACACTCCGAAACAATTTTTGGAATTGTGCGGAAAACCCTTGCTAATGCACACGATTCAGGCGTTTTATGATTTCAATCCCGATTCTGAATTTATACTTGTACTTCCAAAAGCGCAGCAGGAATTCTGGATGGATTTGTGTCGTCAGCATACTTTTTCCATTCTCCATCAGGTTGTTTCAGGTGGCGAAACCAGGTTCCATTCCGTTCAAAACGGGTTAAGCCGGATTAACAGCGAGGGCATCGTTTTTATACACGACGGCGTCAGGCCGCTGGTTAGTCAGGAAACCCTGAAAAGATGCGAAGAAACAGCCCGGAAATCGGGAAATGCCATACCAGTTCTGGCGGTAACCGAATCGCTCCGGAAATTGGAGGACGATAAAAGCATTGCTGTCGACCGCAGCTTATTCTACAGCGTTCAAACTCCGCAAACGTTCCTGACCGGCCAAATTATCAATTCGTACTGCCAATCGTATGATTCTGAATTTACCGACGACGCCTCTGTGGTTGAGAAAGCCGGTTACCCAATTTATATGGTTGAAGGAAACCGCGAAAACATCAAGATTACCTCGCCGGCAGATTTAATTGTCGCAGAAGCGCTCTTCGGAAAAGCGCTAAAAATTCAGGACCGAAACCTGTAAAAATCTAATCCCATTTTTTACTGAACCCTTTCCAGCTTAAAATGGTTATTAAGCTGAATATCCGGAACCCCGGATAAAAAAAGCTTGCATAGACTCAGTCAGAAAGTTGATTTTTAATATTTTACAAATACATTATGGATTTTAAGAATTTATCGATGTATCGCCCAAAAATGGAATACCGTCGGTTTGGTAAAACCAATAAAATGGTGAGTGTTATTACCTTGGGCGGTATGCGTTTTAAGCATGGTTGGGATGAGCCCCGCAATTTAATTCCCAATGAAACACTCGATCAGTGTCGCGATACCGTTGAAAAAGCACTGGCTCAAGGCATCAATTTAATTGAAACAGCCTACGGATATACCAAAAGTGAACATGTTTACGGTCGTGTTTTGAACGATGAACTGAAGGTTAAACGCGATTCGTACTTTTTGATGACCAAAGGAAGTGCGAAAACAGCCGAAGATACCCGGACAATGGTTGAAAAACAGTTGAAAGCGCTGAAAACTGACTATTTTGATTTTTATGCCTGGCACGGAATGAACACGCTGGAACTGTTTGAAATAGCTTGTGCCAAAGGTGGCCCGGTTGACGAGCTGCTGAAATTAAAAGAAGAAGGAATTATCAAACATGTAGGTTTCAGCACCCATGCACCATTGGAGGTAATTATTAAAGCCATCGAAACCGACCTGTTCGATTTTGTCAATCTGCATTATTATTATTTTTTTCAGCGGAACAAAGCAGCCATCGATCTGGCTGAAAGCAAGGACATGGGCGTGTTTATCATTTCGCCCAACGACAAAGGAGGACAACTATCAAAACCTCCACAGAAACTGCTGGAATTAACAGCCCCATTACACCCCATTCAGTTCAATGCCCGTTTTTGCCTTGGTCATCGCGGCATTCACACATTAACTTTCGGATTGCCTGTTACTGTTCAGTTCGATCATATCAATGGTATTTTTCCGGCGCCGGCTCCGCTTTCTCCTGAAGATGCCCAAATAAAACAATTGCTCGACGATCAAAAACTACTCGATCCATACACCAATTTCGATCCTTACTGCATGGAAAACGATCCTTCAGGATTGAATATTCCAGAGATTTTGCGTTTCAGAACCCTTTGGAAATGTTACGACATGAAAGACTTCGGACTGTACCGTTACAATATGTTTCAGGAAAAAGACCACTGGTTTCCGGGCAATTTCCCAACAGAGGAGAGTTTGAAAAAAGTGGACCTTACCCGCTGCCCATCTGGCATACCCGTGATCGACCTCATTAAAGAAACTCATGAAGGATTGTACCGGCCAAAAGTGAAATAAGCAGCAAAGCAAAAAACAGCAACTCCGATTTTTATCGCGACAAATCGCACTCTTATCCTTGAGCTTGTCGAAGGAAGTCGAAACGATACCTTACCGAAATTTTTCGTGAGTAAAAGTGCTGTTTTCTTGTCTTTGCACTAACGGATATTGATATATTTGTATTGATTGAAAATTTCAACAAATGGAAAAACAAACAATTACAAAGCTCAATTCATCATTTGAAGAATATGCCTACGAACAAGATGGAATTGAATATTGGCTCGCCCGTGAATTACAGGAATTATTGGGTTATGCCGATTGGCGTAATTTTCTGAACGCAGTCGATAAAGCCAAAGAAAGTTGCAAAACCAGTGGTGAAGCCGTTTCTGACCATTTCGTTGACGTCAACAAAATGGTCAAAATTGGTTCTGGTGCAGAACGTAAGCAGGACGACATGATGCTTACCCGTTATGCCTGTTACCTTATTGCACAAAACGGTGACCCGAAGAAAGAGCAAATTGCATTTGCACAAAGCTATTTTGCCATACAAACCCGCAAGCAAGAATTGCTGGAAGAACGCATCCGGCTGAAGAAGATATTAAAAAACTGGAACGCAGCGTAAAATCGAGCGATAAGGCCTTGTCCAGTAAAAAACTAAATCCACCCAAGAAGAAAAATGACAATTGACCAATCTATGCTTGACTCAAAAAATGGCAAACTAACCAATATTGACGAACTCATAAAAGAAATCGACGGATGGGTTAAAAATTTACTGGACAGACTTTCCAAATAGATGATAAACGTATTGATTACCGACATCTTTGATACCAGACAGAATCCGGCCAAAATAGATAGAAGTCAATAATTTCCGACATTCATCAATGCTTATCAGCCAGCAACACTTTGAGTATTTGAAGCAGGTGGGGTTTGAAGTAGAGAAACTTAATCTCCGCGATGGCGGATTTTTCTTGTTTTGGCTTCAAACGCAACCTATTTTCAAGAATCATCGTCTTGCATTAAAACCCACACCATGCGAAATCAAATCATTCTTCTTTTGATTCTTTTTCTGCTAGGATGCTCCAAGGATGAACTAAAAACC
This sequence comes from Prolixibacteraceae bacterium, assembly GCA_041652995.1. Classification (GTDB taxonomy): domain Bacteria; phylum Bacteroidota; class Bacteroidia; order Bacteroidales; family Prolixibacteraceae; genus Aquipluma. The sequence goes on from JBAZGO010000033.1 coordinate 53,626, forward strand.
GAGGATACGCTTTTTAAAAACAAAGACCATAATTATCCTACTTCCATTAAAAAATTATCGAAAACCGAAATTGAAAAAAGGCAAAAGGAATTTGAAGAAGGGCAACTTACTTTTTCGCTCATTGATTCATTTGGCTTTGTAGGATGGAGTTATGACGATGATTTCGAGGTACGCAAACAGCTTTACAGCGAACAATTTTCTAATATAAATGCATTAACAACTTTAATTAAGCTGTACTTGTCTGATAAAGGCAAATTCACCGGAATCACAGATACTTCTCAATTGGTTCCGAAAAAAATCAGTGTACTCTTTCAAAATTATGGAGGCGTTTATAGCCGCACAGATACCACAAAATACAATCATCTTGGGATTGATTTCGGGACACAATTCATTGGTGGGTTGGAAGTAATAAATTCCTTATTGACGGTATCGGCAACAGCAAATGGGGTTCATCATATTTTTGGACATTGGTACCCAAACGCTTATGTTCCCCAAGTAGATCAGGTGACAGGTGAGTTGGCAAAGTCCTTACTGGTTGGGAGAAAACTAACTTCCTACAATGGCTGGGGGCAGGAGTTGAACCATATTATTGCCGAAGAAAATTTGACAGAATACCGGAAAGTTATTTACCCCTTTATAAACGGAGCCCAGCTTGAACTTCGTGTTTGCTGGGAGTTTAATCCGTCGCACTGGCAGATATTGATGGATACCACAACCGGCGAAATATTGGTTGAACAGGATGTGGCTTTTTATACGTTATAGATTTTCATTTTCACTTGTTTTGTCGGAACACTTTTCTTAAATAGTGTAGCCTGAAATAAATATCAACTTCTAATAAAAACGGCGGAGAAGTCAAACTTTCCGCCGTTTTTTTATTGATAAAATCCATAAAATTTACTTCTTCAATGCTTTGATGCGCCTCAGGTTCTTACGTTTCTGCATTTTCAGTTTGATGGTGTAATCCAACTCGTACAATGCAGGTACAAACATCAGGGTAAGGAAGGTTGCGAAACTCAATCCAAAAATGATTGACCATGCTAATGGACCCCAGAATGCAACATTGTCGCCTCCAAAATAAATGTGAGGATTCAATTCGGTGAACAGGGTTTCGAAATTAATATTCATACCCACTGCCAGCGGAACCAAACCAAGCATCGTTGCCGTTGCCGTTAAAATTACCGGCGTGATTCTTGTTTTTCCACCTTCGATAATTGCACGACGGGTAGGCATTCCTTCTTTCTTCTTCACATCGATAAATTCTACAATCAGAATTCCGTTTCGAACAACAATACCGCCTAGTGCAACAACACCAAGTCCGGTCATCATGATTACCAAATCCATGTGGAAAATCATTACTCCAAACAATACACCGATAATACTGAAAATAACTTCGCTTAGAATAATAATCGATTTACTTACCGAACCAAACTGTGTGATCAGGATGAAGAAAATTGCCCCCAGTGCAATAATCATAGCCTTCATTAAGAACATTGCAGTTTCTGCCTGATCTTCCTGCTCGCCTGTCAATTTGATATTGGTACCTTCGTGAAGCTTGAATTTCTTTGCTTCGCGATTGATAATCGGGACAATATCGTTTGCTGAATATCCCGACAGAACATTGGAATAAACTGTGATAATCCGTTTCTGATCGAGACGTTTTATTCCGGCATACGACGAGGTGTAATCAATTTTTGCAACGGTCGACAATGGAATACTGCGCAACTGGCCAGAGTTCATATCGCGATAGGTAATTTCGAGATTAACCAGTGCGTTTATGTTGTCGCGCGTAGCTTTGGTGTATCGAAGCATAATTGGATATTCATCCTCATCTTGCTTCAGTTTCGAAATTTCTTTTCCGTACAAGGCCGTTCTTATTTCCAACCCTATTTGTCCGGTTGAAAGGCCAAGACGCTGTGCTCTGTCGCGGTCGATCTGAACAATGATTTCAGGAGAATTCATTTCGAAATCGGTTTTCAATTCTTCAACCCCGGGAATGTTCAATGAATCGATATAATCGCGGAAGGCAAAAGCATCGGCTATCAGATTTTCCAGATTTTCGCTTGTAACTTCGATGTTAATTGGTTTTCCGGTTGGCGGTCCGTTTTGGTTTTTATCGACAGTAATTTCAGCACCCGGAATATCTGCCACTTCCTTCCGGATAATTTCCAGATACTTCGTAGTCGAAATTCCCGTAGAGCGCAATTTACTTTCAATAAAATTGACTGAAACTTTACCCCGGTTAAATGGTGTTCCTGTTGTTGTGAACCCTTCTTCCTCGGCTCCAATGGTAACATTTGAAATGATCGACTCTACATCAGGATTGTTTTTGCCCAGCGCTTTATAAACGCGTTGTTCTGCTATGCTGGTAATACTGTCGGTGACCTTCTGATGAGTTCCACCAGGCATCTTGACATAAACATAGATGTTGTTCGGGTCGCCATCCGGGAAAAATAACACGGTTGGTTTAACTGCACCGGTAATGAAGATTGCGGCAAAAAATAAACCGACCATTCCAACCAGAATCCAGATTGGACGAGAACCTTTCAAAACCATTCGAAGCTGACGCTCGTAGGTTCGCATGAAAAATGGCCATATTTTTTCCTGGAAAACTTTGATCGCATTTTTCAGGAAGAAATGGAAGAATAACATCATCAGAACACCAAATACGAGGAAGTTTGCAAGGCCGTATACTTTAGTCAGGTAGAATATTCCTGCAAAAGCAAGCATCACAATCATAATGGTACGGATTCTCTTCCAGCCACCACCCTTCTGAAATTCGGTGTCGTATTCGTGTTTCATAAACGATACTGCGAAAACCGGATTGAACACGTAGGCGACAAATAACGATGCAAACAGCGTGATGATAAGCGTTACAGGCAAATAATGCATGAACTGACCGACAATTCCGGGCCAGAATGCCAATGGGAAAAATGGCGCCAGCGTGGTAAGCGTTCCCGACAAAATAGGCATAAATACTTCACCCGCTGCCTTTTTGGCCGCTATGTTGATGTCTGGATTCGTACGGTGCAGGCGATGCGTATTTTCGATCACCACAATGGCATCGTCGACCACAATTCCAAGCGCAAAAATGAAGGCGAACATCACAATCATGTTCATGGTGTAACCAAGTCCGGGTAAAACCAGATAAGCCACGAAAATGGAAAGCGGCACGGAAAGACCAACAAAAAACGCGTTGGTGAATCCCATAAAGAACATCAAAACAATGGTCACCAAAATAAATCCAATGATAATTGTATTGTTCAGCTCTTCCAAAGTGTTCCGTGTGAAACGACTTTGGTCGCCGGTAATGGTAACCTCCATATCTTTGGGATATTCGTGGCCTTTCAACTCGTTTTCAACGATATCCTTAATCTGATCGGAAGCATCCAGGAGGTTTGCACCGTTCTTTTTTACCACGTTCAGGGTAATTACATTTTTACCATCCAAACGGGCGTAACTTTCCTGTTCCTTGAAACTGTCCTCAACATCGGCGATGTCGGTAAGTTTCACATAAGCGCCGCTTGACGATTGAACCACAATATTCTTCAGGGTTTCAACATCGGCGAACTGACCTTTTATGCGAACTGTATTCCGGATGCCATTGTTGGTTAATGAACCTCCTGAAATGGTCATGTTCTCCATCGCAACGGCACGTTCAATGTCGCTGAAAGTCACCTTGGCAGCCTGCATTTTGAAAATACTGGCGTTAATCTGAATTTCGCGGTCGAGGGCACCAACTATGTCAACACGGGTAATTTCCTTCAGGCCTTCAATTTTATCCTGCGCAATTTCTGCATAATGCTTCAATTTGTCCAGATCGTAATTTCCTGAAATGTTGAGGTACATCACCGGCATTTCCGAAATATCAATGTCCATAATGTCTGGCTCAGACGGAAGGTCGGTTGGCAAATCACTTTTCGACTTGTCAACAGCATCGCGAACACGCTGTTTTGCTGTTTCGATGGAAAGATCAGGATCAAATTCAACGATTATGGAAGAGTAATCGGGAACAGAATTGCTGGTAATTTTCTTCACATCCGAAATCGATTTCAATTGTTTTTCGATCGGACGGGTTACCAGGTTTTCAATGTCTTCCGGAGAAGTTCCCGGGTATGCAGTATTGACAACGATATACGGAATAACTACCTGCGGAAATTGTTCCTTTGGAATAAAATAGTAATTCATCATACCGAGTATCGAAATCAGGAATGCAAGCACGTAAATACTTGTCCGGTTCTCGATCGCCCAGCTCGTTGCAAAAAATTCTTTAAACTTGTTTTCTTTCGACATGTTTGATCATTTTTGGATATTAGAAAACTATACTTTCTCCGGCATTCAAATTCTGAAAACCATCAGTAATGATCTTTTCTCCGGCAGTTAAACCATCCAGAATTTCAACAATTCCATCGTAATCCATTCCGATTTTAACCATTCTCTGATCGGCAACCCAGTTGTTTCCGTTTTGTTTGGCCACATATATAAATTTGCCGGTCCGGTTACTTTGCAGGTAATTCACCGGAAGGCAGAAAGCCTTGTCGTTGGTGTAATCCTTAATTTTGATGTAGGCAATCATATTGGCCCGAAGTTCAACATCTCTTGACGAAATTCTACATTCAACTTTAAACGTACGGTTTGTTGGATCGATAAAACGGCTGGTGAAATTTAACTTGGTTTCGATCTCTTGTCCTGAATCAGGAAATCTTACCAACGCTGAATTTCCGTCGTGAATACGGGTTGCATAGGTTTCCGAAACGTCGGCCGAAATTTTTGCCACATTCATGTTAATTACACGGATCGTGGAAGTCGGCTGTCCGGCTGCTGCCATTTGACCTACCCGAAGCGGAATACTTTCAACGGTACCATCGATCGGCGAAATAATTTTCGACATTTTTAACTGTTCCTTGATTGTTTTCGCTCTTTGTTCCAGCGACTCTTTACTGGCTTTAGCCTGTAAATACTGCACTTCACTTCCAATTTTTTTATCCCATAAAGCACTCTGTTTTTCGAAAATGCTATTGGCCAATTCCAATTGCGTGTTTATTTCCTGAAGTGATTGTTTCGTGACCTGGTCGTCCAAATCAACCATCACCTGGCCTTTTTTTACCGGGGTTCCTTCTTTCACGTAGACGGCAGTTACAATACCGTTCATTTGCGGACTGACGGCTATATTCTGGTCCCCGTCAACAGTACCCTGAACCTGGATGTAATGGTTGAAAACGCATTCTGAAGCATCGGTAACATTTACCGAAACAGCCTTTCCCTCAGTAGTTTCACCAGTTGGATTGATCTCGTTTTCGAGCTTCAAAATTTCCGTATTCAACTGTTCGCGTTGAGCTTTCAGCTTTTGGAGCTCAGCTTTTTTATCGGTAGCTGCACCACACGAAACCAAAAAAGCAGTGAGTACTGAATAATAAATAATCTTTTTCATTGTATGTATTTTTTATGTTTGTTTTTCGACAGATAATTGTTTGCCTGTAAGCTTATTTCGTTTCAACGTCCTGGTTGATGTTGAACAGCTTTTCGAGTTTTGATCTGGCACCCTGCAAATCGTAAATGCTTTGATAATAATTTGTCAGATTGGTCAGGTACTGGTTTTGAACCGTCATCAGATCCATACTTGAAGACATACCCTGTTTGTATTTCTCAAGTGTCCGCTGGTAAATATCGTCCGATAATTCTTTGCTCCTTTTCTGGTTCAGGTATTTTTCCAGCTTCAGTTTCACATCGTTTTGATACTGACTGGCCTGCATCAATAAACTATTCGATACAAATTTCCGTGTATTTTGAGCCTTTTCGAGCGACATGCGTTTTTGTGCAACAATAGCCGAACGTTCACCGCTGCTAAAAATCGGTAAACTCAAGTTTATACCAACCATATCTTTAGGTGTAAAATCAAATGCCGGAGCTTTCAATTTTTCTGTATGATTGTAGAATCCGTTTAACGACGGTAAAAAGCTTGATTGTGAAAGTTTCAAATCCAGGTGCGCAACTTTTTCTGAGGTCTTAATAAGCTTATAATCTACATTTTGCTCTATATCAAACTGTTCAGCAACCAATTGCATACTCGACTTTGTAAGCGAATCACCTGATTCCATCTGATCTGCCAATTCAAGTTTCTCAGTTTCTTCCAGTCCAAGTTGAATCTTCAATAAACGGTAACCCATATCGAGGTTGCTGTCAATCTGGTTTATGGCGTTTAGAATGGTATTAGCCGTAACCTCAAGCTGATCAACATCTGTTTTTTCAACAAAACCCTGTTTATTCATTTCCGAGATTTCGTAATGGGTTTTATTAATATTATCAAGGTTCAGTTCCAGTATTTTCCGGCTTTCTTCGGCCATCTGAAGCATGTGATATGTATTGACAACTGTTTCAATAACATCGAGCTTTGTTTTCTCCGCATTTTCCTTGGTTAGTCCATAATATACTTTTGAGGCCTGAAGTCCAACGAGATAAGATCCATTGAAAATCAATTGGGATAAAGTAAAATCAAATGTGGTATTGTTCTTTACTGCAAGTTCAATCGGGGTACCAGCCTCGCTGTTTAAGTAAATGTTTTCTCCATTTGAAAGAGTCAGAGAAGACATTGTTCCACTTTGGGTGACAGGATCCCAAGGCACTTCAGTATTCGACAGGGTCGTTTTACCTCCAAAACTTAATGTCGGTACTTTAAAAATATGCTGGTAAGTTCCCTTCGCATCAACGTGTGGCAACCCGGTGGCAGTAGTTTCCCAGATTTTCTTTTTCGCCATTTCCAGATCGAGTTGCGAATTAAGAATATCGGTGTTGTTTTGCAATGCCATTTTTATGGCCTCGTCTAGAGACAGCTTTGATGTCTCCTGAGCTCCCGATAGCAATGTTGACCCGAGGATCATTGCTACCAGCAGTAGAATCTGTTTAAGTTTTCTGAACATGTGATGAAATGATTATTGGTTATTAATATTTTTATTCAATTGATGTATTTCTGATTTTCTTTTTTCGAAATAGATTATTCCTTCAGGAGTTGAAATGGCCCGAATGTGATTCTCGAACATAACTTCAAAAATCTGGTCAAAAGTGATATCCTCAACGATACAAAAGTCTTTATTGTGCATATCAACCAGGTTTCTTACATACAAACCGGCAACCAATTCAGTATTCACATCACTTCGGTAAAGTCCTTCACCAATTCCTTTCTGAATATTTCTGCTGATCTGGTTGAAAATATGGTTCTGCCTCTTAACCATAAATTGGTTAAAAATAGGTTCATAGTATTTTTTAAGTTCAAATTTAAGTTTTGGATTTAAGCGGCTCATTTCATCGTGAACCATTAAACTTACCTGAATCAAAATGTCGATGGCATTTAGTTCTTTCGGTTTAATTTTTAACAATTGGTTTTCCCAGCGTACATCATCGTACAAAAAAAGCTTTTCAATCAGATCTTCCTTGCTTTTTACGTATTGATAAAGAGTCTTTTTCGAAATCCCAAGACTTCGGCTAATGTCATCCATATTTAAATTTCTGATGCCAAATTCATAAAACAACTCCACGGTTTTATCCAGAATCGTCAATAATTTCGGATCATTTAAATTTAATTCTTCGGCCATTTTTCTATTCGCGATTAATTTAGCAACAAATTAAGGAAACATTTTTGACTAGAAACGTTTCCACAATGTAAATTGTTTATTAATTCTTTCGCGCAAATTTTCAGAATTAATCCCGATCCAATTTCCGGCAGGTAGATATTCCTTCAATTTTAATAGGTAAATGATTGATTTTTGGAGGTAAACGACAAATCTTTAAACTCAAATCAGTGTCTTTACTTTTGGGTTGACGTTTGAGAGAACAAAATATTTTAGCGATTTACCATTTTGTTCTGTAAATTATCAATCAGTATGTTAAAACAAAAAAGTTGATTTTGAAGTTGATTTCAGCAAAATTCAGCTAAAAGATGAGACCGCTAAGCCATGCCCAAACTACGTAGCGCAAAAATTTTCCGGCAAGCATGGCCATTGCAGTTACCCAAATGTTGGTACGCAACAAGCCCAATGAAACAGCAAAAATATCTCCGACAAATGGAACCCAGCTTAAAAAAGCAAAAACCGCTCCCCGCTTATACAATCGCTTGTGCCATTTTTCGATGTCTTCGCGCTTCACTCTCAAATACTTTTCAATCCATTCCCATTTGCCCAGATAACCAACGGCATAACTGCTCATTCCACCCAGCCAGTTTCCGGCAGAGGCAACCAAAACAGCCGAAAAAACATCTGTTCCATTGGCAATCAGGAAAGTTAGTATGGCCTCAGAGCTAAAGGGCACAACGGTTGCAGCCAGAAAACTAGCCAGAAAAAGTCCCCAAAGGCTGTAATCAAAAAGTCCCGCCATATATCCAATGCAATGTGAAATGGCAAAAGTATAAAGTAAAATCAATTTAGAAACTTTTGATCCAAATGTTCCTGAACCAATTGACAGTCCTTTTGTTCGAACAATTTTAATTACCTTTGAACGCTAAATTTTCAATACTAAAACAATGGAAACGACCCGCCAAAATAAGATATCACGACTGATACAGAAGGACCTGGCCGATATTTTGCAAAAAGAAGGAAAGGACCTGTTCCACGGACTCCTGATCAGTGTAACCAATGTCAGGATATCACCGGATTTGTCGGTGGCAAGAGTTTATCTGAGCATTTTTCCTTCAGAAAAAGGGACTGCAACTCTGCTTGAAATCAAGCAACATCAATCGCGCATCAGAGGTTTGCTGGGACTGAAAGTTGGGAAACAACTGCGAATTGTGCCACAACTCGATTTTCACATCGACGACAGTCTCGATTATATCGACAATATCGACCGGCTGCTCAAAGAGTAGTTTCAGGTTCCGGGGTCCAAATTTCAAGTCTTGTCAACTAAATACTGCGACTGATAACTTTTAACTTTTGCCATTTTACTTTTTACCTGATACTATGCAATACGATCCTATAAAACGTTCGCTCGGAAAAGCATTTAACACAACTCCCCCGCTTCGCAAACTTTTTTACCAACTGCTCGATTTGCTTTTGCTACGTGCATGGCACATTCGTAAAGAATTACGCAAACGAAGGCATACAACTCCGGAAGTAAAAACCATACTCGACGCAGGTTCGGGGTTTGGGCAATACACTTACCGGATGGCTTTATGGTTTCCAAATGCTGAAATAAAAGCTGTTGACATTAAGCCCGAGCAAATTGAAGATTGCAACCGATTTATGAAGCAGGCAAAATTATCGGATCGTGTGAAATTTGAACTGGCTGATTTGACTCAGTTTCAGGAAACAGGGAAATACGACCTGGTTCTTTCGGTTGACGTGATGGAGCACATTGAAGAAGATGTGCTGGTCTTCATGAATTTTTATGCATCGATGAAAAAAGGTGGCATGTTGCTGATTTCAACTCCTTCGGATCAGGGAGGATCGGATTCGCACGACCATGACCACGAAGAAGGCGTTCGCGGATTTATTGACGAACATGTGCGCGACGGATACAACATTTCGGAAATTGACGCCAAACTGAAATCTGCCGGATTTTCGAAAGTTGAAGCACGCTATTCGTACGGAACACCTGGAAAAATCTCGTGGAAACTTACGATGAAATACCCGATTTTACTGTTGGGAGCCAGCAAAATCTTTTTCATCTTCCTACCGTTTTATTACCTGATTATCTACCCTTTTGCCCTCCTTCTCAATTTTTCCGATCTGGGAATCAGGCATAAAACAGGCACCGGGTTAATTGTTAAAGCCTGGAAATAAAAAATTATAACTGATGAATTTTGAATGATGAATGAAATAATAACCCACATTTAGATCATCAACAAAACGAGAATTGAAAACCGCTTTCTATATTGCACGTCGTTACCTGATTTCGAAAAAATCGGTCAACGTAATCAACCTGATTTCAGGGATTTCGGTTGCAGGAGTAACTGTGGGTACTTTCGCCCTGGTTGTTATTCTTTCGGTTTTTAACGGCCTCGAATTTTCAATTAAATCACTTTTTTCGTCATTCGATCCAGGCATTAAAATCACGGCGGCACTCGGCAAATCATTCGAAATTGATCAAAAAAAGTTCGACTCAATCCAAAATTTAACCGGCATTCAATCGGTTACGCCTGTAATCGAAGAAGACGCATTTCTGATGTACGGCAACCACCGTTATTTTGCTACGATTAAAGGAGTTCCATCCAACTATAACGAAGTTTCGGGAATCGACACCAGTGCAATTACCAGCGGTCAATTCCTGTTGGAAGACCAAAATATTCCTTACGCATTGGTCGGACAGGGCGTTGCGTACTATTTATCGGTTGGCCTCAGTTTTTCGGATCCGATACACATTTACACGTTGAACAAAGTATCAAAGGGAAAGCCAACACTGGCCAATGCTTTTAATCATCATACCATTTATGCTTCCGGAATTTTTGCCAATCAGCAGGAAATTGATTCAAAATATGTACTGGTTCCGTTTGGATATGCGCAGGAGATATTTCAGTTGGGCGATCGGGTGAGCGCCGTTGAAATAGGGCTAAAAGCGGATACTTCTGAAGATCAGGCCAAAGCTGAAATCTCACAGATTTTGGGTAATAACTTCCTGGTCAAAACCCAGTTCGAACAGCACGAACTTTTTTACCGTGTGATGCAATCTGAAAAGTGGGCCATTTTTCTGATTCTGGCTTTTGTGCTGGTCATTGCATCGTTCAACATTCTCGGATCGCTTTCGATGCTTATTATCGACAAAAAGGCCGACATTGCCATTCTCGAAAGCATGGGCGCCAACCAGAAACTTGTACGAACCATTTTCCTGTTCGAAGGTTGGATGATTTCACTAGCGGGCGCCTTTTTCGGAGTTCTTCTGGGTGTTTTAATCTGCTGGATTCAAATTCGATCTGGAATACTGAAAATTCCGAACGAAGGTTCATTCATTTTTTCAGCCTATCCGGTTGAAGTTCGAACCACTGATCTCCTGGTTATTTTCCTGCTCGTTTCGGGCATTGGTTTCCTGGCAGCCTGGTATCCTGTGCGATTTATCTCCGCAAAATTCCTGAACGGGCCTGTAAAATAAACGTACAGTGTTACTTTTCGAGTAAAAATCCAAAATCATCTTCCGGATTCAGTTCGACCGGAACTTTACCTTTTCTGAAAATCCGGGCAGTCCGATTTCCGATCAATTGTATTTTCTGATTTTCAATCCGTAGCATGGTTCCTTCGCGCAATCCAACCACGTAAACATCCGGATTAATTTCAATAAACTCCTGAATCCGCTGCTCGCGTGTTTCGCCGCCATGCCCTTCGGGATTGGCATCGAGGTAATGCGGATTAATTTGAAACGGCACCAAACCAGTCGTATCAAATCCTTTGGGATCGATAACCGGCATGTCGTTCGTCGTCCGTAAAGTTGGGCAAGCCACATTCGAACCTGCGCTCCAGCCAATGTAAGGAGTTCCGCTCAACACTTTTTCGCGAATGGCCTGCATGAGTTTATTGTCGTGCAGCATACGAACCAGTTGCCATGTATTTCCGCCGCCAACCACAATAACTTCTGCATTTTTAACGGCTGCAACCGGATCGCTGAAATGATGGATGCTTTTTACCTGATAGCCTAGTTCAGCAAATCGCTCAGCCACTTTTTGCTCATAAATGTCGAAAGAAAAAGTGACCGCCGCATACGGAATAAAAACAGCAGTGAGCGGTTTCGCTCCCAGAAATTTTTTGATTTCGTGTTTCGGATAATCCAGGTAGGGTTCGCCCGGCATGGTTGAGTTACTGATTAAAAGAAGTTTCATAAACGATAAATATTTGTTTTCTCAGAACGAGACTAGTTTTATTCCAACAGTAAACGGATAAAGAACCGGACCGCGACGATCTTCGAACAAAGGCACCAAATCGTAACTCGCAAACAGGTTAATCCATCGGTAGCCCACTCTCAAGGTACCTGAAACTTTATATTCAGGAATAGAATAATCGCCCGGAGATTTTAACTTTTCGCGCTTGCCATCTTTTCTATATTTCACTTTGGTATGTGTTTCAAGCCTTTTGGCACCTGTTATTCCGGCGGAAAAATACAGGCGGTTTGCTTCATTCAAAACAGGTATCTGGAACTCGACAAGCAACGGAATTTCTACGTAAAGTGAAGACAGCTTAGATTTTTGATTGGAATCGAAATACAGATTCTCCGGAAATACTTTGCGGTTTTCGTCGGTATAAATCGATGTATTGTTATTCAGGCGTAAACTTTGAAAACTTAACCCAATTCCGGTCACAATCCCAATTGTATTCCGATTTTGCTGAATGCCTTTTGAATACTGAAACACATTCAGGTTTAGCACATTTGAATGAAGAAAATTATTATCAAGAAATCCTTTGTCTTCTTCCGGATACATGCTGTAATCGGGTTTAGCCAAACCGTTAAAGCCAAATTCAACGCCCGCCCAGTGCCCTTTAAAATCTTTATCCCAGTAATTGTGTCCTTCGTTTACCAAATCCTGAATATCAATCAGTTTAGAAAGTCTTCCGGAGGGACTTTGCACCACAACGATGGAGTCGGTTTCCTGCGTAAATGCCTGGATTGCAACAAACAATGTGATTATAAACAGAAGTACTCGTTTCATGACTGCAGAGCCTAAATAAAAAGTGATAAAAGAACCAAACTATATAAGACAACAATTTTCAGGCTTCAAAAGTTAGCTGGCGCTTTGAACACAAAGGTAATCAATAGAAACAAAAAAAGGAGTTTGTCAAAATTGATAAACTCCTTTTGCGATATTCCGTTTAATTGTTTAATTCAGCAAACTGATACCAACTGTAAATGGAGTGAGATCCGGACCTTTACCTGCCTCAAACAAAGGGGTCAGGCTGTATTTGGCAAACAAGCAGAAGTCTTTGTAGCCCACCCTGGCAGTAGCTTCGTATTTAAAGGAATTGATGTTAAACCCGCTGCGGTCCTTATCTTTGGTATCGCCATATTTTACTTTGGTATGCGAGCCAATTTTTACTCCGCCAATAACACCCCCGCTTACAAAAAGGCGTCCGTCGTGGTCGTTGACAGGTATTTGAATTTCAAGCAAAAGCGGAACATTCAGATAAGTTGTAAGCAGTTTTGATTTTGAAAGATTGTCGTATTCCAACAACAACGGCTCTGTCATATTCTGGCCTTTCTGAAGCGTATACGGATTTTCGAAACGGTAATTGTTCATGCTTAAACCTAGTCCTGAAACCAAACCCACATACGATTTAATAAGTCCGATATTCATCTGGAAAGAATTCAGATCAACCTCAAGCGATTTTCCCTGGTTCAGAGACATAAAATCGTTTCCACCATATAAGCTGTAATCAGCTTTGTCGAACCCGTTGAACCCAATTTCAAATCCTTCCCAGTGTCCGGTAAATTTTCCCGACCGGTTTTTCCTGTGTTTGCCGTTTCCCCAAACAAACTCGGTTCCACCATCGTGATCAATTACTTTAACGTCTTTTTTTCCGATACGGACAATTGCTGTGTCCTGATCCGTTGAGGCTTCAATCGTATCTGAAGAAAGAATTTTTTCTGATGTTTTTGTGAAAGCCAATTCGTCGGCTGAAGCAACCTGCGCTTTCAGGTTAAGGCTAAAAACCGCGGCTGCAATTAAAGAGAAGATAACTTTTTTCATGGCTGTACATTTTAAAATTTGCCTGTATGACGGCGAGGTATTTTAAAATGTTACAGCCGTATTATTATTTTTTAAACGGAATTGAAAATGCCATTAATTTACTTTCAAATTCAACGCTTGTAATTTTGCCATCCTTTTCTCCATAGCCAATCATATCGCCTGAAAGCTCCGACACAAGGCCAAGTCCGGCACGAGCAATGCGTTTTGCCGAAAGGAAACCTTCGTCGCCAACCCGTTTAGCCCGACTGGCTAAAAACTCATCAACGCTCATTACTTTACTTCCGTTCTTCAAAGGCGAATTTTCCATCCGGACAGAAACTGCGAGTTGAATTTCTTCATCACTTTTTTCTAGTTGCGCGTTTCGCATTGGCAAAACAACAAATGCAGTCAAATCCTTTTCGACAGATTTTGGCTCAACAGATTTTTTTTCCTCGAGCCTTCCTTTCGTTTTTTCGCGAATGCTTTTGGTTTTTGCAGGCTTGGTTTCTTTCTCTTGCTTTGGTTTCACCAGAACTTCTGTTTCGGGCGCCTTTTTCTCCGAGTCGTTTTGTTTCACAGGCGGTTCGGGTTTAGTTTTTGGAGTAACCTCAGCTATTTTATGACCTACATTTGGCTGGAAAGTTTCATTCTGATTGTTGTAAACCGAATTTATTCCCCACAACAAAATAACAACTGCGGCTGCCCTTGCAACCCTGTTCAGAACAATAGCTTTACCTGATTTCCGGTAAAGTTTATTTTTTCCGGGATATTGAATTGCTGAATTTGGAACTAAACGTGTTTTGTTATAAAGCTCATATTCATTTTTCAATTCAGGATTCGTAGCAATCCAGGCTTCAAACGATTTTCGGTCATCGTCTTTCAGGTCACCTTCCAGATAGGCAACCATCCGTTTCCCGGCGACTTCTTTTTCATCGACGGCGCTTTTGTACAACTTTTCCCTTTCAGGATAGACAATTGACTCTTCCGGAATATGAACATTCTCGAAAAGCTGCAATTCTTCCTTTAGACCGGGATTCTGTTCCAGAAAATCCAAAAACTGATCGATCTTGTTTTCTACCAGATTCCCTTCGAGGAAATCGAGGAAAAAAGGTTCGTAATTTTCTCTGGTTATTTTCATATCACCAAATCCATTTTACCAATGTAATTTTTCAGGAAAACCCGGGCACGATATATATAAACTTTAACCTGAGCTTCGCTAAGTGTTGTAATCTCTCCTATTTCCTTGTAGGAGTAGCCTTCGTAGTCGCGCAAAAGAATTACCGACCGCTGAATTTCAGGAAGCTGTTTTACCGCTTCGTTCAGAATTTCAGCCAAATCGGAATATTGATCGTTATGCATATTTTCCGGAATGTGATAATCTTCCAGGTAAGACTGGCGCTTATCTTTCCGTAAAACATCAATCATAGTATGGTAAGCGGTCGTAAACAAATACGATTTAACCTTATCGAAATTCACATTTTCAGCATTTCGCCACAATTTTTCATAACTATCCTGAACAATATCGCGGGCGCGTTCCTCGTCTTTAATATTTTTCAGGATAAAGCGGAAAACATTATCTGAATACAGATCAACCGACTGGTTGTATTCCTTTGCGTTCATGCTGGTTCGCTTACATTTTAAAAGTAAGACGATCAGTTCTTCATTTTGTTACAGCGCTTATTAAATTTTCCTGTATCGGAATTTTAGATTTTTCGACGGCCTGAAGAAGCGTGTTATCGATGTTTTTAATAATTGGATAAAAACCTTCTTCGCCAATAATGTTGCGGGCAATGTATGCTTTTACCTGATTATCGATAATCTTCGACGATATTTTCAGATCCGCCGCATTTGTTTTCACGCCTTTTTTTTCGGCATAAGCCACAAACTCCTTCAAAATATCCATTTTCCCGAAATAGCTTTCAAAGTCATCGGCAGTTTTCAGCTTAGCAAGTATATTCCGGTTCGAATCGGCGTACCCTAAAGCAAACTGATAAATCAAGCCTTTTTGTGTCACTTTTGAATAATACGACGAGTACCCCATTGTGTCGGCCGGAATAAAATAATCAGGCATAATTCCGCCACCGCCAAAAACAACACGCCCCGAAAGTGTGTGATATTTTACGGTGTCAGTCAGGTGAATGCTGTCTTTCTTCTGGAATTCACCATGAATGGCGCGTTCCATAATATCCTTGTAATATTCGTCGTTGCCTTTGTTGTAAGGTTTCTGAATGCAGCGGCCACTTGGCGTGTAGTAACGGGCAACGGTCAACCGAAGCGCACTGCCATCGTTAAACGGAATTTGCTCCTGAACCAACCCCTTGCCGAACGAACGGCGACCGACAATCCATCCGCGATCGTTGTCCTGAATGGCTCCGGCAAAGATTTCGCTGGCCGATGCCGAAAAATCATCGATTAATACTACCACACGTTTATCCCTGAATGCGCCACGACTGTCGGCCTGATATGTTTTTCGTGCCTGAGAATTTCCTTCCGTATAAACTATTAATTCGCCTTTATCCAGAAATTCATTAACCATCCGGATCACTGCATTCAGATATCCGCCAGGGTTTCCGCGCAAATCAATAATCACCGTTTTCATGCCCTGCTGATCCAGCTTTTTCATGCCTTCCATAAATTCCTGGTATGTTTTTTCACCAAAGCGGCTCACCTTAATGTAACCCGTCACAGGATCGATCATGTAACTCACATCGACGCTGTAAATAGGAATTTCGCCACGGGTAATTTCAAACGAAAGCAAATCGTTAAAGCCTTTCCGCTTAATTCCAACATTCACTTTGGTACCTTTTTGTCCGCGAAGTTTCGACAGTACTTTTTCATTTTTAAGACCCGCGCCTGCCAATAATGTATCGTTTACAGTTACAATGCGGTCGCCGGGCATAATTCCAAGTTTCGACGATGGTCCGCCCGAAATAACGTCAACCACCATTACGGTGTCGTTCTGAATGGAAAACTGAACGCCAATGCCACCAAAATCACCACGCATTTCTTCTTCAACGCCGCCCAATTCCTTTGCCGGAATATAAACAGTATGCGGATCGAGATTCTTAAGCAATTGCGGAATTGATTTTTCAATCAATGTATCTGTCGAAATAGAATCGACATAAGCATTCTGAATCAAATCGACAATGGCATCGAGTTTATTAACTTTTGAAAGCGTTGTGTAGGAGTTTCCCGAATTTCTGTTCAGTTTATTTCCGATAAGAATTCCGGTAACCAAAGCAATTGCCAGCAAAACCGGTATATAAACTGAGAATTTGTTGTTTTTCATGACTTTTTGTTGTGGAAATTTCAGGAGAACCGTTTCACTATAAAGTTATTATCCTGAATTTGCCTGTTATTATTTTGTTTTCTGAACCTTACTTTAATTCTACTTTAACACATTTAAATTCTTATATATGAGTAATTTATATCTCGTTGCCTGTTTAGGTGTCGTTTAAACATTTTGTTCATCAATTGTTCCTCTGTCATTTCTTTGTAAAGCT
>JBAZGO010000034.1:0-70488 GCA_041652995.1 Prolixibacteraceae bacterium
AAAGGAAGTACAAGCAAAGGCAACTGAATTTTCAGATCGTGTATTCCCCACTGCATGCTTTTGGTCCACAGCAAACCAACCAGGTATACGAAAAATACGGATAGCAGTAAGATGACGGATTTTCTTTCTTTTAGTCGTTGAAGCTTAAGCTTGAATTGACCTTCGAAAATCCAGTTAACCATCAGAAACCCGGGGAAAATGCTCATCAGGGCTTTTGACAGGGGTAAACTTACGGCCATGGCAATCATTAGTCCGTAATAAACCTGGAAATGGTTAGGTAAATATCTCTTAATGCGAAACGTCATTCAGCCTAAATTGTAGATGTAGCTGCAAATCTAAACGAAAAAACGGCTCAGTCATTGCTGTCAGGCGAAAACAAAAATGATGGACAGCATGCAAACCAAAGAAAGCAGAAGGATCGAAAGGAAAGCTTTCAGAAGCTGATTGTCGATCATAAACTCAATTCCTTTGGCAGCCAGCGAAAAAGGAAAAGTTATTGCTGCAATGAAAAGTATATCGTTCGAAAGATTCTCTTTACCGTTGGCCATAAAAATTAATCCTGAAACGATCAGTACAATCATAGCAATCAAAAGGCATAGATTAATTCGTTTTAAAATCGTGTTCATAATGCGGGTGGTTTTCTGTTGAACTCTTGCTGATTAACTGAGAGACTATTTAATTCTACTTTAACACATCATTGAAGCTCCCGCCCCATCTCTACTTGTAAAGAGGAGAGAAGCCCGATTTATTGGGGTTGGGGTGAGTCAAAAATTGATAAAATCAACGTCAAATAGTATTCTTTTTAATTTTATACAGATTCTGATTTTATTTCAGGAAAAACAATCCATGACAAATTGTATATAGAACGATAAAATCAGTTAAATACCAATTTGACGATGTGAAGATAAAATAAACGGATAGGAGATTACTTGTTTTGAACCGAGAAAAAAATGAATGGAATGGTTTTAATGACGAACGGATTGTTTTGGGATATAAACCGACAGGTTATTATGCTTTGAAAATCTTTGCGTTAATTTTTAATATCCGATAAATTAATGTTTGCAAATTAAAAAAAAGAGAATACTTTTGCAGTCCCGATTATTGTCCGTACTTGCAGTTCTTGTAAATGACTGAGAATGTTTGGTGTGCAGACCTTATCAACAATTCCGGGTTGATAAAAATTGTGAATCCAAACAGTTGATTTCTAAAATATTGCGAGTTTAGTGTTTAATTTATTAATAAATAAGCAAGTGGATACACTAAGTTACAAAACCGTTTCAGCCAATAGAGCAACGGTAACAAAAGAGTGGGTTCTTGTTGATGCCACAGATGTGGTTCTCGGACGTCTGGCCAGTAAAGTAGCCAAAATCCTGAGAGGTAAAAACAAACCAAGTTTCACTCCTCATGTTGATTGTGGTGATAACGTGATTATCATCAATGCAGAAAAAGTGCGTCTGACAGGAAATAAGCTGAATGACAAGATTTATTTGAGCTATTCAGGTTATCCGGGAGGACAGCGAGTACAGACTCCGGCCGAACTATTAAGTAAATATCCTGAAAGACTGGTTGAAAAAGCAGTTAAAGGTATGTTGCCTAAAAATCGTCTGGGAAGTAAAATTTATGGAAACCTGAAAGTGTACGTTGGTGCGGAACACAAACAGGAAGCCCAGAACCCAAAAGTAATTGATTTAAATACAATTAAATAATAACTAATGGAAGTAGTAAACGCGTTAGGTCGTAGGAAATCTGCGGTTGCCAGAGTTTATGTGAGCGAAGGCAAAGGAAAAATCACCATCAATAACAGAGAATTGAATGATTATTTCCCAACAGGAATCCTGCAGTATGTTGTGTTGCAACCGTTGAATCTGTTAGGTGTGGCTGGTCAGTATGACATTAAGGTGAATCTTGATGGCGGTGGGATCACCGGTCAGGCAGAAGCTTTACGTTTAGGAATTACACGTGCATTGATGGAAATCAATCCCGAATCAAGACCAGCTTTAAAAGCTGCCGGATTCGTGACCAGGGATCCACGTGAAGTTGAACGTAAAAAACCAGGTCAGCCAAAAGCACGCAAACGGTTCCAGTTCTCAAAACGTTAATATTTTTAGTACAAAAATATTCTGCTTTGGATCTAAATTGCTTAGACTCCCGCCTTTTGAGGAAGGGGCTACTCAGCAATTGCTTTTCAGGAGATTATTTTTTTAAAAAAAAGTAAAAAGATGCCAAGAACAAATTTTCAGGATTTATTAGATGCAGGTGTTCATTTCGGACACCTCAAAAGAAAGTGGAATCCAAACATGGCTCCGTATATTTTTATGGAGAAAAACGGAATCCACATCATCGACCTTCAGAAAACTATCGTTAAAATCGACGAAGCAGCTCTGGCAATCAAACAGATTGCAAGATCAGGTCGTAAAATTTTATTCGTTGCTACAAAAAAACAAGCTAAAGACATTGTTGCTGAATTGGTTGGTAGCGTAAACATGCCGTATGTTACTGAACGTTGGCCAGGTGGAATGCTTACCAACTTTCCGACAATCCGGAAAGCTGTTAAGAAAATGATTTCCATCGACAAAATGACCAAAGACAACAGTTGGGACGTTCTTTCAAAACGTGAAAAACTTCAGATTACCCGTCAGCGAGCCAAGCTCGAAAAAATGCTCGGAAGTATTGCCGATTTGACTCGGCTTCCTGCAGCTCTTTTCATTGTTGACGTACTGAAAGAAAAAATCGCTGTACGTGAAGCTCAACGTCTCGGAATTCCGGTATTTGCCATGGTCGATACCAACTCACAGCCAGAAGGAATTGACTTCGTGATTCCGGCTAACGACGATGCATCACAGTCTATCAGTCTGATCGTTAAAGAAATGACTGACGCCATTCGTGAAGGACTTTCGGAACGTAAAGTTGAACGCGAAAAAGAGGGTGATGAAGCAGAAGTAAAAGTAAAAAGAAGAAAAGCAAAAGTTGTTGCTGATGATGAGGAATCACCTGCGATTGAGGTTGAAGATGAAGAAATTGATGACCTCGACGATGAAGAAGATGATTCGGATGAAGAAATTGATGAATAATCAGGCAGCACATTAAATTAAAATATTATGGAAATTAGTGCAGCAGATGTAATGAAGTTGCGTAAAGCAACTGGAGCTGGTATGATGGATTGTAAAGTTGCCCTGGCCGATGCTGAAGGCGATTTTAACCGTGCCGTCGATATTATCCGCGAAAAAGGAAAGTTAGTAGCCAGCAAGCGTGCTGACCGCGAAGCTACTGAAGGAGTAGTTTTGGCTAAAGTTGATGCATCAGGAAAATCGGGCGCGTTGGTAGTTTTGAACTGCGAAACCGACTTTGTAGCTAAAAACGATAATTTTGTAGCTTTCGCTGAACGTATTCTCGATACAGCAATTGCCAACAATGCCGCTGACCTGGATGCTGTTAAAGCATTGCTTTTGGATGGCCGTACAATTGAAAATCATGTTGTTGAACAAACTGGTGTGATTGGTGAAAAACTTGATCTGCCATTTTATGCAAAACTTGATGCTGAAACTGTTGTGGCATATATTCACCCGGGAAACAGACTTTCAACTTTGGTTGGTTTCAATAAAACTGATGTTGATGCTCAGGTTGCAAAAGATATCGCTATGCAGGTTGCTGCAATGAACCCGGTAGCTGTTGACAAAGCAGATGTACCCGCAGAAGTTGTTGCAAAAGAACTCGAAATAGCCAAGGAAAAATTCCGTCAGGAAGGAAAACCTGAAGCCATGCTCGACAAAATTTCGCAGGGCGCTCTTGAAAAATTCTTCAAGGAAAGTACTTTGTTGAATCAGGCTTTCATTAAAGAAAGCAAGCAGACGGTTCGCGAGTTTTTGAAAAGCCAGGACAAAGACCTGACTGCAACCAAATTCTATCGCTACAATCTGGCCGATTAAAAATCATTTCATGATTCATAAAAAAAGCCTTTCGGAAACGAAAGGCTTTTTTTATGCCTAACCTGAATAAAAGTTTCCGGATTGAACCTAAAATATCGATCCTTCACGGCGCGACAACCTCAATGAATCCTATTGTCTTTTCCTGATTTCTGTTACATAGGTTCAATTGAGGATACATGGGTACTAGTGACTGCAATTTGGGCAAAGGGAAGTAACATGCCTGAAAGACATTGATTCATGGCATAAAGGCGTCCTCTTTATCAGGAAGTAAGTTTGGATAAAATCTATTTACCAAATTTATGAAAACACAAAAGGTCATTTCTGTTGCTCTTATGCTGGCGCTGGGCGGTTTCCTTTTCGGATACGATATCGCCATGATTTCAGGAACAACTTCCCAACTGGAACAAGTTTTCCAACTCAGTAAATTTTCATTAGGTTTTACAGTTGCCATTGCCTTAATCGGCACAATTATCGGTACCATAATAATAGGCAAACCTGTCGACCGTTTTGGGCGTCGAAAAATGCTCATTTTTCTTTCAGGATTATTTGCCCTTTCCACGCTTGGGGCAGCGTTATCCCCAGTTTGGGGCATGTTTCTATTCTTCAGGTTCCTGACAGGCATTTTATTAGGCTGCATTTCGGTGGTTACTCCTATGTTTATTGCCGAAATTTCGCCCGCAGCTTTACGTGGCCGCCTGGTTCTGATGAACCAGTTCAATGTGGTAACCGCAATCTTCCTGGCCTATGTAATTAATTATTTTATTGCTGGTGCAGTGACTGTGGATTCGTGGAGGTTTATGATAGGAGTCGAATTTATTCCTGCATTTGTATTTTTTCTTTTTCTTTTCAAAGTCCCCGACAGTCCTCGCTGGATGGCCATGAATAACCGGAAAGATGAAGCCATAGCTATTTTTACCCGTATTGGAGCCGAAAATCCACAAGCAGAAGTTATGCTGATTCTCGATTCGATTAAAAGCCAGGAGAATACCGGTCATGGAAAACTATTCGGGAAGGGAAACAGGTTTGCAGTTACGATCGCCATTCTGATTGCCGCTTTCAATCAGCTTGCCGGCATCAACGCCATTATTTATTATGCACCGCGCATATTCGAAATGGCCGGGTTAGGCCAGAATGCTTCGTTGTTACAATCCATTTCAATCGGAATTACCAACTTACTTTTCACCATTGTCGCCTTATTTTTAATTGACCGTTTCGGTCGGAAAACCTTGCTGATGATTGGATCAGTAGGAATGGTGTTCTTTCTGAGTATGTTGTCGAAAGCTTTCTATACCAATAATTTCAGTGAATTTGGCGGGTATGGCATCATGATTTACCTTATGGGTTTCATTGCATTCTTTGCTTTTTCGCAGGGCGCTGTTTTATGGGTGGTTCTCTCCGAGATTTTCCCGCACAAAGTTCGTGCACAAGGTCAGGCGCTCGGAAGTTTCACACACTGGATTATGGCGGCAGCAATTAGCTGGTCGTTCCCGGTATTTGCCAATATGCCCTCAATAGGTGGCGGTCCGTCGTTCGCATTCTTCGCAGTGATGATGGTGCTTCATTTCTTCTTCGCCTGGAAAATTCTTCCTGAAACCAAAGGGAAATCGCTGGAAGAAATTCAGGATGAAATGGGGAAAACCCGGGCGTAAAAGGAACTTCAATTTAAAAAACATAAACGCATGAAGATTAAAAATAACCAGATATTGTGTGTTGGCGAAATCCTGTGGGACAATTTACCTTCAGGAGCAAAACCGGGTGGTGCACCCATGAATGTGGCATTGCACCTGAGCCGGTTGGGTCAGAATGTGGCGGTTGCCAGCAAAGTAGGGAACGACGAAAAAGGCCGGAAACTCCTGAATTTTCTCGAAACTTCAGGATTAAAAACCGACCTTGTGCAGATCGATGAAACGTTGCCCACCAGCGAAGTTCTGGTTCATCTGGACACGAACAACAACGCCACTTACGAAATTTGTGAACCAGTGGCCTGGGATAACCTGGAACTGACCGGGGAGCTGGCTGCAAAAGCAAAAACTTCAGGACTAATAATTTACGGCTCGCTGGCGTCGCGTCGACCAGAATCGCGCACGACGATTTTAAGTTTGCTCGAAACCGATGCTGTTAAACTGTTGGATGTGAATCTCCGCAAGCCTTACGATACGCGAGAACTGGTTGAACTGCTGCTCGTAAAGTCGGACATCATTAAATTGAATGACGATGAATTGAGCGTCATTGCGGGATGGAATAACCAGCCTGAAATGGATGAGATCAGCCTGGTGAAATGGGTTGCCGAAAAATACAACTCACAGTTGGTTTGTGTAACCAAGGGAGAAAATGGGGCCGTAATATTCAGCGACGGTGCATTCTTCAGTCATCCCGGATTTAAAGTAGATGCTGTGGATACAGTCGGTGCTGGCGATGCATTTCTGGCTGGGTTTATTGCTGCCTTGCTCGAAGGAAAAACAAACGAAAAAGCACTCGAATTTGCCAGTGCAACCGGAGCATTTGTCGCAAGTAAAGCCGGAGCAACTCCGGAATATGATAGAATTGAAATAGAACAACTATTAATCTCAAATTAAACAAACTATGAAGAAAAGATCCGTTTTTTTGAAACAAATGGCAAGAGGAATATTCCTCCTATTGGCATTTTTCTTCTCTCTGGAGACAATGGCCCAGGAAGTTTCAGTTACAGGAAAAGTTACTGATCAAACCAAGGTTGGATTGCCGGGTGTAACCATTGTAGAAAAGGGTACTGTGAATGGCGCCATTACGGATTTTGATGGCAATTATTCCATTAAAACAGCTATAAATGCAACATTGAATTTCAGCTTTGTTGGAATGAAACCCCAGGAAATCGCTGTTGGCGGACGTACCTCCATTAATGTGGTTCTAGAGGAAGAAATACGTGGGTTGGATGAGGTGATCGTAACCGGTTATCAGACTCAACGAAGGGCTGATTTGACTGGAGCTGTTTCGGTAGTTAATATTGGCGAAATAATGAAACAGTCGGAAAATAATCCGATAAAATCATTGCAGGGAAGAATACCGGGAGTAAGTGTAAGTGCCGATGGAAATCCAAGCGGAGCGGCAACTGTGCGCATACGTGGTATAGGAACTTTAAACAACAACGACCCACTTTACATTATTGATGGTGTTCCAACTAAAGGCGGAATGCACGAACTAAATTCGGCCGATATTGAAAGTATTCAGGTGTTGCGTGATGCTTCGGCAGCCAGTATTTACGGTTCCAGAGCCGGAAATGGTGTAATCATAATCACCACTAAAACAGGCAAACAAGGCAAAACTAAAGTCAGTTTCGATAGCTATTTAACCACTTCTCGATATGGAGAGGTTATAGACATGCTGAATACAAAACAATTTGGTGAGGCACAATGGCAGGCGATGAATAATAGTGGTGTGAATCCTAACACCAACCAGATTGGTTATATCTATGATTATAATTATGACAATGATGGAAATCCCGTTTTGAATGGGATGATGATACCTAAATTCATAGATGCCCGTGACGGGACAAATACAATGTTATCAGCTGACACCGACTGGTTCAACTCGATTACCCGTCCGGGTTTTGCACAATCATACAATCTCTCGGTGAGTAACGGAACCGAAAAAGCCAACAGTTATTTCTCGCTCGGCTATTACGACAATCAGGGAACCATTAAAGAAACATCTTTCGATCGCATTTCGGCACGTATGAATTCGTCGTATAAATTATTGAATGGCATGATTACCATTGGCGAAAACTTTACTATCAATCATACAGCAGAATTGCAGGCTCCTGGTGGCGTACTGGATCTTTCCATCTTATCGTTGCCGATTATGCCTGTAAAAACTGTTGACGGAGATTGGGGCAGTGTAACATCCGGAATGCGCGACAGAGACAATCCGGCACGAATTCTGGATGCCAACAAGAACAGCCCATACAGCTACTGGAGAGCTTTCGGAAATGCTTACATCAATATTCAACCAATTAAAAATCTGAATATTAAAAGTAATTTTGGCGTAGATTATTCAAATTATTATCAACGATTGCTTACCACCAGCTTCACAGGGCGTTTGGGTTCGGACCTAAATTCATCGAAAATTATTCAGAGCCACTCAATGAAATGGAACTGGGCTAACACAGCCACTTATGACTTTAAAGTGGATGATCATCAGTTCAATTTGCTGGCCGGAACAGAAATGAACAAACAAAACGACATCAACTTTTCTACCGAAAGGCGAACCTACGAACTTGAAGATCCGGATTATATGTGGCCATCGGCGGGTGTGGGTGAAATGTACTCAACAGGTAGTTCTACAGGTTATGCACTCATTTCGTTGTTTGGAAAAGCGGATTATGTATATGCTGATAAATACCTGGCTTCTGTTACTATTCGTCGCGACGGCTCTTCGCGTTTCGGTAGTACAAACAGTTATGCAACGTTTCCTGCATTTTCGGCAGGGTGGCGAATCAGTCAGGAAGGGTTTATGGCAAACACAAAAAACATTGTTTCTGATTTGAAACTTCGTGCAGGCTGGGGACAAACCGGGAATCAGGAAATTGACAATTATGCCAACCGCACCTTAATCATTGCCAATTACATTGGTGAAACCGGTGCCGGAACAAATACCGGAACTGCCTATGACATATACGGTGAAGATTCAGGCATGTTGCCTTCAGGTTACCAGCTTATTCAGAGAGCTAACGATGCAATTAAGTGGGAAACTACAACACAAACCAATATCGGTATCGACTATGGTTTGTTCGACCAAAAACTCTATGGAAGCCTGGAATGGTATTTTAAAAAAACCGAAGACATACTGGTTAGACCTCCCTATCTGGGAGCAATTGGTGAAGGAGGTGAGCATTGGGTAAACGGAGCTTCGATGGAAAACAGGGGTATTGAATTCTCATTGGGTTACAGAGGAAAAACATCTTTCGGTCTAAATTATGATCTTACGGGAAATATCTCAGGATATAAAAATAAAATTACTAAACTACCTGAAAGTGTAGTAAATAATTATGGCGGAAACGGTACTACCGATAATATTCTTGGCAAACCCATTAATTCCTACTACGGATATGTGGCCGATGGATTGTTCCAGTCGCAGGAAGAAGTGGATGTACACTCCTCACAAACAGGAAAAGGTATTGGTCGTATTCGATTCAAAAACTTGAATGATGATGATGTTATTGACGAAAAAGACAGAACCTGGCTGGGAAATCCGCATCCCGATTTTGAATACGGTTTTAACATTGTCCTTGAATGGAAAGGAATCGATCTGACTGCTTTTTTTCAGGGTATTGCCGGAAACGAAATCAACAATTCAATAAAACGATTTACCGATTTCTGGGCTGTTGACGAACTTGGATCCAATAAAGGGATACGGGTGCTCAATGCTTGGAGTCCAACTAATACAGGTTCGGGCATACCGGCGCTTTCTTTCAGCGATCTGAATAATGAAAAGAGATTCTCATCATACTACATAGAGTCCGGTTCATATTTAAAACTGCGTAATCTTCAGATTGGCTACACACTTCCATCGAGTGTAACAAGAAAAATAAAAATAGACAGAACCCGCTTTTATGTAAGTGGACAAAACCTGATGACACTGAGCAGTAGCAAATTTACAGGTCTCGATCCTGAAAATCCTAATTTAGGCTATCCTATATCAACAACATATACTGTTGGTTTAAATGTAGGATTTTAATTTCACCTTAAATAATGTATTAATATGAGAACATTAAAAATTACGATTTTAGCTCTTACTGCAATTTTCACTTTCCATTCTTGTCAGGATTTTCTTGAAGTTCCGGCATATGGGATTCTTACGGAAGATAATTTGACTGGAGCTAAACAAATAGAAAACGAGGTAATATCGGCTTATGCAGCTATAGGAAATGATGAAATAAACAGACCGTTAAGTTTGTGGAACTATGGGAACGTCCGTTCGGACGATGCTTACAAAGGTGGTAACGATCAGAACGACGGCGATTTCCTTCACTTTCTGGAAATTTCATCACCTTCAGTAGGTAACGAAACATGGTACACCGATGGATTCTGGTATAGAAATTATGTGGCTATCTCACGGGCCAACTTAGCATTGAAATCGCTGAATATAATAAGCGAAACAGACATGGAAAATAGAAAAGTTCGTATAGCCGAAATGCGATTCCTACGGGGTCACATGCATTTTGTTCAGAAAATAGTTTTTAAGATGGTGCCATATATTGATGAAACCATGTCGCCAGAAGACATCGCCACTGTATCGAACGTAAAATACACCAACGATGAACTTTGGCAGAAAATTGCAGACGACTTTCAGTACGCTTACGAAAATTTACCCGATGCACAAACCGAAGTAGGTCGTGCCAATAAATTTGCGGCTGCTGCATATTTGGCAAAAGTGTATCTGTATAAAGCCTATCGTCAGGATGAAATGCACAATGTCACATCGTTAGATGCTGCTGATTTGCAAAAAGTAATTGATCTGACCGGAGTTGTTATGAACTCACCATATAGACTTGAGAACGACTTTGCTTACAATTTTCTACCAGGCAGTTATGAGAATGGTGCCGAATCGCTATTTGCAGTACAATACTCAACTGACGATGGCACTACATACGGACGGTTAAACATGGGGAATGCACTTACAACTCCAACGCCAGGAGGTGATTTCAACAAACCAAGTCAAAGTTTGGTCAATGCATTTAAAACAACAAATGGTTTACCTTTATTCGATAATTATAATGCTGTAAATTATAACGAAACAACCGATAAAGCTGACCCACGTTTGTTTCATACTGTAGCCATACCCGACAAACCCTACAAATACGCGGCTATAAACTACGAAAGTAACCAGTCGCGCAATCCGGGGATGTATGGATTTTATTCCTCGCTGAAAGAAAATGTAGATCCGGCAAGTGAGTTTTATGTAAAAACAGGTCCCTGGAATGCAAATACAAAAAACAACATCGTAATACGCTATGCCGATATATTACTTATGCGCGCCGAAGCCCTTATCGAAACCGGCAATTTTCAGGATGCATTACCAATAATTAATCAGGTTCGCAATCGGGCTAAGATAAGTACAAGTCTTATTGGATTTGCTTCGAATCTTAATATTCAAACCTATCAGGACGGAGTGAACTGCACATGGAGTATGGAATTTGCACAAAAAGCGCTTCGTTGGGAACGTCGGTTGGAATTTGCCATGGAAGGCAGTCGGTTCTTTGATCTGGTACGCTGGGGAATTGCCGATTCAGTAATAAATAACTATTATCTCAACGAAGCAATCACTCATACCTATTATCAGGGTGCACAATTCATTAAAAATAAAAACGAATATGTACCGATACCTATTCAGCAAATAAATTTCAGCAAAGGCATCTATAAACAAAACTTCGGTTTCTAACAGACATACTCATGAAAAAAACAATTTATAATCTAATAATTATACTTCTGCCATTTTTGGTTTTATCATCATGCCAAAAATCAATTGAAGATGTATTGGACACAACTGGAGATGTGGATATTCATTCATTCACAATCAATGGAGTTGAAGGGACAATAAATTCCGAAATTTCAACAATTTCAGTGATACTTCCGGCTGGCTCTTCACTTACCAACTTATCGCCCCAAATCGATGTCGGAGCTGAAGCAATTCTTACTCCGGATATTGGAACTGCTGTTGATTTTGCCGATGCAAATGGGAACTTGATAACAGTCGATTATCTGGTATCAAACAAAGACCTTTATCAGAGATACAAAGTAACGGTAGATGTGGCCAGAGCTAAAATTACAAAATTTAAAATCGGTTCAATTGAAGCCGACATTGATGAATCGGGTAAAAAAATTCTTATTTGGCTTCCGACTGGAACTGATGTAACAAATCTGATTCCTGTAATTGAATTTACGGAAGGTGCCACATTAAATCCGGAACCCGGAACCCCCGTGAACTTTACAAATCCTGTAAATTTCATCCTGAATTATCTTGGTTCCACATTTACTTATGCGGTTACTGTAAAACTGGGAGAGAAACCAAAACCAATTCTCGTGATCTACGATGGTGAAACCGTATCGCCAACATGGGCTTCGATTGCAAGCACACTTAACAATGGCTATGTAAATCCAAAAACAAATGGCATTAATACCACATCAACCTGTATTTCAATGTTACGCAAGAAAGAAGCAACAGACGATGGTGGTCGACCCTGGTCGGGAGGCGCTTTGTGGAACGAAAACAAGGTGAATATCGACCCGGCCATTTACAGCAAATTCACCATTATGATACTTAAAAGTACCGCAGGAGATGTGCAGTTAGAAGTACAATCTGATGGAGAACAAAACAAAGATTGGCTGAAAGCAGCATACTCGGCAGATGCTCTTGGCGAATGGCAAGAACTCACTTTCGTTATACCAGCCAGCCGTACAGCTATTATCAATAATATTCTGGTAGCTCCACATGTTATTGATGCCAGCAGCGATCCTAATTTCAACACCCAAATGGTGTACTGGGATCAGTTAAAAGCACACCCAAAAGAATAGTAAAATATGCACACGATACAAAAGTTGTATCGTGTGCTAAAACTAAAGAAAATGAAAAGAAATTATTTTTTATACGCGTTGGCATTTTTGTTTTTATCATGTGTATCATGCGATGGAGGAGAAACTCCCGATCCACCGGTAACAACACAGATTGACACAACCACTACATGTAGAAGTGTACAGGAAAGTGGTAATTATGCTACACTTTACAAGCCGCAAACCGGTTATGTAGGAGACCCTATGCCATTTTACAACGAGGCAGATAATAAATTTTACGTTTTTTTTCTGCAGGACTGGCGTAATGGTGCACCTACGGATCATCCTATCTATCATACAACAACTAATGATTATGCCGGCTTTCAAGGATTTACCGAGGCAATTCCTACCGGAACAGCCAATTCGCAGGAACAGTTTCTTGGAACTGGCAGCTTTATTAAAGATGCAAACGGTAAGTTGTACGGGTTTTATACTGGTCATAATGGAAACTTAGTTCCCAAAGAGAAAATTATGCTTGCCACTTCTGACGACATGCGTACATTTTTAAAAGTCCCTTCGTTCACATTCGAAGCGCCTGATGGATATGATAAAAATAACTTTCGCGACCCTGCCGTTTATTTTGACTCAACACGTTCAAAATATGTAATGTTGGTTACAACACTAAAAAACGGCAAAGGTGTTCTTGCTCGATATACATCTTCTGACTTACAGAAATGGACATTGATTGACCCATTGACTGACTTCAATTCTGACGCAGAAATACTTGAATGCCCTGACATTTTCAAAATGGGAAATAAGTGGTATTTAGTGTTTTCGCGCATAAACCGTGACGAGCACCGCAAAACATTTTATCGTATAGCCGACAGTCCTGATGGTCCGTGGCTGCGGTGCGAAGATGCTACCGGACATCACGAGACCTTTGATGGATTGTACATGTATGCTGCCAAAACAGCTTCGGATGGAAATAACCGGTATCTATCGGGGTGGTGTTCAACCGGGCAAGAGGTAAACAGCAAAAATGAACTCGACTGGGCAGGTAGCTTGATTACTCACAAACTGGTACAACAAACCAACGGACGTTTGTATCCGGTAATTCCTGAATCGGTAGATAATAAATTCAACAAAGAAGTTGAATTTGCCAAAATAAAATCGGAAGGAACAGTAACCGGCAATAAAGGGTCATATACACTAACATCCCAATCGGGACGCAGTTATGCACTTTTCAACAGGAATACAACACCGGTGAAAATATCGTTGAAAATTGATGCTTTACAATCAACAAAATTCGGTTTTTCATTTGGTACTTGTGGCGATTTATCCGAAATATATTCGGTTTTATTTGATTTAACATCAATAAATCACTGGTCAATGCCTGCCATTTTCATGAACAAAGAAACAAATTTCTCAACAGGTTCATACGTCAAGGAGTTAAATTTCACACCATT
This sequence comes from Prolixibacteraceae bacterium, assembly GCA_041652995.1. Classification (GTDB taxonomy): domain Bacteria; phylum Bacteroidota; class Bacteroidia; order Bacteroidales; family Prolixibacteraceae; genus Aquipluma. The sequence goes on from JBAZGO010000034.1 coordinate 13,918, forward strand.
AATTGTTCCTGAAAACAAGCAATTTAACATTAAAATAATCATTGAAAAATCAATTTGTGTGATTTATGTAAACGACAATGTGGCATTTACAAACCGCATTTATAAAATGGATCAAAATCCATGGACTATCTTTTCTGATAATGGTTCCATTAATATTTCAGGTTTGAAAATTAATAAAATCCAATAATTCAATTCTAATAATCAAAATTAACAATAAACTCTTTTAATAACTTTTTAAAATTTCATATTATGAAAAAAACATTTTTACTCTCGTTATTTTGTGTTGCATTCTTTGCTTTGAATGCACAACAACCAGTTATCATCAGTAACGGTGAAGACATCGGCATAAACTGGTGGCAGGCCGGCTCTACAAATGTTGAATACGTGGATTGGCATCCTAAAGAAGGAAACCCTTCTGCAAAAGCAATGACAATCTGGATAAGCACGAACAGTGATGCATGGTCCGGAGGTGGACTTAGTGGTTTAAATATAGATGTCAATGTATATAAAACTATTTCTGTTCTGGTTTACAAAAATGTAACAGGCACGGTACGTTTGGAATTACAGGATGGAACAAAAAATTACTTTGTTTCTGCTAATTATACCACAGCAGGAGTTTGGCAAAAGCTAAATTATGCAATTCCTTCCGAAATGGGAAATATCACAACACTCCTTATTGCTCCTTTTATCGATTATGATTTGTCAACAATTGCCGGGGAACAAAGTCGTTGTTTCTGGGATGAAGTAGTTGCAGTTAATGCTTCAACCACTGGTATCCCAAATACTTTTAGTTCTGCAAAAGTTATTAAAACAGAAATTTTTACAATAACCGGTAAACTTGTAGAAACAATAAATGGAAATCAAAAAATTCCCTATCCATCTATGTTGAAAGGTATATATATTCTCAAACAAACCGATGTAAAAGGAAACACTGCTTGCTCTAAAATATCCATTAAATAATTAGCGATATGCATACAAACTATTTCAAAATCCTGATTATTCTTTTAATTCCCCTGTTTATTGGATGTTCATCGAATTCAGGAAATAAAAAGGAAACAAACACAACTCCATCAAATAATTACACAGAACAATTCCGTCTTCAATTTCATTTTTCCCCGGCTAAAAACTGGATGAACGACCCGAATGGGATGGTATATTGCAATGGCGAGTATCATCTATTCTTTCAGCATACACCTCATGCTGCCACACCAGATTTTCCCCAAATGCACTGGGGACATGCGATAAGCACAGACTTGGTGCATTGGGAGGAATTATCCCCCGCCATTGCACCGGATGGACATGGAGCTATCTTCTCGGGAAGTGCAGTTGTTGATCAAAATAATACGGCCGGATTGCAATCGGGCAATGAAAAAACGCTCATTTCCATTTTTACTTATAATCCTGCCAATGGGGTGCAAAGTCAGGGAATAGCCTACAGTAATGACAGAGGCCGTACTTGGGTAAAGTATAAGAACAATCCCGTACTTCAAAATCAGGGTATTGCTGACTTTCGTGACCCAAAGGTCTTTTGGCACGAGAAAAGTCAGAAATGGATCATGGCACTGGCTGTGAAAGATCACGTTGAATTTTATTCATCTCCAGACCTTAAATCCTGGACCAAAGAAAGCGAATTTGGGCAGTCCATCGGCGCTCATGGCGGCGTGTGGGAATGTCCCGACTTGTTTCCTCTCAAAGTGGAGGGAAGCGATGTTTCCAAATGGGTGATGTTGGTCAATATCAATCCCGGCGGCCCAAACGGCGGCTCTGCCAACCAATATTTTATAGGTGAGTTTGACGGCAGGAAGTTTACGCCTGATGAAACCAATGAGAAATGGGTGGACTGTGGACGTGACAACTACGCAGGCGTGACCTGGTCGAATGTTCCGGAAACTGACGGGCGCAGGCTTTTCATCGGATGGATGAGCAACTGGGATTATGCGACCGTAGTGCCAACAACTGTTTGGAGAAGCGCCACCACTATTCCGCGCGAATTGTCCCTGATCAATCAGGACAACAGTTATTTGCTGGTTTCAAAACCTGTAAGAGAGCTGGATGTACTTCGCGATAGCACAACTCCGGTGGTGTATCATGCCTCACAAAACATTTCAGGAGAAAAAGAAATGGCACTGGATAGTATTACGCTCAGCCAAAGCGAACTGATTTTTGATTTTAACCTTGAAAACGGCAAAGTTGATTCGGTGGGCATTGTACTGGAAAACAATCTTCAGGAAAAATTGGTAATCGGCTATTCGGTAATTCAGAAACAATTTTATGTTGATCGCAGGGCTGCCGGTCCTTCAGAATTCTCAAAAGAATTTGCGGGAATTTCAAAGGCACCATACATCACGGGCGAACATCTGCAATTGAGAATTTTTGTGGATGTTGCATCGACAGAACTGTTTGTGGATGGCGGGAAACTGGTAATGACCGACATTGTATTTCCGACAGAGAATTTCACCAAACTAAAAGTATTCTCTTCCGGCGGTGATTTGTTATTGGAAAAAGCTGAATTTCATAGTTTAAAGCGAATCTGGTAATTTTTTCTACGATTTCAATTTGAAACATTCTGAAATTGAAAATCAAAAAGTGATTCGAAATTTAATGGATTTGGATGCCTTTATTTGATCGGTGAACCGCACTAGGTTTTAATAAGTGGGAATAGAAATCATTTCAGATTTACTGTTCCCCTTTTTTATTTTGCATGTATTCGCTGGGCGACATTTTAAATTGCTCTTTGAAACAGCGTGTGAAGTATGATGGAGATGAGAATCCCACTTCGTACGCAATTTCGGCAATTGTTTGTCCGCTGTTTCGGAGAAGTTCAAGCGACTTCCGGAGTTTTACTGAAGTAACAAATTCGCTGACCGACATGTCGGTCAGTTTTTTTATTTTACGGTAAAGGTGTACCCTCGACATTCCAAGTTTATGCCCGAGATCATCAACGCTCAGGTCTTCATTTCCACTATTTTGCTCAACAATCTGGGTAATTTTCGACAGAAATTTTTTATCCAGCCTGTTCAAATCACGTTCCTTATCCTGAAAATCGAGTTGTTCCTTGTAATGTTCCCTGATTTTGGCACGCAGCTCAAGTAGCTTTTTCACCCTGACCTGCAAGTGACGGCTGTTAAATGGTTTTGGAATGTACGAATCGGCGCCCTCTTCCAGACCTTCCAGTTTATGCTCCAGCGCAGCCTTGGCTGTAAGCAGGATAATCGGAATATGGCAGGTTTTCATGTCTGTTTTCAAATGCCGGGTCAATTCCAGTCCATCCATCACAGGCATCATTACATCGCTGATAATCAAATCTGGCTCTTCTTCCAATGCCTTGTCAAGACCATCTTTACCGTTCTTCGCTTCAATTATCTGATACTGACTCCCGAGGCTCATGCGGATAAATTCCCTGACATCCGACACATCTTCGACCACCAGAATAACCGGTTTATTTTTGTCTTCTTCAATCGTTGCTGAAGGTATTTCATCAGTAGCCAAATCTCTGGTTAAAATCTGATTGTCTAAGTTATGTTCCTGTATCGTTTCATCAATCGCCATTTCATCAGGCAGTAGATGCTGGTTTCCCAATGGTAGATAAATGAAAAAGGAGGTTCCCTTTCCATCAGCGCTTTTCACGCTGATGCGACCCCGGTGCATTTCAACAAATTCCTTCGAAAGGTTGAGCCCAAGCCCTGTTCCCTTCACCGCATGTGATTTTCCGGCCTGATAAAACCGGTCGAAGATCTTGTCCAAATGTTTTTCTGCAATGCCGATTCCGGTATCTCTAATTTCGATCTGCACTTCTTCGGCATAAATTCCGGGTAGAATTGGAATCACTTTGTTGGCCAAAATGGTAATTTTCCCGCCATCGGAAGTGAATTTAAACGCGTTGGAAAGAATGTTGAACAATACCTTATCCATTTTATCGCGGTCGAACCAAACGGGCAACTGCTTTTCAGGACAAACAACGTCCAATTCGATGTTCCGGCCCGAGGCAAGCGATGCAAAAGATTCTTTCGTTTCCTGCAGAAAAGCGATCAGATCATTTTCATAGGCGGCCAACTCCATCTTTTTGTTTTCCAGTTTTCGGAAATCCATTAACTGGTTCACCAATCGCAATAACCGGATCGTGTTCCGGTGCATCAGCTTAAACTGATTTTGTTGCGTGGCTGTATATTGTTCCGATTGCATGAGGTTTTCCAGCGGACCTTTTATTAAAGTCAACGGAGTGCGGAATTCGTGCGAGATATTGGTAAAAAAACGGAGTTTCGCCTGCGTGGCTTCTTCGAGTTGCTGACTAACTTCCACCAGTTTGTCCCGCTGTTCTAATATGGCTAAGTTTTGTTTTTCAATTTCATGATTCTTGGCTTCAAGTATCTGATTGGCAATTTTCTTGTTCCTGAATGCCTTAAAAGTTAAAATCACCAATGCGGCAATAAGCACCAGCAGTGAAATTAAAAATATCAGGATCAGACGTTGGGTCTGATTTTTTGAGATCTGGATGTCAAGAATAGATTTTTGCTTTTCAATTTTCTGATGGAGCAATTCAACCTGGCTGGTCTGGACTTTTAATATTTGAGCGTTGGTTGAGTCGATAACCATCGTTGGGAGAATAGTTTCCTTTTCAAATGCTTGATGTGCAATGATTTTATTCGCAATTTGAATTGCCGTTTCTCCGCCGGTAGGATACAAAAAAGTCGCACTCAGTTTTTTGTCAATAACATATTGAATTCCACCTTCATCTCCTGCAAGGCCATCAACTCCCAGAACAAATTTTCCATTTCTGGTTCCACGTTCATGCAACACATTGAAAGCTTCCCTGGCCATCACATCATTGTGGGCATAAACAAGGTCAAACTGCAGCGATGAACCTGCTATTTGCTGCATCACCTCCCGCGTTTTGTCCCAATTCCATTCTCCTGAAACTGATTTGACGATCTGTATGTCAGGATAATATTTTAGAAAATCCACCATCCCATTGTGTCTTTCAATGGCTGGCGAAGATCCTTTAAGGCCCGAAATCTCCAGAATTTTTCCTTTGCCATTTAGTAGTTTAGCTGCATAAGCCCCGGCTTCCTGCCCAATCCGGTAATTGTTTCCGCCTATGTAAGCTGTGTAAAATTTGGTATTCACTTTACGATCGATGACGATTACGGGTATTCCACTTTTAAAAACCTTTTCCACAATTGGCGTAATGGGTTCCGATTCATTGGGCGAAACAATCAGCAAATCAATTCCTTCTTTCAAAAATTCTTCGATTTGCCTGATCTGTGTTTCATTGTTGTCTTTGGCATCTTTTATCGTCAGATCCAGATCAGGAAAAAAGGCCAGCTCGATTTGCATGAGCCTGATTTGTGCCTGGCGCCATTTATCGGCAGTGGTGCACTGCGAAAAGCCGACTTTGAATTTTGTATTTGAAAATCCAAAGTTGAAAAGAAGGAGCATGGTTGAAAGGAGGAGAATTTTCAGGTATAGATAGGTTCGCATAAAATCCGGATATTTTTCCCTTATCAAATGTAGAAAAATGATATTAAATAATTGAATTCGCTTTATCCATATTTGAATAACTTACCACATAGAGAGCAAAAATCAAAGTTATAGGTTATTTTACATTTTGTAATCCTGATTTGGAAGGGATGAACATCAGGATTAACCTTCAAATATCGGATTTATAAATTCAAATTCAGCCCAATATGGTAATTCTAATAATTTAACAAATCTCATTTACCTGATTAGAAAGAATGTACTATCTTCGCAAGCGTTAAAAAGCCCTTGTAATGAAAAACTTTAAACAACTGAACAATATTGTAGGTTGGCTTACTTTTCTGGTTGCTGCTATAACCTATTTAATGACCATTGAACCAACAGCAAGTTTTTGGGACTGTGGCGAGTTCATAACTACCTCGTTCAAGCTTGAAGTTGGTCATCCTCCGGGTGCACCGTTCTTCATGATTATGGGCAAATTCTTTTCTTTTTTTGGAGGAAGTCCATCCAATGCCGCTGTAATGATCAATTCAATGTCGGCGCTGGCGAGTGCGTTTACCATCTTGTTCCTGTTTTGGACAATTACGCATCTGGCAAAAAAAATAATTAAGCCTGAAGGTGTATATACAACTGGTCAGATTATTGCAATTCTTGGCAGCGGAGTCGTTGGAGCTCTTGCGTATACATTTTCCGATTCATTCTGGTTTTCGGCTGTCGAAGGTGAAGTTTATGCAACATCTTCGCTGTTTACCGCGCTGGTTTTTTGGGCTATCCTGAAATGGGAAAACGAAGCCGACGAGCCACATGCCAACCGCTGGATCATTTTGATTGCCTACCTGATGGGGCTTTCAATCGGTGTGCATCTTTTGAATTTGCTGGCAATTCCTGCCATTGTTTTCGTGTATTATTTCAGAAAATATAAAGTTACCCGCAACGGAATCCTGATTAGCCTGGTTGCTTCGATGCTGATTCTGGGCGTGATCATGTATGGAATTATTCCGGGTGTAGTTACCATTGCAACCTGGTTCGAACTCCTGTTTGTCAATGGTCTTGGCTTGCCTTTCAATACTGGTGTAATTATTTACAGCATTCTTCTGATCGGTTCTATTATTTTCGGAATACTCTACACAATCCGGAAAAAACTGGTTTTGTGGAATACAATTTTAGTTAGTTTGATTGTAATTCTGATTGGGTATTCTTCGTTTGCAATGATCGTGATCCGGTCGTCGGCCAACCCGCCAATGGACCAGAACAGCCCTGACAATGTGTTTGCCTTACTTGGATACCTGAACCGCGAACAATATGGCGACAGACCACTGGTTTATGGGCAATATTACAATACTCCGCTCGAAAAGTATGTCGACGAAAAACCTTATTACATTCAGAAGAATGGTAAATATGTGGTTGCCGACATGCGCCAAAAACCTGTTTATGATCCGAATTTATGTACGATTTTTCCGCGTATGTATAGCCGTGAATCCGGACACATTGAAGCGTATAAGCAATGGGCAGGTATTGAAGGACGCAGTGTTCAGGTTACCGACGACGATGGAAAAATAAAAACCATTCAAATCCCGACATTCTGGGAAAACCTGACTTTCTTTTTCCGCTACCAGGTTGGCCAAATGTATTTCAGGTACTTTATGTGGAACTTCTCCGGAAGGCAAAACGATATTCAAAGTCAGGGTGAAATTACCAACGGAAACTGGATTACCGGTATAAATTTTATTGACTCACAGCGACTTGGAGATCAGGCAACACTTCCGGCAGAATTTAAGGATAACAGGGCACACAATAAATATTTTTTGCTGCCTTTTATTCTCGGAATAATCGGTATCGTTTTCATGTACAACAAGGGAGTTGAAGGCCGGCGCGATTTATGGACCGTCACACTTTTATTCCTGATGACAGGTCTTGCCATTGTTGTTTACCTGAACCAGTCGCCTTTGCAGCCCCGCGAACGTGATTATGCGTATGCAGGTTCTTTTTACGCTTACGCCATCTGGATCGGAATCGGAGTTCTTGGGCTTTATGAAGGACTGAAAAAATATGTCCCTGATACAATCAGCGCCGGTTCTGTTAGTGTAGCATCGCTGCTGTTGGTTCCAGTTATTATGGGTACACAAAACTGGAACGACCACGATCGGTCGAACCGTTACACTGCACGCGATTTTGGCGCTAATTACCTGAAAACCTGTGCCCCGAATGCAGTGATTTTCACCAACGGCGATAACGATACTTTCCCGCTTTGGTACAATCAGGAAGTAGAAGGCGTACGAACAGATTGCCGTGTATGTAACCTGAGTTATTTCCAAACCGACTGGTATATCGATCAAATGAAAAGCAAATCTTACGATTCTGATCCGCTGCCAATTTCATTCACACACGATCAGTATGTTCAGGGTAAACGCGATGTCGTTTACCTAATGGAAGATCCGCGGTTGAAAGGTTCTGTGGAACTCAAAAAGGCGCTCGATTTTGTGAAGGATGAAAATCCGCGTACGAAGCTGGAACAGGCTGACTTTGCTGCTTACATTCCATCGAAGAAATTGTACATGGTGGTCGATAAAGAAGCCGTTATTCGTAACAAAGCGGTTGAACCTCAGGATTACGATAAAATTGCAGATACGCTCACCATTGATCTCAGCAACAAGCATTACCTCACCAAAGACGAACTGATGGTGCTGGACATGATTGCCAACAACAATTGGGAACGTCCGATTTATTTTGCCATTACCATTGGTCGCGACAAATACATTAATCTTCAGGATTATTTCCAGCTTGAAGGTCTGGCTTACCGGTTGGTTCCGATAAAGACAAATTCCGATGGAATCAATATCGGCAGGGTGAGTACAAAACAGATGTACGAGAACGTCATGGATAAATTCAAATGGGGAAACATGAACGATCCGAAAGTGTACATTGATGAGAATAACGGACGCATGATGATGAATATACGGAGCACATTTAACCGGTTGGCAGAAACTCTTGTTACTGAAGGCCAAAACGAAAAGGCGACCAAAGTGCTCGATCGTTGCGTTGAGCTGATTCCGAATAAAGTTGTGCCTTTCAATTATTTTGCCATGATGATGGCTGAAACCTATTTTAAAGCCGGCGAGTCTGAAAAAGGAAAAGAAATCATCCATACGATTATGTCGAATTATAAAGGACAGCTTGACTATTTCTTCGTTCTCGACCGCTCGAAACGGAATTCAGTCGACGATGAGATTCAGCGAATGCTCTATTTTATGCGTGAAATGAGTATGATTTGTAACAGGAATAACCAGACTGAACTGTCGAAAGAAGTTTCTGCTTCGTTTAACAGTTACCTGGAAAGATACAGTTCATTGAAATAATGAAACGTTTTGATCCCCGGGTTCGTCTGCCGGGTTTTGTAACTTCTTTATACAGCAGCGCTGTCTGGAGATTTGCTGGAACCGATCCGGTTGTATACCTGACATTCGACGACGGGCCAATTCCTGAAGTTACGCCCTGGGTGCTTTCGGTACTCCGGAAGGAAAATATCAGGGCAACTTTTTTTTGCGTGGGTGAAAATGTCGTAAAATATCCTGAAGTCTATCAACAAATTCTGGACGATGGACATTCGGTGGGAAACCATACGTTCAACCATTGGCAAGGGTTGAAAAAGGGCAACCGGGAATTTTTTGCGAATATCGAAAAGGCTGCCATTTATATTGATTCTGATCTTTTCAGACCTCCGCATGGCTGGATGAAAAATTCGCAATATCAATACCTGAAGAAGAAATTCAGGATTATTATGTGGGATTTAATTTCGTGCGATTACGATGCGCGAATAAAGCCTGAAAAAGTTTTCAGGAATATAAAAGGATTTGCGCGTTCCGGTTCAATTGTTACGTTTCATGATTCAATAAAAGCTAAAAATAACCTGACCGAGGTTTTGGAACCAGCCATTCGCTGGATGAAAGAGCAGGGTTACCGGTTTGAAGTGATTCCATACAATAAACGAAATAAATAGCAGGCAGTAAGTTACTTACTGCCTGTCAAAATATAATGATAATGATGAATATTTTAATTGTTGGTTCAGGAGGAAGAGAACACGCAATGGCCTGGAAAATAAAACAATCGCCAAAGCTCAATCAATTATTTATTGCTCCGGGAAATGCCGGAACTTCGCTTTTGGGAACAAATATTCCAGTTGGAGTTTCCGATTTCGAAGGCCTTAAAAAAGCTGTACTCGAAAATACGATTGATTTGGTTTTGGTTGGTCCTGAAGTTCCTTTGTGCGAAGGTCTTCACGACTTTTTCAGCTCCGACGAACAATTGAAAAATATACGTTTTGTAGGCCCGTATAAATTTGGCGCCCAGCTCGAAGGAAGTAAGGATTTTGCCAAGGAATTTATGATGCGTCATAATATTCCAACTGCGAAATATTTGTCTGTTACTTCAACTAATTTGACTGAAGGTCTGGCTTTTCTGGAAACCATGAAAGCTCCTTACGTTTTGAAAGCCGATGGACTTGCTGCCGGGAAAGGTGTTTTGATCATCAATGAACTTCAGGAAGCCGAATTGGCATTGAAGGAAATGCTGGCCGGACAATTTGGTTCAGCAAGCAGTAAAGTGGTCATCGAAGAATTTTTAAGCGGAATTGAATGTTCAGTTTTTGCAATAACCGACGGAACTGATTACCGGATTCTGCCGGTTGCCAAAGATTACAAACGGATTGGTGAAGCCGATACCGGATTAAATACCGGCGGAATGGGCGCTATTTCGCCGGTATCATTTGCCGACGAAACTTTTATGATGAAGGTGGAAGACCGGATTATTCGTCCGACAGTTGAAGGCCTGAAACATGACCAGATTTCGTACAATGGATTCATCTTTTTTGGCCTGATAAAATGTGGCGACGATCCGATGGTGATTGAATACAATGTTCGAATGGGCGATCCCGAAACCGAAGCCGTGATGCTCCGGATAAAGTCTGATTTTGTTGATCTGCTGATTGGCGCCGCTGAAGGAACTTTGGCCGGTAAAACGATTGAGATTGACGAGCAATGCGCTGTAACAGTTATGCTTGTTTCAGGCGGATATCCGGGTTTATATGAAAAGGGGAAAGTCATTAAAGGCCTTGAACAGGTTGAAACAAGTATCGTTTTCCATGCCGGAACCAGGCTTATAGAAGGAACTGTTTGCACCGATGGAGGACGTGTATTGTCCATCAGTTCGTACGGTGAAAATATTGCAGAGGCGCTTTCGTGTTCGTACGAAAATGCCAAACTTATCGATTTCTCCGGCATGTATTACCGGAAGGATCTGGGATTTGATTTGTAATTGTCAGATCCCTGTGAATTTTCAAATTTGAAGATTCAGGAACGGAATAAATTGGCCGGACGAAAAACAGAGAAATACCAATTCTACAACTTTTGAAGTAATTTACAGGCATGTTACTGAAAGCGCTAAAATCAAATCAATCCTATCATTTCATCCTGATTCCTTTTATTGCCGGTGCATTGTGGTTAAACTCATTTATTCATCCGGTTAGCTTTCCTTTTTTTCAGGGCGAAGATACCATGGTATTGTACAAACCATTGAATTATTTACTTGCCAATAATCAGTTTGTCAGTAGTTTAACTGCTTTGGTTTTTGTTGTTCTTTTGGCATTTTTAATCCTGAAATTGAACGTTCAATATGCATTTATTCGGGTTCGGACTTTTTTGCCGTCAAGCCTTTTTATTGTAATAACCAGCGGAATGCATGAGTTGCATGCCATGCATCCGGTGTATCCGGCCACGTTGTTTCTCGTTTTGGCTGTCGATCGTATTTTTGGTTCGTACGACAACGAGGTGATTCATTCGAATGCTTTTGAAGCTGGTATTTTTCTGGCCATTGGCTCACTTTTTTACCTGAACCTGGTATTTTTTGCCCCCTTTCTCTGGATTGGGTTTAGTGTACTGAAACCCAAAATAAACTGGCGCGATTACGTTCTGACAACCCTGGGATTTCTTTTGCCCTGGTTTGCAGTTGTAATTTATTATTTGATTGTTGGAGAGACCGACATATTCTACCAGACACTTGAAAAAAATATGACCACACATCAGGTCTTTTTCAAATCGAATCTTCCAATCCAGATTTATATGGGCTACCTGGTTTTGTTAACAATTCTGGGCAGTGTTCATTTGTTGGGACAATACGACGAGAAGAAGATCAGTTCCCGAAAATACTTCAAAGTTTTTTTCTATATTTTCCTGATTTCATGCGTTCTGATCGTAGCGGCACCGGCTGTTTCGCAGGAAATCATTGTCCTGTTAACTTTGCCGTTGACCTATCTGATTTCAAATTATTTGATTTCGATGAAACACCAGATTTGGGGCGAAGTTTTTCTATACGTTTTGGTTGCCGGGGTAATTTATCTTCAGTTTATTTAGGGTTCACTCCAAAAATATTTTCAGAACCAGTCAAGTGAGTTTGATTTAGTCTCTCTTCAGCGTTGAGACGCCGAAATAAGTTCGGCATCAGGTACTTAAAAATCTATTGAAAGGCAACTAGAACCAGTTTTTCCATTTGAAAAGGAAAATCCCAAATAACGAAAGCGCGATGGATCCCGCGATGACGTATATAAATGCATGCGGCGTACCTTCCAGGTTATTGGGAACATTCATTCCATACAAACTGGCTACTAAAGTCGGGATCATCAGGATAATGGTAACAGACGTAAGCTGCTTCATGATTACGTTGAGATTGTTCGAGATAACCGATGCAAATGCATCCATCATTCCGCTTTGAATGTCGCTGTAAACATTTGCCATTTCAAGCGCCTGTTTCGTTTCAATGATAACGTCTTCCATCAGGTCTTCATCGTGATCAATGCCCTGCATATTCCTTCCATTTCGCATCTTGGCCAAAACCATTTCGTTAGTTTTCAGCGAGGTTATAAAGAAAACCAGGCATTTTTCCATTCGCAAAAGGCGGTGCAATTCCTTGTTTTTGGTGGCATTTTCAAGGTCCTTTTCGATGAGTGCCGTTTGCACATTAATTTCTTTCAGGAATTGAAGAAACCACACTGCCGAAATCAGGAAAATACGCAAAACATAATCGAACTGATTGGTAATGGTAATTTTGTTTTCGTTAATTGCTTTTATCAGCGAAGGAATAATTTCAGTACGCCTGGAACAAATGGTTATGATTTGTTTGCCTGAAATAATGATACCTAAAGGTACAGTAATGAAAGGAATACCGTTGTTTTGATTGTTGAGCGGAACACGCATGATGATAAAAACACCATCTTCGTCAACTTCAATACGCGAACGTTCGTCGGTATCTAAAACGTCCATGATAAAATCACGCGGAACATCGTGTTCGCTGATTAAGACTTCTACTTCTTCGTTGGTAAGTTCCTGCGAGTTGATCCAGCAGTTTGGCTGGTATTCATTCAAACGGGTAAAGGAAGTACCGGTTTCCCAATAAGTAATCATAGTGTCTCCGTTTTATCGACAAACAGAGACTATGATCCGCTCTGTCTACCGGATTAATAACTTAATTAACTGTGTCGAATGATAATCGTCCATTTTGGATTTATAATGATTTCGGTGCAAAGGTAAGTTAAAAGCGATAAGAAAATTCCCTGCATTGAAAATAAATCAAATTTTAAATTTTTTAAATATTGTTCCTGCAAATCGGGCACAAAAAAACCCGATTGCGAGGGCAATCGGGTAAAACTAATATTACTTGCGTTATGAGTTGCTGCTGTTCCGATTTACAACTCAATGGGTAATCCATTGTAAAAGTCCAGAATTTTTGTCCGGAAGATGTATTCGTATTTTGCCTGAAGCAAATCGCTTTGCGCTGTCGAAAGATTATTCTTGCTTTGGTTGTATTCAACCGAGTTGATCATACCTACATTGAATTTTTCTTCAGTGTAGCGGAAAGCTTCTTTAGATGAAACAACTGCTTTCTGGTTGGCCACATACCTTTTGAATGCTGCAAGGGCGTTGGTATAAGCTTGTTCAATATCTTTCCGGAGCAAATTTTTGGTGCTCTGCAATTGCAATTCTGTATTTTCAACCTGAATTTGAGCATTGCTCACACTTGTTTTACCCTGGTAGCGATTGAATATCGGGATATTAAGGGTTGCCCCAAATCCATAACGTTCGTTGCTTTTAATCTGATCTCCGAATGTAATTTTATTTCCGGTGATGTCAGAATATTTATTGTTATACAGATTGTAATAGTTTCCGCCAAACGAAAGTGTTGGCATCATATTTCCCTTTGCAATCAGTAACTGTTTTTTTACGCTTTCAAGCTTGTATTCTGAACTTTTTACTTCAGGCCTAAGCTGAACTGCGGTTTTAAAAATATCCATCGAATTAATCATGCTCACGTTTGCTCCAATTTCAGGCAATACCGGAACTTCAATTTTAAAGCTTTCAGTTGACGGTAGCTCCAGCAATTGATACAATGACAGATATGCCAACTGTGAACGGTTCTGGGCGTTTACAATATTTAATTCTTCACGGGCGTACTGGGCTTCAATTTCCAGTAAGCTTCCCTTGGCCAGACTCCCGGCTTCAACCAATTTCGATGTGCGATCAATTTGCAGTTGGGTAATTTTCAATAAATCCTGAGCAACTGTTACCAATTCATCGGCAAAAAGTATCTCGAGGTACGATGCAGCAACGTTCAGCATCATATCACTTTTTGCTTTTTCCATATCGGCAAGGCTGGCTTTGAGATCAAATTCGGCAGCTTTAACAGAGTTGTTCAACGTAAAGCCGTTCCAGATTGTAATATCTGTACTTAGACTCCCAGAGGTAGAATTTGAATTTACATTCAGGTAAGTATTATCAGCCCCGGTGGTCCGGCCGAAATTCATATTATTCTGAAATCCTGCATTCAGATTAGGCAAACGGTTATATTTGGCCTGATTGACCTGGTTGCCATAATACTTTGTATTCAGATCCTGCTGCTTTATCTGGATATTATTTTTCAGTGCGTAATCAATACATTTCTGCAACGACCATGTGGTTTGTGCTTGTGCACTGCTGAAAACAGCGAACAGTAATGTTGCGGCAATGAGACTGAGTATTCGTTTCATTCGTATATTTTTAAGTTTATATAATCTGAACAAAAATTCAAAATTTATCATTCAAAATTCATTTATTATGCCTTTTTCTTTTCTTCTTCCTTCACTTTCTTCGGATCAATTTTTTCGCCCTTTACTTTGTCTGTTTTGGTCAGTCCTTCAGTTATTTCAATGTTCATTCCATCAGAAATTCCGGTTTTAACCATCCGTTTTTCAAAGGTTTGAGGTATTGTAGTCTCAATTTCAACAAACGAAGAATCTTTTTCGAACTTCAGTAATCCTTCCGGAATAACCAGAACACTGTCTTTCTTTTCCAGAACAATATTTGCATTGGCGCTGTAACCGGCCCGGATAAACTGATCTTCTTTCAGTACCACATTGGCTTTAATTTCGAACTGAATAGCGCCATTTTCTTCTTTCCCTTTCGGGGCAATGTATTCCAGGATTGCGCCAAATTTGTCTTTTTCGATGGCGCCAATTTCGAGTTCGATGTTCATGCCTTCCCTGATTTTTCCAACTTCGGTTTCATCGACCTTTCCTTTGAAAATCATATCTTTCATATCGGCAACAGTGGCGATTGTGGTTCCGTTATTAAACGTATTGGATTGAATAACCGAGTTTCCTTCTTTAATAGGAACATCGAGCACCATTCCGTTAACTGTTGAACGAACAAGCGTATTAGTAGCAGTTGAAGCCCTTTTTGTTACACCGTTTTTAATTAATTCCAGATTATTTTCGGCAGCGGTCAGTTCTTCTTTGGCTGAATCGTAGTTTACTTTGGCATTCTTGTATTCTTCGTACGAAATTACTTTGTCGTCAAAAAGCTTTTGCTGACGGTCGTAATCAATTTTGGCATCGTCGAAACTCAGTTTAGCCCGGTTCAGTCGGGTTTCGGCATTATTCAGGTTCACCATATCAGGAATGATCTTGATTTTGGCAATCACCTGGTCTTTTTTTACAAAATCGCCGGCAACAATATACAATTCGTCAATAATTCCTGAAACCTGCGGAACAATATCGATTTCTTTTCGTGGTACTACTGAGCCAGTGGCTACAGTTTTGCGCACAATATTGGATACGAACGGATTTTTTGTTTCGTATATTTCAGGCGCTTTTTTTGATTTGGTATAGAGGAAATAAATTGTTCCCCCAAAAATCCCTACAAGGATTACAATTCCTAAGATTCTTAAAATTCTTTTCATGATTTGGTCTTTTTATATGTTTCTGTTTTCTGTATTTTATCTTCAACTTCTTTTTTATGTAACCGTCTTTTCGTCCGAAAATGAAAAAGTGCTTTGTTATGCATTATCTCGCGGACGATTCTTCTTGTTATTCCATTTACCCGGGGTGGCGTTCGTTCCTCACTTACCCCGGGCTATTGATATTGTTTCCCTTTCAGGGAAAGAACGAAATCTAAATGCTGCCCAAAGCTTTCCCCCTTTTGGGGGAACGGGAAGGGGGCCATTACCCTTCGTCGCGGATGGCATCAATGGGTTTTATACTCACGGCCCGTTTGGCTGGGATCAACCCGGCGATGATTCCTGAAACCACCAATACTGCAAGCGCCGACAACGCCATGGTCAGGTTTACTTCCGGGTTTCGGAAGAACATTTCGTCGCCTGCCGACTGAAGTATTCGGTTAAGTATTTCAAGGACCCCAACACCCAATGATAAGCCAATGTATCCGGCCATTACCGTCAGGAACACACTTTCGGCAACTATGTGTTTAATAACGGTTGCAGGTGTGGCGCCAATGGCACGTTGAATGCCGATTTCCTGTGTGCGTTCTTTGATAATCACCAGCATGATGTTACTAACTCCGATAACTCCAGCCAACAAAGTTCCGATTCCTACAATCCATGTCAGTGCCTGAATACCTAAAAATAAGGCGTTGAATTTGACGAATTCCTTTTCGATATTGAATGAGCCAATGGCTTGTTGATCTTCGGGGGCAACTTTATGCCTTTCTTTTAATAGGGTTTTCAATTTTTCTTCCAGGTCGCTTACTTTGGTTCCGGGTTTTGAGGTTACCGAAAAGAAATATACCCGGTTGCCGTAGTTGTAGGCTTTCCGCATGGTACTGAACGGAATGATAATGGTTTCTTCTTTTTTACCTCCACCAATGTTAATGCGGGTTTCGGCATGAATTACACCCACAACCTGAAAATAGACTCCACTTATTTTTAAGTATTGCCCTATTGGGTTTTCATCTTTCCCGAACATGACTTCAACCACGCGTTCGCCAATGTTGCAGACTTTGCGTTCCTGTATCATGTCAATATCGTTAATTAAACGGCCTTTAACAGGAGTCCAGCGATCGATTTTAAAGTAATCGGGATAATCGCCATATACATTAAAAGCTCCGGCTCTTTCGCCGCGAATGGTATTGTTTCCGGCTTGCTGGTTTCCGAACAAACGGGGAGATAAATATTCAACTTCCTTCACATTGTCCCGAATATAATCGATGTCGCTTGTTTCATAATTCCAGCGGCGTCCGCGTTGAAATCCTTCATAAGGAACACTGGTCCGTTCTGTCCAGAAGAAGGCCGAATTGGTTGCAAAAGCCCTCACCCCGTCGAGTACACCATTTTCCAGTGCTTTCCCGGCTCCCGACATAACGATGAGCATAAAAATTCCCCAGAAAACACCGAAGGCTGTCATGAAACTGCGCATACGATTTTTTTTCAGTGCGCTGACTATTTCTCTCCAAAGGTCTAGATCAAACATAAGAGCCTCCCTCCTGCCTCTCCCAAAGAGGGGTGATAAGAACTGTTGCGATTGTAACAGTTTTGGATATTGAGTATTGATTATTCATTATTGATCATTTTTAAATTCATTAGTAATGCCGTCTTTTCTTTTGAGCCCTCCCTTTGGGGGAGGGTTAGGGCGGGCTTCTTTATTCGTCGCGCAGGGCAACAATCGGTTTAATACTGGCGGCCCGTTTGGCTGGAATGTAACCTGCAATTGCTCCTGCAATAATAAGTAGCAGAGTGGAATAGATGGCTATGTTGATATCAACAGTCGGATTCAGGAATATGGTTTCGCTTTGGTCTGTTGCCGGTCCGGCAGATTGCATCATAAAGTAGTTGATCATTTCCATCAGTCCTGTACCCAAAACGAGACCAATGTATCCGGCGATGGTGGTTATCATGATCGATTCAAGCAAAATCAACCCAATTACTGAAGATGGACTTGCGCCGATGGCTTTACGGATTCCAATTTCTTTGGTACGTTCTTTTACAACAATCAGCATGATGTTGCTTACGCCAACGATTCCGGCAATTAAGGTTCCAATGCCAATGATCCAGATAAATATTTTAATGGCCTGGAAGATCCTCATGGTTTGAATGTATCTTTCCAGTTTATTGAATAAGCCAATAGCGCCTTCGTCTTTGGGATCAAATTTATGTTGTTTGCCTAGTGCGATCCTGATTTGTTCTTCAATAGCCTGGCTTTCTTCGAGGGTAGAGGCATTGATCGTAAGTGCCAGGTTATGAAGTCGGTTGGACCCGTTGAAGATCATTTGGGCAGTTGAAAGCGGCATATAAGCATTCCGGTTCCGGGTCGATCCGGGTTCGGTGCAAATGCCCACCACTTTAAAAGGTACCATATTTACATTTACATACTCGCCTAAGGCAACAGAATCTTTAAAGAGAGCCGTTTTTATATCAGCGCCGATGACTACCACTTTTCTGTTTTGCAGGATATCGATCTGATTAATGAACCGGCCTTCGTTCAGAATAAGGTTTTCCACTTCTCTTAATTCGGGCTGGCAGGTTATGGTAGTATATTCGCCCGATTCCTTTAAATAGGAATAGCGGGTATTTCCCATAAAGTAGCGTCCGGAAGAAGCACCAACTCCTGAAACTTTCTGTATAATTTCCTGATCCTGGTTATGAAATTGGATAGGACGTCCGGTTTTCATCCCTTCGTAAGGAATGGTGGTTTCTCCCTGCCAAATCCACATGGCATTTACTGCATCGTTCATGAAATTGGCAGCAACACCGTTACTCAGCCCGTTTCCTGAGCCCAGCAAAATCATCAGCATGAAAATTCCCCAGGCCACAGAAAAGCCGGTGAGGAAAGTACGCAACTTATTTTTTTTGATGGTGGCAAGAATTTCCTGCCATTTATCGATGTCAAACATAACTTGGAGTTTCAGCGGTTGCCATACCTTTTGTGTAATTTTTCTGGAACTGCTTTAATTCTCCGTTCCTGATAATTTCGTGAATCAGTCCGTCTTTTAGCCTGATAATCTGGTTGGTCATAGCCGCAATATCATATTCGTGAGTAACAATGATAACGGTAATTCCAGCTTCATTAATTTCCTTTAGGATATCCATAACTTCGTATGAAGTTGCTGAATCCAGTGCACCGGTTGGCTCGTCGGCTAAAATTATTTTCGGATTTGAAATCAGTGCCCGGGCAATAGCCACACGCTGTTTCTGACCGCCTGACATTTCATTGGGCAGGTGGTTGGCCCAATCTTTCAAGCCCAGTTTTTCAAGGTATTCCAATGCGATCAGATTTCGTTTTTTGCGTGGAACGCCCTTGTAATAAAGCGGAAGGGCCACATTTTCCATGGCATTTTTAAACGAAATAAGGTTAAACGACTGAAAAACAAAACCGACCATGTCGTTGCGGTATTTGGCGGCTTTCTTTTCATTCATGTTGGCAATCAGGTTCCCCGACAAATGATAAGTTCCTTCATCGTAATTGTCAAGCATACCTAAAATGTTCAAAAGAGTGGATTTTCCTGAACCGGAGGAACCCATGATAGAAACAAAGTCTCCCTGTTCTATCTGAAGGTCGATGCCTTTTAGAACATGAAGACTGTTGCTTCCCATTACATAGGATTTGTGAATGTTGTTTAATTTAATCATGGCTTTGTTTTCTGCTAGTTTGCGCTCCAAAAATCGGAATTAATGCAGCCTCATGTCAATTTTTTTCGATGAATGGCTGATTTTATCCTGTAAAGCGATAAAATTGTCAGTTTTTTTATTTTAAAAATATCTATCCACCGGTTAAATGCTGGATAGACCAGACAAGATGTTTTCTGTTTCTGAATTGCTTTACACCGAAATAGGACGGACAGCCAATGAATTCGTTACAGTTATTCACAATTTTTTTGCAAAAAAATACCCTGTTCTTGCGCTAAGAACAGGGTTGTCAGGATATTTCCGCCTTATTTAAAATTTATATTTCGATAACGTAAAGAATTACCATCCTAAGAAATGCATTCCCAGTCCTGCTGCCAGAATTACCAATCCCGCGATCAGGTGCATATATTTTTCCCTCGATTTGAATTTCAAAAAAGAAGAACCGCGATGCCCCAGATACACAATGAACATCATTGTAGCAATGGTTGTGATGCCAAAAAACAGCGCTACCGAGGCAATCCCAATCGCGCTTCTTTGCACTGCCGGAATAAATAACATCGGAATTAAAACTTCGCAGGGTCCAAAAACAAAGATGATAAATAAGACCCAGGGAGTTAATTTGGTTTCATCAACCTTTTCTTCTAGTCCGTGACTAACCTGATGTTTGATTTCCCGCAGACTCTTGGGAATCAAAAAATTCGGCAAATGATGATGTCCTCCATTTTTCAGGAATTTGTAAAAACCATAAATCGTATATGCCAATCCAAAAGCAATCAATAACAGAGCTACTATATCGCCCCTGAATTCCTCGATAAATGTCAGTTTGTTTAAGCTGATCCCCAATGCAATCCCGACAATTCCGATTATTACTGAACCTCCCACATGACCAACTCCTGCTATAAAGGTAATCCACATGGTTTTGGGAATATTCCAATTTCGCGCCCTGCTCAAAACAATAAATGGCAGATAATGATCGGGTCCTAAAGCTGTGTGTATAAATCCGAGCGAAGCTGCAGTTAGTGTCAGTAAAATGATCTCGTTCATTTCTGAAATATTAAAGTTTGTTGATCAAAGAGGCCTGGCAGGCAGCGCCAAAACCATTGTCGATATTAACAACCGATACTCCGGCGGCACAACTGTTCAGCATCGATAATAAGGCCGATAATCCCTTAAAGTTGGCCCCGTAACCAATGCTGGTTGGTACGCCAATTACCGGTTTATCCACGAGTCCGCCAACTACGCTGGCTAACGCGCCTTCCATACCGGCTACAACAATAATAACCTTTGCATTTCGGATCAAGTCCAGTTTATTGAATAGCCGGTGAATTCCGGCAACCCCGACATCGTAAACGGTTACCACTTTATTGTTGAGAAACTGTGCTGTTTCAACCGCTTCTTCGGCTACCGGAAGATCAGACGTTCCTGCGGATATAACGGCAATATATCCTTTCTCCGAAATCTCTTCCCGATGTTTGTAGACAATCGTCTTCGCCAGTGGATTATAAACCGCATCGGGCACAACACTTTTAACGGCCTCATAAATTTCCTGAGTGGCACGGGTGGCTAGTATATCAATGCCTTTATTGAACATTCGTTCCGCGATTTGCCTCACTTGTTCAGTTGTTTTTCCGGCGGCATAAATCACCTCTGGCAAGCCGGTCCGGTGCTGGCGGTCGGTATCGATGGTTGCAAAACCCATTTCCTCGATGCCACGTTTCGTAAAATGCGATAATGCTTCAACCAAATCCATTTCACCATCCTTATATTTTTCGAGGATATCACGAATGTCCATATCAGCGGGTTTTATTGATTATTTTCTCCACTTCATTCAGGCTGAGGCCATGTTGAGCAGCCAGTTTCTTCAGGTCTTCAAACTCGGGTTTGAACCGGATCTCTTTTCCCTGAAAATAGCTGTATTTCACGCGCACTTTTCCCAACTCAGTTTCAATTTCTTTTTCCTGACGTTTAAGTGCCGTTTTAGTAACCGGGTATTCCCGGAGTCCAATGGTGGTGCTGTTGTTGAAGATAATTGACTTCATTTCAGGGGCGAGGTTTTTGCTGCATAAAACCGAAAGCCTATTGGCTGGCCGGGATTTTTTCATGATGATTGGTGTCAGAAATACATCGCTGGCTCCGGCATCAAAGAGTTTCCCGAAAAGATGATCGTACCACTCAGGGTTCATGTCGTCGATATTACATTCCAGCATCCAGGCTTCTTCGAGCGAGGTTTGATCAGTCTTTTTACTTTCTGAAAGATAAACCCGCAAAACATTGGGAACTTCCGAGACATCGCGCTGCCCGATTCCATAAGCGATTTTGTCAATCTGAAAATCCAATCGTTCGGTGAATTCATCCACCGTAGCAACCAAAATGGCTGCACCCGTTGGCGTAGTGGCTTCGTGTTGCACCAGTCCGGTTTTTACCGGAACATTCTGTACAATTTCAGTAGTTGCCGGAGCCGGAACCGGCATCAGGCCGTGGGCGCATTTAACCATTCCGCCTCCCAACTGGATAGGAGCTGCCATCACTCTATCCACTTTCAGGAAATCGAGGCAAATGGCTGCCCCAACAATGTCGGCAATGGAATCCAATGCCCCCACCTCATGAAAATGAACCCGTTCTTTGCTGATGTTGTGAACTTTACCTTCGGCAACGGCTATCAGATCGAATATTTTGAGCGACATTGCTTTCACTTCCGGCGAAAGACTGCTCTGATTGACCAGTTCTTCCACATGCCTTAAATGGCGATGCTTTTCATTGTCCGGATTTTCAATGACCACTGTGGCTTTCGTACCTGAAACACCCCTTCGGATGTCTTTTTGTACTTCCAAGTGAAATCCTTCGATGTTTAATTTCTGAAGTTCAGATTTCAAATATTCCGGATCGACACCCAAATCGATCATGGCGCCCAGGTTCATGTCTCCGCTGATTCCGGCAAAACAGTCGTAATAAAGTATTCTCATTTTATGTTATTATTTTTCCATGTGAATTATGTGTCTATGTGGTTTTTTTCAGACTCAGGTGACTTATCACCCTATTCATTTTCCCTGAAACCAGACCCTCTTCGTCAATTTCCATCCGTACAAATCCGAGCGTCTTCATTTTACTGATTACCTCATCTTTGACAGCAATCAGCTTATCGATATCAGCCTGCTGCACTTCAATTCTTCCAAAAGTTCCGAAGTGACGAACCCTGACGTCTTCAAAACCATAGCTATTCAGAATATCCTCGGCATCTTCAATTTGCCGGAGTTTTTCAAGCGTTACGGCCTGGTTATAAGGGATCCGTGAGCTCAGGCACGGACTGGCCGGTTTGTTCCAGTTGGGTAGATTGAAATGTCGGGCAATCTCACGGATTTCATCTTTGGTCACCTTGCAGTCGACCAGAGGAGAGATAACCTGATTTTTTTGTGCCGCATCAATTCCAGGACGATAATCTCCCAGATCATTAAAATTTGTACCACTCAGGATTTCGAACCCGGGATATTCCGGTTTCATTTCGTGAAGATCGTGATACAAATGATCCTTGCAGAAAAAACACCGGTTAACCGGATTTTCGTTGTAACGTACATCTTCCAATTCGTTGGTTTTGATCACCTTAAGCTGTATGTCGAATTCTTTGCAGAAAGACTGAGCCAAATTGAAATCTTTGTTCTTCAAACTCTCAGAGTTGGATATTACTCCAATCGCATTTTCGCGTCCCTGAAATTTTCGGGACAGAAAAAGAACCAACGTGGAATCTATTCCTCCTGAAAATGCAACCAGCGAACCTTTTCGCTGACTGTACCAATGCTCAAGTGCAGTGAGTTTTTCGTTTAGGGTTGTATTTAATTCGCTCATGTTTTATTTGTCTTGTTACTTTTTAAATAATTCGTGTTACGGCAAAAGCAAAAAAAATTATTCTGTTTTGCTCATGATCAGTTTACCATGCTGAATTCCCTTGATGCTTATTAGCTTGTCAGACAGTTCTGTAAGACGACGTGAGGCGCCTTTTACTGAAATAACTTCCATGCAATTCTGTTCACTCAGTATAAAATGCTGCATACCTAGTACCGCATCCCGATACTGAAACTGCAATTCAGCGGAAATTGTTCGGATGTCAGTTTTTTGGCAGCTAAAAACCAGAACCACTACGCCTGCAACAACATTGTCGCATTTCCATTTTTGCTCCACCATATTTTTCTCAATCAGGTAGCGGATGGCCTGCGAACGGTTTGCAAAATTATTGTCCGTTACATATTGATCGAGTGCAGTTAAAAGCTCTTCTTCGAGTGAAACGCCAAAGCGTGAAACCGACATGATGTTACTTATTAGATAATTCGTGTTATTATATGCGAAGATAATGTATTGACGAACTTTTTCAATAAGATGAGATAATTTCTTCCGAGGGGAAATATGCTTTCTATTTTCTTCAGGAATGATAGCATGACTTTCGGGAAAGGAAGGAAAATATTTAAATGAACAAATGTTCAAAATAATCGTACAAATATTTGAATTACGAACAAATGTTCATTACTTTTGTAAAAAAAGACATCATGAAAACTTTATTATTTATCAAGGTGGTTCTCTTGTTACCAGTTATGCTGTTTGTAGATTATGTGATCATGATCTTATTTGGAAGCATTTCTCAATTGCTTGGCTTTGGTGATGATTTCTTCTGCGGTACATTCTGTAATGTGGGTGAAACTATTTTAGGAATTACCGTTGTTCTCTTTGTATTACTTATTTTTAAGGAACTGAAAGCGATCTTCAGTACCTGGAGAAGTGGCGCAGTGAATCAATAATGGCATAGAAATGGCTGGAACAAAGAAGGTTTTGTTTCGGGAGGAGTTCACATTTTAAATTAAGGAAATATGAAAATAGCTGTTCCGGTTACCTCGGATAACCAGATTGATAATCATTTTGGTCATTGCGAATTCTACAATGTTTTTACGGTTTCGGAAGAAAATAAAATAATTGGCACTCAAATTTTGAAGTCGCCGCAGGGATGCGGTTGCAAATCGGATATTGCCCGGGTACTTGCTGCAAATGGAGTTTCGGTTATGCTAGCCGGAGGCATTGGGAATGGAGCAATTAGTGCCTTGGGAAATTCCGGAATAAATGTTGTGCGTGGCTGTTCAGGAAATGCAACTGAAGCCGTAAATCGATATGTGGCCGGTTCGATTGTCGACAGCGGATTAAGTTGCCAAAGTCATGAGCACGATCATGTTTGCAGCCATTGAAATTTGCGGTTAAAGGGTAAATTTTACCAGTTAAACCGGATCGTTTGAATCAAATCAGGATGAACACTTAACGGAACCGGGCTGATTCCGGCAACACTTTCAATCATTCGTTTTTCTTCTTCGGAATAACCTTTCTTTGGAAAGTTGAATTCCATAACAACTTCGGATACCCGGCGCGGATTACTGGCCATGATTTTGGTAATCCCGATTTCTGTTCCAACCAGGTCGATTCCATTGTCCATCGCTTTGATTCCCATAATCGTCATGATACAATTGGCCAGTGCAGTTGCCAGCATATCGGTAGGAGAGAAGCCTTCACCGCGTCCCCGGTTGTCGATTGGTGCGTCAGTTACAATTTTGCCGCCCGATTGAAGGTGAATATTTTCGGTACGTAAACCGCCCAAATATGTGGTTTTAACTGTTGTCATATTCGTAAATTTTAAGCGAAGATAGAAAGTTTATGTCCCATTTGCTACTCCATCCGAAACTTGTAACTTCGCATCAATATTTAAAATTAACAATCATGTTTTCAGGAATAGTTGAAGAAGCAGGCAAAGTGATTGCCATTCAAAAAGATCAGGAGAATTACCATTTTACGTTGACCTGCTCGTTTGTCGATGAATTAAAAATTGATCAAAGTCTTTCGCACAATGGCGTTTGCCTGACTGTGGTAAAAATTGACCGGGAAGCCAAAACGTATACCGTTACCGCAATCAAAGAAACTTTGCTAAAAACAAATCTCGGGAAGCTTATTCCGGGAAGTAAAGTAAATCTGGAACGTAGCATGATGATGAATGGCCGGTTGGACGGGCACATTGTTCAGGGGCATGTGGATCAGACAGCAACCTGCACGAACGTTGAAGAAGCTGACGGAAGCTGGTATTTTACGTTCGAATATCCTTTCGATATGGGAATGGCCCAAAAAGGTTATATGACTGTTGAAAAGGGTTCGGTAACGGTAAACGGCGTCAGCCTGACAGTGGTGAATTCAAAAGACAATTCGTTCCAGGTGGCCATTATTCCATATACCTACAACGAAACTAACTTTCACACTTTTGAAGTGGGCACAACTGTAAATCTGGAATTTGATATTATTGGGAAATATTTGAGTAAGCTTTTGACTTACAAATAAGTGAAGTCGTAGTTTCAGTCGCAGTTTTCAGTAAAAGTTATACTGGAACTGGAAACAGCGACTGAAAACTAATTACCGTTTCATCAGAAATTTGGTCGTTCCGATGTTATTCCCATCGGCAAAAACATCGACTATGTATTCGCCGGGCATAAATTCAGCGCCCTTATTGTCCCAAAAGATATTGACAGGAAGAACATTTCCTTCGTAGGTTACTTCGCGTTTGGCCGAATAAGGAATCTTCAGGTCCTCAAATTGAAATAAATCGTCGGGCGATTGCTGTAAAAGCACCTGGTTTGGTTTTTGAATGCGGACATAAATCATTTTATTTCCACGTGGTGCAGTAATGTTTTTGCTCAATACAAAACTCACACGGATTTGTTCGGCGCGGCGGGCGCTTTCGGCCTCCTTGCCACGCATGTTAATTCCCACTGCAACCAGTTCAGTAGCTTCAAGTTGCTGAGCTACTTTTATCTTTTCCTGAAGGTGTTCTTTCTCTTTTTCAAGTTGCTCATTTTTCGATTCTGACTGCGCAAAGTTTTCTTTTACCTGCTGGTTTTCCGCCATTAAGATTTGGTTCCGGCGATTAAGTGAATCAACCTGAATGATATAGTTTTTCATGATGTTCCGCATGGTTGTAACTTCCTGGCGGTATTGCGAAATCTGGTCGTAGCTAACTTTTTTTACCTGTCCGACTTCCAGAAGCAAATCCTTTACTTTCGTTTGGGCGTCGGATAGTTCTGTTTGAAGGGCTTCGTTGTTTGTGTGAATCGAATCGTAATTGACCATCAATGTGTTCAATTCAGATTGAATTTGAGCTTTTTCGGAATTTAAAGCAGTCATCATTCTTCTGTTTTCGTTGTGCTGCACAAAAAACACAACTACAACAATGATCAGTAAAACTGACAACATGATGATGATGAGATTATTTCTTCTTTCCCTGTCGGTTTCGCCTAACGAAAACCCCTTCTTCTTTTTGCCAAATTCATCCATTCTGTTTGAGTTTTGGTATTAAAAATTAACGTCGTCAAAAGTAACAATTTTAAGGCCATTCCTGACAATAGTTGCCCAAAAGCTACACGATTTCAGGTTCAAAATGTTTAGGATGAGGTAAAATGCATTTAGTAATTCCTCTTGATTCGTTCTTTTTTTGCTAATTCCGATTTGTGACAGTTTTCGCCCTGCAATGCTCTGTTTTGAGCAAAAAGAATTCCCTGGAAAATTCTAAAAATCTTTCAGAGAATTTAAATAACAGAAATAAGATCGGACCGATTCGTTCTATTTCTGCAATCCAGTATTTTTTTATGGGTGTTGAACTAGGCCTTTGGATTTACAAGTTTGCCTAGTTTTTCGTAACCGCCTTCAATGCCGTCAATCAGCACCTTGGCGATGTTGTCGTAGAAATTTTTAACGGTTTGTGAATCAGATTTCTTTTCAGGATGATTAACCTGATGGCGCAATTCATTTCTCAGGTTTAATGTTTCCTGAACAATTTGCATCACTTCTTCGTCGTCCGGCTTTTCTTGTAAACTGTTGAATGTGAAACAGTCGAGGATCAGATCGGAAACTACGTAGTCAATTTCTTTTTTAAGTCGTTGTTTGCTTGCCATAGCTTATTTTATTTGTGAAGTTAGTGGATATTTTATCGATTTAGTGTCGAGGAGCAAAGCTTTAACCGTTCCAATTAAAATTTCGGTTTCAACCTGTACCGGCAAGTGATTTTGGTCGTCGGTAAACCAAATTTTCATATACTCACCTTCAGGAAAAAAATCGCCCTGCAGTAAATATACAGAAACTTTGTGACAACGGTACACTTGCCCGTTGCGCGTTTTTACATTCTCTTTGCCCAGGTATCGAAAAAACAAATTGGCAACTTCCTTGTCAATGATCATCCAGTAAGGCACTTTCTGTCCTACAAAAAGTTTGTTGAAGTCAAATTTCCTGAAATTGTAAGCTGTGGCAAGTAAGTCGTATGTGTTGTTTTGCACCCGGATTGTTGAATTGTAAATTGGGTTTTTATCCTGTTTTATTCGTGTGGTAATTACTCCGGAAGAATAATCGAACCAATATTGGTGAACCGAATTTTCTTTGGCATGATTGAGAATCCGGTTTGAATAAATTGGATTAAAGGTTTTAAAATTGCTATAAGTTTCGAATGTATCACGAACCGAAAACAACAAATCGTAGGCTTTAAACGATTTGCCCGTAGCTTTTAAATGCCAGGCTTTCTGTTGTTTGTACTGCAATGTATCGGCGTGAAATTCAACCTCGCCACTTTGAAACCAGATGAAATGCCAGTTGTAATAAGCGCCGTAACGGGCGTACTCGCCGGGTTTGAACGGATAATCCAAACTTTGTCCCGAAACCTGATCAGGTGAAAAGAATGCAAACAATAAGAGTAAAATGGACCAGAACTCAGGAACCCGAATTCTCTCCTGATTTCTTTTCCTGCTCTTTTTTTCGGGCTTTTTCTTTTTCAAGTTCTTCGTCAATCAGTTCTTTTTTGTAATCCTGTTTGTAGTTTATTTCCCATTTTTCCTCGAAATCGAAATTCGAGCGGATTTTTATAATTTTCGGGTAATACAGAACTTCTTCCGGCTGGACATTTCCGGCCAAATATCCAGTATCCCATGTGCCGTTCTTATTCGAATCCAAAATTATTTTCAGTTTGTATTTGTCTGGCTTCAAAAATGGAAATTCGATTTTTCCATCGCCCAGAACCTGAATTTTCTGAAGGATCCGCTCATCTTTGTCATTAGCCAGCAACTGGACGATGGCTGGCTCTTTAAGTCCCGAAATGGTTAGTATTATTTTTCCGTAGTAATCTTCCTTTTGTGTCCTGAATTTTTGGTCGACACCATTACTCGGATACCCGTAAATGTTGTAAGCCGCAGCCGAATCGATCTGGAAAATATAATTCGTATTTGGCTCCCACAGGTGTTCGATGTAAAATTTCCGGATCGAATTGCTGTCTTTTTTCAGAACAATCGGGATCAGGGTTTTTGTCGTGTCAATAAGCTCGTACAACCTCACTTTTGTGGTGTCAAAAGATGTTAGCGGTTCCGGCGCTTCAATTCTTATTGGGCGATAAATATCGTGGGCCGACGGATTGATGTTGTTTCCGAATGTAATTGTTGGCACTACCGGACTTTCATTTTTTTTGCGCTTAACTTTTTGTGTCTTTGGAGCCGAATAAATCAACTCAACCGTATCGTGTTTCATCACCAGTTGATTTAACGAATCCAAAACCTGGTATTTTAGTTCGAATTTAAGCGAATCGTTGTGGCTGATAATGGTATCAGTTAACCAGACCGTTAGCGAATCGCGTTTCTGGTTGGTTTCCAGGAACGACCAGTCGCCGGTTGGCTTTGGCTTCAGTAAATTGATTTTGAATGAATCACTTAGCGTTTCAGCGAAATAGAAGTCGCATTTGTTCGATTCGTTTCGTTTGTAGGAATCGAGGTACTGGTCGAATTTTTCCTCCTGAAACATCATCAGAAACCGGGTTTTCGGCAAATAATCTACGTGTCCCGAAACCACTAGCGTATCCAATCCCCTGACAATTGTATCGTTTGCGGCAACAAAGTTGGCAGATGGAACAATTAACGAATCGGCAAAAGCAATTAGTTCCGAATTTGCATTGTAAGTCAGGCTGTTGTCGTTGTCAGTCAGTGCATAAAGCCGGTATGTGCCTTTTGCAATATTGTCGATCATAAAAAAACCTTCTTCGTTGGTTGTGCCAATGTAATCCGGAATACTGTCAACAAACGCAACATAGTTCGTGTCGCGGTGGAGCATGACCATCGCTTTTTCAACAGGATCCTGGGTAAAAGCATTTTTTACATATCCCGAAACCCTCAAACTATCGAACTCTGTTCCGGTACTGAATGAAAACCGTAAATCTTTAATCGGATTTTTCTCGTTGTTGTCGGCCACAGCATCTTTAAAATCAAGCGAATAAGTGACATCTTTGCGCGGATCGTCCTGAAACTCGATAATCAACGTTTTCCCCTTCATTTTAACCAGCGGCTTCTTTTTCATTGGCGGCGAAATCACGAGTTTATCGCTGATTTCATCCGGAAGTATGTATTCATCAAAAGTGAAGCGGACATCTTTCCCGGAATAGCTTGTCCCGCGCAATTCAGGAATTGTATTGACAATTACAGGCGGTATACTGTCTTTCGGCCCGCCCGACGGACTGCCGATATTGGCGCACGACGCGAAAAACATCAGGTAAAATAGGGGTAAGCCAATTAAAAGTAGTACAATGTTTTTTATTCTGAACAAGCTCATTGGATTGGAAAATATTGAAATCCGCCCAGGATTTTCGTTGTTGTCAAAAACAGTCTGTCTCATAGTTGTATAATCCCTGCAAACATACAAATTCCTGAAAATATTGTACAATAAGCCCGGTTAATTTATAATTCTGTGTGGCCAGTGTATTTTTGATTAAAGGATTTTTCCTGATGAATGATTTTGTTTTCATGCAATTGGTGGAATTATTCATTTACTTTCAATGAAAAAGCAGGGTAGCACCTGGTGACCACTCTGCTTTTTCGTTCAAAATATTCAATTATTTCAGGGTGCCCTGCTGAGCTTTCTGAATCATTTGCTTGTTGGCTGTAATGTAAACTTCAACCCGGCGGTTTTGTGCCCGCCCTTCAGCGGTTGAATTATCGGCAACCGGCTCATCGAACGACTTACCCTCGGTGGTCAGGCGTACTTTTTGAATTCCATTTGCCACAAGGAAAGCAGACACAGACTCAGCCCGGTCGTTCGACAATTTGAGATTTACTTCATGTGAGCCTTTGTTATCAGTGTGGCCATAAATGGTCACATCAGTTTCCGGCGTTTCTTTCAATGAATTGGAAAATTTTAATAGGGAAGCTTTAGATGAAGCATTCAGGTCGCTTTTGTTAAAGGCAAATAAAATACCACTGTCGAAAGTAACTTTTATGGCCTGCAGATTATTGGCATCGGTTACTGTTTCAACTTTTGCACCTTCAATTTTTTCAAGCTCTTCTTTTTGCTTGTCCATTTTTTTACCAATTAGTACGCCAGCTCCGGCGCCAACTGCACCTCCAATTGCAGCTCCAATTGCTGCTCCTTTTCCTTTTCCGGCAAGGGCACCAATTCCGGCGCCAATCAATGCACCTCCTGCACCTCCAATTACTCCGCCTTTTGTCGAATTTTTAGTTGTTGAACAACTGCTTAACAGAATGGTACTGCACAATGTGAGAGCTACTAATACTTTTAAGTTTTTCATTTTTTCCTTTGTTTCATTGTTTTCTATTTCTGTTTCATTTTAATACTCCAACCTTCATTTTGGAGATTTCACTTAGTTTTTCAGTACGGCAAACGAAATGAAATGCACAATAAAACAATTCAGATTCATCGTGGTTTAATCAGGCAGAATTATTCTTTTGCCGGACTTTATGGATGAGCCGAATGTTTAGTTTAATGGGATGGTTTATGAATAAAATTTTCGATGAAGTTTTTAACAGTTTATCGTTTCATTACCCCGTAACAAAGGATTTTAACAATGTTGTCAACACTTTGTTCGAGGTTTACTTTGCTGTAGTCGCCAGCCGACAGGGGCATTTCCAATCCTTTTATGGCTGTGGTGATTCCAGTTGCAGCCAACGTAAGGTCATACACTTCAAAAATGTTTTTACGAACGCCTTCAATTAAAATCCGTTTAATCATTCTGATTTCTTCCTGCTGGTGACGGGTTTTGATGTTTTCAATGAACTCAATGGCCGTCACATCATTTTCAAGCGCATTGTAAAAATTAGCCATTCCACGGTAAGTGGTCAATTTGGTGAGAATGTAATCGCGCAATTTATCAACCGGATCGGTATTTCGGTTCACAACTATATCAAGTTCACGGCGTAAAATATCAACCTCTTTCTGAATTACGGCCTGAAAAAGATCCTCTTTGCTCGAAAAGTAATAGTAAAGCGAACTTTTTCCTTTACGGACTGCATTAGCGATATCGTCGAGAGTAGTTTTTTTGTAACCGTATTTGCTAAATATTTCCTGAGCAATTTTCAGGATACTTTCACGGTTCGCGTCTTTTTTATTAGGGCCATTTTCTAAGTTCATCGCCATAACGAATGGTTTAATTCAGTCAGTAAATATGATGTTAATAATTATGGAGTGGATCTCATTCGGACACAAAGAAACTGTACATTTTCTAAATTTTGCAATCTTATTGTCATTTTTTTGATTTGGAGGCAAAAATACAGAAAATTACTTTTTAAATTTTTCCTTGATTAAGCGGAAATCGAGTTGCTTTTTCTCCAGATTTGCCCGAAGAATCTCAACGTGAACCACATCGCCAAGCTGAAATTTACGGTGAGAATGTCGGCCAACCAGGCAATAATTTTTTTCGTCGAAAATGTAAAAATCATCATCAAGCGTGTTAACCGAAACCATTCCTTCGCATTTGTTTTCCAACTCAACATAAATGCCCCAATCTGTAACTCCTGAAATAACCCCATCGAATTCCTGACCGATTTTGTCCTGCATAAATTCGACCTGCTTGTATTTAATCGACGAACGTTCGGCATTTGCAGCCTTGTTTTCCATGTCCGATGAGTGTTTACACATGTCTTCCCATTTCTGTGCATTCACCGATTTACCTCCTTCCAGGTAACGATCGAGTAAACGGTGAACCATCACGTCGGGATAACGGCGAATAGGCGAAGTAAAATGAGTGTAATATTCAAACGAAAGTCCGTAATGACCAATGTTTCGCGTAGAATAAGCAGCTTTGGCCATAGTCCTGATGGCGAGAGTTTCAATGACATTCTGTTCGTTTTTGCCTTTTACATTACCCATCAGTTGATTCATCGATTTCGAAATCTGGCCCGGAGTTCCCAATTGCAAAACATAGCCGAATTTGTGAATGAAATGATTGAAATTCATGAGCTTTTCAGGATCTGGCTTGTCGTGAATCCGGTAAACAAATGTGCGGGCAGTTTTATGTCCTTCAGGATTGCCAATGAATTCGGCCACACGCTTGTTGGCCAAAAGCATAAATTCTTCAACCAGTTGGTTGCTTTCTTTGGCTTCTTTAAAATATACTGAAAGTGGCTTGCCTTTTTCATCGATTTCAAACTTCACTTCAACACGCTCAAAGGCAATGGAGCCATGTTTGAAGCGGGCTTCGCGCAGTTTAACGGCAAGTTGGTGCAAGGTCAGGACTTCCTCTTTTAGTTCGCCTTCCCCGGTTTCAATAATTGCCTGGGCATCTTCGTAAGCGAATCGCTTGTCGGAATGAATGATTGTTCGGCCAAACCATTGTTTGTGAATTTCGGACTGATCGTCGAGATGAAAAATAGCGGAGAAACACAATTTATCTTCGTTTGGGCGCAGCGAGCAAACTCCGTTCGAAAGTTTTTCAGGAAGCATTGGAACCACGCGATCGACGAGGTAAACTGAGGTTGCACGATCGAATGCTTCATCGTCCAGAATTGTTCCCGGAGTTACGTAATGCGAAACATCGGCAATGTGTACGCCAACCTCCCAAAATCCATTTTCAAGTTTCCGGACCGAAAGTGCGTCGTCGAAATCTTTCGCGTCTTTTGGGTCAATCGTAAAAGTGGTTACGCCACGCATGTCACGACGGCGGGCAATTTCTTCGTCCGAAATCTGATCGGGAATTTTTTCGGCAGCTTTCAACACATTTTCAGGAAAACGAATTGGTAAATCGTATTCGGCCAGGATGGCATGCATTTCTGCGTTGTTGTCGCCCACATCGCCAAGCACTTCGATAATTTCGCCAAACGGATTTTTGGCGCGGGGCGGCCACTCTGTAATTTTGGCAATGGCTTTTTGTCCGTCCTTCGCACCATTCAGCTTTTCATTCGGGATAAACAAATCGAAACCGACTTTTCCGGAAGGGATAAAAAAGGCAAAGTTTCGTGACTTGGAAATTGTACCTACAAATGTCGATTTGGCACGTTCAACAATTTCAACAACTTCGCCCTCTGGTTGCTGATTTTTGCGCAGGGCATACAATTGCACCTTCACTTTGTCGCCTTCCATGGCATGGTTCAGGTTTCGGCTCGACACCAAAACAGGTTTGTCTACTTCTTCTGAAACAATGTAAGCAAAGCCCTGCGGCTGAATTTCAACGGTTCCGCAAACTGCTCCGCTGCGCGATTTCAATTTGTATTTTCCGCGCTGCACACTATGCAGATTGTCGTTTTCGGTCAATTCCTCCAGAACCACAAATACAAGTTTTGTGATTTCAGGGTCTTTAATTTTTAGCAGTTCTGCAATTTGTTTGTAATTGTAAGTTCGTTCCGGATTATCGTAAAAAACATTCAGGATTGCATTTTTAAGTTTGGGCTTATTGAAAGCTTCGACCAATTTGGCTATTTTGTTTTTCTTCTTTTTGGCCATTTATTGTGTTGTTAAATTTGAGTTGAAGTTAGGAAACATTTTCCGAAACATTCTTCGGAAGCCGCGCTAAATACCAAAATGAAGTGAGAAATAACCTGATTAACAAAAATTCAGAATCTTTTGGTTTTGTTGAGGTTTTTTTACATCGCTTCACAAAACTGTAAGCTAAATTTGTTGTGTGCCAAAATCACAAAAAAGCAGAAACAGAATAAATTCCGAAGGGTTTAAATTACCTCAAATTGTCAAAACAATTCAATAATTGTTTACAGAAAGGCACAAAAACAGAAACTTAAAGTGGCCGGATATCCTGAATTTCAGTATTTCCGGCTTTTTTATTCTGAAATTGTGAACGGCAGGAATGACCCGGTTTTTAATTTGTACATTCGTGCAGGAATAAAATAATCCTGAAGTTTTAAAACCGGTTTCTGATGAAACAGTTTCTCTTATTAATCTTAGTTTTAGCTTTTCAGTTTGTTCAGGCTCAGGCTCCTGATCCTGATTTTAATGATAAAATGGCGAAGAGCGAAAGTCGTTTTCAGCAAAAATCTGCTGCATTCACTGAGGCGGACGATTATTCGGGTTTCGATTTAATCTATCAGCGGCTTGATTTTTCGGTTGATCCGGCGGTAAATTACATTTCAGGCTCGGTTTACTCATTGGCGAAAATTCTTGAAAACAATGTTGTTCAGATTCGGTTTGATCTGGCCGATGGAATGACCGTGGATTCGGTTTGGTACAACGACTCAAAAATAGGATTCCTGCATTCGGGCGATAAAATAAGTATTGAATTACCGGAGTCGTTGCCAAAAGACAGCATTGTTTCGGTGCAAGTTTTTTATCGTGGAGCACCGCAAAAAACCGGGTTTGAATCTTTTACCGTGACAAAGCACAGTGATGTTCCGGTACTTTGGACCTTGTCGGAACCTTATGGGGCAAGAGATTGGTGGCCGTGCAAGCAAAGTCTGGCCGACAAAATTGATTCATTAGATGTTTTCGTGACTTGTCCGCTGCAATACAAAACCGCGTCAAATGGCAAACTAATTTCGGATGTGGCGAGCGGCTCTCTTCGAACTGCTCACTGGAAGCACCGTTTCCCAATCGCCACCTATTTGGTTGGCATTGCAGTGACCAATTATGAAGCATACTCCAATTTTTTAGACATGGACGACGGCAGTAAAATTGAAGTTTTAAACTATGTTTATCCTGAATATCTAAATCAGGCAAAAACCAGTGAAGAAAATATCCTGAACATTCTTGCGCTGTACAATTCGAAGTTCATTACCTATCCGTTTGCATCCGAAAAATACGGGCATGCCCAATTTAGCTGGGGCGGCGGAATGGAGCATCAAACCATGAGTTTTATGACTTCTCTCGATTTTGAGTTGGTTGCACACGAAATGGCACATCAATGGTTTGGCGATTATGTGACTTTGGCAAGTTGGCACGACATCTGGTTAAACGAAGGATTTGCAACTTATTTGGCCGGACTCGCTTATGAAAATCTGCTTGACGGCTATTACTGGCCAATCTGGAAAAATTATGAAGTTAACCGAATAACATCTGTGCCCAACGGGTCGGTGTATGTAGACGACACAACGAATGTAAGCCGTATTTTTGATGGCCGTCTTTCGTATTCAAAAGGTGCCTATTTGCTGCATTCGCTTCGCTGGGAAATGGGTGACGAACAGTTTTTTAAAGGCATGAAAGACTATTTGCTTGATCCGGAAATCGCCAACGGTTTTGCCAGCCAGGAAAAATTTGTGCGCCACATGGAAACGGCCGCGGATACAAGTTTCACAGAGTTTTTTAACGATTGGTATTACGGGCAGGGCTACCCGGTTTACGACCTGCATTTTTATACCGATTTTGGCGATTTCGGAAAGGTTAAACTCCATGTCAATCAGAGTTCTTCCGATCCCTCGGTTTCGTTTTTCGAAATGCATTTGCCGCTGAGAGTGTGGAAAAGTGACCAATCAAAAGATTTGCGACTCTACAACACCGTTCAGGGCCAGGAATTTGTAATTTCGGAAGAGCCAATTGATTCGGTACAGTTTGATCCGGATAAATGGCTGATTGCCAAAGCCGACAAAGTATCATCATTGGTTCCGGTCAAAAAACGGGAGCAAATTCAAATTTTTCCTGAATATGCATTGAATCAAATTCGGGTCGTTGTTCCTGATTTTTCAGGAAATGCAACGCTGCGCATTTTTGATACGGAAGGGCGACTTGTATTGAAAACCGATCTCCTTCAAAGCGATTCCAGAATTAACATCAGTTTACTTCAAAATGGACTATATCTGGTTGAAGTCAACTCAAAACAATTTAAGCAGGCAGCAAAAATCATTATCTCACGCTAAATTGGATGTGTTTTTTCTGCACAATGTTGTTGTATTCTATTCAAAATTTCATAAAATTCGTAACCCAAACCCAAAACCTAAAAACATGACCAGACTTATTTTTGCATGTTTCATTTCGATTTTACTTTTGGCCACAACTACCGGTTCAGCACAAGATTCATCCGACAATTCATTGCCCGTCAGAGGTTTTTGTATTGGTGCGCCGCAAGCAGCAGAAGTTGATGTTTTTGTGAAATTTATTGCTGAGGAACTTGCACCCCGAAATGTAAATACCCTGATTCTTCGGGTCGATTACGGGTATCAGTATGAAAGTCATCTGGAATTGCGCGATGCTGAAGCGCTTTCGAAGGCTGAAGTTAAAAAACTTGTTGATGTTTGCCGTACAAATCAGATTCGGCTCATTCCCCAGGTTAATTTGCTGGGGCATCAGTCATGGGCTTCGAAAGTAAATAATTTGCTGCGTATTTACCCCGAATTTGACGAAACTCCGGGTGTGAAAATGCCGGAAAAATACAAATGGCCCAACGACGATGGCTTATATTGCAAAAGCTATTGCCCGTTGCATCCCGATGTTCATCAAGTGGTTTTCGATCTGGTTGACGAAATCTGCGATGTTTTTGAAGCTGATGCTTTTCATGCCGGAATGGACGAGGTTTTCTACATTGGCGACGACAAATGTCCGCGATGCTCAGGGCGCGACAAAGCTGACCTTTTCGCCGGCGAAGTGAACCTGATCCGCAACCATCTGGCACAGAAAAACCGGAAGCTATGGATTTGGGGCGACCGCCTGATTGACGGGAAAACGACCGGAATGGGTATGTGGGAAGCCAGCATGAACAACACATATCGCGCCATAGATCTGATATACAAAGACGTAATGATTTGCGACTGGCATTACGAGAGGCCCGATCAGACTGCGGTGTATTTCGCAACAAAAGGATTGAGTGTGGTGACCTGTCCGTGGCGAATGCCTGAAAATGCGGTTAAACAAACTCAGGACATGTTTCGTTTCCGGGCTTCGGTCACTCCTGAAATGAGGGATCGTTTTCAGGGAATGTTGCAAACAGTTTGGTCAGGTGCAGGGCAGTTTATGGACGAATTTTACGGGCGGAAACCGGACAACAGTGAGAACGGTTTTTCGCAGACCAAAACATTCAAAGCATTATTCAGCGAAATTGTTGTGCAGGAAAATGCTGCAAAAACCAATTCTTCGAAATAACGATCTAATTTTTTTGCTATCCGGTAAAACTAAAAATCAAAAATTTTCTCTTTTCAGGAGGGAAGATTTTTGATTTTATACCGGTAATGAAAATTATTCTTTCGTTTCAGCCGGGGGAGGTGGAGGTGCAACAGGAGCAGGCTTCACTTCCCTAAAGATTTTGACCTGAACGGCGGTTGGTCCTTTTTGTCCCATTTCCACCTCATAGTTCACCAGGTTTCCTTCTTTAATTTCTTCCAGAATATTATTTACGTGTACAAATACACTTTCCTGTGTTTCAAGGTCACGGATGAATCCAAATCCTTTTGTGGTATTGAAAAATGTCACTGAGCCTTTCCGGATGGGATCGGGTACGTTATTGGGATCGCTTTTTGGAATGCTGATTTCGATATCTTCTAATTTCACCACAGTTTTTTTCGATGGATCTGGTGGCGTGGACGTAATCATCCCATTTTCATCAACATAGGCAATCATGTCGTCCAGACTACTACTTTTTTCGCCATCTTTACGACTGAGGCGCTTTTGTTCTTTTTCTTTTCTTTTCTTCTCTTTTTTATTTCTTACTTCTTTTTTGTTAAATGACTCTTGTGATCTACTCATAAGTGAATTTTAATTTTGGTATTGTGTGTTAATTGTCAGATTTTCTTGACTTTAATTTATTAGTTGACTTGGTTTTTCTGATTGTGTCACCGTTAGTTTTAACATTTTCAGGAAAAAACCAGTGAATGCGGTTAAAAATCAATCAAAAAAAACCAGATATGAAATTAAAATAATTCTGAAACTCCAATGGAATAACGCGATAAAACCGCGAATAATCAAATCTGTAATTTTTCTCAAATGTACACTTTTAATTTTAGTGTTTTACATTTCGAGCGCTTAAATCCAAACTTTGAACAAATGAAATGATCATTTAATCACCGGTTTAGATTATTCTTACCCGAAGTTTTAATCATTGAAAAGTAGCAAAATCAGATTTTTCAAACCTTCAATTCGTTAAATTTTACCTGAAAAAATTTCTTTTGGGTAACTTAAGTCACCACAGGTTTATTACGGATTACATACATTTGCGCAAAATTTTTAGATTCAGGAAGTATGTTTCACAACGTAGGAAAGACCGATCGTATCATCCGGATAATTCTGGCTGTTTTGTTTGCCATTCTTTATTTCACCAATTTGGTTGAAGGAAAATGGGCCGAAGTTTCAATAATTGTGGCCATTGTGTTGGCCATGACCAGTTTGCGTCAGTGTTGTCCGCTTTATGCCATTCTTGGTTTCGGAACCTGCGGAGTAAAATCTGATAAATCGGAAACTACGATTAAAACAGAAAAGCTTAAACTGTAAAATTAAAGGACTGTTCACTACTTTTACAATTTAGGTTGGTTGGCGATAGCTCAATAGTGATTCAAAAGTCAAATAATTGAATAGGGCAAAGATACTAATTGGCAAGATGTTGGATTCACCTTATCGTTTTATTGATTTAGCATCTTTGCATTTAAGTAATTCCTTTTTTAAGGATTGGCTAATTTTTAAACTCAATTTTGAAAGTAACGACTTGCCACTCAGGCAAATTAGTCGGTTTTGAAATCACCAGTGCATCGTTGCTCTGATTCCATTTCAATTTTTCATTGGCACCAAGCAGTTGCACCGAAGCCACAGTTTTGTTGCTGATTTTTGAATCCTTTCCCAACGAAGCAATTTTAATGTCGTTGGCTGGTTTTCCCATGCAAAAAGCATAAAGGGTTTCGCCTTTCGAAGTGAAACGTATGTCGGTTGATTCATAAGGTCTAACATCTTTCACACCGCCAAACTGACCTTTTGCCTGATTTTTTTGAGTCGAAGGGCCTTCTCCATAAATTTTCCAGGGCCGGGTTCCGTAAATTCCTTCGCCGTTAACTGGCGTCCATTGTGCAATTTCATCGAGAATTGCCAAAACATCAGGTTCAAGGTCGCCTTCCGGAGTTTGAACGACATTCAGGAGCAGGTTGCCGTTTTTACTTACAATGTCAACAAGCATTTGAATCACCTGAGTTCCGGTCATGTATTTTTGTCCGGTGCGGTAATACCAGTCGCCAATTGACGTGTCGGTTTGCCAGGGAAAAGGACTGATTGAATCCAAAGCACCACGTTCCACATCCTGAACCCAGCGTCCTTCGGAAGGGCGCAATTTACAGGTGTAAACAGCGTCAAGTTTTCCATGGTTAAAAGTCATGTCCGAATTGTAAAAATGAGCCAGCATTGTTTGTCCGATTTCGCCAAATGGAAGCTCGCTGTCGGAATACAGCAAATCGGGGTGATACATGTCGATCAGTTCAGAAATGCAGGCCAGCCATTCTTTTTGGTTTTCAGGATCTTTAGTTAGCCATTGGTTATCATCGGGAGCCGCTTTTTTATGGTATAAATCAGCAAATTCCTCGTTGTTTCCATCGTATGGAACGCTAGCCATTGGGCCGGTTTTGTCGGCTCCGTGGGCAGCCTGAAACCAGGTATAACTGGCGCCCAAATGTTCAGAAACGCCAAAACGCAATCCTTCATTTTTAGCAGCTTTTTGCCAAAGCCCAACAACATCTTTCATCGGGCCCATTTTTACTGAATTCCATTTGTGGATTTTTGAGTTCCATAAAAAGAAATTGTCGTGGTGTGTGCCCATGCTCACAAAGTATTTGGCGCCAACTTTTTTATAAAGAGCCATCAGTTTTTCCGGATCCCAACGTTCGGCTTTCCAGAGCGGAATAATATCCTTGTACCCAAATTTTGAAGGATGGCCGTATTTTTTCAAGTGGTCTTCGTAATCCCTTGTTTCCCATTCTTTTCCTGACTGAATGTACATGTTTCTGGCATACCAGTCGCCCTGGCGGGGAACGGCCTGCGGCCCCCAATGCGCCCAGATTCCGAATTTGGCATCGCGAAACCAATCGGGGTATTTGTACTGATGAAAAGATTCATCGGTAGGTTTGAACGGGCCTTCGGCATTTTTTTGTGTCTGAGCCGGAACTGAAAAGGTGCAAAGTGCAAGCAACAATCCCAACATTCCTGCTTTTTTGATCAAGCTGATTCTCATGGATTAAGTTTTGTCGGTTTAAAAACTCTGTATTAAAATGCTGAAACGAATTCAGCCATATTCAAATCATTCCCAGACACAATTAAAACTTCCGGTCATCCTGAATTCATTTCAGGATCCTCATCTCCAAAATACCTACAGATATTGGTTGAGTTTTCGTTTGGTAATTTCGCCAACCACTGCTTTTATGTCTTCGGCCCGGTCGCGTCTGCAAACCAAAATGGTATTTCCCTCCTGAACAACAATCACATCTTCGAGTCCAACCACAGCCACTAAACTGTCGGGAGCATAAACGTATGAATTCTTTGTGTCGAGCAGAATGGCCTCGCCTGTTTGAGCGTTTCCGTTCTCGTCCTTTTTATCGTATTTGTAAACTTCTTCCCAGCTTCC
Organism: Prolixibacteraceae bacterium; assembly: GCA_041652995.1. Lineage (GTDB taxonomy): Bacteria > Bacteroidota > Bacteroidia > Bacteroidales > Prolixibacteraceae > Aquipluma. The sequence goes on from JBAZGO010000034.1 coordinate 55,118, forward strand.
AAGGTCATTCCAAACAAAGTCGCCCTGAACCAGGAATACATTGTCGGCCTTTTCCAGAATTCCGTAGTCAATCGAAATCGATTCGACTTCGCCATATATTTTCGTCAGCGCTTCTTCGTAACCGACAGCCCCAATGTGTTCTTTTATCCGGAGTAAATCGGCATACAAGGCTGCCGCATATTTTTTTACCGAATCGAGAAACACAGAAACCTTAAAAATAAAGATTCCGCTGTTCCAGTAAAAACCGCCTGTTTTCAAATAACCGGTTGCTACTTCCAGATTTGGTTTTTCAACGAACTTGTTTACTTCGAACGACCGGATGGTTTGCCCTATCTTCACTTCCTCTGCTGTTTTTACATAGCCATAACCGGTAGCCGGATATTTCGGTGTGATTCCAATGGTTACGATTCCATCTTTTTCATCGGCAATTTTAACAGCCGATTCAATGGTTTGCCTGAAAAGTTCATCATTCTGAATCAAATGATCAGACGGTGAAACGACCATGATCCCTTCCTGATCTTTTTCAGCAATAAACAACGCAGCCAACCCAATTGCCGGAAGTGTATTTTTCCCGAAAGGTTCATAAATCATGTTTTCCTTCGGCAAATTGGTCGTTTGTTCCTCCAGAACAACTTTCTGTCCTTTGGCCGAAACAACATAAATACTTTCTTCAGGAATGAAATTAGCAAAGCGCTGTACGGTTTCCTGAATCAGTGATTTGTCGCCAAATAGACTCAAATATTGTTTCGGTTTTTTCGCCACGCTTCTGGGCCAGAAGCGTGTTCCGGAACCACCGGCCATAATCAGACAATAGTTTTTGCTCATTTTCGTAAGGATTATTGTGTATAAAGATTTACGTTTTAAACTGAGTTCCTGAAACAATTAACAACATATTTCATGTTTCAGTTTTCTCCTTTCAAAAATAAGTTATCTAAATAAACTATAAGCCATTAAATTGAACAAGAATCTTTAAAATTGCGCTCGTATTTTCCGACCAAATTTTCATTGCTTCAGGTGCATCTTCCGGTTTTACAACTTTAGAGATAAGTATTTTTTCATCAACCGGACTGTTTTTCAGGTATTTAATCACAGCTTCGAAATCGGATGGATTGGCATTTCGTGAGCCCATAATTTGCAATTCCTTCTGCACCCAAAGTTTAGTCGGGAAAGGAATATCGTCTTTGGCATACCCGATGCAAACCACACGTCCGGCAAAAGCAACTTCCTCAATGGCAGCTTTGTAGGTAATCGGATTCCCTGCAGCTTCAATAACAACTGTTGGTCCGTCGCCATTGGTAATTCGTTGGAGTTCGTCGTGCAAATTTTGTTTGATGGAGTTGATCGTAAAATGAGCGCCCAGTGTTTTGGCAACTTCCAGTTTCGAATCGTCGATATCAACGGCAATAACTGTTGCGCCACGCAGATTTGCACGGATAATCGCGCCACTGCCAATCATTCCACAGCCAAAAACAACTACGGTATCCAAGTCAGTTACTTTTCCATTGTCGATGGCATGAAATCCAACAGTTATCGGTTCGACCAACGCAAGTTGAAAACCTGACAATTCATCGTCGGCGATCACTTTTTGCCACGGAATGCTGATGTATTCGGCCATAGCGCCTTCGCGCTGAACTCCAAGCGTTTGGTTGTACCGGCAGGCGTTGTAGCGCTTTTGTTTGCACGAAGTGCATTGCCCGCAATTGGTATATGGAACTACGGTTGCGCGTTGTCCGACCTTAAATTCTTTGGGAACTTCAGCTCCAGTTGCCTGAATGGTTGCTGAAATTTCGTGCCCCGGAACCCGTGGATATTGAACCATCGGATTTTTTCCGAGGTAGGTGCTCAGGTCAGAACCGCAAAACCCGATATAATTGATTTTCAAAAGAATGTCAGACTCTCCGATTTCGGGCATTGCACGCTCAACCATCTTCATTGAGCCGGCTTGTGTTATTTCAATTGCTTTCATGTGTTTCGTATTATTTCTGAAGTTGATAAACGTTTACGGCATTTTCAGATAAAATCTGTTCCCGTTCCATAAGGCTACATCCTAAAATCGATTTTTTTACCAGGTTCAGCCAATCGGCGTATTTTGTGGCGACCAGGCAAACGGGCCAGTCGGATCCAAACATTAATCTCGACGGACCAAAGACTTCGAGAACCACGTCAAAATAAGGTTGCAATTGGGCTTCTGTCCAGGTTTTGTAATTGGCTTCGGTAACCATCCCACTGATTTTGCACGATACATTTTCGCGTCGGGCCAGTTCACCAAGGTTTTGTTTCCATGCCTCTATTTCACTGGCTTTAATTCTGGGCTTGGCCATGTGGTCGAGTACAAATTGCTGTTCCGGATGCTGGTCGACAAAGCGAATGGCGTTTGGCAGTTGATTTTCAGTGATTAGAATATCGTACACGAGATTGTGCCTTTTCAGTAACGAAATTCCCAGGTTGAAATCTTTCCGGAGCATAAATTCGGGATCGGGTTCGCCCTGAATGACATGCCGCACAGCTTTCAGCGATTTATTTCCTGAATATTTTTCAAGAATTTCATCAATATTTTCTGCAGCCAGCGGAAGCCAGCCAACGATTCCTTTGATAAAATCGTTTTCAGAAGCCAGTTGCAGCAACCAATCGGTTTCTTCCAGAGATTGCCGCGCCTGAACCGAAACCACTCCCTGAACCTCAGTATGAGCCAGCGTTCCCTTTAATTGTTCAGGCAAAAAACTTTTCCGGATATCCGACATTTCGTCGTCAATCCAATCGTATTCAACCGGATCGTAATTCCAAAAATGGTGATGCGTATCAATAATCATGATCTGAATTTTAGAGGTACGGATAATTCTGATCAATCACACCTTCGGTTTTTAATTCTTTCCAAAAACTCTCCGGAAATTCAGTTTCGAGAACTGTTTTGTTGTGACTCATTCGCTTTGGTTTGCTTGGATTCAAGGCTACAGCATCGACCTGTGGTGCTGAAAGTGCGAATTTCAAGCAGGCATCGCCAGGTTCAATGTTGTGTTTTTTACAAACTGCAAAAAAAATTTCGCGCCACTCAAACAGCGGTTTGTCTTCCAGATTATTTGAATCGGTTAGCCGGTAATCGAAATACTCGCCGCCGGTTAAAAAGCCGGCATTAAATATGGCTGAGTTGATTATTCTGACTCCATCTTTTTTAAGCTGAACGAAAAAGTCGAGAATTTCCTTGGGATGATGATAAACAGTGAATTTATTGGCAAACATCACCCAATCGAAATCAACCTGGTTATACAATTCCTGAATGACCAGCCAGTCTTTCGATCCAATTCCGACAGCTTTTACCTCGCCTTTTGCTTTCAGTTCAAACAAAGCTTTGTAGGCTTCCAGGATGTCTTCAACGCGTTTTTGGCGATCTTCCGAATCCGTTGCAGCCATCAGGTATTCGTCGGGATCGTGTACCGAAATTACTTCAGGCCTGTACGTTCCACCCAGCAATTCGCAGCCCTGTTGCCAGCATTCCAGAATTCCGTCGTAACTTATTTTCTGAACGGCATCGTATTTCAGATTGGCCCAGGCTCCGGGTTCGAATGTCGGTTCTTCGGTTTCAAGCGGAACGCGGTACCAGCCTAATTTGTTGCTGATTGATATTTCTTCAGGAGAAATACCGAGTTTTTGCAAACCGCTCCCAATCACTTCGAGAGCCAATCCAGCGCCATATTTTCCTGCTGAATCAATCATTACTTTTCCGCTGGCCACGCGAAACCATTCCTGCATGAGTGACAGTTTTTCAGTTTCCGAAAGTTCGCGGTACAAATTGCCGAGATAACTCGTTCCGTAAATAATTTCCGGAAAGTCAAGTTCAGTCTTTATGTTGTTTCGATTCGTCATTTTTCAATTAAAGAAACAATTCAGAAAGTAAATTTCCCCTATATCAATCAATTAAACAAGAGGATGCCACGGGTGAGCTTCATGCAAACCTTTGCGAAAACCTTTGCGAAGTGAAAAGAATGTTTTCAAACACAAGGACTTTTCAACTGATGTGAAATTGAAAATTAAAAAAGATAAATTTGTGCCAGACACTTCTTTTATGAGCAAACGGCATATTTCACTCAAAGATCTGGCACGCGAAATCGGCGTTTCTATTTCAACAGTTTCCCGGGCGTTGAATAATCATCCGGATATAAGTCTGGAAATGACTAAAAAAATTCAGAAACTGGCTGCTGAATGGAATTACACGCCCAATCCACTGGCCATGGGTTTGCTCAAACAAGCTACCCGGATGATTGGCGTGATTGTTCCTGATTTGGTGACCCATTTTTATTCGTCAATTATCTCCGGAATTGAAGATGTGGCCGAAGAAAATGGCTATTACATTGTCATTGCATCATCAAACGAAACCCTGAAAAAGGAAATCAGTTCGGTTGAAAATTTACTAAAAAGCCGCGTGGAAGGACTGATCGTTTGCCTGAGTCAGGAAACCAGAACGTACGATCATTTTGACCGACTCATAAACAATGGAATTCCGCTGGTATTTTTCGACCGTGTTTGCCGTCGGGAAGAAGTTCCGGTTGTTGTGGTCGACAATGTGGAGGCATCGCTAAAAATTACGAGGCATTTTTATACGAATGGGTTTCGTCGGATTGCCTACATTGCCGGACCTCCACATTTAAATATTTCGCAGGAAAGAACACTTGGATACCTTTTGGGACTGGAATCCTGCAGATTGGATTTTCGGCCTGAATATCTTGAAAAATGTGATATGAGCCCGGAAAGTGCTGCCGAAGCCACGGCTCGCCTGCTTAATCTTCCTGAAAAACCCGATGCCATTTTTGCTATAAATGATACTGCCGTTTTTGCGGCAATGAAAGAAATAAAGGCTCACGGACTGCGAATTCCTGAAGATATTGCCCTGGTTGGTTTTGCCGATGAATTCCATTCCACGGTTGTCGATCCGCAGTTAACTTCAATTACTCACCCGACTTTTGAGATGGGACAGGAGGCTGCACGATTGTTTTTCAGGCAGATTGAAAATCAGGAAACTGAACCTGAACAAGTGGTGCTAAAAACGAAACTTGTCGTTCGAAAATCGTCGGTAAAATAATTTCAGGCACAAAAAAAGCCCTGAAAATGAATTCAGAGCTTTTCGTGAAAATTATTTCAGGAGAAATTAATCGGGTAAATAACCGCGAATAATTCCACGTTTCGAATCTTTAATGAATAACAGAACTTCATCGCGCTCGGTTGACGCTGGCATTTCAGCTTCAATAATTTCAACAGCCTGTGAAATATTCAGTCCTTTCTGGTAAATGTAGCGGTATATTTCCTGAACCTCGCGGATCTTTTCGTTGCTGAAATTGCGGCGTCTCAATCCAATGGAGTTGATTCCCACATAAGAAAGCGGTTCGCGACCAGCTTTAATAAATGGCGGAATATCTTTACGAACCAGTGAACCTCCGGCAACCATAACATGCGAACCAACGCGGACAAACTGGTGAACGGCAACCATTCCGGCCAGAATGGCATAATCGTCAACAATAACTTCGCCGGCCAACTGAGTGTTATTTACCAGAATTACATTGTTTCCAACCACACAATCGTGCGCTACATGCACGTAAGCCATTAGCAGACAATTGCTGCCAACAACGGTTTTTCCTTTAGCTGCAGTTCCTCTGTTTATTGTGACAAACTCACGAATCGTAGTATTGTCACCAATTTCAACGGTAGAATATTCTCCCCTGAATTTTAAATCCTGAGGAATTGCCCCAATAACGGCTCCCGGAAAAATCCGGCAGTTTTTTCCAATCCGTACGCCGGGCATAATGGTTACACTTGATCCGATCCGGGTACCTTCACCGATAATTACATCTTTATCGATCGACACAAATGGTTCAATAACTACGTTGTCAGCAATGTTTGCTTCAGGGTGCACGTAAGCTAATGGTTGTTTCATTTCTATGCTATTTTCTATTTAATTTATTTTCACTATCTGAGCCATGTAGTCGCCTTCGGCAACTATCGAATCACCCACATAGCAAAGGCCGCGCATTTCTGCGATTCCACGGCGAATGGGCGAAGTAAGTACTATTTTAAAAATAATTGTATCTCCGGGCACAACTTTTTTCCTGAATTTCACATTGTCGATCTTCATAAAGTACGTGGAGAACTTTCCTTCCATATTGCGCAATACAAAAATTCCCCCGGCCTGTGCCATTCCTTCTACGAGCAAAACGCCCGGCATAACAGGTTCGTTCGGAAAATGTCCCTGGAAAAAAGGTTCGTTTGCGGTTACATTTTTTATGCCAACAATATAATCTTTCTGAATGTCGATCACTTTATCGACCATCAGGAATGGAAAGCGGTGGGGAAGGAGCTCTTTAATTTTATTGACATCCATTAGAACAGGACCATTTGGATTGTAATACGGTGCTTTTTCTTTCGACTGTTCTTTCTGAATGGCTTTCATTAGCACTTTCGCAAATTCGGTATTTGCACTGTGTCCAGGCTTTGTGGCAATTATCCGTCCTTTGATTCGTTTTCCGGCCAACGACAAGTCGCCTATTACATCAAGCAACTTGTGCCGGGCGCATTCGTTATCAAAATGAAGATCAACATTGTTCAGTATTCCCTGCGCTTTTACTTCAACCCGTTTGTGATTAAAAAGGTCGGCTATCCGGTCGAGTTCTTCCTGACCAACAATACGATCCATAATTACAATAGCGCTGTCGAGGTCGCCACCTTTTACCAAATTATTCTTCAGCAGAAACTCCAGTTCGTGCAGGAATACGAAAGTACGGCAATTTGCAATTTCAGTTTTGAAATTACTAAGTGAATCGAGCGAGGCAAACTGGTTGTTCAAAACGGTTGAATTGAACGATATCAGAATATTTAAATTGTATTCAGAATCAGGTAAAGCAATAATTTCGGAACCAGTTTTCTCGTTTTTATAGACTAACTTTTCCGTGATCACAAAGTATTCACGTTCAGCATCCTGTTCAACAATTCCAGCTTCTTCAATGGCCTGAACAAAATTTCGGGCGCTTCCATCCAGAATTGGAACTTCTTCATTGTCAATTTCAACCAGAACATTGTCGAGATCCATGCCGGTTAAGGCAGCCAGACTATGTTCGAGCGTACTTACGCGTGCATCTTTAATTCCGATAACAGTTCCTCTTGAGGTATCCAGAACATATTCTGCACTGGCCGGTATAACTGGTTTCCCTTCCAGATCGATGCGTTGATATTTGAATCCGTGGTTGACCGGAGCCGGTTTAAATGTCATGGTCACCAAACAATTGGTGTGCAAACCTTTACCACTGATCGAAAATTCTTTCGCTAATGTTTTTTGCTTAGCTGTCATTGCTGATTTCAATTATTCTTCAAGCTTGGTTTTAATCTGAGCTACCTGTTTGGCCAAATCCAGAACCTGTTCGCGAAGGGCGGGCAGATTCCGGTAAACAACAGTAACTTTGGCTGCTTGGGCAATGTCCATGGCAGGTGCCAGTAAAACAGTTCTATTTGATTTGATATTGTTTGAAACACCGGTCATGGCGCCCAAATTAACATTGTCTCCAATAGTGATGTGTCCCGCAACCCCCACCTGACCACCAAAACGGCAGTTTTTACCAACCTTAGTCGATCCGGCAATGCCTGTGAGTGCAGCCATTACATTATTTTCACCTATTTCAACGTTATGCGCAATCTGAACCAGGTTATCGATTTTTGTTCCTCTACGGATAATGGTCGATCCCATTGTTGCACAATCAATCGTTGTATTGGCGCCAATTTCAACAAAATCTTCCAGAATAACATTTCCAACCTGCGGTATCTTTTTATATGTTCCATCTTCAGTTGGTGCAAATCCAAATCCATCCGAACCAATTACAGCCCCCGAATGAATAATGCAGGCATTTCCAATTTTGGTGTCTTCGTAAATTTTCACTCCTGAATAGATAATACAGTCGTCGCTAATGGTTGAATTGTCGCCAATATAAGCCTGAGGATATATTTTTACGTGATTTCCAATGCGTACATTTTTACCAATATACGCAAAAGCGCCAACATAAATATCTTTTCCAATTGTTGCTGAAGTATCAATAAACGAAGGGTTTTCAATTCCAACTTTATTTCCTTTGGCTTGCTGATACAATTCCAGGAGGGAGGCAAATGCTTTGTAAGCATCAGTAACTCTTATGAGTGTGGCTTTTACAGCGGATTCAAGCTCTAGATCAGTATTTACAATGACAATGGTCGCCTCGGTTTCGTAGAGGTACTTGTTGTATTTCGGATTGGCAAGGAATGCTAATGTTCCGGGCTTACCTTCTTCAATTTTAGCTACTTCAGAAACAGTAGCATTGGCGTCTCCTTCTATTGTACCTCCCAGAAAATCAGCTATACTTTGAGCTTTGAATTCCATATTTCTTTTCAATTTGCCGTGCAAAAATAGTTTAAATTACTTAATGTCCAATTCTTTCGGATAACAGATGAAATATTTCCTGACCGTTTCAGAAAAAACGGAGAGGTTTATATCTGAAGCATCAGCAATGTCACTAATCTTATTATTTTTGAACAAAACATTGATTTTATCGCTTGAAACCTTATTGTATGCGCTATTTGAGATGATATCCGAAATCAGGAAATAATGAATCTCTTCGTCGCAAACCTTAAAATGACTACAAATCCTTTCACCCAGCAACGCAATTTTCTGATCAGAGATAGGTTTTTTGCTAATCTTTATTTTATACAAACGGCGATTTATGATACATCTTGCCAGATAGGATAACACGATGTCAGGATGGTTTTGCCACTCTTTTATGGATGCAATAATGTCGTTATCGTCCAGGTTTACAAACAGGTCAAGTACCTGACGGCCTTCAATCAGGTTATTCTGAACAAAATCTTCAAGCGTAATTTCGTGTAGCAGGAATGCTTTCAGGACAGGTGTGGCAAATAAACCAACACCTTTGAGCGCCAATTCGCGTGCACGCGCAAGCACATTAATTAAAAGGTATTCGGCTGATAAAACAGTTTTGTGTAAATAAACCTGCCAGTACATCAACCGGCGCGAAATCAGAAAATTCTCTACCGAATAAATCCCCTTGTACTCAATAACCAGTTCATCGTTCCTCACATTCAGCATTTTAATAATTCGTTCCGACCCGATAATTCCTTCTGTAACTCCTGAAAAAAAACTATCTCTGCTCAAATAGTCAAGTCTGTCCATGTCAAGTTGGCTCGATACCAGTTGATGCAGAAAACGTTTGGGATAACGATCGGTAAAAATTCGGATGGCCAAATCAAGTCTCCCGCCAAACTGATTGTTCAGGTCTTCCATCAGGAGGAGTGAAATCTGTTCGTGCGGTACACCTTGAACCAGGGTACTTTCCAGTACATGCGAAAACGGCCCATGACCAATGTCGTGCAACAGAATAGCAACGGTAACCGCATCTGCTTCATCGTCAGTTATTTCCTGTCCTTTCAGCCGGAGAATACTGATGGCTGAACGCATGAGATGAACCGCCCCGAGCGCATGTTCAAACCGGGTGTGATTTGCCCCTGGAAATACCATGCACGATAAACCTAATTGTTTGATTCTGCGCAAACGCTGAAAGTAAGGATGTTCAATTAAATCAAAAACAAGTTCTGAGCGGATGTTGATGAATCCAAAAACTGGATCGTTGATTATTTTTTTCTTATTTGTTTTCAAGATGTTAATTGTCTGTTTGCCTGAAGAAACACCGCAAAAATAGAAAAGTTTTTGGTTGTATTCCTTGCAGAAAATCTGGTTAATTCGAATTTTTCTCGATATTCTGAAAGCTTAATTAATTGATTTTGACAATTTAATTAAAATTACTATTTTTGTCGCGACAATTTGGGAAAACCAGAGGTAGGGGATCGAAAGTCCCCTATTTTATTACAAAAAAATGATCGACAAAGCCAAAATAGCAGAATTCGTAAACGAAAAGCTTACCGATGACCAGTTTCTGGTTGAGGTTACCGTTTCGTCGAGCAATGTAATACATATCATGGTCGATAGTGATTCAGGTATATCAATCAATCAAATTGTTGAAATCAGCAGGTTTGTTGAAGGAAAACTGGATCGGGAAGCTGAAGATTTTGAATTGTCTGTTTTTTCAGCCGGATTGAGTGAACCTTTCAGTCTGGTTCGTCAGTATAAGAAAAACATCGGTACTGAAATAGAAGTACTGTTGGGGAATGGTCAGAAATTGTCAGGAATACTATTGAAAGCCGATGATCAGGAAATTGATCTTGAGGTTACGACAAAGGAAAAATTGGAAGGATCGAAAAAGAAAGAACTCGTAGTTCGGGTTCATACTTTTGGATATCCGGAGATAAAAGAAGCAAAAAAAATATTAAAATTTTAAAACTGGTACGAGATGGAGACTCTTAATCTTATCGACACCTTTGCCGAATTTAAGGAACTAAAAAATATCGACCGCGCAACAATGATGAGCGTTTTGGAAGATGTATTTAAAAATGTTCTTCAAAAAACATACGGCACAGATGAAAACTTCGATGTGATTATCAACATCGATAAAGGTGACTTTGAGATTTGGCGGAACAGGGAAGTGGTTGCTGACGAGGATTTTGAAGATCCGAACAGGCAGATTACCCTGAAAGAAGCCAAAAAAATTGATGCAGATTACGAAATTGGCGAAGAAGTAACCGACGAAGTTAAACTGGCTCAGTTCGGCCGCAGGGCTATTCTGAATCTGCGACAGAACCTTGCCAGTCGCATCATGGAGCTTGAAAAAGATCATATTTATTCCAAATACAAAAACAAAATCGGAGACATTGTTGCCGGTGAAGTTTATCAGGTTTGGAAGAAAGAAATCCTTATCCTGGACGACGAAGGAAATGAACTGATTCTTCCGAGAACAGAGCAAATCCCATCAGATTATTTCAGGAAAGGTGATAGTTTGCGTGCGGTGGTTTATAAAGTCGAATTGCGTAACAACAATCCGCTTATTATTCTGTCGCGTACATCTCCGGTTTTCCTTGAGCGTTTGTTCGAACTTGAAGTTCCTGAAATTTTTGACGGGTTAATTACAATTAAGAAAATCGTAAGAGTTCCGGGCGAACGGGCGAAAGTAGCTGTTGAATCGTACGACGAACGTATCGATCCGGTTGGCGCCTGTGTGGGAATGAAAGGATCACGTATTCATGGCATTGTTCGTGAATTGCGGAATGAAAATATAGATGTTATTAATTATTCGGCGAATTTGCAGTTGTTTATTCAGCGTGCATTGAATCCGGCAAAAGTATCTTCAATAAAGTTACACGAAGACACCAAAAGAGCCGATGTTTACCTGAAACCCGATGAGGTTTCGATGGCTATCGGAAAAGGTGGGTTGAACATCAGATTAGCCAGCCAGTTGACCGGCTACGAAATTGATGTTTACCGCGAAGTGGCTCAGGACGATGAAGACGTGAATCTGGACGAATTTTCCGATGAAATTGAAAGCTGGGTAATCGACCAACTGAAATCGATAGGTTGCGATACGGCTAAAAACGTGTTGAGCCTTACCCGGTCAGAACTGATCAAAAGAACTGACCTCGAAGAGGAAACTATCGACGAAGTTCTGAGAATACTGAAAAATGAATTTGAATAAACTGATAAGTTTGCTCAAATTATTGCATGAAAATTAGGGCATTTTAGATTTTGAATGTAAAATTGCATCATCGTTAATTCCTTAAAGATTGTTTTGAGGTTTATTTAACTGAGTGGGTTTATGGTTATAGGTAGTATAAAACGACTAAGTAAAGTAGCGCGGGATTTTAATGTGGGTATCTCAACCATCGTTGAATTTCTGCACAAGAAGGGGTTTGACATCGATACAAACCCAAACAATAAGATTTCGGATGACGCATTCCATCTTCTTGAAAAGGAATATAAAGGCGATGTTAGTCTGAAAAAAGAATCAGAAATGATTAACCTGAAGAGTCACCGCGGAGCAAAGGAATCTTTGTCCCTCGACGATGTGAAAGATACGGGACACAAGCATTTCGACGATGATTACGAAGAAGAGGAAGTTATCATTAAAGGCCATACTACCAAAAAGGTTGAACCAACTCAGCATTTTGAGCCAAGACCAGCCAGGCATGAACCAAAAGAAGAGGCATTCGTTATTGCCAGGCCTGAAGTAGAACCTGTAAAAGTTGTAGGCAAAATAGACCTCGATAACCTGAATGCATGGAAGAAAAAGGAAGAACCTGTTGTTCCTGAAGAGAAACCAAAGGAAGTTCATCATAAACCGGTATCAGAAGCCAAACCAAAGCAGGAGTCTCCGGCAGCAGCCGAAGAAGTAAAAGTTCAGAAAGAACACAAGGTTGAAAAACCTGTAGAGTCTGCTGTTCCTGAAGTGAAGGAAGAACAGGTTCAGCCTGATTCTGAAACCGACCGCTTCAGCTCAGATGTTGTTACAACCAACGTACCTAAAGTTGAAGAAGTAAAGGTGGTGGGAAGAATTGATCTGGATTTGCTGAATCAAAAAACCAGACCTGCCAAAAAAAGCAAAAAGCAAAAAGAAGAGGAACGGAAAGACCGTGAACGGACCAGGAGGGATGTTCAGAAACCTGTGGAAAATGAAAACATTAAACAGGAAACTGCTCAGCCGGAACGGACTGCTCCAACTGTTATTAAAGCAAAAGTTGATAAACTTTCCGGGCCAACCGTCGTTGGGAAAATTGATTTACCTACCGATAAAAGACCAGGTGGTCCAAATGGCGATTCAGTACAACAACAGAATCGGAAGAAAAAACGGAAACGTATTTCAAAAGATATTCCGGGAAATCAACAACGTGTGAATGTTGCTGAAAAACCTGCGGTTCCGGGTGAAAGAAAGAAACTTGTTGTTACCAAGAATATTGGCGGCGCTCCGGCAAGTGGCGGAGGCGATCGTTCGAAACTGAAAAAACGTCCTTTACTGAAGAAAGAGGTAAGCGAAGAAGACGTTCAGAAACAAATTAAAGATACACTTGCCCGCCTGACGACCAAAGGAACCAAGTCGAAAGGATCAAAATACAGAAAGGATAAACGACAGATAGCCAGTGATAAAATGGCTGCCCAGGCTGAGCGCGACAGCGCCGATCAGAACATCCTGAAAGTTACCGAGTTCGTTTCTGTAAACGAATTGGCCACCATGATGGACACATCGGTTACCAGCGTAATCTCAACTTGTATGAGCCTGGGATTGTTCGTGTCAATCAATCAGCGGCTCGATGCAGAAACAATGGCTGTTGTTGCCGACGAATTTGGCTATAAGGTCGAATTCGTGAGTGCAGAAATTCAGGTAGCAATAGAAGAAGAGCCGGATACAGCAGAACAATTGTTGCCACGTGCTCCGATTGTAACCGTTATGGGACATGTTGACCATGGTAAAACCTCGTTGCTCGACCACATCCGCAGCACCAATGTAATTGCCGGTGAGGCCGGAGGAATTACACAGCACATTGGCGCCTACCATGTGAAATTAAACAACGGGAAAGACATTACTTTCCTCGACACCCCTGGTCACGAAGCCTTTACCGCGATGCGTGCACGTGGTGCCCAGGTAACCGATATTGCGATTATTATTGTAGCTGCCGATGACAATATCATGCCACAAACCGTTGAGGCAATCAACCATGCACAGGCAGCGGGTGTACCAATCATTTTTGCCATTAATAAAATTGATAAAGCTGGCGCTAATCCTGAAAAAATAAAGGAAAAATTAGCTGGTATGAACTTCCTTGTTGAAGATTGGGGCGGAAAATATCAAAGTCAGGATATTTCAGCAAAGAGTGGTTTGAATGTTGATTTATTGCTTGAAAAGATTTTGCTGGAAGCCGAAATGCTTGAGCTAAAGGGAAATCCAAATAAACGTGCAACCGGAACTGTTATTGAATCTACACTGGATAAAGGTCGTGGTTATGTAGCTACTGTACTGGTTCAGAATGGTTCGCTCAGAGTTGGCGATGTACTTTTGGCCGGACAATATTATGGACACATAAAAGCTATGTTTAACGAGCGTAACCAGCGTGTAGCCGTTGCAGCGCCTGCTGAACCGGTTATTATTCTTGGTCTCGACGGAGCGCCTCAGGCTGGCGACAAGTTCAATGTCATGGAGAATGAACGCGATGCACGCAACATTGCCAACAAACGTGAGCAGTTGGCCCGCGAACAGGGTCTGCGTACTCAAAAACATATTACTCTTGATGAAATCGGACGTCGTATCGCTATTGGAAACTTCCAGGAACTAAACCTGATTGTTAAGGGCGACGTGGACGGATCGATCGAAGCGCTTTCTGATTCGTTGATTAAGCTTTCTACTGAAGAAATTCAGGTGAATGTGATTCACAAAGCGGTTGGTGCGATTTCCGAATCGGATATCATGTTGGCAACTGCTTCAAATGCAATCATTGTTGGATTCCAGGTTCGACCATCGGTTAGTGCCCGAAAGATTGCTGAAAAGGAACAAATCGATATCCGTCTTTATTCCATCATTTACGATGCCATCAACGAAATAAAAGCGGCGATGGAAGGTATGCTTTCACCTGAGATTAAGGAGGAAATCACTGGAACTGCTGAAGTCATGGAAGCCTTCGAAATTACCAAAGTTGGTACTATCGCAGGTTGTATTGTTCGCGACGGAAAGATTTTCAGGAAGGACAAAGTTCGTGTTATCCGCGATGGAATTGTAATTTATACAGGAACACTCGGATCGCTGAAACGATTTAAAGACGATGTGAAAGAAGTAAACAAAGGCTACGAATGTGGTTTGAATATTGAAAACTACAACAATGTTAAAGCCGGTGACTTTATCGAGGCATTTACATTAACCGAAGTTGCCAAGTCGCTGTAATGTAAAACATTTCAGCCTACAGATATAAAAAAACCTGCTTTTCCCGAAGCAGGTTTTTTTATGACCAGTTGGAACCACATTTTCCTTTATCAGTTCGTAAGCCGTGAAAATCCCGGCAGGCCCGGCGCCTACAACAATTACATTGTAATTCATTTTTTGAGTCCACTCCGAAAAGTCATCCGATGAATATTTTGCTAATATTATCATATAATTAATGTCTGACAATCAGCTATTTAATAACTCATCGGATGACTAAATTTCAGTTTATTGGCTTTTCAGGGTACACACTTTTTTATAAGTTGAAATTTTCGGATAATCGGAATGCATTTCGCCGTATGCGTAGTGAGTTTGCGGAAGGCAAAGGATCAATTCAAATTCTTGTGGGGAAGCAAAAATAAAGCGATCAAGATGCTTCTGTTTTTGTCCTCAAGCCGGACTGGCTCTTCCTTTTCCAATCGATGAAAAGGAAGCAAAAATCTTGTCAAAACGAAACCTCGGCCGGACGTTTTGACGCCCCACACACCGCTCCGATCAATG
>JBAZGO010000035.1:0-70317 GCA_041652995.1 Prolixibacteraceae bacterium
CGGGCAAAAGCTTTAATCATCATTCTTCAAATTACAACACAATACATTGATCGGAGCGGTGTGTGGGGCGTCAAAACGTCCGACCGAGGTTTCGTTTTGACAAGATTTTTGCTTCCTTTTCATCGATTGGAAAAGGAAGAGCCAGTCCGGCTTGAGGACAAAAACAGAAGCATCTTGATCGCTTTATTTTTGCTTCCCCACAAGAATTTGAATTGATCCCAAAACACTGGTTACAAATCCGCGACCGCACGAGCAAGGATCGGCATATCCTGAGGGACTGCATTAGAAATCCAGAACTAAGAAGTGCCAATTACAAATTGGCACAAGCGACTGCGAGCTTTTGCATATCCAAATGAGCCGGGGTTTTCCGCTATCGCTAAAGTGAGGGTTTCTTAAAAATTGAATGAGAAATAAAACCTCCGATTTGTTACCTTATTGTAACCTGGACTAATCGATTGATTTTTCATCAATGTATTCCAGTTTATACCCGCAGATATTGAATAGTTTGCATTGATTAAATAGCGACAACCTATCTCCAATGCTGTTCCCAATGAGAAAGAAGGAATATCCAATTCAAATTCATCTTCTTCCACATTAACGTTATTCAGATAAACAGTCCTATTCACTAAAATAGTTTTCTTCAAAAAATAATTTCCGGAAATACCAATTGAATAAAATGGACGAAGAAGATTGTGTGAAATTTCGTGATAAAAACCAACAGGCATGGAAACCTGAGTTAAGTCATAGTGAAATTGATCTTTTACACTTCCAATTGTATTACTGTAATAACTACTTCCATAACTTTCAGGAGTTATAGAAGAATGTAAAAATACAAATCTATCAACAGATATTTTTTGAAGTTTACTGTATTTTAAACCACTGTACAAATAAAGATTGGTTGACTTGATGTTTCTTTTATAAGAAAAACCCATTTGCCAGGCATTCAATTTATGTTTCACATTATCACGATCCCCCAGAACTCCATTATTTCCGTAACTAACAAAAAGAGAGTCATTTTTATAGCTCAAATTCAGCATTTGGAATGTATATGCAGAATAACCAAAATCAAAGCTAAATTGATTTTGATGAAATATCTTTATATCCCGGTCCTTGAGAGATGTAAAATTCTGGCCATTGATTTCATAAATCAGCTTTTTAATCACAGTTTTATCAAAAAACAGTTTGTCAATTTTACGATAATAACTTGTGTCTTCAATACAATTTTTCATCCATGTTTTGTATGAGTTATTTTCTGTCGAATAAGTCTTGCTGTCCACTTTAAAGTATTTCTTTTCCCCGTCTAATAAAACCAAATTATCCGAATTACGCGAGATATAAAGATTCATGTTGGCCTCATAAAGATCGATTTTTCCTTTGGAAATAACTTGTACGAATGTATTCTTGCCACCTATCTGTTTTGTCTGAAAATAGGAGTCCGGTGAAATGAAAAATCCATTTACTTGTTTCGGTTTTATAATTTGAATAGTTGATGTGCCATTTTTAATTATGACACATTTGCTTAAAGAGCCGAGATGGGAGTTCTCAATTCTCGCATAAATTGTATCATGATTATTTAAAATAACATAACCTGGACTATTGGGAACTTGCGAATAGGATTTCGAAATTGTTATAACAAGAAATAATAACCAGAAAAGTATTAATAACAGGTTTTTTCTTTTCATTTGTTCAGGCAATATTTTATGCAGTTTCATTCAATAGGGTTAATTATGCCTCATTAATTGTAGGATATTTCTAAAATGCCCCACAACTAGCATCTCCCACCAAATATATACTATTTTCTCTAAATCATAACAATATACTTTGACTGCTTCTTACAGCGCTGCACACAAAATTTTATTCTCGTTTTCACGCAAACACCCTTCACCACTCGCCCTGCTGAGTTTTTCGCAATCCGTTAAAGATTTTGCTGTCCTGCCTGAGAAAATCGCCGTCCTGCTGATTGGGGAACTGTCCCGTTGCGGGCTTCAAGAGGTTTTCAGGAAAAAGAGAACAAAAGGCTGCCCGAAAAAATCGAAATCTCCTGAATTCCAATCACCCCGAATTTATTTTGGGATCTATCATTCAGCGTTGATATCCTGAAACTTTTCAGGAAGGCGAAATTCCGGTTGGCGCGGTGGTGATTTCGCAAAACCGGATTATTGCCCGCGCCCACAACCTAACCGAAACGCTGACCGATGTAACCGCTCACGCCGAAATGCAGAACATTACAGCAACCAATTTATTGGGCGGAAAATACCTGAACGAATGCACCTTGTATGTAACCCTGGAACCGTGTGTGATGTGTGCGGGAGCTTTAGGCTGGTCGCAAATTGGCAAAGTAGTTTATGGCGCATCTGACGAAAAACGAGGTTATCGGAAGTTTGCACCAGGCGCTTTGCATCCCAGAACGGAAGTTATTTTTGGAATCCTTGAAAATGAGTGTGCTCTATTAATGAAGGAGTTTTTTCTGAAGAAGAGATAGAAAAGGTCAGAAGTCGGAAGACCGAAGTCGGAAGTTTAACTTCATCTCAAATAAATTGCTATTTTTACTACATGAGCAAAGAAGAACAAATAGTACAACGAATTATTAGCGTGGCAAATAAGACGGCTCCTGACTCGGAAGTATATTTGTATGGCTCACGAGCACGACGAAATGCTAAAAAATTATCCGACTGGGATTTATTAATTCTCCTTAAATCAGCCAATATTTCATTTGATTTTGAAACGAAATTCATGGATGCATTTTATGAAATCGAATTGGAAACGGGTGAAATTATATCTCCGTTGATTTACTCAAAACAAAAATGGATGGAAGACTATTCGTCCACTTCTCTTTTTGAAAACATACAAAAAGAAGGGATTAGGATAAAATGAAAGCTTCCAAAGAAGATCTGATCAAATATCGTTTACTCCGCGCCAGAGATACCTACGAAGACGCACAAATCTTGGCAGATCGTCAAAAATGGAATTCAGCTATTAATAGACTTTATTATTCTGCTTATTACGCTGTGATGGCTTTATTGCTAATTGCAGACTTAACACCTTCAACTCATAACGGAGCCAAATCAAACTTCACCGAGCACTTCATCAAGACAGGGAAAATCCCAAAAGAATTCGGGAGAATTTATTCTCAATTATTTACCTGGAGGCAAAAGGGCGACTACGATGACTTATTTGATTTTGACGAAGAAAAAGTAATCCCTTATTTTGAACCGGTAAAGAAGTTGATCGATCTGATTGAATCTACGATTGCCTCCTAATCCGGCAACTTCTTCAGCCTTGATGTCCGTTCGCTAAAGGCAAACGGATTCAATTTCAAGCCCTACCTTTTTCAAATCTTCCCAGAAAGCTGGGTTGGATTTGGTAACCACCATCGGTTAAAAAATAGCAACTGGTTCGAGGAAGCCGAGCTGGCTTTTCAGGAAGGCGAAATTCCGGTTGGTGCGGTGGTGGTTTCGCAAAACCGGATTATTGCCCGAGCCCACAACCTTACCGAAACACTTACCGATGTAACCGCTCATGCCGAAATGCAGGCCATCACAGCAACCAATTTATTGGGCGGGAAATACCTGAATGAAATGAATAGCGGAAGAAGAAATCTGGGTTGGCCACATCTCAACTTCCGCAGGTTTCTGTTTTCTGAACACGGTTAATCAATTCTCTCCTCCAGACTGGTTCGTAACAAGAGGCTGGAGGAAAGACTGGCAAGTACTAATTTCAAATCGTCTGACAGATTATTTTTAACCCACACGTTCCCGTTATTTACGGTTTCCACTGCTCCAACAGGTTGGCCATTGTAAATAAATTCATAGCCCCAGAATTTATAGGCCAAACTCTGCTTCCCATTTTCCAACTTCTTAATTCCGTTCACTTCAATGGTTTCGGTACCCTTTTGTGCAAATCCGGCTTTTGACTCTTTCAACGATTCCCCATCAGGATTGAATAACAGGAATTCCCATACCTCCTTTCCATCATCCAGAATAACCGTTCCGGCAAAATGATTCTTTTCATTCAAGATAATGTTGAAATAATCCTTTAGGAAGGGCAATTCGGTACTCCTGAATTTTCCGACGGCATATACATCGGCAACTTGCCCCGGCTTCCCAAATTGCCGGAACGATAATTTTTCCTTCATCCCCTGAAACCGGACAAAGAAGGGAATGTCGTAACCTTTTACCCATCCCTGTTTTACCTTGCCGGTAGTATATTCGCCAAAAGATAAATGGCGTCCGACCTGAAGGCCTTGCCGTCCGGTTACCTGAAACATCTGGCTGTCGTTTTTAAGGTCAGGTGCAACATACATCTGTGGCGTTTTGCATCCTGCCAGAACGATTAAAAATAGGACAATACTTATTTTGTTCATCGGTGTAAAATTTATTAGATATGATTCGATTGAAACCAAACAATGGCTTCTTCTGTATTTTTGAAAATCCTTATCTTGATTTTTTTCATTTCATCAGCAAGGATTTCCTTTTCAATTTCGAGACTGCTGAATACATTATTGGCTGATATATAAGCCATAAGCAGGATTCCTGACCTGCACAAAACCGGTAAATTAAGCTTCTCAATCCAGGTTGCATCTTCAAAAGGAATCAGGTTTCCCCCATTCACTTTTATCATGCAGGCAACATATCGATGGGTTGAGACCACATCGTAAATTCGTCTGATCTGCTGTTCATTCAGTGATTGATCCTGAAAGTATTCCAGTGAAACAACCGTTTCTGAAAGATTGCTGTACAGGACGTATTGATCATCTTTTATCAGCACCTTTTTAAATAATTCAGACAAGCTCATCAGAGGATCATTTTAAAGTTGTACCAGGCGTTAGTGAAGAAGCTTGGAGAGCTTCGTTCTACCAGGTTGCGGTTTTATACACATTCCCCAATGTCAGATTTTCAAACTGATTTACTGTTTCAAAATCGCTATTGATGGTGCCCAGATTTGTGCCAATGACTATCCCGTAACCCTCACCATGGGCAATTTTTGAATGGGAGATGTTTAGTTTTGATACATAATCTCCTCCTACTGAGATGCTGGCGATTTGCGGAATTCCAAGATGTACAGTTTTCCCCGCATATAGTATTTCAGTGTATTCCAATATATTAAGGTCGCTATTCGATAGAAACTGAATGCCATACCAGGAACCCTTGACCTCATTTACACCTGTAAAAGTAATTTTACGATCTGCCGTGCCCTTTGCATTTAAATAGGCAATGTTATCAACCCTGATTCCTTTGCCATTGGCAAATTTAAAAGCCGCGCCTGGTAATATTTTTAATCCTGATTGAATGCTAAGGTTACCGCTTACCAGATAAGTTGCCCCAAAATTTAAAGCAGGCCAAACCGATTCTTCCCTGTTTGGGTGCAACAAGACTGAGCCATAAATTTCAATCCCATTATGACCATTGCCAATAAATGATGTGGTGCCCATATTGTTGACTTTTCGCACTTCGTTGGCGGGCAAAACCATTGCTGCATCAGTATTGTTTTCAAATCGATTGAATGTCAGCGCCATTATTTCGGCATGGTTCTCTACAAAAAGTCCGTGACCTCCGCTTTTTTCAATTTTAGAATTGGTCAGTTTTAGTTTTGCATGATTCTCTCCATCCAGGGCAACAGCAGCCTTTCGGTCAAATCCACCCAGATCTTCGCTTCCGGCATTGAAAACTTCAACATAACTTAACTCGTTTTTGTCGCTGTTCGATTTGATGGCGATTCCTCTCCAATAACCTGTTACACCCGATTCAACGCCATGAAATTTTATACGTTCGGCACCGGTGCCAATTGCGGTTAAATAGCCGGTTGGCATTACTGCAAATTCGGCATCAGAGTCGAAAAGCAGTTCTACCCCTTTACGAATTCTCAATCCACTTTTTACGACAACCTGTCCTTTTATCAGGTAAGGAACGGTAAGGGCAGGGGTATCCGAAGTAAGCGCCCGGCCCCATTGTACTTCCATCAAATCAAATACGGTACCTCCAACAACTTCAATAAGATTCCGCGTATTGTTTGCAAAATATGATTGACCATCGACTGAGTTGACCTGCGAAGCCCGAATCCGGAGTGGGGTTTGATTGTTTTCAAAGATATTACTAAAAGAGTCGGCGCTCCAGTTGGCACCCGATTCAACCACCATACCGTAAGCAGCACTTTGTCGTATGACAGATGCTACAAGGTGTAAATTGCCTTTACTTGTTATACCCAGATTGGCTGCAACTTCAATTCCATCGGCTGGATTGCTACCACCATATTCGATGGTAACCCTTTCGAGTTTGTTTAACGGACTGGATGAATTAATAATCAACCCTTTCCAGAATCCGTGGGTCTTATTTTTTCCGGTGAAAACAATATCTTTATCGCCCCAGCCAACGGCATTAATACTGCCCGGATTATCGATGTACATCGCTTTCCCTGCTTCAAAGGCAATAGTTACGGACGGATCAATGGTGAGATGTCCCGTTACATGAATATCTGAGGTGACCAAATAATCGGGAATGGTTGGATCATCAAAAACATTGGTTAACCGGCGCTCCTGATTAATGTCCTGATTGATGACAACCGGTTCCTGTAAAGGTGGATCATTCGCCTTCGTGGCAGTAATTAAAACGTCGTCGGTGTCGTCGAAAACGTTGTTGTGAATTTTCAGTTCAATCAAATAATTCCCGGCTTTATCGGCCGTAAATTTTGGCGAAACGGTAGTTGCATCCGACAAAGTAGCTGCACTGCCCTCCGGTTTGCTTTTGATGTTCCAGAGATACTGAAATGTCTTTTCAGCCAGATCTTTCGACTTAGACCCATCCAGAACAAATTGTTTATTCGTTTCTACTTGCTGATCAATTCCGGCGTTGGCCTCCAGCGTATTTTCCGGAGGATTTTCAGTCATTTCGTCTTCGCACCCGGCGAAAAGAAATGAAAATGCAATTAATACGATTAATACTTTTTTCATGGCTTTCTGTATGATTAAAATTTATGATACAAAATTGCCATGAAGCAGCAAGGTGTGAAATACCTAATCGACAGGATTTGATCTACCGTGTGGACGGTATTTTTGTGGGAAATTAGTTGATCAATTTATGTTTTAATGCAAATTTGTAGATTCCAAGCGAATTTCTAGCCCCAATTTTCTTCATTAAATTTTTACGGTGAGTTTCTACCGTTTTAGGGCTGATGTACAACTTTTCGGCAATCTCCGTATTCGAATTTTCCAATGCGACCATCTTCAAAATTTCGACTTCCCTTTCCGTCAGCATGTCCAATTCGCATGTTTCTTCCACTACGGCCCTTTTTTTGAGCAATAAACGTTGAGCCAGTTGGCTGCTTAACGATTGGCTTAAATATACTTCCCCTTTCATTACCTGAAGGATGGCTGTCTCCAGTTCAGCTTTTCCGGTATTTTTAAGAATATATCCTGAAGCTCCGGCCTCCAGCATATCCTGAATAGAATCCACCTCATTATCCATCGTAAGTCCGAGCACTTTTACCGCAGGGTAAAGTTGCCTAATCATTTTGGTTGTCTCCAGTCCGTCAAGCACAGGCATGTGCAGATCGACAATCACCAGATCACCTTCCGATCCCTTCAGTTTTTCCAACAATTGAGCTCCATCGCTAACGGCAGCAACAATCTCTACTGATGCAATTTGTCCAAGCAGCGCGCTCAGTCCATCCAGAAAAAGCTGATGATCGTCAGCCAGCAGAATCTTAATTTTTTCCATTCGTTAAGCGTTTAAAGGGATGGTAACATTATAAATTGTTCCCCGGTTCAACGACGAATCAACATCGAAATAACCGTTTAATAATTTCACCCTGGAGTGAATATTTTTTAATCCTAATCCGGAACCCACCAAATTCGTATTAAATCCAATCCCATCATCTTCCACCATCAGGTTTATCCCGTCGTCGGTTTGGGTAATACTCATGGAAACCTGCCCGGCTGAAGCGTGTTTAATGACGTTGTGGATGATTTCCTGAATAATGCGGTAGATGGTAAATTTAATGGCTTCCGATAAATTATCAGCTAATCCGTACGAATGAAATTGATATTTCAATCCACGGGCATTTTCGTTTTTGCTCAATAAATTCTCTACAATCTCAGTTAAACTTTTGGTCTTTAAATCAGGAGGCATCAGATGGTGCGAAATCGTTCTGACCTCGTCAATACTCTCATCGAGTAACGTTGACGTTTGCTGTATGAGTTTATTCGTATCAGGATTCGGCTGTTGATCGTTCGCTTCAATCCTCGATAAATTTAATTTGACCAGGGCCAGCATTTGCCCCACACTATCGTGCAATTCCTCGGCTATTCGTTTTCGTTCTTTCTCCTGCGATTCAATCACCGCCTCCATTTTTTTCTGCTCCTGAACCTGCAATTCCTGATTGAGCCGGTACAAATTTTCGTTGTAAATGGCATTGGCCAAAGTGATCGATGCATGTTCGATCATCAATATAAACAGGTCGTCTTTTTCAATAATTCCTGAATCAATATCTTCCAGATAAATCAGACCTTCCATTCTCAGTCCCGATGAAATGGGGTAACAAAATACATTATCGGGATTGGAATGAATAAAATACGGATCGTCGGCAAAATGGACAACATTTTTAACATCCCGCAACACAACCTTCTCGGCCTTATTGATCGCATAATTTAAGACTTTTCCGGGCAATTCATCCACCAGTTGGCTGAGAAGAATATGCTCCAAATCAAGCCGTTCAGGGCTATTGGCTTCAAGCACCTGCCAGCCATTATTTTGCTGAATCAATACAACACCCATTTTAGCGTTACTTTGTTCAACCAGATTTGAAAGCTGTAATTTGGCAAGCTCAGCCAGCTTGAGTTCCTGACTTAAGGCTGTTTTATTGATCACGCTTCGTATTCGCTGGTAATCGGGCAACAGAACCGACTGAGCTGACGGGTGATCTTTTAGTATAAACGGATATTTTTGTTTTAACCACTCCACTTTCGCGTTGGCTCCCCATTTCGAATAGAATTTTAGCGCATCTTTCAGATAAACGACAGCCAATTTAGTCCTGTTTTTGCTGAGATAATATCCTCCCGCCAACTCGGCGGCAATGGCAGCATGGTGCGTAAATTTTTGTTCCTTAGCTTCCCGGATAGCTTCATCGTATAACGAAGTGGCATTTTCGAATTCGCCTTTGCATTTGGCTATTTCCGCTTCAATCAGAAAAACTTTATGCAGATAATTTCCCGAATGATAGGCCGATAGCCTTCTGAATTCTTCAAGTTTAGGCCTGACTTTTTCTAAAACATCTTCCAACAACAATGGATTTTTATAGGCCGATTGAAGCAGGCTTAAACTGAAAAATAAATAATGCTCCAGTTCAATCTGGAAACCACGATAAACATTTTCCAGATTTTCGCAGACTATTCCGGCCTCCAGTGATTTTGTGTAATCGCCTGATAAATAATACAGTTTATGCAGTGCCAGATACAAATGATATCTGCTGCTCAGGTTAAATTCCGAATCACGGATTAATACTTCTGAAAAATCAAATTTACTTTCCAGAAAACCCGGTTTCGTTCCCGCAAGATAGGCGCTCAGGTCGGAATCGCTGCTGCTGATAAAGAAAACATGTTGATTTTGACTTTCAAGCTTTCTGGAATACAACACATGCTTTTTGAGATTCTTGCCACGGTAAATATTTAGTAACCTGACGTTTGTTGCGCAAAAAGAAGCGTAGTGATGATCCCCGGCTTCTCTCGCCAACTGAACCGATTCCCTCAGTTTTTTAACGCATACTTTGTAGTGGTTTTCCCAGGCAAAGAAGTTGAGCGTGGCAATATAATAAACGATATGCGCATAACTGTTAAAAGGCGTTTGCCCGATCATCCGGAGCGAAATTTTACCCAAAAGAAAAGTCATTGACAGATACGACTGGCTAAAAGAAGCCGCTAGAAAACTGGCCGAAAATAAAACCGGGGTCATGGGCGTGTAGCCCTTTTTAAAGCTCAGCAATAAAAATTTAATGGCCATAAACATATTTTTCCTGACATCCATGTAGTAGACGAATGTCATGGAATTCATAACCAGCTTCATCAAATCCTGGTATTCCTGGTCCGGATTTATCAGTGCATTAAAATCGGCATCTTCACTTAATCCGAAAGCCTGTTGATAAATTTCGTGCGAATCGGCGGCGGCTTGTTGCAATAGTTCATCCGGCCGGTCAGGAAAGGCAATACCAAAATCGTTTAAAACCGATTCCAGACTCTTGAGCCCATCCAAAAGAATTTCCTGAACATCATTTTTATAAATCAGTGCAGAACAAATCCTTATTTTGATCAGCGTAGCCTGAATTTTTTGATGCCGGTTAATTTTTAATTTCAGCACTTCGTTGGCGTAAAACAATGCCTGATCGAACTTTTGCATCAGGAACATGGTTTCGGCATATCCAAACTGAACGAAATAGTCGAGGTCAGCTTTGCCGATTACATTCTTTTCAAACAAGTCCGCCAGTTTCGGATCGCTGATCATTATTTCTTCAGGCTGATCGTATTTTATTAGCTGATCCGCAAAAGAAAAATATTTCCAGGCCCTTTCGAACGCTGAATTTTTAATGGCCAGGCGGGCTGCCTGAATATTCAAAAGTAGATGTGCTGAAGTAAAGCCGCATTTCGATTTTTCGGAGTCCCAGCCGGTATTGAGGTGATTGATGGCCTGAAAAAAATCATTTTGATTGTAATTCTCCAGACCTGACAAGATGATACGGCCAATTTTCTGATAAAGTACGAATTTTTGATTTTCGGTTGATAATTTATTGGCAGCAGAAAATACATTGTCATGTTCAAAAATATAGGTAGAGTCTTTTTTGATCAGCAGATCATCATTGGTCATTTTCAATAGAATCTGATCAATTTCTTCAGAAGATAACCTGAGAATTTGTTTTAACAGATCTGCTTTAAAATAGAACCCGATACAGGAGGCCGCAGAGATTAGCTGTATTTGATTGGAAGGCAACATTTTAAGTTGTTCGAAAATGAAATTTTCTGAACTTTTTGCATGATCGAATCGTGGAAGATTTTCCCAGAAGACGAAATCGTGATTGAATTTATCTTTAAATATCCGCTCTTTTTCAATGGTTTTGATAATCTCTTTGACTTTAAAAGGATTGCCTTCACTTTCATGCCATAAATATTCTTTAAATACTTCAGCATCTGGTTGTGTTAACTCCCAATGGGATGGAATGAGCAAGTTGAAGTATTGAGAATGAAGTGGTTCTAATGAATAGTAGACTGTTTTGCGAGAATTTTGCTCTTTAAACTTATTGATTTTCAATTGCAGATCAGTTCTACCTTCAAAAGGTCTGTAAGCGCCCACAATGATTAAATCAGGTACTGAATTCCGGATTATGAGTTCCTCTATTAACGTCCATGAAGCATGGTCAGCCCATTGCAAATCGTCCAGAAAAAGGACGATCTGGTATCCTGACCGGGTGACTGATTTTAAAAATTTGCTGAAAAAGTAGTAGAATTTCGATTTGATTTGATGGGCTTCCGTCTCAACGGGTGAAACAACGCTAAACTGCTTCCTCCCAAAGAATGGCTCCAACTCGTCAAAAACAGAAGTTATGGTTGAAATATTATTTTGCAGGGCCGATACCGCATTCCCTTTTAGTGTGTTTAGTTCTTCTTCCGACAATACCAGAATCTGGTTGATCCATTCTTTCATCGACTGTTTTAGCGCCTGGTAAGGAACCCGCTCCGACTGATTGCTGTATTTCCCGTACAACCTGAAGCACTTCTGTTTTTTGTAGTTCAGTAAAACCTGCTGAATTAAAGTTGTTTTACCGATACCGGCAGGCCCTTCAACGAGCAAAAAAGAAGTATTTGAACTTTCAAAATCAGTCAGTGACTTTAAAAGAAATTCCATTTCCCGATCGCGTCCAAAGAAAGAATTATTCATTAAGGAAGCTTTATTTTAGTTATCGATTTCTTCATCTCAGAATAGCAGAAATATACTGTTTTTCTATAATTTTTTCATTAATGACACGAAGATTATATACAATTTAAACAGTTGATATTTTTTTTCATTTGTGTAGTTTTACGCTCAAATTGAAAAACCCAACCAATGACTAAAATTATTTCTATACTTTCCGGAGCGTTGTTGTTTCTGGCAGCCTGCAATACACCAGCACCAAAACAGGTTCAGGAAGACCGTCTGACCGATTTTGTTGATCCGTTTATCGGAACCGGTTTCCATGGA
This sequence comes from Prolixibacteraceae bacterium, assembly GCA_041652995.1. GTDB lineage: Bacteria > Bacteroidota > Bacteroidia > Bacteroidales > Prolixibacteraceae > Aquipluma. The sequence continues at coordinate 12,216 of JBAZGO010000035.1, forward strand.
CATACCTATCCTGGCGCATCCTATCCCTTCGGTCAAATTCAGTTAAGTCCTGATAACGGCACTCAAGGCTGGGACTGGTGTTCGGGATACCATTATTCCGATAGTATTGTGGCCGGATTCAGCCATCTTCACCTTAGCGGAACCGGCATTGGTGACTTGGCCGATATCTCGTTTTTGCCAGTGGCCACAGAAGTCTCTTTTCAGGAAGGAGAAAAAAATGCTGATTTTGTTACCCGTTATACAGGGAAATATACGCATAATCAGGAAGCTGCAAAACCCGGATATTATGCCGTAACACTGAAAAATAATGGCATAAAAGCTGAATTTACTGTAACCGAACGTGCCGGATTACATCGTTATTCTTTTCCTGAAGGAGGCGAAAATAACCTGATCATTAACCTTGGATTTGCCATCAACTGGGACAAACCCTATCAAACGACACTAAATGTAGTCGATAGTTTGCTGGTTACCGGTTCGCGGTTATCGAATGGTTGGGCAGCCGATCAGCATGTGTTTTTTGCGGTCCGTTTCTCATCTCCAATTACCAAATCGGTTATTAAAAATGTTGGTGGCGAAGCTTGTGCTGTGGGTGTTTTCAGTTTTGGCGAAAAACAGGTTATGTCCAAAGTGGGTATTTCTTCAGTTAGCGTTGAAAATGCCATTGCCAATCTGGATGGTTCGCTGGCCGGATGGGATTTTGAAGCTACAGCCAAAGCTGCTTCGGATGCCTGGGAAAAAGAATTGTCGAAGATCAGGATTCAATCCAATGATTCAGTTCAAAAGACGATTTTCTATACTTCACTTTACCACACCATGGTTGCACCAGCTTTGTTCTCCGATTCTAACGGCGAATTTAAAGGGATCAAAGGCGACACTCAAAAAGCTGCCGGTTACAACCGCTATACTGTATTTTCATTGTGGGATACCTACCGTGCCCTTCATCCGCTGTTTACCCTGACTCAACAATCGCGCGTGAACGACATGGTAAAAACCATGCTCGACCATTACAAACAAACAGGCGTTTTACCCGTTTGGGAACTGGAAGGAAACGAAACCTGGTGTATGGTTGGAAACCATTCCATTTCAGTAATTGCAGAAGCCATCCTGAAGGGAATTGGCGATTTTGATCAGCAGTTGGCATTTGAAGCGATGAAAGCAACTTCGATGCACGACCGCGATGGAATGGGACTATACGACAAATTGGGTTATATGCCAGCCGATCAGATTCAGCAGTCGGTAGCCAAATCGGAAGAAGTAGCTATTGACGACTGGGCTTTGGCTGCTGTTGCTCAGAAATTGGGAAAATCCGAAGACGCCGCTTATTTTGCCAAACGGTCGCTCAACTACCGTAATTACTTTGATAAAGAAACTGGTTTTATGCGTGGTAAACTGAGCAACGGCCAGTGGACAACTCCATTTGATCCCGCTTTTTCGAACCACGAAGGAAGCGATTATACCGAAGGTAACGCCTGGCAGTATTTGTGGCTGGCTCCACACGATGTAAACGGTCTGATTGAGTTACTTGGTGGTAAAGAATCGTTTGCCAATAAATTGGATCAACTATTTACCGTTGCTGAAGGTGTAAAAGGCGAGCAGGCTTCTCCTGATATTTCCGGATTGATTGGTAGTTATGCGCATGGTAACGAACCCGGCCACCACACCACCTTCCTGTTTAACTATGCCGGACGGGCATGGAGGACTCAGGAATTGAACCGCCAGATTCAAACTGAAATGTACACCGATAAACCGGATGGTTTGTGTGGAAACGAAGACTGTGGACAAATGTCGGCATGGTACGTGTTCAGCGCGATGGGTTTCTATCCGGTCAATCCTTCTGAATTGACTTATCAGTTTGGCTCACCCATTGTTCAGGAAGCTAAAATTGAAGTGGCCCCTGGAAAGTATTTCACCATGAAAGCGCCATTAGCTTCAGTAACAAATAAATACATTCAGGAAGTAAAACTGAACGGACAGGTTTTGGATAGAACGTACATTACCCATCAGGAAATAATGGAAGGTGGAACGCTTGAATTTACGATGGGCGCACAGCCGAACAAAGAGTTGTTCAAATAGGAAATCGATCACCATTTTAAAAATAGGGTCAGGACAATTCCTGACCCTATTTTGCTTTCCATTAGTTAGAATTTTACATCTAATCCGGCCATAACATTAATTCCTGCCTGCGGGAAATATCCATCCATGGCCCATCGCTGCCCTTCGTAGAAGTATGAATACACCCAGGCATTGCTTTCGTAACTGGTGTCGAACAAATTATTTACCATTAAATGAAGGTTTAATTCTTTGGCAAATTTTTGTTTCACCTGGTAATTGATGTTCAGGTTGTTCACCAGGTAAGCATTCAGCTTGCGGTCGTTGCTCGACGTATTGTCAATGAATTGTTTGCTTACCGAAAATGACTGTAGGTTCATTTTTAAACCTTTGGCAACCAACCAGCTAATCTGACTGTTGGCAACCACATCCGGAGAAAAAGCCAAATCGGTTGTTCCAAGTTTATTTTCAATTTGACCGCCATTGTCCCAATCGTCAACAAACTCGCTGAAATTTTTGATTTTATTCCGGCTCAGGGTCAAATTAACATCCCATTTTAGTTTTGCGGTCAGTTTTACTCCAGCCACAAATTCAAGTCCGGCACGGTAACTATCGTCCACATTTACCATGATAGGCGCCCCCACATCGTTGATTTCACCAGTCAGGATTAACTGGTTCTGATACATCATGTAATAGGCATTCAGGCCCAAAGCCAAACGGCTGGTGTTGTATTTATAACCCACTTCGAAATCATTCAGCGTTTCAAAATCGGGTTGTTTCCCTTCCGGATCGGCATCTACATAATTGTCGCGGTTAGGCTCGCGGTTGGCTCGCGCAAAATTTACATACAGATTCTGCTTTTCGCTTATCTGGTAATAAATACCCACTTTGGGGTTGAAAAACTCAAACTTATGCGACTGCTTCAGGTTGCGTAAATCGTCATCAGTACCATCAATGTCGTAATCAATTTTGCGGTATTGCAAATCAGCAAACAAATTCAGGTTCTCGGCCAACTCGTAATTGTATTTGGCGTACAGATTAAAGTCTTTCTTCAGGCCGGTTCCGCGATACCATTCGTGGTTCATCTCTGTGTTTCCTGCATTTCGCATCCAGATTACTTTCCCGAAATGATCTCCATCGTACACATTGTATCCGCCCCCAAAAGTAAATTCGCGGGTTTCTTCTTTGCGATTTACCGAGAAAGTCATCCCATAGAAATCATTTTCCAACCATTTTCGCCGGATTAAATCCGACTTATTAATTGTTTCACCACCGTAAACGGGAGGAGTAATCAGGTAATCTTCCAACTTTTGATCGTATTCGTACTGCTCATAATAACCTTTACCGGGTGTATAAAACAGACTGGCATTTACATCAAACAACTGATTGATTTTGTGCGAAAAAAGCAATTGAAAATGATCTTGCTGGTAATGATCAACTTCATTCTCATAGGTGTACATGTTGTAAGTCCGGCTGTCTGAACTGACCATTTGATCATATTTTAACTGATTTTCGCGTTCAGAACCTGAAGACCACAACCAATGATCAAGATAACGTTTCATTCCTGCAGCATCGTTGTTCAATCGGACCGAAGGCACACCGTTCCATGCCTGGTAGGTATCTTCCAATCCTGAAAAAACATTTACTTTTAAAATTGTGCTTTCAGTAAAATATCCTCCGGAAACAAAAAAAGATTTCAGGTCTGAAGAAGCGCGATCGATAAAACCATCGGAACTGACTTTCGACAGACGGGCATCGAACGCGAATTTCTCTTTAATCAGGCCAGTGCTCACTCCAACCGAATTTCTTACTGTACCGAACGAACCGGCAGAGGTACTGTATTCAGCCGAAGCATCGCGGTTCAGTGTTGATGTTTGCAGGTTTATGGTGGCACCAAAAGCAGCAGCACCATTGGTTGAGGTCCCTACCCCACGTTGTACCTGGATATTGTCGGTTGACGAAGCAATGTCAGGAATATCGACCCACCAGGTTCCGTGCGACTCGGCATCATTCATCGGAATGCCGTTCACTGTTACATTAATGCGGTTCAGGTCGGTTCCGCGAATCCTGAAATTGGTATATCCCACGCCTGTTCCTGCATCCGAAGTAGCCACAAAAGAAGGAGTCAGCGCAAGTAGGTACGGAATATCCTGCCCCAGATTATTCTCACCGATTTCTGTTTTTTCAACAGTTGAAAAAGCGACTGGCGTTTTCTCTTTAACCCGGTTGGCCGAAACAAGCACTTCTTCAGCCAGAATAAAATCCTGCTTCAACACAACATCAACCGTCTGATTACTTGTCAATTTAATTTCTTTGGATTGTTTTTCGTACCCGAGATAAGAAATAATGAGTTGATAGGTTCCGGCTTTCAAATTGTTAAACTGATAAGCGCCATTCACATCGGTTGTTGTTCCGTTGAAACTGTTTGAAATAACCAGGTTGGCGCCAATCAGACGGTCGCCAGTGTCATTTCGAACTGTTCCTTTCAGCGTAAATTGGGCCATTGCCCAAAACGCGGTGCATTGCAAAAGCAATGTCAAATAAATCCGTTTCATTTTTGTCTTTTAAATGGTTAATAAATAACCAATGAGGCAAGTAATTCCCTTTCGCCATCCCTTCGCCGGCATTACCCGTATCAGGTTCGGTGGGTGTGATCTCAGCCTGTAATTACCCCGGTTTTCACCAGGTAGGCACCCCATTGCGTAAATTGATGGGGCAAATGTAGGATTTTTAGTTAATCAAAACCTTTTTTTTTTTAGAAACCTTGAAGGTCTTAAAGACCTTCAAGGTTTAGCAGTTTCCTGAAAAATTGTCACCAAAAGTATTTTTGTATCAGAAAAAATGTCACCAAAAATGACTTTATGTCATTTACAATCAACATCATACAACTTGGTATCCGATTTGAAATGTGCTAACCGAAAACAATTAAAATCAAAAAAATATTAATTAAAAAATGGAGGATTAAGTTATGTTACCAGTATTTAAAACCAGAAGTTTACCGGGATTATTTGATGAATTCTTTAATGGAAATTTACTTCCGAATTACATCGAAGAAGGAGCATGGAAATCGACTCCGGCTGTAAACATTTACGAATCAAATGAAAAATTCGAAATCGAAATCGCAGCTCCCGGTCTTGAGAAAGAAGATTTCAAAATTGATTTGAAGAACGATTACCTGTTGGTTTATTCTGAAAAGAAAGACAAAAAAGAAGAAAAGGAAAAAGGGAAAGTTGTTCGTTCAGAATTTAGGTATTCATCGTTCCAGCGTTCATTCGCCCTGCCTAAAAACATTGAAATCAATGATATTAAGGCAACTCACAAAAACGGTGTTTTGACCATTGAACTTCCGAAAAAGGTTGAGCAAAAAGACACCTCAAATCGTCAGATTGAAATTTTATAATGCAAATAAGTTTAGTTTGGTTTAAAGGATTGCATCTTCGGGTGCAGTCCTTTTTTGTTTTAAAGCGCTTTTTTGGAAAAGCTCAAGGGGAGCAAACTTTCTACGCCATTTAAAATCAATATCGAATCGCTGCCATCCAAAATTATCCGGATTGGGTTGCTAAACCTGACTTCGGCCTCAGCGAGCGCCTGCCGACATGAGCCACAAGGCTTTACTGCTTCGCCAACCAAAACACCGTTCTTAGCAGCAGAAACCGCAATAGTTTTCACTTCTGAATCGGGATAATTGGCATTGGCATAAAACAATGCCACGCGTTCGGCACACAACCCTGACGGATATGCTGAATTTTCCTGATTGTTTCCGGTAAATATTTTTCCGTTTCCGAGTAAAACCGCAGCACCAACATGAAAGCCCGAATATGGTGCATAAGCAGATTCTGTTATCTTCCTTGCTTCGGATAAAAGCAGCTTGTCATTTTCAGGAAGTTCATCAATTGTTTCATATTCGTATACAACAATCTTGATTTCTGACGTTTTCATTTCTAAACAGTTTTTGCCAAATGTACGTTAATACTTGTTATTCGCCAACGGTTCTAACTTGCAACATTTTCTTATTTTTGCCAGACACACCAAACGATTGTTATGATTAAATATATTTTAGCTCTTTTATCGCTCCTTATTTTTACTTCAGGGTTTTCTCAGAACAGGCAAACGACCAGGGAAGAGTACATTCAAAAATTCTCTCCTCTGGCCATTTCTGAAATGGAACGAAGCGGAATCCCGGCCAGCATCACTTTGGCACAGGGATGCTGGGAATCTGGTAATGGCAACAGCAGGCTGGCATCCGAGGGAAATAACCACTTCGGGATTAAATGCAAAAGCGACTGGAAAGGCAGAAAAATTTATCACGATGACGATGCCCGCCACGAATGTTTCCGGAGATATGCGCATGCCGAAGCTTCGTACATCGATCACAGTAATTTCCTGATGAACAGCAGCCGGTACAGTTTTCTGTTTCAGCTCGACCCAAAGGACTATGTGGGTTGGGCCCGTGGGCTAAAAAAAGCTGGTTACGCTACAGATCCAACCTATGCCGATCGACTGATTAAGATCATCGAGGATTTTAAACTGTATCTTTTCGATGAATACGGCGACAACCGCCAGCTTGCTTTACTGCAACACGAACCGGCCCCAACAAAAGCTCCAAGCGCCAGACTTGTACGTCCGAGCGCCAGTCATAAAATTGAAATGCGCAATGGGTTGCGCACCATTGTTGTTGGCCCGGGCGATACTTACGATAGCCTGACAAAAGAGTTGGGAATGAAAAATTGGGAATTATCGACTTACAACGACTTCTCGAAAGGTCGTGAACCGAAGGAAAATGAAATTCTGTATACAGAAGCAAAAAACAAAAAAGCAGATCGCCGGCACAAAACGTATGTTGCTGAAGAAGACGACACGATGCATTACATTTCGCAAAAATTTGCTCTGAAATTGAAACCCTTACTCAAACGCAACCGCATGAAATACGGAGATGAACCCGAGGCCGGACAAGTTATTTATCTGCGAAAAAAGAAACCGCGAAAAGGGTAAGTTCAAGGCAAAAGGATCTGGTGTAGTGTGAACGAGCTTTTGACGGATCGTCATGCCGAACTTGTTTCGGCATCTCTAAATAGGATCAGACCACGAAATAAATTCGGGATGACTGAGCCAACCTAACGCAACACCGGGAGAAAGTCTATACAAGAGATTGATCTGTTTTGACCGCAAGCCTTATTTTTCTCTTTTAACTTATTCTTCAAATTCTTCGCCATTTGTTGAACAAAAAACGCAGAAGCACGCGGTCGGTAAACAAAATAAAATTCAGGATAAAACCAACTAAAATAACCTGAATGATATGGGCTGAAACCAGGTTAAAAATTTCGAGGACAAACGATTTATCGATGAAATAATAAAAACCAGCAACCACAGCAAACAGCGAAACCAAAACACCAATTAAAACCAGGTAATCATTCAGATCATTTTTCCATTGTTCTTTGCGAACTATAGAAAAAGTAAGCTTTTGCGCAAAATCTGCCGGCAACGTAAATTCAGGTTCTTTTTTAAACGATTTTTCCAGGATCAAATCCAGTTCATCTTTATTCATGACTAATCTCCTTTACTGTTTTTAAGCTGTTCTCGTCGACAATAAATTTAAGCTTTTCCTTTAAAATTGCCTTTGCCCTGAACAAATAACTTTTAATTGTTCCTTCAGGCATTCCGGTTATCTGTTCAATTTCCTGGTACGAAAATTCTTCCAGGTGATACAATGTCAGTACACTTCGGTAATTTACTGGCAGCAATTCTATTTGTTCCCTGATGTACTGGTGTAAATCAGTCCGCTCGTAATCAGCCGGTTTTGTGTCCGATAATTTCCGGTATTCCAACGTTTCTTCAACATTTAACTCATCGCCCTTCTTAAATTTCCGCAGATAATTAATACTTGTATTGTAGGCTATGGTTGCAATCCAGGTCGAAAGTTTACTTTCGTTTCGGTATTTGCCAAGGTTTTGGTAAACTTTCAAGAAAACTTCCTGGCAAATATCTTCAAGCTCATCCTGACGCTGGATTAGCCGGCCGGTAATATGAACAACAAGCTTTTGGTAACGACTTACCAAAAACGTAAATGCATTCATATTCCCGCTTAATATCTGGCTTATTAATTCAGCATCGTTCATACAGCAGATTTGACAACAATTAGCTTTTAAATGTTGCATGAATTACTGACAATTTTTGCAGAAAAAAAACTTCATCCACTGCAACATTTTCTCAACCGGCATTGTCACATCTTACAAACACTAAAATTTGAAAGTTATGCAAATTCAAGAAGTATTAATGGCGGCCGTAATTTTTTACGCGATTTACGAGGTAATAAAAAACTTTACCGATTTTTTACTGAAACGCAAAATAATTAAAGCAGGGCATTTCGAAAATGCAGGAATTCTGAATCAGAAAGTTGAATCAGCCAGCATCGAAAATCAGGAGGTAAACAAATATCCTTCGTTGAAATGGGGTTTGGTTGCGCTTTTCGGTGGAATCGGTTTTATCCTGATCGACCGGATGACTCCAAGTCCGGTGGATGAAGACATGTATCGCGATTTTTTGCAAAACAGCATGTTGCCTTTTGGCATTGAACTGGTTTCTATTTCCCTGGGATTTATCGTTTATTTCCTCATCGTAACCTTAATGAAGAAGAAGTAGAAGAGACCGAAGCCGGAAGTCAGAAGTCCGAATTGAAAAACTTCTGACTTTGGACTTCCAGCTTTTTATAGTCTCACCTGCCAATCGCCCAAATCGTGAAATCCCCGTAGCAACTCATCTGTTTTCATCCGTTTTTTTCCTGAAAGCTGTATTTCGTCAATCGACAGCCAGCCATCGGGGCAGGCAATTTTCAGGTATTTTTTACCATCCGTTTTCAGGGTTCCTGGCACTGCGGGCATGCTTCCCGGATCGAGGGAAACCGCAAAAATCTTCGCCATCAAAATTTCGTTCTTCTCCACATGTTCAAATTCAGTCCAGGCTGTAGGATATGGCGACAAGCCACGCACAAGATTCCTGACCGATTCGGTATCTTTTGTCCAATCGATCCGGCAATCTTCCTTAAAAATTTTTGGAGCTTGTTTTATTTTCTCCGGATCATTAATCAGCAAAGTCTGATCGATTGGCTGTACCGATCCCTCTGCAAGCGCGTTCACCGTTTTTAGGATTAAACCGGCACCAATTTCCATCATTCGGTCGTGCAAATCGCCCACCGTATCATTTTCAGCAATAGTTACTTTCTCCTGAAAAATAATCTGGCCTGTATCGATTTCGTGCGAAAGCAAAAATGTAGTAACACCGGTTTCTGTTTCGCCATTAATAACTGCCCAGTTGAGTGGCGCAGCTCCGCGGTATTGCGGTAACAACGAGGCATGAAGATTAAACGTACCCATTGACGGCATATTCCAAACCATTTCAGGTAACATCCTGAACGCAACAACAATTTGCAAATCGGCTTTCAGGCTTTCAAGTTCGGATATGAATTCCGGATTTTTAAGCTTTTCAGGCTGAAGAATATTCAGTTTTTTTTCGGCTGCATATTTCTTCACAGCCGATTCGCTCAGTTGCCGACCGCGTCCGGCAGGCTTGTCCGGAGCAGTAATTACTCCAACGATGTTATATCCATTCTCAACCAAAGCGCTCAGGCTCCCGACCGCAAAATCGGGCGTTCCCATAAATACGATGCGGATTTCTTTTGCAGACATTGCTTTTTTTAACAAAGATAAAGCATGTGAACGAACCTCAAAACATGAAACAGAAAAAGCACAAGGATAAAAAACAGATGGCTGAAAATGAGTCTCTTAATCTTGTGTTAACAAAAGTGCGTGTTTTTATAAAGCACTGAATATCAATAAACAAACAATTTTCAAGGTTAATTTATTATCAAGATATTGCTAAATAATTTCTGCACAGCCACTTAGCTAAATCTACATGAAAACATTACGGTATTTTTGCTTCGTCAATATTAAAATTTGAATTTTAATTCATGAATTATGAGCTTTAAAAAACAATTTCTTAAATCGAAACCTGTCTGCAAGGTTTCTTTCCGGTTGGATGCAGCAGAAGCACCAGACGCAGCAAAAGTTCAGTTGCTGGGCGACTTCAACAATTGGGATAAAACTGCAGAACCAATGACTATGCTGAAGTCGAACGACTTTACAGCCACACTCGAACTGGAAGCTGGAAAAGAATTCCAGTTCCGCTATTTGATCGACGGAACAGAATGGAAAAACGACAGCCAGGCTGACTATTTTGTATCCAACAGTTTTGGTGAAGAAAACGGTGTAATTTCAACAATAGCGTAATTCTTTTTACCGGAATCGCTATGTGAAAAGCAGAAAAGGGAAATTTCGGTTTCCTTGTTTCTGCTTTTTCGTTTTATAAATTGTATTTCTTTTCGAGCCCGGGCTTGAGCTTCCGGTTACCTTTCACTGCTTTGGGTGAATACGGGCAATTTTTGCATCCGTTCGAACAGCAATATCCACGTTTAACGAGGTAATATTCAGTCATCACACGATAGCCACCAGCAGTCATTGTGTAATCGACACCTTCAATTTGAGTGTCGCCAAATCCTGAATCAAACATATCGTCAAACATTCCCATAACGTAAATTTCAGGTTTAATTACTGCACTATTAGTATTTAAACTTCTGAAGAAAATGTCCCATCCGGTCGCGTTTGGTTTTCAGGTAAGCCTGATTGTATTCGTTTGGTTCAATTTCAATATTTACTGTCGAAACAACTTCAAGATCGAAGCCTTCAAGGCCAACCCGTTTAATCGGATTATTTGTCATCAACCGCATTTTGGTCACTCCCAGACTACGCAAAATCTGAGCGCCAACTCCGTAATCGCGTTCATCGGCATCAAAACCCAAATGAAGATTTGCATCGATGGTATCCATGCCCTGATCCTGAAGTTTATACGCCGCAATTTTGTTCATCAGGCCAATTCCCCGACCCTCCTGTTGCATGTAAACCAAAACGCCCTTGCCTTCTTTTTCTATGAGTTTCATGGCATGTTCGAGCTGTTCGCCGCACTCGCAACGTCTCGAACCAAAAATATCGCCGGTCATGCACGACGAATGAACGCGCACCAGGATCGGTTCATCGTGCGCCCATTCACCTTTTATCAGGGCAATGTGTTCAATTCCGTTTGATAATTGCTTAAAAGGAATAATCCTGAAATTACCGTGACGGGTTGGTAAAAAAACTTCTTCACCACGTTCAATCAGGCTTTCGCTTTGCACCCGGTAATTAATCATATCTTTTATCGAAATGATTTTCAGGTCAAAGCGCTCAGCTATTTTCATCAGTTCAGGCAAGCGTGCCATCGAACCGTCGTCGTTCATAATTTCAATCAGTACGCCGGCCGGAGTCAATCCGGCCATTCGGGCCAAATCTACTGCAGCTTCTGTATGTCCGGCACGGCGGAGGACTCCCCTGCTTTTGGCACGAAGCGGGAAAATATGTCCCGGGCGTCCAAGTTCTTCAGGTTTCAGTTTGGGGTCGGCCAGAGCATTTAAGGTTTTGGCACGGTCGCTTGCCGAAATTCCGGTGGTGCAACCATAGCCTAAAAGATCAACCGAAACGGTAAACGGCGTTTCGTGCGAAGACGTGTTTTTTCCCACCATCAATTCCAACTCCAGCTCATCACAACGTTCCTCGGTAAGCGGGGCACAAACCAGACCTCTTCCGTACATGGTCATGAAGTTCACCATTTCAGGAGTAACCTTTTCGGCAGCAGCGATAAAATCACCTTCATTTTCACGATCTTCATCGTCAACAACAATGATTAACTGCCCGTTACGAATAGCTTCGATTGCTTCTGGTATTGTATTCAATTTAATTTCGCTCATTCTGTTTAAAATGAATTTCAAATATCGCCGCAAAACTAACTAAAATTATCGATTTGAATGTAAAAAAGGTACTTAAGCCCGCTTCGACTTTTCCCAGTTTACCGATTGTTTTCCTTTCAAAAACCGGATCCAGCCCATAATTGAAGCATAATTCATGGTAGTGAAATAGTACGGGACAAACAGCAGTTTAAAACGAATTTTATGACGCTCAAGAAACCAGCCAATTACAGCCAAAACATACATAAATGCCTGCAAATAAAAGAAGATGGTATAAAACCCCGTATTCGCTCCGGAACCGGATTTCAGGAGTATGAAGAAATTGATAAAAAAAAGGCCAAACAAAGCCCACGGAGCAATTGTCCAACGCAGCACTTTATGCGAAATATATTGAAATGAGAGAATTCCGAACCGAAAAGGGTTGAGCAACTCTTTCAGACGTCCAACGGTTTGTAAACCGCCTGCAGCAATCCGAACTTTGCGTTTCAATTCTTCTTTTACATTAACCGACGCTGATTCGATGGCATAAGCATTTGGAGTGTAGGCAATCCGGTAGCCCTTTTCGGCAATTCGAAGTGAAATCATAAAGTCATCCAGAATGGCGTCATTTTCCACCTCTGAATACAATTCAGTCCGAATTGCAAAGAGCTCACCAACCGCACCAACGACCGAATTTAGCTCGCTGTCCATGCGCTTTACCCACGATTCGAATTTCCAATACAGGTTTTCTCCCGAACCTGCTGCTCCATCAGCTTTCAGATTGATTATGCGCTTTTCGCCTGCAATACAGCCAACTTTCGGGTCGGCAAAAGTCTGGACAATTATCTGGATAGCTTCTGCACAAAGGGTTGTATTGCTGTCGGAAAAAATGACTATCGGCGCATCAACAAATTGCATTCCGCGGTTCATGGCATGGATTTTTCCCCTGCGCTCCGGAAGGTGACGAACTTCCATTTGCGGATATTTTTTCAGGAGTTCAGGAGTTCCGTCGTCTGAACCGTCTGTAATCCATAAATATTGAAGTTTGTCGGCCGGATATTGAAGTTCGAGCAGATTTTTAACTTTTACATCCACATAACCGCGTTCGTTAAAAGCAGGCACAAACATGCAGACTTTTGGCAGATCCTGTGTATGAACTTCAGGAGCGTTTTTTTTTGCCTGAAATATTCTTTTGATTTGTAGTAGCAGAATCAATAAAAACGCATATCCTGCGAAGGTATAGAACACGATGAGGAACAATATCCAGAATGTGATTTCCAAGTCTTTACTGTTGTTTGTAAAATTCGATTAAAGCTCCGGCCTGCGATAAATTATCAAACTTTTCCTGGATAAAACCGATGGCATTTTTTCCGATACGATCAGAAAGTTCACGATCGTTTAAAAGCCGGGTCACGGCTTCGATAAACTGATCAGCGTCATTGGCAATCAAAATATTGTGGCCATTGCTTGTTGGAATACCTTCGGTGCCGATATCGGTTGTAACGATTGGTTTCCCAAGCGCCATTCCTTCAATAATCTTGATACGCATTCCACTTCCGGAGAACAATGGTACGACCATTACCGCTTTCGAATTGATAAAATCGTAGGCATCGTTTATTTCGCCCAGATATTCAACTCCTGCAACTTTAATGTGGCGTTCGAACCATTCCGGAGCGTTTCTTCCGGCCAGATAGAATTTTAAATTGGGATTTTCGCTGTGAATTTTTGGCCAGCATTTATCGAAAAACCAGATAAGACCTTCCTGGTTTGGAGCCCAGTCGAGTGCACCAATATGAAAAAGGGAGGGAAATTCAAGTTTTTTGGCAGTTGGCACCAGCGACGCAAAATCAATGCCTGTTTGCGATGTTTGTTTTGGTTTTGTATTGCCCAATGCATCCAGAATTTGCCCGTCACGATCGGTTATTGGTACAAGCAGATCGTATCTATTCAGGTAACTTATTTCGAACCGTTTGATCCTTTTCGAAAGATTCTTCAAATAATCTGACCGTAGTCCTTCGGAGAGAGATGCCGTTCTTTCCCAAATTTCATATTCGATGTTGTGCGCCCGGTAGGCAATCAAAGCCTTTGAGTATTTGCGTATCACCGGAATGTATGGACACAAATACAACCCTTCGAGCTGAATGACATCAAAGGTTTTATCAGTTAAGAGCTTAACCAATTCCTGATTAAATTCATTGGAAATAAAACGTTCGGCATTGTATGGAAGCCTGGAAAACAGGAGATTAAATGCAGCTTCGACCCAACTGATGGAAGCAGGAACCTCGACCAAACGGAAATCGGCCTTACTGCTGACTTCAGGAGGCATATCCGACAAACTGATGTGATGTTTCGAGGTGTTCATGCTTAAAACAGTCACCTCGTGACCAAGCATTGAGAATCCTTTTGTCATATTCAGACAGGCAATTGCACCACCGTCTTTAGGTGGCCAAGGAACTTTATTCATCAGTTGAAGTATTCGCATCTGTCTAATTTTCTGGTTTTTGACGTTTAAGCGTAAAGAAGCTGAATAATTTCTTAAACATTGCCTGGTAGCTTTCCATATTCATTATTCCGGAATCGGTGGCGGCTTTATAGGTTAACCAAATTCCGAGGGGTAAAAAAACGAATGAAGAAAACCACATTCCACCAATCATCGACCAGGCATCTTCACGTGCAAATTTTTCACCGGTAATCATTAATACATAATAGGCTATAAACATCAGTATTGAAACAACAACAGGCATTCCAAGCCCACCCTTCCGGATAATTGCACCCAAAGGAGCGCCAATAAAGAAGAATACGAGGCAGGCAAACGAAAGAGTAAACTTACGATTCCATTCCATCGGAAAAGTATTTGCATACTTCTTCCTTGCATACATGTCTCCAATTTGCTGACTAATCAATTGCGAATTATTCCTCACGTTTCCAATGGCTCTCTGATAAAGTTCCGCCTTTTCGAAAGTCGTCAGTGAGGTTATAATTTTATCTATGTCAACAATGCTGTCTGCTTTCAGATTGGGATTTACACGCAAAGTATCGAATGGCATGGCAAGCCAGGCAAGTTGCCGGTTCATTTCACCAAGATAATTTAGTGACGTTGTAAACCGCCACAACCGTAGCTTATAATCGTGAAACAAAGAATCTCCCTTGCTGTTCAACTGGAAAATATTCATCATTCGGGAGCTATTTCTAAAGAGATTTTCATCGCTCCTGTTAAATTCAAAATCCTTCATGCTGATATTGATAACTTCTTTTTTAAAGGATTCGCGCCTGAAAGGATAATGTTTGTTTGTCGTTTGCCTGCTTTCCTTTACCTCATCGTAGCTTTGGCCGTTGTACAATGTAACTGTCATAAATTTCTTATCTTGTGTCAGTTCCATTTTACCTGAATCAGAAATTGTAACATTCATATTTCCTTCGTTATCCGAATGGTCGTAAATCATCACATCATACAGCATATTGTTTCCGCGGCCTTTCTGCTCAACTTTAATGCTGTAATTGTCAAGATCATCGCTGAAAACGCCTTCTTTAATTACCATTTCAGGTTTTTGCTGCTTAACACTATAAAGCAGTGCGTTAAATTTCAGGTTTGTTTTAGGCAAGATATTGTTTGAAAAATAAAATGCGGTACCCGTTAAAATGACAGTGACTACAAATAGCGGTCGCATGATTCGGAACAAAGATATTCCGGAAGCTTTCATGGCCACCAATTCATAATTCTCGCCCAAATTTCCGAAGGTCATAATTGAAGCCAGAAGCATGGCTAACGGAAATGCAAGTGGCACCAGACCGAATGAGGCATACATCAGTAATTCAGCCACAATATGCCATTCAAGTCCCTTACCCACCAAATCATCAATGTATTTCCAGAGAAATTGCATCAACAGGATGAATACGCAGATAAAGAAGGTCATAAAAAAAGGACCTAAAAAACTTTTAATAATAAATTTGTGCAGTCGCTTCATGCTTTGTGCTTGCGTAGGATAAACGATTACAAAACTAAAGTATTTTAAAGAATTAAAAAGTGATCAGCATTACCTTAGCAATTATTTAAAGCCCGATTCAGATTTAAATCCATCAGACATTCAAAAAAGGAGTTTTTTTCAGGAATTTATAGGTTTCAGAAGGAAAAATGAGCATATCCTAAGGAATAACCAAAACAGATAAAACTAAAAACAATCAAAAAAAAAACACGGCTTAACTGAAGAATACTGAATTTTTAAGTAGAAAAATCAGGAACCTAAAAGATGTTTTAGTTTCGAAACTTGAGTATCCCACAGGCTTGATGATTCTTCGATTTCATCTTCGTCTGCAAAATCAATAATCACCAATGAAACATCGTTTGTCAAATCATCCTGGTTAATTACAAATTCGAAATAATTTTCATCTTTCTCCAAATCATCATCAACCCATTCAAACCGCACCAACCTGTTTTCGCGGTGAATTTTCTTCTCAGCTTTTTCGCCCACTCCTCCCCAAAAGAAAGTATAAAAATTACCTTTCACCTGAACATCGTCTGCAAACCATTCAGTAAGTCCGGCAGCAGTACTTAATCTGTTAAAAAGTACTTTTGGGGAACAATTTAAGATGTATTCGAGTTGCACTTGTTTTTTTTCAGCCATAGGTTCTTTGATTTTCTGCAATATATATATTTAAACAGAAAAAACAACGATAGAAAAAATGCATCAAACATTTTTTTTCGTTTTTTTTAATCTCCATCAATCAACAAATAAATAAAGTGCTATATTTGCCACCGCAAAATTAAAGCGTAAAGCTGGCCATTTTGCACGTTCTGAAAAGGATTTGGCGAGGTAGCTCAGCTGGTTAGAGCGCATGATTCATAATCATGAGGTCGGCGGATCATGCCCGCCTCTCGCTACTGAAAATCAAGAGGTTGCAAAGATAAAATTTGCAACCTCTTTTTATTTGCACACAATTTGCACACAAATTATAGAGTTACCCTACCTAAACTTATTATTACATTTTGGCAATAATTCGTTTCTGTTGACTGTATTTTTATGCTTTTCATCGATTAAAATAAAAATAGAACCACCAAACAGAATAAAATTCTTCCACCAAATGATTGTGAAAATCCAAACTGTTGAAATGGAAAATAACTGGCTCTGGGAGGTGCGTGAACAGTTATTCTCATTTCAATGGCATGGTGAACCATCGATAAAGGTTGATTAAAGCGACAATGATCGGGAACCGGGTTTATGAGTCAAACATTTCGCAGGTAAAATTAAGTGGAAAAGCTGTTGTCGTGGGTGGGGATCAGTGTGGGTATTGAGGCACGAAACACTTACACGTGGGGTGCTGAAGCTGGTAAGGCGAACGAATAAAATAGTGTAGTGAGGTACGAACGGAACGGTTGAATGAGTGAAACGAACCGGCTGCAAGCACAATGGCCATGCGCGAATGATCCTCTATTTTTAGCTGCACCATTAAAGGGCGGTGGGGTTTTTGTGGCTTTTGGTCTTCAGGGGTGAACACTCCTTCTGTTTTCAAAATCTTTTACCTATTCCTTAGATCGAACTCAGGCTAATGATTAATAGGTTGGCAATATTTTACCAACCTATTGCTTCAACTTATTGATTCTTCTTAATGGTAAAAATCAATGTGCTCCCTTTTTGGATAAACAGCTCAGGAACAGTATAACATTTCGTAGCGCATAAACCAACGTCGTTTGAAAAATGAGCGATCAGCAATTCTGTCTTGTTGTTAGAAATGTACTCATAATCCAACCCATTTATAACTCCTAAACAAGCGCCATCAATCAAGCTCAGATAATACGTTTTGCCTCCAATTGTCATTTCCAGGGCATTTGCATACCCATACGTGCGATATAGAAGCTGTAAATCGTTAGTTTTTGCCATATAATTCTTATAGCTTATATCATAAATGCTATTGGGATCGGGGACAACAACAAGTTGGGCGGTGTCATTTGAGAAGGTAGATGTAAGCTTATCTCCATTTTGATATTCAAATTGCAAAATGCCAACAATACTTCCATCAAAATTCCCCTTTTCAAGCTTTTGAAAACAAGATTTGAATCCTTGCCCATCTTTGTACCACTTCGATTGTGCTGATGAACAAAATGAAATACAAATTGCAGCGATAAAAAGATATATTTTCATTTTTTTTAAGAATTAATCTTGAACTGTTATTGAAGAAAAGTAACCATAACTTCCAATATGGCATTGCAAGGAACTCATTGCTGATTCCGTCGTTCTTATACATCCCATTGTAGGATGAGTAAAATCGTCACTTCTGCCGGCATGAAGTCCCATAAATGTTCGTTCGCAACCATTAGCATCAACAAAAGCATTTGCCCTATATATTCCATTCAGGCCATAAGAACTATCATATGTATGAGTATTTGGTGTGTTTTGATCCATCATTGAGAAGGTTCCATTTGTCCAGATCCCTTGACTTGATGAATCAACATTATTTGCTGCCGAATAGCTCTCTATCAAGATACCATCTGCATAGATATATCTTGCTATCACTTCGATCAAAGGTCACTGTTACATCTCCTCCTTTTAGTTGCTCTTGAATAATTTGTGGGATCTTAGTCATTTTAAATTCAAGCTCTTTTAACGTCAATTTTTCTAATTTTTTCATAATTAATAAATTATGCGAATCAAGAGTTGGATTTTGAAACCTGAAGGGTTGAAATGATTATAGAGAATGGTAAAATAAATGCTCCAAAACCACGAAGTGGTGACATAATTCTGTCATGCCTTCGGCATTTTTAGCTCTTTTCATTCCAATTTACTATAATCCTATCATGCCTTCGGTATTCACCCAATTTCTATTTCAACCCTTGATTCGCATAAATTTTAAATTAATAATTTAGTTTGTTTTTTACTGGCGATGTATTTTAGATTATCGAACAGTCGTTCCAATAGTCTTCGGGGTTTGGTAACAATATCGGCTATGAAAAAACAATGAACAAGAGGTTTTTTTAGAATTTGTGTCATGTGGATAGGTTTAGTGTTAGCAAATTATAGATAATCCGTTTTAATTTTGGCACATTGATTTTTTGTCAATTCAACAAAGACTTTCATGCCGGATGGCCTCTGGTCTGCGGACTAGCAATCTGTTTTATACCATCATTAGTTCAACCGACCCTTTCCTCTGGCGTAATCCCTGACCGAACTATAAAAATTGCAAATTGGCATTAGCGTAGCACATCCCGAAGAGCAAGATTTTCAAAATGGACTGTCCAAGGCATCTTTTAGCATTATTATCCCTTTGCATCTCACCCTTTAGAAACAAGATGTTGGCTAATACACCCCTGACAAGATTTCGATTATGGTACTAATTGCTGAGATTAGAGTTGTTTCAAATACCTTGCTTTTGCTTCTTCCGGAGTAATATTTTGTAAATGATGTGTAATCCATTTCCCGTTTTGATTTTTTAAACTTATCATGTCCAAACGTCCTGCGTATGAAAAATGGTGCAATAAGATCTGACCATCATCCCCTTTCGTAAAATAGGGAAACCAGCCGAAATTAGCCTTCTCAAAAACAACCTCCTTTTCATTTTCCTTTCGTTCAATGTTATATTCATAAATATATCCGTTCATACCATAATGCCAAGATTCTTTATCTTTTTCCCAAATAAATATGTAAACCAGGTTTGATTCATCATCAACATAAACACTGGGAACCATTTCTGGATTCACGGGATCGATGTAGAAGCCGTCTTCCAGTTGAATTTTTAATTTATTGCCACCTGTTTTGACTTCAAATTTGTAGGCCGTTTTAATAAATGGTGTTCCATCAGCATTCTTTCGAATATCCTTTTTATCTTGTTTCAGAAATGTAATAATTTCATTCTGCTCTACTTGCCTTTTCCCAAATTCTACCCATTGACAATTTGCCAATTGTGCTATAAAAAGACACAGTACCATTACTCCAAGTTTTTTCATTTTAATTAAATTTAAAGGTTTAAAATTATTGTTTACGCCCCTTCAAACCGGAGCAAGTTTTCCTGCTGTTTCTTCTCTTGCTAATGATATTAATCGTCCAATTACATTGTAGCTTCACATTTTTTTATATGTTCTTTAGTGAAGACATAAGAACAAAATAGGATTACAATAATGAGAAATTACTATACTACTCCCAATTGTTCGGACAATAAATGCAGCATTTTTATTCGTCAATGCTTCATATAAAGTCTTCATTTTTCGCATGGAAACAATAAGTTCTGATGAGTTGCTAAGGACAATCTTTCGGGCAGATCGTTTAACTGATATAATTTCGTTCATGTTAACCACACAAGCCCTGCTTATTTGAAAGAAATAAGGTGGTAAGTGATTCATAATTTCACAAAGTGGCTTTGAGCAAATGAATCTGGGGTGGTTGATAAGGATTAATGTTGAGAGATAATCTTCTGTAATTATGTACAAAATCTTATCGAATCGAATTATTCTCGTCTCTTGCTCATTACTAATAAGTAAGGATTCTTGGATCATTTTTTAAAAGAATATGAGCTATTTATTGTTTACCAATGCCTTTATAATGATAGAGATGAGTTTTGTTGAAATATAGACAATAAAAATGTTAAATAATGTTAATTGCTGATTTGCCTTTTCTTATTGATTTTGTTTATACATGACATTTATCCATTTTGATTCTCCGGATGGAACTTTTTAACCACCAATATTTTATGAAATGTGCGCTTCGTGAAGCCAACAAGCTTTTCAATAATAAAAGCTACCAACCAAACTTAGCCACTTCTTTTAGAACATTAAGGATGAATTTGGTAATCAGGGCAGTCCATATCTGGATCATTTGTCAAAGTTTCCGAGACTACTTTTTTCTTACTTTGGAGTCTTTAAGTTGTTCTCGGATTATTTTCTCTTCCGCTTTCTTCAATCTTTTTTCATAGTCGTTTACGTTCTGATGAATTTTCTTTATCAGTTTCTTATCCCGATTATAGTGAAAAATGTCTTCAAGTTTGTTCAAGTTCTCCGAACTAATCCCATTGGTTGATTTTATATAGCGGCATTTCAGGTCATTGTCCGTCATTCTGGAGTTTACTATAAACTGTTGAACATTCCCGAATAATGAAGTTAGAAGCAAAACCGAAAGGCAAACAATTGTAATCACTACTTTTAACGATCTCAGGTCAATAATGTGGTAATGACTAACCTTAGAATCAGGTTTCTGGCTGATGGTTATTCGTTTGAGTTCTTCCATGTGGGAAAGGACATGTTTTTCAGATTCTCTAACTAATTCAGATACCTTTCCGATTTTTTGTTCCGAGTTCTGCAAATAAGCAGCTATCAGTTGGAGTAACTGTTCCGGCTTGACCGTGTTGGTTTTATCAACAGTTTTTGACTCTGTCGTAGTTTCTGCAGGAGAAGGATTTTCTTTTACGGTCACTCTTTCATTCAGCTTCTTATCAATTGATGTGAGCAAACCTTTGATCTCCTCAAACATCACGCTGATCATCGAGTTATTGTTTCCCATCGCTTATCTGTTTATTTTTATTTGCCTACTAAAGTCTTAATCTAAAATCCTTTTTCTTTTTCTTCCTGTATTTCCGAATTGCTGCTGTTTCATCATTGTCCTTGCTGTAATTTGACGGTTTTTGCAATTGGTACAAAAGATCATTGATTACATTTCCTGCAAACAGTTTCTGGTTTTGATACCCGGTAATCGCATTATCTTGTAATTCAGCTTGTATAGATTTATGCTCCTTCAATTGCAATTTTTGGTTAATCTTGGAGTAGCTGAACTGACGGTCCACCTTTGAGCCATTAAAGGTGTAACCATTCTTATTGAAAATGACACCCTGAATTTCATCCGATTTCCCTTTGTATTTGAATGTCACGCCCATATTCTGATCGTTCAGACCTCGAATAATTTGTTCCCAATTCTGGGATTTAGGGATAATCTCTTTTAACGAATTGTAGATTTCGTATTTGGTTTTGTCCGGTTCACGCAAACGATGTTGCTTTACATTTTCCTTCCCCAGGGCAAAGTATAGCTCATATTCGCGGGTCAGCTCTTTGCAAATCTTTCCACTTCGGAAGCGATCATTCCGGTCCCAGATTGTATTCCCGTTATTTACAATCCGGTTAAAGACCAGGTGAACATGTGGATGTTCCTTGTCGTAATGTCTGGCAATAAAATATTGAGTATCGGTAATTCCCATTTGTGTCATATAATCCCGTGCGATTTTAACCATGAATTCGCTGGAAAGCTTTTCCTGATCCTGTGCTGAGAAATTCAGTGAAATATGTCCCACAGGTTTCAATATCCGAGGATTAAGTTCCGTCTGGAAGTTAAAGCTTTCAATGATGGCTTCTGGGTCATCAAGCATAACTCCATCGCTGTCCAGAATTTCAGCTTTCTTTTCCTGATTCAGGATATAATTGACCACACCCCGGAATCCTTGACCCTTGACAATTCTAGCTATCATGACGGAGATGATTTCCCAGTTTTTTAATGCTGCCAGCTAGCTGAATGTTTTCACTCTGGGCCTTCTGGAAACCTTGGGCATTGGCTTTTCGGGCAATCTGGTTCAGATTATTGGCCATACCACAAAGTTTCCGGATCAAGCTGTACATTTCGTCGTTAAGTCGCTGTTTAATTGCGCTGCCCAAAACTGATTGGCGGACACATTCACTAATGGAGATCCCGGCTTCACGTGCTTTGGCTTTTAAAGTGTAATACTCCTGGGTATCCATCTTGACGCCGATGAAATACCCTTTTTTCTGACCAGCCACTTTTACAGGTCTGCCTCCTTTGTTTTCTGTTTTCATTTTCACTTTTCTGAACATTTATTAATTAGACCAGCGGGATGAAACGAGAGTTTTGGTATAACCAAAACATAAACTTGCTACCCTAAAGAATCACGGTATTCTACTTCAGTCAGGCTATGGCTTTAATCCTGATTTTTCTTTTAATCCTGATGTTGTATCTGCTGTTTATGGCACAGGTATTCGTTTAAATCTTTACTCCCGGAATAGAAATGGGACAGGTCATTGACAGTATTGCAGGTTGATCGCAATTCCTGAACAGACTTTCTTCCCGCCAGGTCATTATCAAAAAATGTCCAGATTCCTTTATAAGCCGGAAGGGTATTTTTTACTTTCGGCAGATTCGTGAGTGAATTAAGGACAATCACATCTACCAGAGGATCCTGCTGCTTTTGGATGGTAAGAAAGCTCAGGTAATCCATGAACCCTTCGAACAGCAGACAATGGTTCTTATTTCGCTTTACCGATGTAATGTCTTTCGAAGTGCATCCTTTAAAGTATTTGCTTCGCAGCTCATAGCCTGTATCTTTTCCGGTGTTCAGGACAGCTATTCTTTCGGAAGGCCATCTAATCCAGATCATAGACTTCTGTGACATTCTGACGATGCAACACCTTAAACCCGATCAGAAAGACCCCGGGAATTTGGTTACATCGAGCGTTTAGTATCAAAAACAGAAACTGTACAGCGTAAACTCTATCTAAAAAAGAATAAAAAGCCGGGTTTTTATCGAAATCTTAATTCATTTTTTTGCATCTGCACGATTACAACTAAACTCCGAAAAAGCAGTTGGAAAACAATCATTTGAAGTCTAATTTACCATTTCAAAACACAGTGACTTTCATAATTTTTCGTTACCAATATTTATCCTTTAGATTACTATTTCTTTAAAACTTGCCTAAAAATAAATCAGCTATTGACTCGTATATTTATTTTGAGTTACTTTTATACTCAATTTATAAACGAATTGGATACACAATAAACAGAATCAATTTTGGTTTTTATACCAGGGATTCATTTTTTAGTGTCCAGTTTTTTTATAAAACTCATCCCAAATGTGTGACTGAGGAGGCGAAGCTGTGAAAAGTTACTTCCTGATATTGATATAAAATCAAGAAAACCAAAACTATCATTTTTCCATTGGCGACGTAATACCTGACTCATTTCTCACATCCAATTATGATCGAAAGTTTAATCACATCCAAAACGCGGGTAAAACTTCTGCTTAAGTTCTTCCTGAATAGCCAGACCAGAAGTTACCTAAGAAGTCTTGAAACAGAATTTGGCGAATCGACCAATTCAATTAGGGTTGAATTAAACAGGCTCGAAAATGCCGGACTACTGGACACTACGACCAGTGGAAATAAAAAATTATTTTTTGCAAATACGAAACATCCGCTTTTTAATGATATCAACAATATTTTAAAGAAATTTGTAGGGATAGATCAAATCATCGAGCAGGTTACCTCGCAAGTTGGAGAACTCGATTCTGCTTACCTAACCGGTGATTTTGCAATTGGGAAAGACTCAAAAATAATAGACATGGTTTTGGTTGGCTACAATCTTGATCGGGCATTTATCGACCAACTGGTATTAAAAGCTGAAAATTTTATTAGCCGTAGAATTAAATACCTGATTCTTTCAAAGGAAGAGTTAAAACTATATTATATCAACAAACCATTATTATTAATTTGGCAATCAAATCAGTCAATCAACCAAAATGACAATTAAATATATCTTTAACATGAGATCTACAAAAATAAACTTACGGATTATTAACGTATTAATTCTGGCCATCGGGTTATTGTTAGTACAATCTCCAGTTGTTAATTCCCAAACGATTACTCCGGCAATTATGGCAATGGTTAATGCAGAATTACAAAAACGTGGACTGACAGAAGATGAAGTCCGTGTAAGGTTGCTTCAAAAAGGAATCGATCTGGAAAATATTCCAACGTCAGAATTACCGCAATATCAGCAAAGAGTTGTTGCCGTATTGGATGAACTTGAGGCAGAAAAGAAACTGGCAAATCAATCTGGCGGAGACCGTGTTTCCGCTGATTCATCGGCGCAAACTTTTACCGAACCGGTAACCACCAATCAGGAAGCCGTTGCAGAAGCGGCACAGCGCGTTATTCAGGCCGATGCTGTAAAAAAGAAAAGCGGAGGCCATATTTATGGTCACTCCTTATTCACGGATCAGTCGCTTGAGGTATTCCGCACTACAGATGGAGCTCAGGCGCCTGAAACTTATGTTCTGGGAAATGGAGATGAAATCAGAATAACTATTTTTGGAGCCTCACAAACAGATATACAACAAAAAATAGAGGATGACGGATCCATTCAACCCTCCGGCGGAGCTAAAATATTCGTGAAAGGGTTGACACTGGCTCAAGCCCGTGAAGTTCTTGAGAATCGATTATCAGCCTCTTACACATTTCGATCCGATCAGTTTGCCGTTACCATTATAACAGCCAGAACTATTCTGGTGAATGTTTTTGGGGAAGCTAAAGTAACCGGTGGCTTTACCATCTCTGCTTTAAACTCGGCATTAAATGCTTTATCTGCGGCAGGCGGTCCTACTGAGATTGGTTCGGTACGCAACATTCAGCTTATCCGTGGAAACACCCGTAAAAATATCGATTTGTACACCTTTATGAATGATCCGGCCGCTCAATTCAGGTTCGATCTTCAGAATAACGATATAATTTTCGTCCCGGTTGTAAAACTACTTGTTTCTATTGAAGGAGCAGTTAAAAGGCCAATGTTATATGAGATGCTTCCGGAAGAAACACTTAGCGATCTGATCAGGTATGCCGGAGATGTTAAGATGGATGTATTTCCGGATTTTGTACAAATACAGCGCTATGTGAATGGAGAACAACGATTATTTGAATATAACCTGGAAGATGTCCGTTCGGGGAAAACCAAAGTAGCCCTCAAAAACGGAGATATAGTCAGGATCAAATCCATTGAGAAGCCGATGGATCAGTTTGTTGATATTGAAGGAAGTGTTTATTATCCGGGAAGATATGATCTGGCATCCAATCCAACTTTAAAAAGTATTCTCGACAATGCAAAACCAACATATCAGGCAAAAACAGATATTTTGTTTGTGGAGCGCATTCGTCCGGATGAAACAGTTGAAGTTCTGACTGTTCCTTTTCCTGGAACACAAGCATCAATGAATGATTTTTCATTGGTTCCCCGCGACAAGGTCAGGATTCTGGATCAGGCGACTTACCGTGATGTGGATAGCATCTCAGTGGCTGGATATGTTCGGATTCCGTTTAAAAAAGCATTCTCAATTAACGACCACATCACGGTGAAACAAGCGATTGAACTTGCAGGCGGTTTAAAAACAAGTGTTTATCCGGTAGCCTATATTTTCAGGCACAACCTTTATAACCGGGGCGAAGTAAAATATATACGAATTGAACTAAGCCAGGCTGATCAGGTTGAACTGCAGGCGGGCGACCAGCTTAATATTTACGATAATACCACCTACACCAATGTGGGTGAAGTCAGGGTTTTTGGCGCAATAAAAAATCCACGCCGTTATACTTACGATCCAAGCTTAACTGTTCGTGATGTACTAACCAATTCGGGTGGATTTACTTTAGGTGCCGCTTTAAATCGTGTTGAAATATTCAGAACGATCCTATCACCAACTGAAAAGTCAAGAATTGAAATGATAACTCTGGAAGTGGATTCGAGTTACCAGGTAGTCAATCCGGAAAATTTCAAATTACAACCTTTCGATCAGGTAGTTATTCGCTTAACTCCGGAATTCACACTCGGACGTACCATTGAAATTAATGGTCAGGTTAAGTATCCGGGAGCTTATGCACTCGAATCAAGACAGGTACATTTGAGTGAAGTGATTAATATGGCAGGCGGTTTGCTCGAAGATGCCGATCCGATTGGAAGTGGCCTGTTTCGTACTTATCGCAACCGTGGAAACATCAGCATGGATATCCATCAAGCCATGTTGCATGCGGGAGCCCTTCAGTCTGATCCTATTCTGTTCGAAGGAGACGTTATCAACATTAACCGTCTCGAAAATACAGTTTCCATTCGCGGAATTGGAACACGCATGGCTCAGTACTCCATACACAATGATAGTATCGAAATAAAAAACGTCATCTATCAGGGAAATAAATCGGCAGGTTGGTATATTCGAAACTATGCCGGAGGATTTAAAAAACGGGCGAACCGGAACAGTGTAACCGTAAATCTCCCGAATGATCAGATGATTTCAACCAAACGATTTTTATTCGTTTTCAGAAATTATCCGACTGCCAAATCAGGCTCCATGATCACTCTTCAAATGAAACCACCCAAGGAAATCAATGAAGCTAAAAAGACTGACTGGGACAGTGTTCTGGCCAAAACTGTAGCAGCAACAACTTCTGTCTTAACCTTAATATTATTGTTCCAGCGGTTGTAAGTACTGAACTGTTCAGCTTTCGGATGTAGGTTGTGAGATGAGACAGACTAGCACATCACTCTTGAATACTTCTCAAACACAAGGCAAATATTTCTGCCTTCCACTAAGCTTGTATAGGAAACAAGCATCGCAGAGGCCCTCGAGTGAATCAAGAAAATTATAAAATGATTTTTACAACCCACATCAATTCAACAACAGACATTTTTTTGGAACCCGACAACTAACATCTATTTTCACAACCGACAACTGATATTCGACAACCAACAACTTTTCATCCAAACACTCAATCCAACAAATATGACCTCACAACAAAAACCAGGTACTCCGGCTAAAGCTGCCGACGATGAAATTGATCTGCTTGAACTGGTAAAAACCTTATGGAACGGACGTAAAACAATTATCCTTTCGGTTATTGTATGTGCATTTCTGGGAGTTGCCATTGCTCTGCTTTCGCCGGTACAATATACATCGTCTACGGTAATGGTTCCGCAGGTCGGTGGAGAAGGACAATCGAAACTGGGTGGGTTGGGTGGTCTGGCAGCATTGGCAGGCATTAGCCTCGATATGAGTCAAAGTAATGATTTATCACCTATTGTTTATCCGCAGATCATAAACAGTATTCCATATCAGCTTGAACTGATGAAAACTCCGCTGAATTTCAAGGACCATGCTGAACCAATTACATTGTTCGATTATTATACTATTTACAATAAATCTTCTGTTCTTGGAGTAATTAAGAAATATACCATTGGGCTTCCCGCAGTAATAATTAAAGCCATTAAGGGTGCCCCTGAAGAACTTAAATTACCCGGTGGTTTAGCCAATCAGCCTATTTTACTAACAGAAGATCAGTATAAAGTAAAAAAAATCATTGATGAGTTGATTTCACTGGATCTGAATGCAAAAGATGGATATATAACCCTGACAACAAGCCTGCCTGAGGCTCTGGCCGCAGCTCAACTGGCTCAAAAAGCTCAGGAACTGTTACAGACTTATATTACCGAATTTAAAATTGAAAAAACTAAAGATAATCTCAGTTTTATTCAGGGAAGATATGATGAAACCAAAACTGAATTCGAAAAAGCACAGGTCAGTCTGGCACTTGCTACCGACCGGAATAAGAACTTTACAAGTGGACTTCCGCAAATAGAAATTGACCGCATCCAAACCAGATACACCATCGCTTTTAATGTGTTTCAGGAATTAGCCAAACAACTGGAACAGGCTAAAATACAGGTCAAAAAAGATACACCAGTTTTTACAATCGTAGAGCCAGTTACTGTCCCTTCAGAAAAGTCAAAACCTAAAAAATCACTGATCCTCATCATCTGGATTTTCCTTGGCGGAATTATTGGAACCGGAATAGTCTTTGGAAAAGTTTTCATGAAAGACATTCGGGAAAGATGGAATGAAAGCAATTGAAAGAAATAGATTTCACGAATAAATCACGAATTTCACGAACACTTCTATGACTGATATACGTTTCAAAGCAGAGAGTTACAAAATCATTGGAGCGTGTATGGAGGTTCATAAAAAACTGGGACCTGGATTTTTAGAGAGTGTATACTCTGAAGCATTGAAACTGGAATTCAGGAAAGCTGATATACCTTATGAACGTGAAAAAAAAATTGCCTGTTTTCTATGATAATCAACCATTAAACAAATATTTCCGTGCAGATTTTATTTGCTATAACTCCATAATAATTGAACTAAAAGCTAAGAAATTCCTGGTTGATGCAGATCGTCAACAAACGCTTAACAACATTAAAGCAACCAATTATAAACTCGGTTTATTAGTCAACTTTGGAAATCAATCATTAACATACAAACGCATTGTAAACTGATTCGTGAAATCTAGAAATTAATTAAATACATGCTCCCTCAACTCCTTGCTAAACAAAACCATCTCGCCCTCATTGGTCTGGGCTACGTTGGCTTACCAATCGCCCTTGAATTTGCCCGGAAAATGTCGGTAATTGGATTCGACATCAATACCAAACGGGTGCAGTTGATGAAAAACAACATCGATCCCTGCAAAGAATTATCGACCGAAGATTTTGAAGGAACCGACATCATGTTCACTTCCGATCCTGAAGATTTGAAAAAAGCTTCATTTTACATTGTTGCCGTTCCCACTCCAATTGACGAATACAATCAGCCGGATCTAACCCCTTTGATTAAAGCCAGCATCACAGTTGGCAAAGCATTGAAAAAAGGAGATTACGTGGTTTACGAATCAACAGTTTTTCCGGGTTGTACCGAAGAAGATTGCGTACCAATACTTGAAAAGGAGTCGGGCTTAACATGTGGAATTGATTTTAAAGTAGGATATTCACCGGAACGAATCAATCCCGGCGACAAAGTACACACATTAACCAACACTAAAAAGATTGTTTCGGGATGTGATCCGGAATCGCTGGAAGTAATTGCGCAAGTTTATGAGCAGGTTATTACAGCAGGGGTGCATCGTGCTCCAACCATCAAGGTTGCTGAAGCCGGAAAAATTATAGAAAATACGCAGCGCGATGTGAACATAGCCCTGATGAACGAGCTGTCCATCATCTTCAACCGCCTAGGCATCAACACCTACGATGTCATAGAAGCTGCAGGTACCAAATGGAATTTCCTGAAGTTTTATCCTGGTCTGGTTGGAGGGCATTGCATTGGAGTTGACCCGTATTATCTGGTGCACAAAGCCAAACAGGTAGGTTATCATGCACACCTGATCGATGCAGGAAGGTTTATCAATGATTCAATGGGCCGGTACATCGCCAAACAAACGGTTAAACGAATTCTTGCCGATGACAAGCATCTGAGCCAATCGCGCGTTCTGGTCTTAGGCTTCACGTTCAAGGAAAATGTTTCGGATGTACGAAATACGAAGGTGGCCGACATCATCCACGAATTGCAGTCGTACCGAGTACAGGTTGATTTGGTCGACCCGTATGCCGATGCAAATGAAGTGCTGCATGAATACAACATCGAACTGAAAGAAAAGCCCGAGGGAACGTACGATGCAATCATTGTTGCTGTTGCACACCGCGAATATCGCGAAATGACCGAGGTCGATTTTCTAAAACTGGCCAACAAAATTTGCTTGTTGGTTGATGTGAAAGGTTTGTATGCCAATGAAATCAATAAACTGCAATACTGGAGTCTTTAAAAAGTTGCCGGTTATTAGTTATTAGTTTTCAGTTAAACCGACAACGGAGAACCGAGAACTCTCCCGCAATTCATCTTTCCCAAAATGAAAAGCGACAAAGACTTTAAAATATAGAGGGAATCACTGTTGTCTGGTTAAAATTTAAACAATGAGAAAATAATATCAGATACCAGACGTATCGAATACGAATAGAACAAAAGATATATGCATTGTCGAAAGGGGAAAAATACAGAACTTACCATGTCTTAAGTATTTTCAACTAACCCGACGGCTATACCAATCAAGGTTTCAGGTTATTGAAACATATAAACTGCTGGTTCTTTTAATTGTAACCTGTAATAACCTGAGTTCAATACAAACGACAACTTTTGACAACCGAGAACCGAGAACCGACAACTGAAACCCCCCAAAAAATAACCATTCGTAAAATTCGTGTAATTCGTATTAGAGACTGTTTAAATTTTATTTAATAAGTTATTTTACCCTTAACTCACCCCGTCGCATCATTGATGCTCCCGCCCTTCTCTACAAGTAGGGGAAAAGCCCGGTTTATTGGGCTTGTGGTGAGTCAAAAACTGATAAAAATCAAATTCAAATAGCATTCTTTTTAATTTTAAACAGATTCTTAATTCGTGAAATCTTTATATACTATGAAAATAACCTGTATTGGCGCCGGATATGTTGGCGGACCGACTATGGCCGTCATTGCCGAAAAATGTCCCGACATCGAAGTAACCATTGTTGACATCAATCCACACCGAATTGCAGATTGGAACGATGAAGATTTGAATAAACTTCCCGTTTATGAACCCGGTCTGGCCGAAGTAGTCAAAACGGCCCGTAACCGCAATCTTTTCTTCTCAACAGATGTTGAAGGAGCCATTCGTAAAGCAGATATTATATTTATATCTGTCAATACCCCCACCAAAACATACGGTGTGGGTAAAGGGATGGCTGCCGATTTAAAGTACGTGGAATTGTGCGCACGACAAATTGCTGAAGTAGCCACCGAAAACAAAATCGTGGTTGAAAAATCGACCTTGCCCGTACGAACCGCTCAATCGATAAAAACAATTTTAAGTAACAACACCAAAGGAGTCAAATTTCAAATCCTTTCCAATCCAGAATTTTTGGCTGAGGGAACTGCCATCCAGGATTTATTCAATCCCGACAGAGTTCTGATCGGTGGCGATCAAACTCCGGAAGGTCTGGAAGCGATTGAGACATTGGCATCAATTTACGCCCGTTGGATACCCCGCGAACGAATCCTGCAAACCAATGTATGGAGCAGCGAACTTTCAAAATTAACAGCGAATGCCTTTCTGGCACAACGCATTTCTTCCATCAATGCCATCTCGGCTCTTTGCGAGCAAACCGGAGCCGATGTAAGTGAGATCGCCAAAGCCATTGGAATGGACAGCCGGATTGGACCGAAGTTCTTAAAAGCCTCTGTAGGCTTTGGTGGAAGTTGTTTTCAGAAAGATATTCTCAACCTGGTTTATCTCTGTCGTCATTTCAATTTGCCTGAAGTTGCCGACTACTGGGAGCAGGTGATTAAACTGAACGACTACCAGAAACACCGCTTTGCAAAACAAATCATCAATTCACTTTTCAATACTGTTTCCGGAAAAAAAATTACCTTCCTCGGCTGGGCATTTAAAAAAGACACCAACGATACGCGCGAGTCTGCCGCCATTTATGTGGCCTGGGAGCTTTTGCAGGACAAAGCTGAAATTCATGTCTATGACCCTCGGGTAACCAGGGAACAAATTCTAAAAGATTTGGATTACCTGGCCGAGCAAAACCTTGAATTCTCGAAAATTAAAGATCAACTCTTTGCCAATCTGGTTGTACACACCGATCCATACTCAGCTATGGAAAAAACGCACGCTATTGCAGTCCTTACCGAATGGGATGAATTTAAAACCTACGACTGGACAAAAGTTTATGAAAACATGCTGAAACCTGCCTTTTTATTTGATGGGAGGAATATTATAGATACAGCCAAACTGAAAGGAATCGGATTTGAGGTTAAGGGAATTGGGAGAGGGTAACCTTGAACTGTGTTCAATCCTAAAATTCAGAATATTAAACCGTATCCGATTGATCATTAGTTCTACTTTAACAGATTCAATTCAGGGAACAATTTTTCAGCTTTTTTACCCCGTCCGTTAAGGGAGAAAGCTGAAAAATCAACCTTTCCCTTAAGGGATTCAGGGTAAAAAAATGATTTTTCAAATGTGGTAAAGTAGGAGTAATTTGTATTTTATGCGAATCAAGGGGTGAAATAGAAATTGGGTGTAATGCCGAAGGCATGATAGGATTATAGCAAATTGGGATGAAAAGAGCTAAAAATGCCGAAGGCATGACAGAATTATATCACCACTTCGTGGTTTTGGAGCATTTATTTTACCATTCTCTATAATCATTTCAGCCCTTCAGGTTTCAAAATCCAACCCTTGATTCACATAACAAATAGAATTGAATTTTTGGGGTTTAAAGCCCTTGACAAAAATGAATCTGAAGCCTTAATTTCTTTTATTTCCAATTCAAATATCTTCGATTTGGAAGAAAATATCATTCTTGAAACTATTCAAATCCGGAAAAATTTTAGCATAAAACTTCCCGATACAATTATTGCGGCCACCTGCCTGGTAAATAATTGTTCACTGATTAAGAATAATATAAAAGACTTTGATAAAATTACCGGACTTCAACTGATTAAAGTATAATTCGTGGACAAATAACCTGAACCACGAAGGCCACAAAGTAAAAACGCAAAGTTTCGCAAAGACAACAGACAAGAGAAACTTGATCTGCAGGAATGGAAAGATCATTTTCAAAAGATTGATTACTTTTACGGTAAACATACAGGACAAATGAAAACAAAAAAACAATACATAGAGCTTTTATCGAATTTTCAGAAAACCAGAGGTTATGCTTACGGTATTTATAAGATGGGAATCTTCGGTTCCGTTGCCCGAGGAGAACAAAAAGATGGAAGTGATGTCGATATTTACTATGAGGGAGAATCCTTGAGCCTTTTTAAAATGATGGCCCTTAAGGAAGAACTTGAAAACATCCTTGAAAACCCTGTTGACATTGTGCGGGTTAGGGAATCAATGAATCAGCTTCTAAAAAAAAGAATAAAAAAGGATGGACTCTATGTTTGATAAAGATTTGACATATAGCCTTGTCGCCCAGATCATCGAAAACATTGAAACAATTCAAAAAAGAACTTTTGAACTTCAATCACATACCGATTTTGTTTCTTCTGAATCAGGCATGATTCTTTTGGATAGCGTATGCATGAAACTGGTTGCTATTGGCGAAAGCATAAAAAGTCTGGATAAAATAACCAATAGAGAATTCCTGCCCCGGTATCCTCAGATAAACTGGAAACAAGCAATGGGTATGAGGGATATAATTGTTCATCATTATTTTGATGTCGATGCAGAAGAAATCTTCAAAACATTAAAGGAAGATATTCCATTGTTGGCAACTGTATTAAACCGAATTAAAAAAGATATTAAAAGCAGAGACCAACATGGATAAGTACAGGTCGGGAATGAAACTTATTTCTCTGCGAAAACCCGGTAACCAATAACCAACAACCATTCGTATTAATTCGCGTAATCCATGCTTTAACCGCAAAGACCACAACGGAAAACCACGAAGTTTCGCAAAGAAAAGCAACAACCCATCGCAACCGTTCTTGTCCTCCTCCTCGGGGGAGCTAGAGGGGGGCTTTCTCAGCGAGTCAGACCCTGAGTATCCTAATCGAGGCTTATCTGAAAACAATTATTAAAGCCTGTTTTTAATCCGTATAATCCATATAAATTTGTATTTTAACAGGTATCTTTAATACAAATATTGAGCGAATGAACAGTCCCGAAGTCAAACAATTTATCCGCGAACACAGCTCCCTGTTCTGGTACACCCCCAAGGATAAAAAAGAGGAAATCAGTAACGAATTTCTTGTTGAGACTATCCTGAACTATGGTTCTCTGGAAGATTTTAAAGAACTCGTCAGATTAGTTGGGATAAAACATTTATTTGCCATTTTCTTTAGCCTGCAGGGAAGGAAAAAGTTAAATTACTATCCCGAGATTTATCATTTTTTCTCTCTTGTACTCAAAAGGTATAATGATGCACAAAGAGATATTTAATCACAACCAGATTGAACTATTGCAGTTGGTAAAGCAGTTCAAAAAAGAATACTACCTTGTCGGTGGTACTGCCATTGCACTGCATATCGGGCACCGAAGATCGATCGATTTCGACCTGTTCAAATTCAGTTCGATCAAACCCCTGAGCATCATTGAAAAAATATCCGCTTACAACTATCCATTTCTTGTAACAAGAAGGGTTACCGAACAATTAAATGTCTCTGTTCTTGATGTGAAATTTACATTTTATCAATATCCATTTAAAATAAAAGCGACAGAAAAATTCGAGGATATCCTTCTATTGCCAACTCTTCTGGAATTAGCGGCTATGAAAGCATACGCTTTAGGAAGAAGGTCGAAATGGAAAGATTATGTCGATATCTATTTTATTTTAAAAGATCATTTCTCAATAAACCAAATTGCTCAAAAGGCAACACTTATCTACGAACAGCTCTTTTCAGAAAAGCTATTCAGGGCGCAATTGTGTTATTTCGATGACATCGATTATACCGAACCAGTGGAATTCCTTGTTGCTCCCATACCCGACGACGAAATCAAAAACTTTCTCATCGACAAAGCCACAGATCTCTTTGGAGAATAGCATCCAGGTCGTTGGTACAAAATACAAAACCAGTTTAAGAATATCATTTTGTCGTTGTAAACGGGGAGGAAGAACCGATAGTTCCCGGTTTCAAATTGACTTCGACTCAGAGCCCGACTCGAAGTCAGACCCTGAGTGAACACATCAATCAATCCTATACAATGAAAAATTTATCCAACGAAACCGAATCCTTCCCCCTCCGGGGGAATAAGAAGGGGGCTTCTAATTCGGAATTTAAATGAAAAACCCATCGCAACCGTTCTTGTCCTCCCCCTCGGGGAAGCTAGAGAGGGCTCCTAAAATTTATACCATCTCTTGAAAAATTCAATCAACGCAACCGAATCCTTCCCCCTCCAGGGGAATAAGAAGGGGGCTCTTAATTCGGAATTTAAATGAAAACAACCCATCGCAACCGTTCTTGTCCTCCCCCTCGGGGAAGCTAGAGAGGGCCCCTAAAATTAATACCATCTCATGAAAAATTTATCCAACGCAACCGAGTCCTTCCCCCTCCGGGGGAATAAGAAGGGGGCTTCTAATTCGCATAACCACGCGATGCAATCGCGCGGGAGCGGGGTAAAGCTGACATCGAAAACCTGAAAGAAAAAATAACTCTTGTTCAACGGAAAATTTTTAACTTCGCAAAAGGGGAAAAAACAAGGATATGAATTTGATTGATATCAATAAAGATAAGTTATTCGAGCTTTGTAATAAACACAAGGTTAAAGAATTATATTTATTCGGTTCAATTCTTACTGAAAAATTTAATGATCGAAGTGATATCGATCTTTTAATTCAATTTCATCAAATCGAATTGCTGGATTATTTTGATAATTATATGGAATTAAAAGAAGAATTGGAACAACTATTTCATCGACCTGTTGATCTGGTGGAAAATCAAGCCATTAGAAATCCGATTTTCAGAAGGGTCATCGAACGTGAAAAACAACTTATCTATGAACGAAAAAGTGCTTAAATGTTTATATGATATAAAGTTTGCCATTGACGAAGTTGATTCTTTCTTTGTTGAACGACCGAAACGTTTTGATGAATACTCCACTGATACGATCTTAAAACGTGCAGTTGAAAGAAATCTGGAAATTATAGGAGAAGCTATGAATCGAATTCTCAAAGAAGATCCGGAATTCTCTATTCAAAATGCCAAAAGAATAATTGGATTAAGAAACCAAATCATTCATGGATATGATAGTGTATCAGATGAAAATATATGGGGAATCGTGTTTAATCACCTTCCCAAATTAAAAGAAGAAGTCCATAAATTAATAGATTAAACGCTCTGGCTCAAAATGCATTTTATTACTGCCGATCATGACTTTAAGAAGATCGCCATTGCCGACCTGATCTATTTTGAAAAATAGTCAGTAGCCAATTTGTGAAATTCGTATTAATCCATGGCATCCGTGCTTTAACCGCAAAGACCACAACGGAAAACCACGAAGTTTCGCAAAGAAAAGCAACAACCCATCGCAACCGTTCTTGTCCTCCCCCTCGGGGGCATAGCCGTCAAGCCAGGGTGTTAAGTAATTGATAAACATGAACGAAAGAAATAAGAAACGCTTCTATTTTATTGACTCACCCGGTCGCACCTTCGGTGCTTTGCCCCTCTCTTTTAAAAGAGAGGGGCGGCGTCTGCTTGCAGGCGCGGGGTGAGTCAACAAGCAGAAAAGTGCTTTCAAGCCCATGTAATTAAATGGTTTTGCTCCTAGCTTGACGGTTATGCCATCGGGGAAGCTAGAGAGGGCTCCTAAAATTTATACCATCTCTTGAAAAATTCAATCAGCGCAACCGAATCCTTCCCCCTCCGGGGGAATAAGAAGGGGGCTTCTAATTCGCGTAATCCCTGCTTTAACCGCAAAGACCGAAACGAAAATCCACAAAGTTTAGGAAAAAAGAAGGACAACCGACAATTGACAACTATTCGGGCAATACGCCATATTCCTATTTTCATGCCATTCGCATGTTACAAAAAACAGTTAACTTTGAACTAAAATTCATCTGTTATGGATCGCACAATAAATATTAATCAGATTGTAAACGAAATAGAAAAACTGGATTACAACGATAAAATTAATCTCATGTCCAGAATCGTCAACCTGCTAAAGAAAGAAGACAAATCCCATCAGGCATACCCTGTTACCCGATTAAAAGGATTAGGTAAAAGTATTTGGCAAACAACTGACATTGAGTCTTATATTGCTAAAGAACGGGAATCATGGGATTAACCCAAAAGATAAAAGATAAAAGGGTTTACCTCGATACAGCACCTTTGATTTATTATATTGAGGAAAATCAACATTATTCACCAATTTTAAATAAACTTTTTCGGGAAAACGCAGAAGGTACATTCCTTTATCAAACATCTGTCATTACTTTACTCGAGGTTTTGGTTCTGCCTTTAAGTAAGAATGAAATCCAATTGGCTGAACAATACCAAAACATTCTTTGCAACTCACCATCTATCGAAATTTTCGATCTAAATATTGAAATCGCAAAAAAGGCTGCCGGTTTTCGGGCTAAATATGGGTTAAAAACGCCCGACTCCATTCAGATAGCAACGGCCATTTTCGCGTACTCTGACTACTTTTTTACCAACGACATCCGGTTAAAAGCAGTTAAAGAAATTGAAATATTGGTTTTGGATGAACTTATTAAAAAATAACTTCACCGATATCTCTCTATATTTGTGAAATTCCTGCCTGCG
Source organism: Prolixibacteraceae bacterium (assembly GCA_041652995.1). Classification (GTDB taxonomy): domain Bacteria; phylum Bacteroidota; class Bacteroidia; order Bacteroidales; family Prolixibacteraceae; genus Aquipluma. The sequence continues at coordinate 49,950 of JBAZGO010000035.1, forward strand.
GCAGGCAGACGTCTTAATCCGTGAAATCCGTTATAATCCATGTAATCCGTGTTTTTTACCGCAAAGTAAAATCGCGAAGTTTCGCAAAGGAAACCAACAAGTATCTGTGCAATCCATCTCAGAAACTCAGAGCCTGACTCGAAGTCAGACCCTGAGTGAACGCATCAATCAATCCTATACTATGAAAAATTCAATCAACGCAACCGAATCCTTCCCCCTCCGGGGGAATAAGAAGGAGGCTTCTATACTAGTTACCGGTTCATCTGGGTTTATTGGTTCACGCATATTTGAAATGCTTCTTGAAAAAGGAGAAAGAGTTGTTGGACTCGACAATATGAACGACTACTACGACGTTCGTCTAAAAGAATACCGGCTCACTGAACTTTTGAAATTTCCAAACTTTACCTTTTATAAAGTGATATTGAAAACTGAAAAGAGTAATTAACTCTTGTTCAACTGAAATTTTATAAATTTGCAGAGGAATAAAAAGACAAAAAGCATGATTACCGTAAAAATGACAAAGGCAGAATACGAAGCTTACCAGCTATATCTGAAAAGTATTGAGATTATGAGAGAAGCTGGGAAAAACAAATCCCAAAAGTCTTCACTAGAGGAATATATGACGAACCCAGATAATATAAGGGAAATTGAAGCGGGACTTGAGGATATCAAAGCCGGGCGGATCACTTTTATTGATCCTGACAATATATGGGCAAATATAAAATAGCCATATCCGACCATGCAAATAAGCATCTTGCTGACTGGAAGAAATCCGGACAGATTGCAGTAATTAAAAGAATTGAACGGATTTTCAAAGAGCTTTCCGAAACACCATATTCAGGCATTGGATCCCCTGAACAATTAAAGTTTAACTTTCCCAATTGCTGGTCAAGACGTATTGATAAAAAAAATCGCATTATATACCAGGTTCACGAAAATATTGTCACCGTTTTTGTTGTTTCTGCTAAAGGCCACTACAACGATAAATAATCTGTTCTGCAATTTATCCTAAGAACAGCTTAAAATTTCATTTGTAACAGCACATAACTCCAAAACCTGAAGACTGATACCCATTCGTGCAATTCGTATTAATCCATGGCATCCGTGCTTTAACCGCAAAGACCACAACGGAAAACCACGAAGTTTCGCAAAGAAAAGCAACAACCCATCGCAACCGTTCTTGTCCTCTCCCCCGGGGGAGCTAGAGAGGGCTCCTAAAATTTATACCATCTCATGAAAAATTCAATCAACGCAACCGAATCCTTCCCCTTCCGGGGGAATAAGAAGGGGGCTCTTAATTCGGAATTTAAATGAACAACCCATCGCAACCGTTCTTGTCCTCCCCCCGGGGAAGCTAGAGAGGGCTCCTAAAATTTATACCATCTCATGAAAAATTCAATCAACGCAACCGAATCCTTCCCCCTCAGGGGGAATAAGAAGGGGGCTTCTATACTAGTTACCGGAGCAGCCGGTTTTATTACCTCGCGTGTTTGCGCGATGCTTCTTGAAAAAGGAGAAAGAGTGGTTGTACTCGGACAATATGAACGACTACTATGATGTTCGTTTAAAAGAATACCGGCCCACTGAACTTTTTAAAAATAACAACGAAAAACCATGAAGAACCTGTTCAAATGAATGAAGGAATATTCCGGACACTGTACAATAAAGCTAATTGGTTTTGAAATAAAGGCAGTCGCAAAAGCTTAATTTCTGAAACTCGCTACTACAATTGAAATTTAATAATATACTATGAAAGTACTAATTCTGGCCGGTGGTCTCGGCTCACGTCTTTCCGAAGAAACCTCCCTGAAACCAAAACCAATGGTCGAAATTGGAGGAAAACCAATCCTCTGGCACATCATGAAAATCTATTCTTCCTATGGATTCAATGAGTTTGTAATCATGTGCGGTTACAAAGGCTATATGATTAAGTCCTATTTCGCTAATTATTACAGGCATCTTTCTGACATGACCATCGATATGGCGACCAACGCGGTTACACACCATAAGAATCATGCAGAACCCTGGAAAGTCACCTTGATCGACACAGGGCTGGACACCATGACCGGCGGTCGAATCAAAAGAGTGAAAGAATACGTTGGTAACGAACCTTTTATGCTCACCTATGGCGATGGGGTAGGCGATGTCGATATCAATCAACTCGTTCAATTTCATCAGCAACACGGCAAAGCAATTACGATGACTTCTGTGCAGCCTGAAGGCCGTTTTGGCTCACTTCAAATCGATCAAACAGAAAGAGTAACCTCATTCCTTGAAAAACCAAAGGGAGACGGGGCATGGATCAATGCCGGGTTCTTTGTTTGTCAGCCTGAAGTTTTTGATTACATTAAAGGTGGTGATAAATCCATTTTCGAACGTGAACCACTTGAAGAACTAGCAAAAAGCGAACAACTATATACTTATAAACACCATGGATTCTGGAAACCCATGGATACTCAGAGAGATAAATTCCAATTGGAGGAAATGATCGAAAAGGGTACAGCTCCTTGGATCAAATGGTAATTCGTGCAATTCTCCAAATTCGTGAAATCAATAGTCAATATTAAGAAAGATGAACAACCTATTCAACGGAATATATAAACAAAGGAAGGTATTAATTACTGGCCATACAGGCTTTAAAGGTTCGTGGCTATGTTTGCTCCTGAATAAATTGGGAGCTGATGTTTATGGCTATGCCCTCGAACCACCTACCAATCCAAGCCTGTTCGATGAAGCTAAAATCGGTGAAATAATGACTTCCTTTATCGGTGATATTCGGGATTACGACTACCTTTTAAAAGTTATGACAGAAGTTCAGCCAGAAATCGTCATTCACATGGCTGCTCAACCCTTGGTGCGCGAATCATACAAGTTCCCGATTGAAACCTATTCTACCAATGTAATGGGAACCGTTCATTTACTGGAAGCCTGCCGCCATACAAAAAGCGTTAGGGCCATTTTAAATGTAACCACCGATAAATGTTACGAAAACCGGGAATGGCATTGGGGTTACCGCGAAAATGAACCCATGGGCGGATACGATCCGTATTCCAACAGCAAAGGATGCTCTGAATTGGTCACATCTTCCTATCGAAGTTCCTATTTCAATCCTAAGAAACATACAGAACATGGTGTTGCAGTCGCTTCTGCACGTGCCGGAAATGTAGTTGGTGGCGGCGATTGGGCCGATGATCGTTTAATTCCTGACTTTATCCGTGCCATTTCAAAAGGCGAAAAAGTAAAAATACGAAGCCCTTACGCTATTCGTCCCTGGCAACATGTGTTGGAACCTCTAACAGGTTATCTTACTTTGGCTGCCAAACTTTATACCGAAGGTGCAACTTATGCGCAGGCATGGAACTTTGGCCCCGATGACAGCGATGCACAAAATGTGGAATGGATCACCAAAACCATTTGTAGTTTGTGGGCAGACGGCGCTTCTTACGAGATTGACACCAATCCCCAGCCTCACGAGGCCAATTACCTGAAACTGGACTGCTCCAAAGCAAAAGCCGAATTGGATTGGTTTCCCAAATGGAACATTCAAACCACGCTGGAATCAATTGTAGATTGGAACAAAGCTTTTATCGGCGGTAAAAACATTCGATTAGTCACCGAACAACAAATCGATCAATACTTCGCGTAATTCGTTTTAATTCGTGAAATTCGTATTTAATGTAATTCGTAAAAAAAATAAAAATGGAAACTATAAAAAGGATAATTCCCAGGAAGGAATTCAAATTGTATAATATCCCTGAAAATTTTGGAGAGATGGCTGAAATTACCATACGTCCTGCAAAATCATCAGGTTCAAAACACGAATTGACCTCTCTGAATGTCATGAAACTTCAGGAAGAAAGCGGAATGATGCAAATGTTAAACGAACCAGAGGAGGACTTTTGGAATGAATTATAAAGGTAAAATATTTAGAATACCATTTCCTTTTACGGATTTAAAGGAAAAGAAACATCGCCCTGTTCTGGCAATAAGTGAACCCAACGAATATGGAGATATACGTTTTGCGTTTATTACAAAAAAGAACTATCCCGGAAGGAATCAGATTATACTGAAAAATTCAGATTACCAATCAGTGCCTTTACCTATAACCTCCTATCTTCAGCTTGATAAAAGTGTTTTGCTTAATAAAAGCATAATAATTAGTGATTGGGCTGAACTGAAAGAAACGACCATGCTTGGACTTCAGCGCAGATTGGTTACAATGGAAACCGAAACATGGTACAACGACCGGTTTTCCGAAAAAGAATTTATCCCCGGCAAATCACGCGTAAACTATGCAGGACGAGTGTTCGACGAAAAAGAATTGGTCAACGCTGTTGAAGCCTCTCTCGACTTCTGGCTCACCGAAGGACGTTTCTCCGAACAGTTTTCCGAAAAGATTGCTGAATTTCTGGGCGTAGAACACATTCTGCTCACCAATTCCGGTTCATCCGCCAATCTGCTGGCCTTTTCAGCATTAACTTCCGAAAAGCTTGGCGACAAACGGTTAAAACCAGGCGACGAAGTGATTTCCGTCGCTGCAGGATTTCCGGCAACAGTAACCCCAATCATACAATACGGATTGATTCCGGTGTTTGTCGACGTGCAAATCCCAACCTACAACATCGATGTGGAAATGATGCGCAAAGCCATCACCCCAAAAACACGCTGCATCTTTATTGCGCATACTTTGGGAAACCCGTTCAACATCGATGCGGTGATGCAACTGGCCAATGAACACGACTTGTGGGTAATTGAAGACAATTGCGATGCCTTTGGTAGTGAATACCGTGAAAAAAAGACAGGTTCTTATGCCCATCTTTCTACCATATCCTTCTACCCCGCTCATCACATCACAACGGGCGAAGGTGGTGCCATCTGTACCAACGATCCGCAACTGGCTCAACTGGTTCGGGCTTTCCGTGACTGGGGACGCGATTGCTATTGCGCCGGAGGAGAGAACAATACTTGTGGGAAACGCTTCTCGCAACTCTTCGGAAACCTTCCCTTTGGTTTCGATCACAAATATGTCTATTCCGAAATTGGTTATAACCTGAAGATGACTGACATTCAGGCTGCCATTGGTTCAGCCCAGATTGATAAACTCCCTCATTTTTGCGAACGAAGGAAAGCCAACTTCAAAGAATGGATTCGCATTTTCTCTAAATACCCTGATTACTTTGTTTTACCTGAAGCTACAGAACATGCCGATCCGGCATGGTTTGCATTTATTGTTACTCTCAAAGAGAACGCTCCGTTTACACGCGATGAATTAACCGGACACCTCAACGCCAAACTCATCGAAACCCGCAACCTCTTTGCAGGCAACATGACCAAACAACCAGGCTTTATAGGCAAAAACTGGAGAATTGCCGACCATCTTGAAAACACAGACTATATCATGAACAACACTTTCTTTTTAGGAACTTATCCCGGATTGACGAAAGAAATGTTTGAATATACAGAGGAAGTATTAGAGTCATTCGTAAATAATTTCACGAATTAAAACGAATTTCACAAATGCTTCGATGACTGAAAAAGGTGCAGCGCATCGATTATATTTGCTTAGATAATATAATACACGCAGAAGGTGCAGCGCACCGGTTATATTTGCTTAGATAATATAATACACACAAAAGGTGCAACGCACCGGTTATATTGGTATCTTAGACAATGTAACTCACAAAAGGTGCAGTGCACCGGTTATATTTGCTTAGATAATATAATACACACAAAAGGTGCAGCGCACCGCCTATATTTGTAGCTTAGACAATGTAACACGCAGAAGGTGCAGAGCACCGGTTATATTTGCTTAGATAATATAATACACACAAAAGGTGCAGCGCACCGCCTATATTTGTAGCTTAGACAATGTAACACGCAGAAGGTGCAGCACACCGGTTATATTTGCTTAGATAATATAATACACACAAAAGGTGCAGCGCACCGCCTATATTTGTAGCTTAGACAATCTAACACGCAGAAGGTGCAGCGCACCGCAATATTTTTCATAATGGCAAACACATACACACGATGTTATTTTCAGCTCGTATTTGCTGTGAAAAACAGAGATGCCCTAATAAAAAAATCATGGAAAAATGAATTAGAAATGTATATAACCGGCATTGTACAAAATCACAAACACAAACTTTTAGCTATAAATGCCATGTCCGACCATATCCACATTTTTATAGGCTACCATATCAGTCAACTAATTCCCGATTTAGTTGAAGAAATAAAAACTTCAAGTAATGCATGGATCAAGAAGGGAAACTTATCAAATTTCAAATTTGAATGGCAAAAAGGATATGGGGCATTCACATACTCCCATTCTCAGATTGATGCAGTTGTAAAATACATCATAAATCAGGAGACACATCATCAGAATAAATCATTCAGGGAAGAATATTTGGAAATACTCCGTAAGAATGAAATTGAATTCAAGGATGAATATGTATTCGAATTTTTCGATGATGTGAGGTGGGAATAACTATTTCGGTGCGCTGCACCTTTCCTGACTTTCAATCGGCTTTTTGCTACAACTATTTTGCGGCCCTGCCACTACCGGTCAGGAATGAACGGTATAGCAAAAACTTATAAACTTCGGCACGCCATCCTTAACCTATAAACAAATTGTCAATTGACCTGTTCGTGAAATTCGTCCTTCGTGTAATTCGTCTAAATTCGTGAAATCAATAATCATCAAAGAGAAAATGTTAGCAAAAAAGTATCCGTCGAAAGTAGTGAATATAATCAACCCATTCACCGGCATCTATACCCTCGAATTCAAATCATTGGGAAGCAAATACAAATACCTTCCCGGCCAATTCTTGCACATTGCCCTTGACGAAGAGTACGACGGCTCCAGCCAGTGGCCCGACTCCCGTTGTTTCTCCATGCAGAGCAATCCCAACGAAGAAACCATCCGGATAACCTACGCGGTAAAAGGAGATTTCACCAAACAAATGGAGAGGCAATTAACCGTTGGCTCCGAAGTATGGCTTAAGCTCCCTTATGGCGATCTTTTTACCCAGCCACACAACAAAACAAATACGGTATTCATTGCTGGCGGAACAGGCATCACCCCTTTCCTCTCGCTCTTCACCCACGAATCGTTCAATGAATATCTAAACCCAAAAATTTATCTGGGCTTCCGTACAAAAGACCATAATATCTACAATGAAGAACTAAGCCGTTCGTGTAATTCGTCCCAATTTGTGAAATCATACATACAAGATAGTGATGGTGTTATTGACATTTCACAAATCTTTCTTGATAACGGTTCTTCTTCAAACTACTTTATCTCCGGCCCACCCGCGATGATCAAAATATTTAAAAATGCTTTAATTGAAAATGGCGTTCCAACTGCGAATGTACTGACTGACGACTGGGAGTAATTCGTATTTAGTTCGTACAATGCGCATTTACTGACAATTCACTTTTTCTCAAACAATATGCTTATTTATCTTGACACTGTTGTTTTAACCGTCCATTTGACGATCAAAAACAGATACGTATTCAAATCGAAACAGAAGCAAAACTATTTATACAGGGGAAAGTATTAGCCGGTGAATTTCAATTAGCCTGGTCGTATATTCTTGATTACGAAAATGCTGCAAACCCATTCCCCGAAAGAAAAGAAACCATCGGAAATTGGAAAAAACGGGCAATAGTTGATACAGACGAAACACACAATCTATTAGACCTGGCCAGACAACTAAATGCAAACGGGATAAAGTCCAAAGATGCGCTCCACATTTCAAGCGCTGTTGCAATGCAATGTGACTATTTTGTTACGACCGATCTATTTTTCATTAGAAAATTGGCTAATTTTGAAGGAATTAAAGTTGTGAGTCCTGTTGATTTTATAAATTGTTTAAAATAGAAGTCATGTTAACAGATACTGAAATCAAAAGAAAAGGGTTCAAAATTCTGGTTGAAAAACTTGGAGATGTTGATGCTGAAAAATTCATTAGCCTAATCAACAAAGAACCTTTCGATTATACACAATGGCAAAGTACTCTATGGAGCGACCAAACTATTGATCAGGTAAGTGAAAAGGCAATGAACTACCGGACAAGAAACAAGAAATAAATCCCACAGGGAGTAAATCCGCGCCATTCGTTGGTTGCTGAGCGCGAAGCAGTCGAAGGAAATCCATGCAATTCGCCGTCTTACGTGCAATTTGTCTTCCCCATGATCAAAGCATTTAAAAACTCGCTGATAGAAAATGGAGTCCCAGCAGGGAATGTTCTTACCGATGATTGGGAATAATTCGTGCCATTCGTTTTAATTCGTGAAATTGGTATTTTATTGTAATTCGTTTTAATTCGTGAAATTCTCATTTATATGAAGATTTTAATCACCGGAGCCTCTGGCTTTATCGGTTCTCACATTACTGAAAACCTTGTTGAGGAAGGTCATAAGGTCTATGCAATCTGTCGTAACAAGACAAACTTTGATAAATGCGATCAATTTAAAAATAAGGTTACCTGGATTAATCAAGATCATCCCGAATGGGAAAGAAAATTGGAAGGTATTGAACTCGATCAATTCATTCATACAGCATGGGCTGGTGTTACATCAGCAGAAAGAGATGACTGGGACTTGCAGCTCACTAATTTTGAGTTTTCAAAATCAATGATTGATTTGGCAATTCGTTTAAATGCCAGAAAGTTAATCTGTTTAGGGTCGCAAGCAGAATACGGTCTGTACAATTATAAAGTAACGGAAGAACATGTCCCCGAGCCCACAGATGCTTATGGTGCGGTCAAATTACTTACCTTATATTATTTACAAAATACAGCAACAAAAAATAATCGGATATGGTATTGGCTTAGGATATTCTCCATTATTGGTGAAAATGAAAATAAATCGTGGCTGTTATCCCAAGTGATGGGCAAACTGCTAGCAGGCGAAGAAATCGAATTAACACAAGGCGAACAATTCTACGATTATTTATATATAGTGGATTTTATCAATGCATTGACACAGATTATCACATGTAAATCTGATTTATCCGCGGTGTATAACATTTGTTCCGGACGTCCGGTTAAGATAAGGAATCTTTTACTGTTAGTCGCAGAAAAACTAAATATAAATGGCACCAATCTTAAATTTGGAGCCATACCTTATCGAAAAAATCAAAACATGTATATGGTTGGTTCACCTGAAAAATTTGAATCAATATTCGGACAGCAAGAATTATCAAAATTGGATGAAGTAATAGTAAAGATTACAAACTCTTATAAAAGAACCTGAAACGAGCCATCCTGATATATCGGGACACAAGAGAATGATTATTGGCGAGTTCCGTCTGGCAATTGAAAAACAAATAAAAAAAAAGATGAAAATGAAAGTTACAACTTATATAGCTCACTTCCTGAAAGAAAAAGGAATTGACACCGTATTTGAATTGCAGGGTGGGATGATTACCCGCATCATTGATGCGTTGCATCACGAAGGAGGTATTCAGATCGTAAGTATGCACCACGAACAAGCAGCAGCTATGGCAGCAGATGCTTATGGAAGAATAACCAATAAGCCAGGCATTACATTGGCAACGAGTGGCCCCGGGGCAACAAATCTTTTAACCGGAATTGGAAATTGCTATTTTGATTCAGTTCCTGCCATTTTTATAACTGGACAAGTTAATCTCAATGAGCAGAAAGGTGATCTCCCTACGCGACAAATTGGGTTTCAGGAAACTGATATTGTGAATATGGCCAAACCGATTACGAAAGAGGCTTATGCCGTTAAAACAGCGAAAGAGATTCCATTTATCTTTGAAGAAGCTTATCGTATGGCAACATCAGGCAGACCAGGACCAGTTTTGATTGATATTCCAATGAATATTCAGAATGAAAAAATTGATCTGCCTGTATTGAAAACTACCGCAATAGGCAAAGAAGTAAACGCAACAGAACAACAAACATTTTTCCGGAACTACCTTACTGCGCTGAAAAACAGTAATCGTCCTTTGGTTTTAGTAGGCCGGGGAATCCGGTCTTCAGGCTCAGTTGAACAGTTTCAGAACTTTCTCCGAAAATATAGAATTCCTGTTGTCACTTCCCTTTTGGGTTTTGATGCTTTACCATACAACCATTCACAACGAATTGGATTTATTGGAACTTATGGCAACCGCTGGGCTAATTACGCATTGGGAAGTTGCGATCTGCTGTTGGTTTTAGGTAGCCGCTTGGACCTTCGCCAAACTGGTTCTGATATTCCTTCGTTTCAAAACGGAAAAGTAATTTACCATGTTGACATTGAACAAGCTGAATTAAACAACCGGATTACCGGATGCATTACCCTAAAAGCTGACTTATTTGATTTCTTCTCCCAAATACAAAATTCTGATTCAGATTACAACGCACCAACAGGTTGGTTAAACGAGATTGAAGGAAAGAAACAAGCCCGTTTGGATACCAGCGAATTGGAAAACATTGATGGCATAAACCCAAATATATTTATTCATCAACTATCAAAAGCATCGCAACACGCCAAAGCATTTATTGCTGATGTAGGTAACAATCAAATGTGGACTTCCCAATCGTTGGAAATCAACGAAAACCAATTGTTCCTGACATCTGGGGGCATGGGTGCCATGGGGTATTCGCTACCTGCAGCAATTGGGGCTTCTATTACGATGGGGAATGCACCGGTAGTATGTATTGCCGGTGATGGCGGGTTCCAGATTAACATTCAGGAATTGCAAACCATTCGCAGAAATAATCTGCCCATTAAAATAGTAATTCTGAACAACCATTGTCTGGGCATGATCCGGCAATTTCAGGACAGTTATTTCGACAGTTGTTACCAATCTACTGTTTGGGGCTACAATGCTCCCGACTTTACCAAAGTAGCTTTGGCATATGGCATTGAATCATTCTCAATCAGTAAACCGGAAGAGATCGAAGTTGGCTTATCAAAGCTTTGGGAAGACCCAACTCAACCATTCCTACTCGAAGTTTCAATGGATATTCATACCAATGTATTTCCTAAAACGATGTTTGGAAGCCCGATAACGGAAATGGAACCGAAATTAGTTACTGAAATTAGATAAGTGAAAGCTTTTTTGACAAGGATATTCTCAGGTTCCGCAAGAACAAAAGTGATAAAGAAAAACATCATTGGTTCTTTTGGAATAAAAGGATTAAGTATTGCAACTTCGTTAGTTTTAGTTCCCTTAACGCTTCATTTGCTTGATCAGGAAAAATATGGCATTTGGATCACTATTTTTTCCATTGTTACTTGGTTTAACATGATGGATATCGGAATGGGGAATGGCTTCCGAAACAAATTTGCAGATGCACTGGCACGTGGTGAAAGAAAATTGGGAAAAGAATATGTTCAGACGTTCTATTCATCAATGGCTATTATTGCATTAAGTTTTTTATCCATCTTCACGGTAATTAACCCATTTTTGAATTGGTCTAAAATTTTAAATTTACCAACTAATTTTGATGAAAATATCAATTTGATTGTCTGGTCAGTTTTTGCATTATTCTGTATACAACTATATCTTAAAAACATTTCAACAATCCTGCTAGCGCTCCAAAAAACGACATACAGCAATTCTTTAATGTTAATGGCAAATATTGGGGCTTTAATCTTCATATTCATTTTACAGTATTTGAATATGATCTCTCTTTTCTCAATTGCATTGGCTTTTATGTCCGCTCCAGTAATTGTATTCTTAATCACTACTCTTTTTACTTTTAATGGGTATTTAAAAGAATTTAAACCACAACTATTTTCCCTGCCAAAAAAAAAATATCTAAACGATTTGGTCGGACTTGGACTGAAGTTTTTCTTTATCCAGATAACCACGGTTGTAATGTTCTCATCGAGTAACATTATAATTACTCAACTTTATGGTCCATCAGAAGTTACACCATACAATATTGCTTTTCGTCTTTTCTCCACCGTTCTGACGGTTTTTACTATTATCGTAACCCCATTCTGGGGTGCCTTTACAGAAGCACATGCAATGGAAGATTTCAATTGGATTAAAAAATCGATCAAAAAACTAATTTCAATTTGGGGATTGTTTGTTATAGGGACTTTTGTCCTTTGGATTATTTCTCCATTTATATTCAGAATATGGGTAGGCAGAGAGGTAATCATACCATTAGACTTATCATTACAATTTGCAATATTTACAGTAATAATGTCATGGACTAATCTATTTGTTTTTTACATAAATGGGGTTGGAAAAATTAAACTTCAATTATACATCGCAATTTTTCAATGCATCGTAAATATTCCACTAGCAGTAATACTTGCGAAATATCTCGGTTTGGGTACTTCAGGTATTATTCTCGCAACCAATATCAACATGCTTATCCCAGCAATTTTGATTCCTATACAATATAAAAAACTGATAAATAACACTGCTCATGATATCTGGTCAAAATAATACTATACAACCATTGTTAACTATTGCTATTCCAACTTGGAATAGAGCGAATCAATTGGGAGAAGCCCTAAATCACCTATTACCTCAAATTGAGCATTATACAGGAATTATAGAATTTATTATTAGTGATAATGCATCATCAGACAACACTATTGACATAATAGATCATGCGATCAAAAAATACCAGTCAATTAATTTTATCCTTTATAGACAAAAAGAAAATAATGGATTCTTTGGCAATTTTCACAAATGTATATCATTAGGTACTGGAAAATATTTTTGGCTACTTTCTGATGACGATTTTGTTTTTGAAGGCGTTATTTCCTTATTAATTAACATCTTTAAAGAAGAAGAAGTTGGTGCCGTCTTTTTAAATGATTGGACTGGTGATAAAACAAAGAAAGAGATTCATACATATAAATATACGAATCAAAAATCCTTTTTTAAAGAAGGCCCGCACAGACATTCGCTAATTTCTGGAATCATATATCGCAATACAATAAAGGGAAATGATAAGATATTTGAAATGCTCAAGGGAAATCCATTAATTGGATATGCGGTATATTTAAATGCAATAAATAAATATGACAAATTTGTAATTATTTATGGAAATTCACTTCAAGTCAGAAATGATCAGATAACCAGATTTAATGCATTAAAAATTTTCACACTTGATTTATCTGAATGTTTAAAAATTGCATACAAGTACTATCCTAAAGAAATTGTTAATCGTATCGCAAATTCATTTTTGTCAGCAATTATCTCTGGTCACTACAGAAATTATAAATACAAAAACTTGTCTAAACATCAAGAAAATAATGCGTTCTATCTCTTTGGCTACTATTTGAAATATATAAATTTTTGGATATACATATTCCCTTTTATACTTCTTCCTAAACCAATCTATCTATTCTTAAAAAAACGACTTTATGATAAAGTATATAAAGACCGTATTTGATTTTGTTCATCTTTTTATTTCTGGTTACAATCACCTCATTGCTCAAATTCAGTTTTTTGTCTTTTCAGTTAATATCTCAAATAATTGGAGTGTCAATGGCAGAATATTCATCAGGAATAACGGCAAGATAACTATCGGTACTAATCTAAAAGCGAACTCATCTAAATTTGCTAATCCAATCGGAGGAGATACTATTTTAAGAATTATCATTGGTGAATCAGCAATTCTTGAAATTGGAAATAATGTTGGCATCTCAAATTCAACTATAATTTGCAAAAAAAATATAGTAATTGGTGATAATGTCTTAATTGGTGGAAGTTGTAAAATTTGGGACACCGATTTCCATTCCTTAGATTCTAAAAAATGGCGAACAAAAAATGATATTCCGAATAATTTACCAATTAAAATTGAGAATGATGTGTTCATAGGTTCAGGAACCTTTATACTTAAAGGTGTAACAATTGGAGAAGGTGCCATTATTGGTGCTGGCAGTGTTGTCACTCGCAATGTTCCACCATTTGAAATATGGGCCGGTAATCCGGCAAGTTTTATTAAGAAAATATTACCGAAAAATTAATTTAACCAACTTTTCTTCTGGACTGGCTCAAGTAATTAAACTATTCACTGATAATCAACGCATTATTAATCGAAATCATAAGAAAAGTTCTTTCGATGGATATAAATAAAAGATTACTGAAATATTTCTTTATAATTGTACATTTTGGCTTATTCTATCCAATTATCAAAATTTTCATTGCAATATTAGGAGGGATTAAAATAATAACTTCTATCGCAAAACATAAGGAAAGAAAATTTATTTTATCTCCTTTTACAAAAAGCTTAAGCCTTGTTTACTTTTACTATGTAGTATATAGTATCTTCTGTTTCCTAATAATACTATATTTATTTCCTTATTCTGGTGTATTTCCCAGATTCGTAACTCAACAGTTTTCAATGGGGTTACTCTTTTTTCAAATTTATTTAGGATATCAAATTGCATTAAAATTAGAACCTATAGAAATCAATAAAATCTTTCAAAAAATAATCTATTTTATCTCATTCATTGCGATATATCAAATAATAGCCAACTACACTGGACTTCCATATATTGGTAAATATGTAATGGATTCAAATTTCGGATTAAGAATTAGTAGCCTTTCTGGAGAACCAAAACATTTTTCTTCAATTTTAGTTTTGGCGATTTTCAGTTTGAAAGATAGGATAATGAATGATATAACAAAACATAAATTTTACCTAACTATTTTTCTTATACTTTTAATATACCTCTTTTTAAGAACCGGATCTGGTAATGGATATTTGTCACTATTTATTATAACCATAATGAGTATATACTTATGGAGACCTAAGTTATTGCTAATTGCTTGTTTGATATTTTCTGTTGGGATCCTGTGGTTCCTTAACAATTACGAAATCTTTAATTTGAGAGCTTCTCATGTAATGATAATCGAATCAATAAAATCATTTAAATTATCATTGCTAGTTTGGGATGATCTGGTTGCCTTACCTTTGATGTCCTGGATAAAATACCCATTTTTTTTAGTTTCAGGCTTTGGATTTAACCTCAATCATTTCTTTGCATATGAATTTATGAATTATGCCACATGGTTAGATGGGATTAAATACATAGATAGCAATATTTCGATTATTTCGATTATTTCAAATTTTGGAGTTATTCTCCCAATTACTTTATTTATTTACATAACCAATAGTACTCAGAAAATATTAAAAACCCAAGCTTCTGATGAAGTCAAATTAATGGTACGATTTGCATACTATACTTTTACAATTGGTTTATTTGTTGCAGGGAACGTTTCTATACTTTTTTTTGGATCAATTGGAATCCTACTCTATTTTATTCGTTATTACAAAAACCAAAGATTATTGAAATCAGAGATTTAAATACGTAATCATGCTACAATCAACACCATTATTCAGTATAGTAATTGCCAATTTTAACCATGGAAAATTCTTAGAAGAAGCTATAAATTCCGTTCTTACTCAAAACGAACAGGATTTTGAGCTAATCATTGTCGATGGGGGAAGCACAGACAACAGTTTACAAATAATAGAAAAGTATTCGAATAGGATAAGTTGGTGGGTTTCCGAAAAAGATAACGGTCAAAGTGATGCCTTTAATAAGGGTTTTAGTAAAGCTATAGGTCAATTCTTTTTTTGGCTGAATGCAGATGATTTATTGATGCCAAAAAGTTTAGAATATGCTAAAAATGAGATAAATAAGTACCCTAATCAGTTATGGTTTGCTGCAAATACTATATACTTTTCAGAGCACGGTATTATAAAGAAATGTGTAAGAGGTCCAAATTGGAGGAACTTTCTCCTATCCAATTCACCAATCTATGTTTATGGACCAACCTCAATTTTTCATCGTAATATTTTTGAAACGGTTGGATGTTTTGATGTAAATTTGAATTACACGATGGATTCAGAATTGTGGTTGCGGTTTAAAATTAAAGGTTTTCGGTTTAGGCGTATCCACAGATATTTTTGGGGCTTTCGTATCCATGAAAATTCAAAAACATCACATACTCTTTCGTCCAAACCAAACAATGTTTATCTACAGGAACAAGAATATATTTATAATAAACATAACACAAGAAATACAAAATTCGGCATGAGAAAACAAATGATCTTTAAGATTTTATTTGGCTATTATCTTTTATCATTTATTGATAGCATCAATTTAAAAGGTAAAAATATTTCCAAATTAAAGTAGAGCTAAAACGATCAAGCAAAACACTGCTTTTCTCACAATAAATAATGAAAATGAAAATTTTAAAAATTAGCCCTGCCCATTTAAAAGGATACAAGATCGGTGGTCCAATAGCTTCTATTGAAGCCATAAATAAAGGATTAGTGAATGAGGGAATTTCCATTGATGTGTTATCGACACCTTATGGACTAGACAATGAAGAAGACGAAATATTAAACAAATGGCAAAATGTTGATGAAACTGAAAATTATAGAGTAAAATATTTCAAATATTGGGGATATGGTAATTTCACTTTTTCACCAAAGCTCGTTATTGAAACTTACAAGATTATTAAATCCTATGACTTATTAGTTTGCGAAGGCATCTGGAATTTTCCACTCATTTTTTCTGCTTTCATTGCTTTATTAAAAAGAAAGCCTTTCATTTTTGTGCCCCGTGGAACTCTCTATAAAGAAACAATAGAATTAAAATCCAAATTTATTAAAAAGGCATACTATCACCTAATTGTTAAACATATACTTAAGAGAAGTGCCGGTATTCAATTTACCACTCAAGATGAAAAAGAAAAAGTTTGTTCCTATCTGAATATCAATCCGAAATGTATTGTCGTACCAAACTGTATCGACTCATCCAAGTATAAAATCTTACCTCAAAAAGGTCTGTTTTTAAAAGACTATCCAAACTTACAGAATAAGCGGATAATAGTGTTTTTTGGAAGAATAACAGCTAAAAAAGGATTAGATATTCTAATCGAAGCATTTCATAGTTTATCCATTGAATTTCCGGATCTACACCTGGTTATTGCAGGACCCGATGAAGAAAACTACTCGGTAGAAGTTAAGAAATGGATTACAAAATATGATCTTTCAAATAAATGCACCTTCATCGGTCTATTAACCGGAGAAAACAAATATAGTGTTTTAGTTGACTCTGAAATTTTCGTATTATCCTCGTACTCTGAAAACTTTGGAATGTCTGTTATTGAGGCGATGTTGTGTGGTATACCTGTTGTAATTTCAAACGGAGTAGGCATTTACAATGAGGTTAGCAATAATAACGCCGGAGTTGTAACAGATATCTCAACAGTTTCGGTACATAATGGGATTAAAGGACTCTTGCAAAATGAGGAAATGCGGGAAAAATACATTACCCAGGCGAAAGTATTTGTAAAAGAATACTATGATCAAAAAATAGTATCTAAAGAATTAATGAAACAATATAAGGTAATTCTGAATGCGAGATAATAAACACTTAATTTCTGTAATAATACTAACGCTCAACGAGGAAATCCATATTGAGAGATGCCTGAAGAATGCCTCTTTGCTTTCAACCAATGTTTTCATCGTTGATTCCAATTCTTCAGATAAAACTGTTGCATTAGCAAAACAATATACAAATAATATATTTCAGGGCAATTTTGATTCATTCAGTTCAAAACTAAATTGGGCTATTGAGAATTTACCTATCACAACGCCTTGGACAATCAGACTTGACGCTGATGAAATTTTTACGGATAAATTTTTAGAAAAGGTAAATTCAGTTATTGAATCCCAATTACCTGAAGTAAGTGGTATTTATGTTCGACGTCAGCTTTGGTTCTTAAACCGTTGGATGAAACATGGAGATATGTATCCTACCTATTCGTTGAGAATATGGAAGTCTGGTAGTGTTTCATGCGAAAACCGCTTACTTGATGAACACATGATATTAAAGGAGGGGATTTCAATAAACTCTGAGTTAGATATTATTGACAATCCCAAAACATCAATTAGAATCTGGATCGAGAAACACAACAAATACTCTGAATTGGAAGTATTGAGTCAATTGAATTCAAAAAGTAATCTAGCTCCTGAGATAAAAACAAAGTTAATTAGCAAGAAACAAGAAGAAAGTAAACGTTTTTTTAAAGATCGGGTTTATTATAAATTACCGCTATTCATTCGGCCATTTCTTTATTTCTTTTATCGTTATTTTCTAAAACTAGGTTTTCTCGATGGGAAAGAGGGATTTATCTGGAATGTTTTGCATGCATTCTGGTATCGTTTCCTGATTGATGTAAAGATTTATGAATCACGAAAAACGTTGTTATGAAAATCTCCATCATCACCGCCACCTACAACAGTCTGCAACACCTTCCCGATGTGATCAGTTGTATCGGGCAGCAAACTTATCCAAACATCGAATACATTGTAATTGATGGTGGTTCAACAGATGGAACGGTTGAACAGTTAAAACAAAGTAACCTGGTTAGCCAGATCATTTCAGAACCAGACAAAGGTATTTATGATGCGCTAAATAAAGGAATTAAAATGGCAACCGGTGAGATCATCGGTTTTTTGCATTCGGATGATATACTCGCTTCTGCCAAAAAAATAAAAAAACTGTTGTAACAGAAACGAGATGCAGATGATTTTCATCCGGAAAAATACCTATTTTTACAAAACTAAAGATTACAGACATGAAGAATTTCACGATAACCATACCAGATAATAAAGAGAACATTTTTGTTGAGATGATGAAAAGCATCTCGTTTGTAAAAAAAATTGAAGCAGTAAATGACATTTCCATATCCGAAGAACACCAGGAGATTGTTCGTAAGCGGATTCATCGCATGGACGAACATCCGGAGAGTTGTCTGAGTTGGGAAGATATTGAACACAAAATAAAACTCTGACCGTGTTGTATAAAGTTATTTATGCTGATGAAGTTTACACCGATATTCAAAATGCCGTTGATTTTTATAATTCCAGGGGAAAGGCTTAGGAACTCATTTCTTTAAAGCTGTTAAAATTCAGATATCAAAAATAAAATCAAATGCTTTTGGCTTTCAGGTACGTTATACTGATGTACGCTGTATTCCCATCAATAAATTTCCATACACCATTCACTACAGAGTAGTTACTGAAACAAACATCATCATGATTATTGCAATTTTTTGCGATTTTCAGAACCCTGAAATATGGGAGGATCGTTTGAAATAAAAACAATGAAACGAGCCATCCCGATTAATCGGGACACAAGAGGATGATTATTGGCGAGTTCCATGTGGCAATTAAAAAACAAATTATAAGCACATGAAAATCTCCATCATCACTGCCACCTACAACAGTCTGCAACACCTTCCCGATGTGATCAATAGTATTGGGGAGCAAACTTATGCAAACATTGAATACATTGTAATTGATGGTGGTTCAACAGATGGAACGGTTGAACAGTTAAAACAAAGCAACCTGGTTAGCCAGATCATTACAGAACCAGACCAGGGTATTTATGATGCGCTAAATAAAGGAATTAAAATGGCAACCGGTGATATCATCGGTTTTTTGCATTCGGATGATCTGTTTAGCTCTTCTGAAACTTTACAACATATTGTAGATGCGTTTTCCACCTCCTCCCAAAAAATACAAAATTCCGCTTTCTCTCTCCCTTCAGGAGAGATGTCCGGCGTAAGGCATGAGGGAGGCCGGACAGAGAGGCACGGGGGAGGTCGGGAGGTGGCTTCAGTGGTTTACGGTGATTTGGTATTTGTTGATCCTCATGCCACCAATAAAGTAGTCCGCTATTGGAAAAGCCAGCCCTTTAAACCAGAATTACTTAAACAAGGTTGGATGCCACCCCATCCCACCGTTTTTATGCGTCGTGAAGTTTACCAAAAACATGGTTTATTCAACATCAATTTAAAATGCGCCGCCGATTACGATTATATCCTTCGGGTTTTTCAAGATCCCACACTAAAGATTGTTTATTTGCCCGAAGTAATTACCAAAATGCGTATGGGCGGAATGAGTACGGGTGGATTTAAAAATCTGATCAACAAAAAAAGAGAAGATTATTGGGTGTTAAAGAAGAATAAAATGCCTTTCCCATTGTGGATTTTGCTGGCAAAAAATGTTTCCAAAATTCCACAACTGTTCTTTAGAAAAAGATAAAGTCAATACTCAGTAGGAGTAAAATGAAGCAAGTATTTTCAGGTGCAGAGCACCCTTAATATTTGTAGTATATATGATGCAATACACACAAAAGGTGCAGAGCACCGAAATATAGGCACAGATTATTTGTAGTATTGCGGTGCGCTGCACCTTACAAGCTTTTATCTACATTTTTACTACAAATATTTTACGGCTCTGCCGCTTTCTGACGGCTAACGGATTTCTCAGCTTCACTTAAAGATGAAGCCCTTTACTTTGCCAACGCAGATCAGTATAGTGAGAGCGCCACTTTGAGTCGCACCCCCACTGAG
>JBAZGO010000036.1:0-27937 GCA_041652995.1 Prolixibacteraceae bacterium
TTCGATACAAATGATACCAAGTAGTAAAAGCTATTGGTATGCCGGCAATTATCGCAATGGCAAGATGGTTCATGCGCGGCTTGCTCCGGGTGAGGAAAATTCAGGAAAACTGGTCAATGTGGTGCGCGAGAATGCCCGAAAAACGGTACAGGAAGCTGGCTGGGAAACCATTATCATTGATGGGCCTCCGGGAACAGGCTGTCCGGTCATTTCATCGGTAACGGGAACCAACCAAGCGATTATCGTTACCGAACCAACCAATTCCGGATTTCATGACATGAAACGGGTATTGGAAATCACTGCCAATTTCAGGGTAAAATCGGTTGTCGTAATTAATAAATACGACCTGAATGGAGCCATCACCGGTAAGATTGAAAGCTGGTGCGCTGAAAACAATATTCCGGTTGCGGGTAAAATTCCATTCGACGAGCAGATTGTGGAGGCCATGATCAACTGCCAAAGCATTACCGAATGGAAGCCTGAATCGGAAACAAGCAAAGAAATTAGATTAATTTGGGATAGAGTAACTTCATTGGAAGCATATACATTTTTAGCAAATAATAACGAACCTAAATTAAAAAACACAAAATCATGAAAAGTACAGATGTATTGGTTATTGGAGGAAGCGCTGCCGGAATGGTTGCAGCCGTAACCGGAAAAAATTGTTGGGCCGAAAAAAGCTTTATTCTGGTGAAAAAGCAAAAAGATGTGATGGTTCCCTGCGGAATTCCATACATTTTTGGCACACTCGACAGCAGCCAACTCAACATCATGCCCGTTGATAACATGCTGGCAAAAGCCGGTATTGAATCGTTGGTGAATGAAGTGGTCTCCATAGACAAGGAAACCAAAATTGCCATGCTTCAAGATGGAGAACAAATCAAATACGACAAGCTCGTTATTGCAACCGGATCGACCCCCGTAAAGCCCAATTGGCTGAGAGGAAAGGATTTGGATAATGTTTTTGTGATCCCTAAAAACAGGACATATCTCGATCAGATGAAAGAAAAAATCAATGGACTAAAGAAAGTCGTGGTCATTGGCGCCGGATTTATCGGGGTTGAGTTCTCCGATGAATTAAAGAAGAATGGTCACGAAGTTTTTCTTATCGAACGCGAACCCAATATTTTAAGTACGGCTTTTGATGAAGAAATTGCCACCCGAATTGTTGACATACTGAAAACCAGGGGAATAAATGTAATTACCGGAAATGGGATCAGCGAAGTGATCGGCACTTCAAAAGTAGAAGGCGTTAAACTTGAAGATGGCGAAATTTTAGATGCCGATGCGGTTATCCTTTCAATGGGTTATTTACCTAACACAGATCTGGCAGGAAAATCAGGAATATATGTGGATGAAAGTGGTTTTATTGCCGTTGACGAATATATGCGCACCCACGAAAAAGATGTGTTTGCCATTGGCGATTGTGCTCAAAAACGCGATTTTATTACCCGCAAACGGGTTCCAACCATGCTGGCTTCAACAGCCTGTGCCGAAGCTCGGGTAGCCGGAATGAACTTGTTTAACATCCATGTAGTTAAAACTTTTAGCGGTACCATCGGAATCTATTCAACAGCCATTGGCGAATATGCTTTTGGAACAGCAGGGATCACCGAAAAGCGTGCCATCGAAGAAGATATTTCAGTAATTACAGGATTTTTCGAAGGAGTTGACCATCATCCCGGAAACCTTCCTGAAACGCACAAGCAAATGGTGAAACTAGTCGTGGCCAAATATTCAGGCGTAATTATTGGTGGCGAAGTAATCGGTGGACAAAGTGCAGGTGAATTGACCAATGTCATCGGAATTGCGATTCAAAACCGGATGTCGATCAATTCGCTGCTTATTTCACAGATTGGCACGCATCCCTGTTTAACCGCATCACCCGCCGCTTATCCGTTAATTAAAGCCGCCGAAATTATTGCTTCTAAAATGCGAAATCAGTAAAACAAATCAAGATGCCAAAATTAGACGGAACCGGCCCTGAAGGTAAGGACCACAAATCAGGAAGGAATTTGGGAAAATGCAGCACTGCCACGGATGAAGAAAAACTTCAGAAATTGGGAACTGGAATGGGCGAAAAACGGAAATCGGGTGGAGGAATCGGACAACGAAAACGATCACAGAGTGGCTTGGACGTGATTGAACACAAAAACCAATAACTCAAAAAATAATCCTATAATTGTATTCTTTAATTTTATTTGAATAAGAATCTGTTTAAAATTCAAAAGAATACGAGTTGAAGTTGATTTTAACAATTTTTGACTCACCCCAAGCCCGATAAATCGGGCTTTTCCCCGCTCTACAAGTAGAGCGGGGCGGGAGCATCAACGATGCGACGGGGTGAGTTAAAGGTAAAAGATCTTATTAAATAAAATTTAAACAGTTTCTAACAAATAATAATAAGCCTGAATTTTATGCCCAGACCAAAGCGAATACGAAAAATGACAAATCCCCCGCATTTTAAGGGATTTAAGCCAATTGGCTTAACCGAAAAGGAATCTCCGGTAGTTATCAATTACGAAGAGTATGAAGCCATTCGTTTATGCGATTTTGAGCTGATGGGGCAGGTTGAAGCTTCGAAACTAATGGAAATTTCGAGACCAACCTTTACACGAATTTATGAAAGCGCACGAAGGAAAGTCGCACAGGCCTTTGTCGCTGGCAAAACGATTGTCTTTGAGGGCGGAAAAGTCTATTTCGACAGCGACTGGTATTCGTGCAATACCTGTGGTTGCTGGTTTAACCACACGGCAAAAGAAAATGATATTAAGAATTGTACACTTTGCGGATCGACTGATATTGAGCAATACAAAGAAGAACCCGGGTCGCCAAAATCAGAATTAAAATCTTGTAATTAGCCTGAAATGAGAATAGCAATCACTTCTGAAAGTAATAGTCTGAATTCGAAGTTGGATCAACGTTTCGGTCGTTGTGCCTACCTGGTTATTTATGATTCAGAAACTCAGTCAGTCGAGTTTATTCCAAATCCAAACATGGAAAATATTGAAGGTGCTGGGCCCGCAACGGTTAATTTAATTGCTTCAAAAGGAGTAACTAAAGTTGTTTCAGGAGAATTTGGCGATAAGGTTAAGGCTATTTTCGACAGCCTGCAAATTCAGCTTATTATTTTGAAAGATCCGGGAAAAACGATTGCTGAAATCATTAAACTCCTGAATCACTGATTTACATTTTCCGCCAAATCCTGTTATTTGCGAACGAAACTTTCTCCGGAAATTATTGACTTTTCAGCCGAAATGTTAAAAAGTAATTGGTTTTCATTCGTTTTTAATGCAGACTGGAACGAAAACATTCGTTTTTTTACTTTCTTTTTCTCAATTCCGGTATTATAACTTTCAATTTAATTTGAATACGCTACTTTTACCTCCTTAAAAAATCAAAAGAGAATATATATGAGTTTTCATAATAACCCGCACTCCTTTCATGTTCCGGTTTTGGGACTTTGTTATACCATGGATACTCCGATTAAAGTGGCGCATTATGGTATTTCATCAGCTATTTCGCTGGTCGACGATATTACAATGGAAAAACTGAGGGAATTTTATTGCAAAAAATTTAATCTGCCATTTCAGTCCATTTCAACCAAGGCTGAAGACCATCGGGCAAAACGCATTACCGCTTACCTGAATACTGTTCAGGAAATAGTCGTTCATAAATTTGAAGAACTGAAGAATTCCATTTCTCAAAAAGAGGAAGAGCTTGAAAAATATATTGCCATGTTACCCGACATGTCCGACATCAAGCAGAAGTTTAATCAGTTGATTAAAACTGGTGAAGTGAAGCAGAAGATTTCGGATTGGCTGAAAGAAAACCTGGTTGCCGGAGAAATTGATGTGAATATCATGTCGAAACTCGATCGCGACAATTTCAAAAACGGAGAAAAACTGCCTTCGATATACAGCGATGCGCAATCGTCGTTACGAGGTTTTGCCTTAAGCGATTTAGCTTCTTCGCTGGTTCTTTCTGCCGGAATGAATCCAAGACTTTACAGTTACCTGGAAGAGTTTGACGATTTTTACCCGAATGAAAATATGGAACTTAAAAAGAAGGTCATTCTGAAAGTCAGCGATTACCGTTCTGCTATGATCCAGGGACGTTTTCTGGCCAAAAAAGGCATTTGGGTATCGGAATATCGCGTTGAATCGGGTTTGAATTGTGGCGGACATGCTTTTGCAACAGACGGTTTCCTGATGGGGCCTGTTCTGGAAGAATTCCGGAATAGTAAGGAGCAACTGGTCGATGCTGTTCACGATATTTACATTAAAGCGCTGGCCGAAAAAGGGAAACCTGTTCCGGAGAAACCGTTTATGGTTAAAATAACCGCGCAGGGTGGAGTTGGCAGCAACACCGAACACGAATTTTTACTGAATTATTACAAGTTGGATTCAATCGGTTGGGGAACTCCGTTTTTGCTTGTTCCTGAGGCTGTAACTGTTGATGACAATACGCTTGATATACTTGTGAATGCGAAGGAGGATGATTTATACATGAGCAATGTTTCGCCGCTGGGAGTTATTTTTAATAACGTGAGAGGAACAGGAATGGACCTTAAAAAAGAAGCACAAAACAAAGCCGGTAAATACGGTTTCCCATGCACCAAGAAATATCTGGCTTTAACACCTTTTTTTACTGAAGAAGGAACTTGTACTGCTTCAAAAGAGTATCAAAAAAAGGTAATTCAGGAATTGAAAGAAAAAAACCTGAATGAGGCCGAATACGAGAAACAACTGAATAAAATTACCGATAAAGCCTGCCTTTGCAATGGTTTGACCGCATCGACACTGGTTGCCAATGATTTGGATCATAAGATTGAAGGTACAGCGGTGAGTATTTGTCCGGGACCTAACCTGGCTTATTTTTCAGGCACCTATTCGCTGCAAAAGATGGTCGATCACATTTATGGCCGGACCAATGTGATGGAACGCACTGACCGTCCGAATTTGTTTGTGAAAGAATTGCGAATGTACATTGATTACCTGGGCGGAAAGATTGAGGAAACGGTTAAGCCATTCTCCGATAAGCAAAAGAAATACTTCGCCACCTTTCAGGAAAACCTGAATAAAGGAGTGGAATATTACAAGGATTTATTCACGAAGTACAAAACCCAGCTTGAAGATTCGACTTCGAAGAACAACATGATGACTGATTTGGAGAAATTGAACCTTGAGCTCGAAGGACTTAGTGCCAAACTTCAATAAAAAGTTACGGGTTTTGGGTATTGTGATTCCCGAAACCCGCAACTCGTAACATATTTACTTCTCTAAAGAGATAATTGCCTGGCGGTTTTTCCCGTCCATGATGATGTTCAGATCATTTTCAAAATGCACATGCCTGATGAAATTTCCTTCTTCAGCAACCTGCATTTTCATTAGCATTTCCATGTTAATTGATGATTCGGTAGAATGATGCGAAATGGTAAAATATCCAACATTCATGGAGGTTACATTGTGAAAGAAATGTGAGCCAAGCGATCCGTCGAGCGGAAAATCTTTCAATCCCATTTCCACAATAATCCGTGCTTTCGAAATGTTTGCCCAGTTCACCGGAATCCCGGTAAAAGGATCTCGCGTTCCCCATCGCCCCGGACCAATCAGGATATATTCCTTATTCAGAAAATCCATTTTGCGGTTAAACTGGTTGATTTCGGTGGCAATTTCACGTGTTTTCATTTTGTCGAACCGGTCAGGATCAACAAAAATAACATCACGAATTCCGGAAACAACTCCGTTCCCCATGCCTCGTTTGGCAAACATGATGGTCTTTTCAGGATCAATCTTTCCAATATTTACAGTGAGCTGCTCGTCGCGCCTGATGAGTGGTTTAATCTGAAGCAGGTAAAATGAGGGAAGTTGATTCTCACCGTTTTCCAGGTCAACGGCATATTCAATTTCAACGGGCGAACCCATCGCTTCGCGGAATAACTTAAGCAATAAAGTTAACGTGTCAGCCAGCGGAATGTGTTTGTATTTCAGAATATTGGCAAAGTCGATCACTCGTCGGCCCGGGCTGTCGATTCCCGGAATCAGGCAATCGTTTTCGTAATCGTAAACCGAAGCACAATGCTGAAGAACGCCATCTTTTTCGGCGAACGAAATTTTCATTTTCCGTATGGCTGCATTTTCACCGCCATTTTCCAAATCAAACTGAGAGTGATCCATGTCGATCGCGTAAAATTCTTTTTGCGAATCGCGAACCAAATCATGTTCCGATACGGTATTTATTTGCGGATATTTTGGGCAGAAACGATATGCATTTTCACCACCAACAACGTACATTCCCAGGCCAATTGCGGCAACGGCAAAACCATCTTCAGGCTCCATGTACGAAACCGGATAAAAATTATACGATTGTGCCACACCGCTTATCGACGGGTAATAATGACCATCGTATTGATGCCCGACAACTTCCTGGATAATGACGGCCATTTTTTCTTCCTCTATTTTATAATCGACGGCGTCGAAATACGACATGGCCGATTCGGTGAAAATGCTGGCGTAAACAAGTTTAATCGCTGTTTCGAGTTGCTGGTACCGAACTTCAATATCCGGATGATTGTTCGGGATTAGATAAGTGGCATAAACTCCTGAAAACGGCTGAGTCAGCGAATCTTCGAATAATCCGGATGATCGGATAGCCAACGGGTTGGTCATTTTTTCGAGATAGCCGTGCAAACACTCTTTAAGTTCATCGCCAAACTGCGACTCCAGAAAAATGTTTTTGGTACGCTCGTAATCGTTGCTCGAATAAATTTCGTCGAACATATCGTTATTTTCCAAAAACTTATCGAATTCGCTGGCTCCAATGACTGCGGTTGCCGGTATCCGGATGTTCAGTTCAGGAATGATCTGGGCGAAATCTATATTTTCGATGAAATTGCACATGAACGCCATTCCGCGGCCTTTTCCGCCGAGCGAACCTTTACTTAACCGCATAATATAACGGTTGCCGGATACAAGCGACGAATCAAAATCAATGATGCTTCCACGAAGTTTCTGAATGCGCACTTCCTCGAAAACATTCAGGCAAAACTGCCTTAATTCGTTCGTGTTCTTGAAATCTTCGAAACGATAGGGGAGCAGTTGCTCGGCTATGTTAATTTCGCCGCGAGCCATAAGCCAGGTCGAAAATGAGTTCCGACGGCCATGATAACCGAGCGCCATATCAGGAATAATCCGGAACATTTCCTGAAATTCGACCAGGTTTCGGGCAATCATAATTGGGTTTCCTTCCTGATCTTTAAACACAAAATTCCCAAATCCGAGGCGTTTGTAAATGTAATTGTGAATATCGAGCGATAAACTTTCGGAGTTTTTATTGATGAAATCGGCGCCTACATCGCGCGCCCTCTGTGCGTTGTTCACATCGTGGCTTTGCAGCAGAATCGGAATTGGAAACCGCAGAATCGAACTAACATATTTCAATAAATCTACGCCGGCATCTTCGTCGTCAATTCCATTCCGCTGAAATTTTACGTCGGAAATGACTGAAAGCAAATTGTCTTTGTATTTGTTGATGATGGATACAGCTTCTTCGAAATTACTCACCAGAATGACTTTCGGCCTGGCCCGCATTTTCAATATTTTGTGCAATTCATCGGCCGATTTATCTTCAACGAGGTTTTGTGTTTGCGTCATGATGTTTGTGTACAGCATTGGCAAATACCTCGAATAATACTGAATGGAATCTTCGACTACCAGGATCACCCGAACACTTCCGTTTTTGGTATCTTCTTCAACATTCATTTTATCCTCAATGTATTTGATCATGGCCAGGAAAACGTTTGAATTTCCATTCCAAACAAATACACGGTCGATCGATTCGATTTTGGCCGATGAAGTTTGGAAATAGCGCAAATCTCCATTGTTGTTTACAAGCAGGAGTATCGGAATTTGCGGTTTCTGGCTGAAAAGCGCGTTGGCAGCGCGAACAGGTATATTCTTATCGACCCCAACCATAATAATCACAAGCTCAAAATCGCGGGTTTTCACCATCCTGATCGCTTCTTCTTCGGTATTAACACTGGTAAAGCGTGGATAAGTGTAAAGGTTTAGCTGAAGAAATTCTCCAAAAATTTTGTCAGTAAACTGTCCCTCACGAACGATTGAGTAACTGTCGTAAAGTGTGGCCAAAAGCAAAACTTCTTTAACCTTGTAGGGCATGAGTTCCTGAAAAATATCGCGGTCGCTTTTCTTTAATTTGTATATGGATGAAATGGTAATCGAATCAATCGTATCCATTGCGTTCTCTTTATTGATTTGTAATTTTCGCGCATAAAAGCGGATGTGGAAATGTATAAAAAAAACTGCCTTCAGGTTTCATAATTCCTGATGTTTTAAAGATTTCAGGAATATATTTTTACTTTTAAGCCTGAAAAAAGTTGAATTATGAAAACTATTCTTGCTTTCGTATTTGTGATTTTGTGCTTAACCGGCTTTTCCCAGAAGAAACAATCGTTGTTTAATGGTAAAAATCTGAAAGGCTGGACAATATTTGTCAGCGATCCGAAAATAAATCCTGAAACTTTCTTTTATGTGAAAGATGGCGTGATTGAAACCGTTGGTGTTCCGGTGGGTTATATCCGAACCAAAAAGGAATATTCGAATTACAAGTTGCATGTGGAGTGGCGTTATCCTGAAAAAGCTATCAATAGTGGGATCTTATTACATACCAACGGCTCTGACAAAATCTGGGTAAGTCATTATCAGGCGCAGTTGAAAGATCAAAATGCTGGTGATTTTATCGTACATGGAATAGGCGAAAAAGCCACTATCCGCGACAGCGTTTATGTTTCGACCGAAAAAGTGAAACCTGTCATTCCTAAAATTCATCCTTCGAACGAAAAACCGGCCGGCGAATGGAATTCGTGCGATATGATTTGTAAAGGAAATACAATCGAAATTAAAGTTAACGGGTTACTTCAGAACGTAGCCACAAATTGCTCTTTAACAAAAGGAGGAATTGGTCTTCAGGCCGAAGGTTGTAAAATCCAATTCCGAAATTTGTGGCTTGAAAAGATTAAGTAAATTGTGCATGGAAGTGACCAGCGGGTTGGTTCTAATGCCGGGAACTTTCATTCATATTTGGTAAATGCAAGCATTTGGTTAGGACAACTTACCTACTCACTCATTTATTTCATGTACAAAAACGAGGAAAATATGAACAGGCGCCGGGCCGACGTGCTTTATGACCAGGTTAAAACTGGTGATCAAAAGGCGCTTGAAGTATTATTTTCGATTTATTTCCCTCGCTTAAACGACTTTGCCCGAAATGTAGTCAACGACGACGTGATTTCTCAGGATATTGTTCAGGAAGTTTTTGTTAAAGTCTGGGAAGACAGGGCAGAAATTGAAAGTATCAATCTCGAAGCTTTTCTCTTCAGGCTTGTCCGCAATCGTTGCATCGATTACATCAAGCATTTGAAAGTGGTGAGCAATCGCATGGAGGATATTCGGATTTCATCGAAATATGAAGAGTTGTACCGAATCGATTTTATCGGCAACGAGCCTTATGTTTTGATAGAACAGGAACTGAAATTGAAAATCGAAAAGACCATTCAAAGTTTACCTGATCGCTGCCGTGAAGTGTTCATCCTAAGCCGGATGAATGGACTGAAGAATAAAGAAATTGCTGAAAAGTTAAATATTAACATCAAAAACGTGGAACGGCATTTGAAACGTGCGATGCAATCATTTCGCGAAAATCTCTCTGAAGAAATCCCCATGGCCCTTGTTGTTCTTATATTGAGGAATTTATAAGTTTTTTTGAAAAAAAATCCATTCCAACGATGGGTAAAGTGTAGGCTCAGCAGTTATATAAGCAAAGGCTTAAACAACTGACATGGAAAATCAGGAATTTCAAACTATCACAGATAAGTATTTTCGGGGTCAATTGGCCGATCATGAATACGAATTACTAACCAAATATCTTCAGGATCAATCCAATCGTGATTATTTCCAAAATGCAAAGCTGGAATGGGAAAACAATCCGGAACTGGATGAATTTGGCAACCGGAATCTTAACCGGCTTCAGTACAAAATCAATCGGAGAAATAGTTATAAACCTAAAATTAACCAAGTTCGTCGCATTTGGGTTAAAGCCGCATCGGTCGCTGCCATTCTTGTTTTTGGACTTTTAGCCGGTAGTGCTATCACTTACCTGATTTCACAGTCTGGAAAATCTTCGGAACAACTGGTTTTTGAAACTCCACGTGGTGAAAAATCGATGGTACGTTTACCTGACGGATCAGAAGTTTGGCTGAATGCCAATTCAAGGTTGGTTTACAATTCATTTTCGTCAACTCACAGGCAGGTTGAGTTAAAAGGCGAAGCATTTTTTAAAGTTACCCACAATGCAAATGCGCCTTTCGTGGTTAAAACCAACGAATGTGATGTTGAAGTATTGGGAACAACTTTTAATGTAATGGCTTATGACGAGTTCGGGCGAAAAGAAATTACCCTCCTTAACGGGAAAGTGAATGTTCATGCTGAAGGAAAAACGGAGGTATTAAAACCCGGAGAATCACTTATTCTGAAGAATCATAAAATGCAAATTCTTGAGGTTGATGCCAGTCAATCGTCGCAATGGGTCGATAACAAGTTTAATTTCAAAAATATTCCGATATCCGAGTTGATGAAGCGCCTGGAGAATTGGTACGACGTTGATATAACCCTTGAAAACAAGTCGGGAAAGGAAGTTAATTTCACCGGAACGTTTAAAAACGAAGAAACGATCTGGCAGGTTTTGGATGCCATTAAAGTTTATACGCCCATTCAATATACTAAAACTGACTTGCGACAAATCAAAATAGCGATAGAATGAAAAAAGACGTCAGTTGAGCGGCCACTCAACTGACGTCAGGTAAATTGATATAAATACTCATTTAAATCGAAGTAAAACTATGAAAAAAAATGATCCGAAGCAAAGGCATCATCGATGTCCCATGCTCAGAAAAACGCTAATCATTATGAAACTAACGACCTTGTTGTTTTTTGTGGCGCTCTTTCAGGTTTCAGCCATTTCGTATTCTCAAACCCGCATAAATCTTAAGTTTGAGAAGGAATCGCTTGAATCTGTATTTAGTAAAATTGAAGCGAATTCAGAGTTTTCGATCTTTTACAAAAATGATTTGATCAAAAATTCGAAAGAAGTAAGTGGGGAATACAAGAATGCATTGATTTTTGATATTCTTGACCAGATACTGAAGTCAGAAGATCTGTCATATACTGTTACTGGAAAGTTGATTATGATTGTTTCAAAGGCTGAAACGGAACAACAAAGTAGTAATCAAACGCAAAAAACAGTTTCAGGAAAAGTGACAGATGACAAAGGAGTTTCATTGCCCGGGGTATCGGTAGTTGTGAAAGGCACAACCAATGGTACTATTACTGATTCCAATGGTAAATATGAATTGTCTTATGTTCCATCGAACGGAATACTCATCTTTTCTTTTGTTGGTATGAAAAAAATAGAAATTTCTGTTGAAGATAAAAATACCATCGATGCAGTACTTCAGGAAGAAACGGTTGGCCTTGATGAAGTGGTTGCAGTCGGTTATGGTACAATGAAAAAGAGTGATCTAACTGGTGCAATATCCTCAGTTTCCGCACAGCAATTAAATACGATACAATCCTCAAATGTGCTTGGTCAGGCGCAGGGAAAATTGGCCGGGGTTGACATTGTATCGAGTAACGGATCTCCCGGATCAACCCAAACAATTCGCATCAGGGGAAACCGATCAATCAATGCAAATAACGACCCTCTTTTTGTCGTGGATGGAATTCCAACCACTCAAGGGATTAATGATTTTAACCCGGGAGACATTGAATCAATGGAAATATTGAAAGATGCCAGCGCGGTAGCAATATACGGGTCAAGGGGTGCTAATGGAGTAATTCTTATAACAACCAAACGTGGGAAAAAAGGTTTAGCACAAATTTCCTACAACGGATATACCGGAATTGAGAAGCAGTTTGAACACATCAATAAAATGAATAGTGAACAATTTGTGGAATATAAAAGAGTTGCATATGGATTGGCCAAAAATGATAACAGTCAGGACCAGACGTTGCTGGGAGCTTTATATGATAATTATGTGAATGGAGTTGGGACCGACTATCTATCTGAAACATACAGAAATGGATTCCAAACAAACCACCAGCTTTCGGCAAGCGGAGGAAATGACAAACTTAGCTATTATTTGTCGGGAAGTTATTTTAACGAAGAAGGTGTTTTAAAGAAAACGGATTATGAGAGATTTTCTTTACGGGTAAATCTTGATGCAACATTGACTCAAAGGATAAACGTTGGTTTAAGCTTCACTGCTTCGAAAGATCTGAGGAACAGAATGGACGACGACGATCCGACTACAGCAGCAATTCATTATGTGCCAATAACTAGTGCATACGACGATGATGGTAATATAATACCTTATCCGAATCCAGATGAATCGCTTACAGCAAATCCATTGTCAAATTTTGCTCCTAATCAGTATATTGATGAAACAAAGGGATTTAGAATGTTTTCGAATTTATTTGGCGAATACAAAATCTTAAAAGATTTAAAATACCGACTTAACGTAGGTACTGATGTCAGCTATAGCAGGAGAGGACAGTTTACAGGAGATTACATTGGTAGCACACCTGTTGGGTCTATCGATAATTCAAACGTGTTCTCTTATACGCTCGAAAATATTTTGACTTACAACAAAAACCTAGG
The DNA here is from genome assembly GCA_041652995.1 of Prolixibacteraceae bacterium. Lineage (GTDB taxonomy): Bacteria > Bacteroidota > Bacteroidia > Bacteroidales > Prolixibacteraceae > Aquipluma. The sequence goes on from JBAZGO010000036.1 coordinate 12,736, forward strand.
GGAACATAATTTCAATGTAACAGGTTTATATAGCGTTCAATCGAATTCAACTGAAACTTCTTCTCTTTCAGCCAAAGGAATTCCGATAACGCATTCAACATTTTATGCACTTGGAACGGCGGAAACAATTACGGGGATAGGTAGTGGATTAACTAAGTGGGGCCTGATGTCATACATGGGAAGGGTTAACTATAAATTTAAAGACCGATACCTCATCACTGTTTCTGGTAGAACTGATGGGTCATCAAGACTTGCAGAGGGAAACAAGTGGGCTTTCTTTCCGGCAGCTTCAGTCGGATGGATTATTTCTGAAGAAAAGTTTCTGAAGATGCCTGTATTATCATTTTTGAAATTGAGAGGAGGTTACGGTTCTGTAGGTAATACAGCCATTAATCCGTATCAAACGCAAGGAGGTTTGGCCAGATCTGATTATAACTTTGGCGACGCTTCTGCCTTTGGTTATCAACAGGATGGGATAGCTAATCCGAATTTGGGCTGGGAAATTTCAAATACTTTTAACTTCGGTATTGACTTCGGTTTTTTCAAAAATAGAATTTCAGGAAATCTGGAAATTTACGATACCCATACCAGCGATTTGCTACTCCAACGATTATTACCAGCTACTTCAGGATTTGTAAGTGTTATCGAAAATGTTGGTTCAACAAGAAACAGGGGATGGGAACTAACTGTATCTGCCAATGTCCTAAATAATGGCTCGGGTCTGAAGTGGGATGTAGATATCAACCTGTCATCCAATAAGGAACAAATAACTGAATTATTTAACGGGACCACAGATGACATTGGCAATAACTGGTTTATTGGTCATCCGATTAATACGTTTTACGATTATGTGTTTGATGGAATATGGCAAACAAGTGAAGCAGATGAAGCTGCAAAGTACGGACAAGCTCCCGGACAGATAAAAATTAAAGATGTCAACGGAAGAGATGAAAATGGAGTTTTGACAAACAAACCGGATGGACAAATTAATTCAGACGACAGGGCTATTCTCGGATCAGCAGTTCCCGATTGGACGGGTGGAATTACAAATACACTATCATATAAAGGATTTGATTTTTCGATGTTGATTTACGCAAGACAGGGGCAAATGCTGAATAGCAGTTATTACGATCTCGGCGGCAACAACTGGGAAGGCAGACGTGCAAACCTGAATCTTAATTACTGGACGCCAGACAACCCGAGTAATGAATACCCGCAACCGGTACAAGGGAAGAGTATTCTCTATTCCTCAGCATTGACCTATTTTGATGGCTCATTTATCAAGCTAAAAAATATTTCACTGGGCTACGATTTTGCCAGAAACCTGATAAAATCGAAAGCGCTATCATCATGCAGGATTTATTTATCTGCGACAAACCCGATAACATGGTCGAAATATGACATAGTTGATCCTGAAACCGGCGGAGCTTTATCAACCTCAAATTATATAATTGGACTTAACGTTAAATTTTAAAATACCGGAAATATGAAACCTTATATAAAGACGATTTTTAGATTGATGCTACAGTTAGGTTTTCTTTTATTAATTATGGTGCAAAGTGCATGCAACAGCTTATTAAAAGAAGATCCTGTAAGTCTTGCAACTGCTGATAGTTACTACTCTACTGCCGTGGGGTTAAAAGATGGATTAAAAGCATGTTATCCTCCTTTGCGGGATTATTATGGGAGAGAAGGAACTTTTTTTCTGACCGAGGTTGGAACGGATATCAATACGAATGGTTTTGGAGGAAACGTGAATAACCCTTCATTCAATAATTACGATCAAAATCTAAAGGCTACCAATTCGTTCTTTTCTGCAATTTGGGATTCTTTTTACAAGGGAATTAATCAATGTAATACCATTATCGGAAGAGCGCCGGAAGTTCCTGATATGACTGATGTAGAAAAAGCAGTTGCAATAGGAGAAGCACGTTTTTTGAGAGCACATTATTATTTTATTCTGGTACAGCAATGGGGTGATGTGCATTTTACGCTTGAAGAAAGTCAGGGTGCAGTAACCGAGTCTTATCATACTCCCGTTGCGACTATATATAATGAAGGCATTTTACCCGATCTTGAGTTTGCTGTTGCAAATCTGCCTGATCCGACAACAAGCAATGTCGAATATGGGCGAGCAAATAAAGCAACTGCCGAAGCTTTGTTGGCAAGAGTACAACTCACCATGGGAAACTGGTCCGAAGCAGAAGCCCATGCTAAAAATGTAATTAACAACTACAATTTTTCTTTGGTGTCATTGGACCAGATATGGGATATGAATAATCAGCGCAGTACCGAGGTAATTTGGTCGGTACAATACAGCACTGATCCTTTAGTAAACGGGGCTGGTAATTCGAGTTTTTTATATTTTAACTGGGATTATACCAGAAATCCTGCAATGATTAGAGATATCGAAAATGGAAGGCCTTATCAGCGATTTATGCCTACCAATTACTACCTGAATATGTGGAATCCGGAGTCTGACGCCCGGTTTGATGCTTCCTTTAAAACAGTGTGGATCGCAAATAAGACCGGCACGATTAATGGTCATACCGTCATGCCCGGCGACACGTCAATTAAAATTGTTCTTCATCCTGTGAACGATAACATTCAAAAGACTGCGCCATACTGGTATATTGATTACAATGGTCAGGATGTTACAAGTCAAACGGATAAACTTCAGATTGGCGGAGATAGCAGAAGGCTTTGGCCATGCTTATATAAAAAGTTTTACGATGATCAGAGGGTTGATGTTAATGCAACCGATGGGAGCCGTGATTACTTTGTTATAAGACTTGCTGAAATGTACCTGATTGCAGCCGAAGCTGCAATGAAACAGAATCGGAACAGTGACGCAGCTCAATACATCTCCATCTTAAGAGCGAGAGCTGTTAAGCCAGGTAAAGAAGCTGAAATGGCCGTGACTGCAGATAATATTAATCTTAATTTTATATTGGAAGAGCGTGCAAAAGAACTGGGAGGCGAAGGTTTCAGATGGTATGACTTAAAAAGGACAGGAACTTTGATTGAACGAGTAAAGTTGTACAATAAAGATGCTGCTCCCAACATCAAAGAGTTTCATTTATTGAGGCCAATTCCACAAACTCAGATTGACAGAGTTTCTAATCCGGGTGACTTTTTGCAGAACCCGGGGTACTAAAAATAAACTGGACCTGCCGGAAATTGGAATTCTGGCAGGTTTTTTAAAATCTGTTGGTGATATAGCCTAACACTAAACATACATTTGATAAAGCTTTGACAAATGAAAAACAATCGGTTACCATTCATGATGGCTGCTTTGGTATGCTCCTCAGTATCATGTCAAAATCAAAATAAAATCACAGAAAAGCAAAAGCCCAATGTGTTGTTCATTTTTGTCGATGATCTTCGGCCGGAACTTGGTTGTTACGGGGCTGATTACATCAAATCTCCAAATATCGACCAGCTCGCTGCGCAGGGAGTAGTTTTTACCAACCACTTTACGAGTATTCCAACTTGCGGTGCCTCTCGTTGCAGCATTTTGACCGGAATGCTGCCGAAAGAGACCGGCTATTTAAACAATGAAGCCTGTCACACTTATATTTCAGGAAAACCTGAAACAGAAAAGCCTGAAACTTTCATTGACCAGTTAAGGCGTAATGGGTATTACACGGTTGGAATCGGCAAAATCAGTCATTATGCCGACGGACTTTTATATGGCTATACAGATTCAGTGGGAACTGAGCGGGAATTGCCTCACAGTTGGGATGAATTGGTTTTTGATGCAGGAAAATGGGGAACCGGATGGAATGCTTTTTTCGGATATGCCGACGGATCGAACCGGCAAAGTCGGAACAAGCAGGTAAAACCGTACGAACGGGGTGAAGTTGACGACGACGGATATCCCGATGGACTGACTGCTAATCTTGCCATCAAAAAATTGAAGGAACTTAAAGAAAGAAATAAACCGTTCTTTTTAGGTGTTGGATTTTTTAAACCCCATTTGCCTTTTAATTCTCCGGCGAAATACTGGGATTTATACGACGAGAATAAAATTGATTTGACTCCGTCTCCAGATATCCCAATCAATGTTAACACAGCAAGTTTACACAAAAGTGCTGAGTTTAACGGTTATCTGGAAGGAGATGAACATCCCTCACTTGATAAACCGGCTTCCGACATCTATCAACGAAAAATCCGACATGCATACTTTGCTGCCATTAGTTATGTCGACGCTCAAATTGGGAAAGTGTTGGATGAATTAAAAAAGTCAGGACTTGAAGAAAACACAATTGTGGTAATTTGGGGCGATCACGGCTGGCAACTGGGCGACCATCGCGTTTGGGGAAAGCATACAATTTTTGAACGGGCGCTCAAAAGTGTTTTGATCATGAAAGCACCGGGAATTATTCCTGAGCACAATAGCAGAATAGTTAGCTCAGTGGATATTTACCCCACGCTGATGGAGCTGTGTGGCGCGAAAATGAATGTTGAAACCGACGGGAAAAGCATGGTACCGATTATGAAAGATCCGAATACGGAAAGTTGGAATGATGTCGCCTACGGATACTATAATCGTGGGATTTCACTCCGAACTTCGCAATATCGTTTGACGAAATATTTCAGAAGCGAGCAACCGACTTTGGAATTATATGATCATCAGTCTGATCCTTATGAAAATATAAATATTGCCGATGAGAAGCCTGAGGTCGTGAAACAGTTGATGCCGTTGTGGGAAAAAGGAAATACCGGACTTTTCGATAAATAGTTCCGTTCGGTTCAGCGAAAAATCGTTTTCCGAAGGGGGTATCAAAACAGGAGGATTACCTTCAGCATATTATCGTTTTATTTATTTTAATTTCAGGATAAAAAGCGAATAGTGTTGCCGCACCAATAGTGGAGTTAGTTCACCAGATAAGTTTTCTTCAGTTGAATCGTTTGAAATTTAAAACCATGAAAAAAGAAATAATTCTTGGGAGTTTGTTGATTTCAGGAAGTGTGAATGCCCAGATGAAAAGCGTATCAAATGAGAATAGTCAGGCGGAAAAGCCCAATATTATTTACGTTCTGGCCGATGATCTGGGGTATGGCGATCTGAGCTGTTACGGACAAAAACACTTCCGGACTCCCAATATCGACCGGATGGCCGCTGAAGGAGTAAAATTTACAAACCATTATGCAGGCTGTGCGGTATGTGCTCCTTCAAGGTCATCATTGCTCACCGGTTTACACACAGGGCATACCCCAATACGCGGTAATCTGGCTGTAAAACCTGAAGGACAATGGCCGTTGCCGGCTTCTACGGCGACTTTTCCAAAATTGCTGCAACAAGCAGGATATGTAACCGGGGCGTTCGGGAAATGGGGTTTGGGTTTTGTCGGTACAGAAGGAGACCCCAACAGGCAGGGATTCGATGAATTTTTTGGTTTCAATTGTCAAACGCTCGCGCACAATTATTATCCTGATCACCTGTGGCATAACGGAGAAAAAATAATTCTGAATGAAAATTCGGATCACAAAACAGGAACTTATGCCCCGAACCTAATTCACAAGAAAGCTTTGGATTTTATTCAGGAGAACAAGAACAAGCCGTTCTTCATGTATTATGCCACCACCATTCCTCATGCGGAGTTGGCTGCGCCGGATAATTATATCCAAAAATTCAGGAATAAATTTTTGCCTGAAAAGTCCTACAAGGGAGTTGATTCGGGACCGACAAATCGCCTTGGGCCTTACGGTTCGCAGCAGGAAGTTCATGCTGCATTTGTCGCAATGGTTAATTTGCTTGATGATCAGGTCGGCGAAATAGTGGAGGAACTTGAAAGGCTGGGGCTTGAAAAAAACACGATAATCATTTTTTCTTCGGATAACGGTCCGCATAAAGAAGGAGGTGCCGACCCGGATTATTTCGACAGTAACGGTCCGTTTAAAGGTTACAAGCGCGATTTGTATGAGGGCGGGATCCGTGAGCCAATGATCGTTTACTGGCCAGGGAAAATTCAACACGGAAGAGTTACGGAGCACGTTTCTGCGTTTTGGGATGTGATGCCAACTATTTTAGAAATAGCAGGGGTGCCGGTTCCCAAGGCAATTGACGGAATATCTTTTTTGCCGACCTTAACAGGTGTAGAACAGCCGCAACACGAATACCTGTACTGGGAATTTTATGAGCTTGGTGGCAGGATCGCCCTGCGAATGGGCAAATGGAAGGCTGTTCGATACAATGTGACTGCGATACCGAAAAGTTATACTGAATTGTATGATTTGGCGAACGATCCCGGTGAAACAATGAATCTCAGTGCTGCACATCCGGATATAGTAAAAAAAATGGAGGAATTGATGAACTCATCGCATACCCCATCTGATATCTTTACGTTTAAACCCAAAGCTATAGAGGAATGAGTAACACTATATTGGAAAATGCATTGTCTATTTTTTGTATTAATAACGGAAACGTTTATGGAATCTGCTCATCCGGATATGCTCTGAAGATGGCGAAGCTGATGCAGATTTGCAATCTGAATCCTTTAACGTTGGATTTTCAATCCCATACTTAATCAATTAGTGAAGCTTTTAATTTATCCCTTTGCCATTTCTGCAAAGATTTTTTTGTTTCAAATCACTCCATCATACATCTGCGCACCAATCCTTTATCCCCAATCGTCATCTGTTCATAATTTTGTTAATAAATAATCCATGTTCAGTGTCAATTTTTTGAATGGATTATCCGAACTTGTATATGTAAAATTCAATTAACTTTTTTTTCACTCTAAATCACAAAATTATGTCGAGTAATTCAGAAACCGGCCATGCTAAAAATGTGGCCAACTTTGCACAATTAGTAATTAAATGTACTTCGTACGATGGTTCTTTTAATCCATCCAATCCCACAATTCAGCTTTCTGCTTTGCAAAACACCTTATCTCTGGCGAAAGACAGTATCGCCTCGGTTAACGGGGCCGAGGGGGTTCTCTCCACCGCCATTGCAGCCAGAAGCCTGCTCTTTAAACCTTTTAGTAAACAAATTACCCGGATCAGCAATGCGGCGAAAGTATCGGGCGCCCCGCAGCAAGCTGTCGATCAGGTAACGAACCTGATCCGCAAACTACAAGGCAGCAGGGCCACCCCTAAAAAGACAGACGAAGAAAAACAGGCAGCTATCGATGCCGGTAAACAAATTGTTGAGATATCCTCCTCACAAACGAGCTTCGATAGCCTTTTAAACAATTTCGACAAACTAATTAAGTTGCTGGTAACGGTTCCGGAATATGCCCCTAACGAAAGTGAGTTGACAATAACTGCCCTTTCTGCTTATTACGAAGATCTATTGGCAAAGAACCAGGTTGTGATCAATGCCGAAGCAGGTCTAAATAACCTGCGCATCACAAGGAATATACTGCTGTATAAAGAAATTACAGGCTTGACAGATGTTGCTAACGCCGTTAAACTTTACATCAAGTCAGTGTTCGGTGCAACCAGTCCCCAATACAGGCAAGTTAGTTCGCTCAAGTTTACGAATCCAAGGTGAAAAACTTTAACGCCTTTCCTGACCGATCATTTTTGCTCAGGCATATATAAACCGACCACAGGCAAATTCAAAATAGCAAGAGGGACTTTCAAAACATCAGGAGTAATTCTTGTATTGGCCACAGGGTTTTATGTATTTTGGAGAGGGTTTTTCACTGTGGGTAAAGGCATTTGTCAAATGGTAACAGGAATTATTGTACTTCGGCAAGGCATTTTCACCTGACTCAAAGGTAAAATCATATCACTTGATCGGAAATTCAGTTTGCCCCTTTGTTCGAAAGAGCAAAGGGGTTTTGTACTTTATGTCCACACAATGATTTCTCTCAGAACATCAACTTCGCCCCTGCAAACCAAGTCCTTCCCATGCCATACTGAACCAGGTTGCCAGTGTACCGTGGATTTTCCTCATTCAGATTGGTGGACGATTGTTCAATGTATTCCGTGTCGAGCAGGTTTCGTCCGCCGAGAATGAAATTCAGGGTTTGAGTTTTGCCGACCTTTAGCAAATAGTTGGCGCTGAATCCGATTAAATCGTATTTCGGTATTTTCCATTGCACAAAATCCGTTCGTGCCGCCAGATTAGTGAAATCATACAGTCCAAATGGCGCATAAAGTCGTTCGGCGCGGTAATAATTTAACCTGACGTAAAAATTGTGCGCCCACCGATACTCAATTTCCGAATAAATGGTGAATTGTGGTGCGTTGGCAATTTTTACATTTTTAAGCCACAATGCATTGGTGCTGTTCAATTGGTTTTCAGAATTGTAAACCTGTGCTTCTGCATCTTTGGTGTATTTCCAGTCGCCCAGCGATCCGTTGGCTGATAGCTGCAAATTGCCGCCAATTTTGTACGAGGTTTTTAATTCAACTCCGCGATGAACTTCGGCCAGACCATTCACCACACCAAATGCATCTGCTGAATTTAAATTGGTGTACCTGACAATCGACCGGTTGGCGATCTGAGTGCGGTAGGCCGAAGCTTCTACTTTCAGTTTCCGGCTATAAATGGTGTAGCCCAATTCGGCATCAAAAACCTGTTCGTTTTTAGCTCCTTCGTTTTTCCAGTTATTTCCGGAAGGGAAAAGGGTTGCGAAAAATGGCTGATACGAACCGTAACTGGTCCGTAAATAAACGGAATGGTATTTCCGAAAATTAATCCGGAGGCCGGTTTGAGCGTGACCTCCCGGTACTAAAACTGCATCCGATTTTTGGGCAACATCGGTCCATAAATAGTTGAAACGGTCGGTTCGTTGTAAGCTTTGCATCGATCCTGAACCTGCAAAATACCAAAAATACCGTCCGGAGTGATAATTTGCCCGTAACGATAATCCTCCGGATTGAATATCGGATTCATAGTTGAAGGCAACTCTGTCGGGCGAATTATACGATGGGAAAAATTTGGATTGAAACAGGTATTGAGCAGTAAAGCCATCAGGTTGATTAATGTCTGAATAACTCGTAAAACCATCAGCGCCAAGCAAATTCTGAACTGCTCCAAAATGATTGGTGTGATAATATTGCAGGTCAAAACTGCCATTTAGTTCAAGTTTTTTACTGATTGTTCGTTTAACAACCGTTCGCAAACCAAACCGGTTTTCGCTGTCAATTGCTGCCAAAGTTGTTATTCCCGAGGTTTCAGAGTTCATGAATTTTCCATTTGAATCGGGCTGGCGCACTGCTCCCAGTTCAGCAACTTCCACTCCTTTGTTCCATTCGGCAATTTTATCAAAAGCGAGTTGCCCGACAGAATCGCGCGGCAAAATGTTCAGGAAGGAACCCGAAGGCATAAGTTGTTCTGAGCGGTTGAATAGTGCAAAAAGTTGTGTGGTGATTTGCGTTTTGATACGCGGACGCCAAAAATGTGTCAGACTAATCAGCGGACTTCTGCTGTAATTTCTGGTCCACGACAGCGTTTTTTCGTTGAGGTAGCCCCAATTCCGGTTGTATTTTGTTCCGTACATGTTGTAGGCGCCAATGGTATCCTGTTGATTGCGGTCGTGTTGCTGAATGACAGCATGCACATTAAAAACGAAAGTGTGAAACTGGTTCAATTCTTTCCGGAGATCCATAAAAAAGGAATATTGTTCGAAACCAGTATTTTGGGCAGTTCCTTCTCCTGAAGTTCGCGAAACCTGGAAAGAGGAGGCAAATTTCTTTTTTGAAAGTCCGGAATGTACGGTTGCCGAGGTTTTTAGAAATCCGTTGTTCCCATAAATAGCCAACAAATCAGCTCCCGATTTTTCCTTTGGCAGGTACGAAAGCGCATTGACCAATCCGCCGTAGCTTGTTTGAGATTGCAGATTGGATGCCTGTCCGGTTTCTGCCTGAAGTTGTTGCGACCAGTCGGTTAAGCCTGATAGCAACAATGAACCAACGCGACCGGTTTCCGGATTGTTCAGCAAAATTCCATTGAAAGTGTAGGATGTTCGCAGCGGGTTGTTGCCGCGAAAACCGACTTCAGAATCGCCAAAACCATTGCCATTGCTGTGAAAGCTAACCGATGGAATCGTTTTGAGGACGCTGTTAAATTCCTGGTTCCCGTTTTGCTCATCCATTTGCCAGGTTGAAAAATTTTCGATGTCCTGAGGAAAAAGGTTCTTGTTTTCGCGCGAAGTTATTCGTCGCTGCATGGTTTGTCCAACCGCATTTTTTCTCAGCTTGATTATAAACATCGGCGTCGTAATTTCATCGACAACGGTCATGTTGTATTGCTTCTTGAAATAGCCAGGATAATTTACTTCCATAAAGTAGTCGCCTGCCATCATTTTCAAAACATATTTGCCTTGCTGATCGGTCAAAACACTGATTAGTGTTCCGGGAATGGTGATAACGGCTTTTACAAGCGGTTCGTTGAATTCATCATCAACGACAAATCCGGTGAGTTTTCCCTGTGCTGCCACCGGGTTAAATTTCAGTAAAAGTACAAAAGCAAGGGCCGTAAAATATTTTAGAAAAGTACCGGCCCAAACGGTATTCATCTGTTTTGTTTTCTGATATGTTTTCATGTTTAACCTGAATCTCCCGCTGATTTTTCACATTTTCCATCCAAAACAAGGTTTGGCAACCTGATTCTGTTTCCATTCTGAATAACGCAGGATTCCGCTTTTTCAGTATTTACTGGCCGAATTAGTTTTTCATTCTAATTGTTAATTTCAAGAATGGAGTGAATTTCGAGTTTGGGTACCACAATTTTCGATTTTCCGTCAGCAAAAGTAAACTCAAGTTCTTTTCCTTCAGGCTGAAGGATTATTCTGGAGGGCTTTGTAACCGACGGAATTGTAACCGTCAGATTATCAAGCGCAGGAACCTGATCGTACCCGATAGCCGACTGGTTTGTGCTTTCACCGGCAACGTTTATCAGGTTCAGAAAAGTTTTCCCGTTCAACGAGTTAAGAGCAACATGAACCAGATGTGAACCTTCGACCTGAATTAATTTATTGTTCGAAAATTGAGCAATGGTTTCACCGATGAAATCGCGGATGACGAATGTTTTGTATTGCGAATAGGCTGTTCCGGCATCGAAATAAATGGCTGCAATTTCGCCTTTCCCGAAGGTTTTTATCGACGAAGCAACAGTTTTGCTTTTGTACCTGTAATCGCATACATCGTAAAAATTCGAGAGCACTTTGCCGTCGTGTACCAGTTTCAGGTCGAGCAAGGGCGAACTCACCGAGCCCAACCGGTTGGCTGCCGAAAGAAAAGTTAACTTTTCCTCAATGACATTTGCCGAACGGATTCCGAGCTCATTGGCAAAAAGACCGGCTGTTTGAGCGCCAATTAGCAACAAATGTCCTCCGTTTTGCACATAGTTTCGCAATTCCGACAACACCTCCGGTTCCAGATAATCACATTCAGGAACAACAATTATTGGGTAACGGCCTGATTTGCCTGAAAGCTGGCTTTCTGTTAAAACTTCAACAGAAAGCTGGTTGTCGAGCAGTGCATTCAGCGTTCCGGGCAATTTTGCTGGTGGACCTGAAAAAGCGGATGTTGTGTGATGTTTGTACGATTGAGTTGGAAACAACAAAGCAATCTGGGGAATCGCTTTTGCCTTGTGGCAATAGGACTGTCGGGCGCGACAGAAAGCGCCTATTTCTGACAATGTATTGGCAAGCCACGGCTTTAACGATAAATCGCGGTTTTGCTGAAAATAAAACTGAATACCTCCGCCGACCGCTATAATTTCAGCAGCTTCCTGTTCCAGTTGAACCACCGATTTGTTGCTCATGGGCATTTGTCCGCCATTCCACGAAAATCCCCAGGCCATCAAATCCCAGGGCTTCCCTTGCTGAGCCAGGCAACGCGCCTCAAAAGCCGAACGGAAAACTCCATTCTGCGGAGTTACATCTCCGGATAAAAAATCAACATTAATCTCCACTTTTTCGGGCATCATCGACGAATATGACCAGTTGCTTGTTATCTGAAAATTGGGGTCAACTGAATGGATCGAATCAACATATTTTTTTAGGTAATCGCGAAAAAGGATTCGCGTATATTCAAGATATTCCGGAAAATAACGATCATCTTTTTTCATCGGTACTTCCGATTTCGGATTCTTTTTCTTCCATTCTTCAACGGCTTTTTCGCTATAGTCGGGTTCTACAGCCCAGCAGTCGCCATCAATCCAGGCACCATCGACGTGATAAACGCTGCTCAGTTCTTTCAGTTGCGGAATCAGAAGTTTGTCGAGATACGGGCTGAAAAAAGAGATTTTGGTGGTGCTGACTTCGCCGTTCGATTTAACCAGCGCCCAATCCGGGTGTTCCTTTACCGCTTTGGCATCCATCACTCCTGAATAATGCATGAAAAGCGCCACATTGTTTTTCTCCGTTACTGCCCGCCAAACTTTCAACGGGTCTTTCTCGAAACTTTTCAAATGATAACCAACTTTAGTCGGATAACTTGAAATTCCGGGATGACCTTTGCAATCAATCTGTATGAAATCGGGACGAACTGCGGTGAGAAATGTATCGACCATTTCCGGAGTTAAAGTTTCTCCGGCATCGGTAATGTCTTCGGTGGCGTGCAAATCGAAATGAACGCCAAAAAAGCAATCGGAACGGCGTAGTGTCTCGTTTTGTCCCTGCGAATAGGCGACAGTGGTGCAAAAAATAGAAGCGCCCAATACAAAATTTATCAGAATAAGTCTATTCATAGCAATTAGGTTAAGTTCGGATAAATGTTGCGGAATATATTTTCAGTATAAATTTACTTATTCCTGCATACAAAAGCGAAGTTTTTCTGAATTCTGTTATCCGTTTTGAAATTCAGGGTTTAGTCGGTAACGTCAAAAATCATTTACATTTAATGATCCTGAAGACAATCTTCGAGTAATCATCTTTTTCATAGAGTATTCCGATTTTGTTTTTGCTAATCCTGATGAGGTCGGAATAAGCCGTATAGGCCGATTTATTCTTTTCCGGATTTTTATCGATCGGAAAAGTTAGTGGCCATGAATTTCCTTCATCAAAGCTGATGCGAAGTGTCAGGTTATTTCGGGCAGTGGTGTCGGCTGCATTGCAAAAGGCCAGAACCTGTTTATGTTTGCGTTCTCCAATGTTTAAAATGCTGCCTTCGCAAACGGGGTCGGGGAGTTGCCGATCGAAATAAACACTGTCCCAGCTTTGGCCACCATTTTTGCTGAATCGCCGAAATCGCTGTTTCCATTTACCTTTCCTTCAGCAAGAGCCAGAAGTTCGGCGATCGACATCTGAATGATGGCCGGAATGCGGTAGCTTTTATGTCCTTCAGTTTTCAGTTCCTGAAGTGTAAACCGGACCAGTATACTGCAGAGCCAAAAGATTCAGTCTACTTCCGGAGAATAAAAGAAAAAGTATTACAAATTGCCTGATAATCATGGTCGAATTGGGAATCGGTTTATCCAAAAATAGTGAATCCATCACTTATTTTAAGAACTCCTATATTTTCTAAAAGTAAGGACCATAAAAAAAACAGTCCGAATCTCTGAATAATGAGAGATCCGGACTGACGGTTTGGTTGGTTTATGATGCTTGTGTGTCTTTTCAATTCAATACATTCATAATTAAATTCTAGATTTTAATAAAAGAGACTGCCCCGAAAGACAGCCTCTTAACTAGCACATTTATTGAAAAGAAAGTGTCTTATGGAGCGTCTGCAAGTACAATTTGTATGATACCGGAATCTGTATTTCCTGAAAATACTACAGTTACAGCGTCACCGACATTTACCAATTGTGCCTCGGCCTTGGTATAGGTTACAGAAGTTTTAAGATCGCTGCCTACAGTTATGTTTTTCTTAGTCCCTGCCAATGGAAGTAACTGCAGTGCACCGTTCGGATCCCAGCTCGGAATCTGGCGTTTCAATACTTCAGAAACCATGATATCACCTGATTTTGCATTGGGGAAATAGCAATTAACAGTGAATGAATTGTCAGCAGTGGTCACACCATCGCTGGTAACTTCTGAAATTCCGCTAAAAATTACATTACCATTTTCGTCCACAGGTATGTCAAAATAGGGTTGTTCTGTACAACTCATCATCAATGCCATCGCGACGATTAATGATAGCGATATAATAATTTTTGTCTTCATATTTTGCGTATTAAATGATTAAAAATAGACATGTCATTAGTTTGGCAAGTAACCAAAGTTTTGTTTTATCACGCCATTGTTGTTCATTTCGTTACCTGGTATTGGCGATAATAAATTCATCGGAGCAAAAGCAAAGTTGAAAATTTGTGGCTGATGACCAATAAAATTCTCCACTGACGTGATTACTCCATCACCATACACAAGGCACTTTCTTGTGCGACGTTGATCCCAGAGCATTTTATTTTCAAAAATCAGCTCCCAGGCCCTTTCACTTAAGATGTCTTTGAGGGTAATGTTTGCGCCTGAAATAGGAGCAAGTTCAGCTCGTTGCCTGATTTCGTTGATGCCTTTTGCAATATCAGCATCGGAAATAGCTTCGCCCAATTGCTTTAATGACCAGTTTACTTCGGTAAGCATTAGTAAAATTTCACTGTAACGGTAATGTGTCCAGTTTAATCCGGAACCGTCGGTAGATTTAACCGATGCAGCATCGTAATATTTCCATAAATGAGGAATAAATCTCACAGTATCCGACACATCATCGATATTGGTATCCCAGGTAAAGAAAAACTGGCGTTCCTGCTTGCGTTTGTCGTTGTTTGCATACGAATTGTAGTACCCAATCCATGGGGTAAACGATCCATTTTCGTCTTTTTTTGAAATCTTGGTCAATAACGGAAGCGCCGGTTGAATTATCCCGTTTGTAAAACCTGATTCTTTATTGTATTGCACCTGGAAGATCGCCTCACCCTTATTGTTCATCGCAGGATTGTGAAGATCGTCGTAAATTCCCAATGTATATTTGCCATACAAAGCATCCAGTTGAACTTTTGCTTTTTTCAGGAAATCTTTGCCATTGGCCACCGGATATTGCTGCATTGTCCAGCCACCTTCTGCACACCAGTTTTTTTCGGGATTGGTTGCAACTTCCTGATATGGATAACCTGCAACGGTTAAATATACATCGGCCAATATTGCCCGGGCTACATCCTGGGTTACGCGGCCATTCGATGATTTTCCGGCAGGAAGTCTATCAATTGCCTGTTCCAGATCAGGGATAATTAAATCGTCATAAATCTGTTTAAGGCTTGTGCGTTCCATTTCTGATGCGAACACATCGGTTACAG
>JBAZGO010000036.1:27947-68417 GCA_041652995.1 Prolixibacteraceae bacterium
GTAATCAGAATGGCGTCTCCCCAGTATCTTACAATACAAAAATAGTAGAAGGCTCTCAAGGTGCGGACTTCGGCATCGTATTGATTGAATACAGCTTCAGTCAGATCAACACCTGGAAGCATCTCAATGGCCTGGTTACAGTCCTGTACTCCACGATACCAGTTACTCCACTGATTGTTGAAATCGTCTAACAAATCACCGCTTACCTGGTTGGTTTGAAATTTATCGAATTGCGAATGTGGTTCAATGGTGTAAGCACCGCCGGTTGGAAATTCCAAGGTGCTGGGAAGTTGGTTTCCCCAGTCTCTTGCGCCGCCTGTCCACGTACTTAACATTCTGTATCCACCAATAGTTAAGGCTTTCCCATAATCTTTACTTGTAAGGTCAGCAGAAGAAGTAAGGTCGCCTGTGGGTACTTCCTCCAAAAAATTCTGGCAACCACTCAGTATAAGTAAGAATGTCACTATGAAAATAGTGAATCTCATCACTTTATTATTTTTTATTTTATGTTTCATTGTATTAACGATTTTAAATTAGAAATTGACGTTAATCCCTAAACTATAATTTGTAGGATTAGGATACTGATATTTATCAATATTTGGAGCGTTTGCCCGAATTTTATCCTGAGAACTACCTTCAGGATCATATCCCGGAAGTTTTTCAGCAGTTAACAGAAAGAAGTTTTCTGCACTAAAATAAATGCGCAGGCTTTCGACTCCAAGCTTGTGTGAAAATGTATATCCCAATGAGGCTACCGAACCTCTGATATATGAACCATTAAATATTTGGTGCGTGTCGGAATATGAATCGTAACGTGCTCCGGCATTTCCGGCACGAACCTGGGCTACCATTACATCGGGCCCTTGATTATCCGGACGCCAGGCGCTCAAAACGTTGTTTACCATGCCAGATACAAACTGACGGTCTTCAGCCGATTCATGAACAATAGCTTTATTGACTCCTGAAACGAACTGTATGTCAATGTTTGCGTCAAAATGTTTATACCTGAATGAATTGCTGAGACCTCCATACATTTTCGGGTATGCATGACCTGTAATGTTACCGTCAGTAATCAACTCAATTTTACCATCGTTATTTACATCTTCAAATTTCAGGTCTCCCGGTACCCTTCCGTATCGTGCGGCCTCCGCTGCTTCCTGCGTACTCCAAACACCAATACGGTTAAGTCCGAAGAATGATCCGATAGGCTCACCAATTCGGTACACTGTGGTTGCGTTACCTGCGCCGGTATCTGTATAAACATCTGCGCCCGTAGGACCAAGTTCAAGAATTTTGTTTCTGTTTGAAGTTAATGTCAGACGTGTACTCCATGAAAAGTCTTTCTTTTCAATATTCCGGGTTGTCAAATCAATTTCTAACCCTTTGTTTTCGACAGCCCCAAAATTAACCCAGGCGCTTCCGGTTGTTGTTGATGCGGGTAAAGGAAGGTTAAACAGCATATTGGTTGTTTTCTTGTAGTACAGGTCAAATACAAGTGAAATCCTGTCTTTTAACACTCCAAGATCAATACCAATGTCATACTGTGAAGTTGTTTCCCATTTAAGGTCAGGGTTACCTGTCGATCCTGGATAAAGGGCTGCCTGTTTGCCATCGCCAAACATAACAGTGGCATTGTTGATGTACCTCTGTGTTACAAAACTACCAATCTCCTGATTACCTGTTTGTCCGGCGCTTGCACGCACTTTTAAGTTCGAAATTATAGCTTGGTTAGCCATAAAACCTTCCTGCGATACTCTCCAGGCAACACCTACCGAAGGGAAGAATCCGTATTTATTATTAGCTCCAAATTTCGAAGAACCGTCGTAACGCCCTGTTGCGGTTAGCATATATTTACCTAAATAACCATAGTTGATTCGGGCAAAATATGAATTTAGGGCGCTTCTTGCATTGCTTGAATAAACCGCTGGAGTGTTAGTTCCTACATGCAAATTATTGTATTGGTAGAAATTTGAGGTGAAATTTGATGCTTGCGCTTCTACCCAGTCGTACACATCTTCCGACCATGAAAGTCCGAGAATACCTGCGATAGTATGATCCCCGATAGTTTTGTTGTAATTAAAATAGTTCTGGTTCTGCCAATAGTACCATCTTGCATTACTGCCTCTGGCATCAGACTGTCTTGTGCCCTGAAAGTCACCGTTGAACCATCTGCTGTCTTCACTTCGGCTATCTATAGAAAAGTCAGTTTTAAAACTTAAATCTTTTGTAATCTGAGCGTTCAGAATAATGCCACCGGTAAATTGGGTATTGAGATAGTAACCATCTCTTTGATTCATTGTGTATACAATGTTGCTCCAATTTTCCCCAACGTTAAAATCTCTGCCTGTACTCCAGGTTCCTGCATATATGCCATAAATATCTTCCTGAGGATATTTCACCGGTAGGAGCGGCCATGTTTCTGCAACGGTTCTGGTCTGATCATCACCCCTTGATTTTTTAGATCTGGAGAAGTTCATATTGGCACTTACATCCAACCAGTCGTTTAATTTAATATCAGCAGTCATTTTAGCTGTATAGCGCTTGTAGTATGATTCTATTAGAAGTCCGTTTTGGTCAGTTTCTCCGATTGATAAGGAGAGTTTTGCTTTTTCTGTGCCACCACTGATATCGATATAATTGTCATTCGACCAGGCAGGGTTAAATGCGTAGTCTTCCCAATCAGAATAGAATCTGGGTTTATAGTATTTTCCATCGTTGCCAATCAGATCCATAAAGTATCCGCCTTGCGAAACCTGTTCGAACAGGTGCGGCATATCGGACCAGGAAAGTCCCGTCCCTCTTCCTCCGCGGAAATCTTTCGATGCATTCAATGTTCCATATTTGGGAGTATTTGTAAATGCCTGCTCATACAGGTACATAAACTGGTCGGTGGTTACAGTGTAGTTGTGTCTGTTCATTGTACTGTATGTCATAGAACCGGTATAACTAACTTTGGTGGCGCCTGCCTCACCTCTTTTGGTTTGAATGATGATTACTCCATTCGCACCGCGTGTACCGTAGATGGCAGTTGCCGAAGCATCCTTTAAAACATCAATACTTAATATGTCATTTGGATTCAAATTAAACATGGCATTTTTTACGCCAACAATCCCGTCGACCACAAATAGTGGGTCGCTGTTTGTATTTATGGAATTTGTACCCCTTATTCGAATCTGAGGCTGAGAACCTGGTTCGCCGGGTGATTGCTTGATAACCTGAACACCGGATATTTTGTTTTGCAGAGCAACCCCAACATTCACAACTGGTCTGTCAACAAGTTTTTCCGAAGTTACCCTGGTTACAGAACCAGTAAGGTCACTTTTTTTCATGGTACCGTAACCAATTGCCACAACTTCTTCAATTCCAATTGTTTCGTCGGCTAATGTAACATCAATTGAAGTTTTATTGCCAACCAAAATTTCCTGGGTTCTCATGCCTACAAAAGAAAAACCAGTATTCCATCTGTTGGAACACTAGATATTACATACTTTCCAGAACCATCGGTAATCGAACCGTTTGTTGTGTTTTTCAGGAGTACGGTAACGCCGGGTATCGGGTTCCCGAAGGTGTCTGTAACATTTCCTGAAACAGATTTTATTTGTTGTCCCGCACTGTTGAAATTGCTTTTGGTAATGACAATATTCTTATCGAGAATACGATAAGTATAATTGTCCACAAGAATTCGTTTAAGAATTTCATCGATCGTAGCATTTTTCAGATCAATGGAAACTCTTCTGTTTAGGTCCAGTTCTTCATTTTTAAAGAAGAATCCAAAGTCGCTCGTGCGTTCAATCTGGCGAAAAATATCCACAAGTGTAGCATCTCTCATTTTTAGATTAATACGTGTCGACTGGCTGTAAGAATTACCGGCTGATGTTGTAAAAATGGTAATTAAAACAAATAAGGTAGTAAGTTTCATAGCACGAATAAGTTTTTTCCACCTTCGCGTAGCGAAGCATAGCAAATCATTACTTTTTTTCATACGTTTGTTTTGAGTTTAGTTAATATTTGAAACTGACTCCACTCAGTTTCGTTTGCTAAAATTTAAATGCACCCCTCCACGGGTGCATTTTCTTTTTTTATTTTCTTATTTTAATGATGTCTTTTCCTTCTTTTTTATCAATTATATCGTAATGAATATTGTCTGTTAATGCCAGAATTTGCAAAACCATTTTAACAGTTGTTGTCCGTTTTATTACACTGGTATATTTTGTACCTGCCAATCTATTGTCGGTTATCTCAATTTCAATGTTATACCAGTTTTCTAATTCTCTGCAAATTTCAGCGAGAGTCTTGTCAATAAATACGAACTTCCCATCTTTCCATGCTGCAATAATCGACGTATCTTGTTTATTTACTGTTAGTCTGCGGTCTGATTTGTTATATTGAACCAACTCTCCGGGTTTTACATTCAAAAATGGTTTATGGTATTTTTTGACCAGATCAATTTGTCCTTCAATTAATGATGTCGAAATTGTTTGTTCTTCTTTGTAGGCCCTGATATTGAATTTTGTACCTATATCCCTTACTTTGAAATGCCCCAGGTCTACGAAAAATCTACGGGTGGAATCCGGTTTGAGATCAAAAAAAGCTTCTCCATCCAGTTTTGCAATGGTTTTACCTTTCGCATTTTTGTTCAGAATCAATTTTGTTCCTGAACTCAGCCAAATAACAGAACCGTCATCCAAATGAATGGAAGATACACTGCCTTTTTCTGAACTATATTCAATGTGCTGAACGATCGGTATTTCATCTTCTGTGTCCAGACGATAATTTACCAAATAGCCCACACTTGCTGCCAATACAATTACGGCAGCATAACGCATTATGGCGTAAATATTTATTTTCTTCCTGTTATCCTGTACTTTAGTCCAGAATTTAGTAAAACTTTCCTGCTGCTTTTCCTGATATTCGTCGCGGTTGTAATTGCTTAACGAGTATAAATTTTTATAATACAAAAAATCATCCCTCTTTTCAGGATCATTTTTGATTGAAGTATAAAATTCTTTTTTTTCTACCTCACTTGCCGTACCACTAAGTATTTTATGGAAATTTTCCTCCGACATGTGTTCATTCGATTTGAATAGTAAACACATAACTCTCTTCTTACCCTATCGAAAAAGATAAAAAAGTTTGAATATATTTTTCAGGAAAGAAAATTGGAAATAATTGAGATTATAGATAAGTAATATTTAAGTTCGACTCTTAAAATTCGGAGGGCTTTTGAAATTCTTGCTTCAACTGTTTTTATGCTTATTCCTTGACGAAAAGCAATTTCTTTGTATGTCATTTCTTCAAATCTGCTCAACTTGAACGTTTCAATAACTTCTGCCGGAAGCTTCGAAATTGCTTCGTCAATTATTGCCTGTAATTCTTCGAATTGCATATAATTCCCCAATTTTTCCAGAGCATCGTAGTTAAATTGCATCTCCAGATAGTTTAGATTTTCCTGGTGTTTCAGTTTAATTTTCTGGTTCCGTAAATAATTGAGGCAATAATTTTTTGTGATCGTATAAAGTAGATTTCGTATATTGATTTGGTCATTTAATGTTTCCCTGATCTCCCAAAGCTTAAGAAAAGTATCCTGAACAATTTCCTCTGCAACCTTTTCATCGTGTGTATACTGAATACAAAGATGATACAACGCCCCGAAAAAATCACTGTAAATCTGCTCATAAGCTTTTTTAATGCCTTTAGAAAGAGCAACTTGGTCAGCTATTTGATCGTTAGGATTGTTCATTGTATAAAAATAACAATTACTCTAGGGAAACTGTTCTGATGTTTAATTACAAATTTGTTAAACAAGAGATTGCATGATTTAATCAATTGATAATAAATAGCTTAAGTTGCCAGTTGTCTGGCATGGTAAAACTTTGAAATTTAGAGTATTTCGCTGAACAAACTAATTCTAAAGTTTAGAGTCATATATTGGGGCGCGAAAATTTTTTAGTTTTAAGAGAGAACCAATCTTTCTCACTGCAATTTGCTTTTCAGCCAGTTTTCCATTTTGGTGTAGAGGTGCATGCTGGTATTTCCGCCGTTAATTCCGTGGTTTCGATTGGTATAAATGGCCATGTCGAACTGAACTCCCGCCTGAACCATTCGTTCAGTAAATTCCATGGTATTTTGCAAATGTACATTGTCGTCGGCCGATCCGTGAATGATTAGATAGTTTCCCTTGATTTGTTCGGCGTGTGTGAGCGGAGAGTTGTCATCATATCCATCCGGATTTTCTTTGGGCGTGCGCATGTAGCGTTCGGTATAAATACTGTCGTAAAATCGCCAATTGGTAACCGGAGCAACAGAAACGCCGGCCTTGAAAACATCAGCGCCTTTTTCCATGCATAAAGCAGCCATAAACCCGCCGTAGCTCCATCCCCAAATAGCAATGTTGTTTTTATCAACATACGGAAGAGTTCCAAGGTAGCGGGCGGCTTCAACCTGATCGTCCGATTCGTATTTTCCAAGTTGCATGTAGGTCATTTTCCTGAATTCCTCCCCACGTGCACCTGTTCCACGCGGATCGACACAGGCAACCACGAAACCTTCCTGGGCCAGATAATCGTTCCAACCGATGCCCCAACGATCGAGCACTTGCTGCGAATTTGGCCCGCTGTATTGAGTCATCAGAACCGGATATTTTTTCGTCGCATCGAAATTGGCCGGTTTAATCATCCACCCATTCAATTCAACGCCTTCCGGAGTTTTAAATGTGAAGAATTCTTTTTTTCCAATCTGGTAATCTTTTAAAACAGTTTTTAGGGCTGCATTATCTTCAAGCGTCCGTATTAGTTTTCCGCTCTGGTCGTGCAAAGTGACCAGATTTGGAGTTTGAATGTTGGTAAAATAATTGATGTAATATTTGAATCCACTACTGAAATCAGCCGCGTTTGTACCTGTTTCAGTTGATAATTTTCCTGATTTTTTTCCGTCGAGACTCACAAAATAAACTTCGCGACGCAGAGGCGATTCTTTGGCTGCCTGGTAATAGAACATTTTTTTTACCGGATCGAAACCGTAAAAACCGGTCACGTCAAAATTTCCATCGGTAAGTTGTTTTACTTCGAAGCCCTGGCGGTCGTATAAATACAAGTGAGAATATCCATTTCGTTCGCTGTTTACAACAATGTATTTATTGTCCGGAAGGAAAATAAAATTATCATAGAAATCTTCTGAAATATATCTTTTATTCTTTTCAGAAAAGAACGAACGTGTTTCACCAGTAAATGGATTTGCCAGAACAATATCGACCATATTCTGCAAACGGTTAACTTTCATGATGGCCAGGTCCGAAGCATCCGCAGTCCATTTGATGCGTGGAATATACTGATCGGAATCTTCGCCAATTTCAGCAGTTAAACTGCTTTTCGATTTTAAGTCGTAGATCAGCACACTGACTACAGAATTTTTTTCGCCTGCTTTCGGGTATTTATAGCTGTAATTTCCGGGATAAAGTTCATTTTCTTTTAACTCAGGTTTTTGTCCCTGGTACATAGGTATGTTAAACATGGGAACTTCCTTTTCGTTGAATTTAACGAAAGCCAGAAATTTACTGTCGGGCGACCATTCGAATGCTTTGTTGAAACTGAATTCTTCTTCGTAAACCCAATCCGGAGCGCCATTTATAATTTCATTTGTTTTCCCATCGCGGGTCACCTGGTTTTCTGTTCCAAACTTCAGACTTTTTATGAAAATATTATTTTCACGAACAAAGGCCACACGTTCGCCATCGGGCGAAAAAGTTGCAATTTGCTGTGACCCTTTTTCCGAAAGTGGGGTCATTTCTTTGGTGGTCTGGTTCCAAATGTAATAATCAGCCGTATATGAATGCCTGTAGATTTGTTTTTTGTTCGTGGTGAAAAGGATTTTTGTCTCATCGTTGCTAAAAGAATAGTCGCTGAAACTTGTAAAACCTGCATTTTCAACCTTCGACAAATCAAATAGAACATCAATCTTTTGACCGGTTTTATAACTGTATTTTGCAATTTTATTTCCTTCCTCACTTACCGTGTAAGACAGACCGTCGTTCATCGAACGCAACCCGGAAACACTTTTTTGTGCAAAAGTACGACTTGCAATTACGTCCCTGAGCTCAATATTCTTTTGTGAAAATGCAGTTGCTGAAATACTTACGAGAAAAAACAGAAGGCTTAGTCTGAAGATCATAATTTCGGGTATTTAATATTTATTTCGGTTATCAAAACTTCGAATTTTTTTTGATAAAAAAAAGAGAACATATCATATTCGCTGATCATCAATAAATTTAGCCGGAACCAATTCTGCACCTTTGGCTAAAGGTTTAGGTTTGAAAATTATATATTTGCTTGAAAGCATAACGTTTTACGTGTTTTTTTCGTTCATATTTTAAACTAAAACTACGACGATGAAAAGACTGACTTTGCTCGTTTTGATGGTATTTACCATGCAATTAGCTTTTTCACAGACCGATGTTGTTCAATTTTTAAAGGGAGGTAAAGCTGATGCCAGTAAACTTGTGCAGGCTTACCTTGAGCCGTATGCGTTTGCTCTCGGCGATGGACTGAACAATGGTTGGTGCAGTTCGGCTGCTTCGCACAAATTGTTTGGATTTGATCTAACTGTCAGCTTAAGTGGAATTCAAATTCCTGAAAGTGCGCTTTCCTTTGATATAAGTAAATTGAATTTAAGTAATATGGTAGTTGAAAGTGGTGGTAACATTGCGCCGACCATTGCCGGAAAAGATGTTGCAGGACCTAAAATTCTTGTGAAAGATAACGAAGGAAATTCAATCGCGACATTTAATACCCCTAACGGACTCGCAATGGATTTGGTTCCAGTCCCGATGGCCCAGGTAGGTTTCGGATTATTGCCTTATACCGATGTTATTGGCCGCTATGTTCCTGAAAAGACATACAGTTACAATAACGATCAAATGAAACTTGGTTTTTGGGGTGTTGGCGTTAAGCATAATTTTCTGAAATGGATCCCGGTACTCAAACAACTTCCGCTCGATGCCTCAATTTTTGCCAGCTATTCAGAAGTTAATGCACAATCGGAGTTGAGTTTTACTCCTGAAGATTACGGCGTCGACAATGTTTCGATAACATTTACAAACAACGAAGGGCAATTTCTGAAAGTAAAAACCAATACGTCGAAGTTTGGGCTAATTGTCTCAAAAAAACTAAGCATCATCACTGTTTTCGCCGGAATAGCTCAAAGCACAAGCGAATCGACTATTGATCTTGTTGGCAAATATCCGGTTCTCACCAAAGTTGATAATGGTGGATATGAAATAACGAACGAAAGTGCCTTGATCGATCCGATTGCCTTGAAATTTAAAAACCACAACATCAGTATGGATGCCGGATTGAGAGTAAAACTTGCTTTCCTGAGCATTTTTGGCTCGATTAGCAAATCGGAATATACGTCATACAATGCCGGTTTAAGTTTGAGTGTTCGATAAATACATTCATATAGAGGTTTTTCAATTTGTAATTCGGCTGAATTTCTGTTTATTACCGGGGAAAATAGTTATGAATCTTTAACCTTATTTTTCATCCTGAAAAACAATGGAGTCATTGTCAATATCAGCTATTAATATTTATCTTTGCACCCTGTTTTTCAATATTCAAAAAACGATGATTAAGATTACTTTACCCGATAGCAGCGTCAGGGAATTCGAGACTGGAATTTCAGGATTTGATATTGCTGAGTCGATTAGCAGTCGCTTAGCCAAAGATGTTTTGTCCATTTCGGTAAATGGAGAAGTTTGGGATCTTACCCGTCCAATCAAACAGGATGCGAACATTAAATTATTTTTGTGGGATGATCGTGAAGGCAAAGAAACATTCTGGCATTCGTCGGCTCACCTGATGGCTGAAGCTATTGAATTCTTTTTTCCGGGAACAAAGTTTGGAATTGGACCGACGGTAGAAAACGGGTTCTATTACGATATCGATCTTCCTGAAGGGCAGCAACTCACCGAAAAAGATCTTGAGAAAATTGAGAAGAAGATGATCGAGCTGGCCCGCGAAAAGCATGATATTGTCAGAAAAGACATTTCGAAAGCTGATGCATTGCAGATGTTTAGCTCAAAAGGCGACAATCTGAAAGAAGAATTGATTGGTGAATTGGAAGACGGAACCATTACCGTATACAATCAGGGTGGTTTTACCGATTTGTGCCGTGGCCCGCATTTACCCAATACGGGTTTCATCAAAGCTGTAAAATTAACTTCAATTGCCGGAGCTTACTGGAGAGGTAACGAAAAAAATAAGATGCTGACCCGTGTTTACGGTATCACTTTTCCGAAACAAAAAATGCTTGAGGAATATCTCGTTTTGCTTGAAGAAGCTAAAAAGCGTGACCACCGCAAAATCGGCAAGGAAATGGAGTTGTTTACTTTTTCGCAAAATGTTGGTCAGGGTTTGCCGATGTGGCTTCCCAAAGGCACTATGTTGCGCATGCAATTGGAAGATTTCCTGAAACGTGTTCAGAAAAAATTCGGATATGAACAAGTGATGACTCCGCACATTGGTGACATCAATTTGTATAAAATTTCAGGCCATTTTGCAAAATATGGCGCCGATTCATTTCAGACCATAAAAACTCCGCAGGAAGGCGAAGAATATATGCTGAAGCCGATGAACTGTCCTCATCACTGTGAGTTATACAAATTCAAGCCACGGTCATACAAAGACCTGCCAATTCGCATGGCCGAATTTGGAACGGTTTATCGCTATGAGCAAAGTGGCGAGTTGCACGGGTTGACCCGTGTTCGAGGATTTACCCAAGATGACGCGCATTTATTTTGCCGTCCCGACCAGATTAAAGATGAATTCAAGAAAGTAATCGATATTATTTTTATCATTTTCAAAGCATTGAACTTTGAAAATTATTCAGCTCAGATTTCATTACGCGATCCGAATAAACCTGAAAAATATATTGGCTCAACTGAAAATTGGGACAAAGCAGAGCAGGCAATTATTGAAGCTTCAGCAGAAAAAGGTCTGAAAACTGTAACTGTTCTAGGAGAAGCTGCTTTTTATGGTCCAAAACTGGATTTCATGGTGAAAGATGCACTTGGTCGTAGCTGGCAGTTGGGAACTATTCAGGTTGACTATAATCTTCCGGAGCGTTTTGACCTGGAATACATTGGCGCTGACGACAAACGGCACCGTCCGGTTATGATTCACCGCGCACCTTTTGGTTCGATGGAACGTTTTGTAGCCGTTTTAATTGAACACACTGTCGGTAAATTCCCGTTGTGGTTAACTCCTGATCAGGTTGTGGTTTTGCCAATCAGTGAAAAGTATAATGATTATGCCAAAAGTGTTTCAGAATTTCTAAATAATTCCGATATTCGCAGCTTAATTGACGACCGAAATGAAAAGATTGGTCGTAAAATCAGGGATA
The DNA here is from genome assembly GCA_041652995.1 of Prolixibacteraceae bacterium. Taxonomy (GTDB): domain Bacteria; phylum Bacteroidota; class Bacteroidia; order Bacteroidales; family Prolixibacteraceae; genus Aquipluma. Next base: position 39,342 of record JBAZGO010000036.1, read on the forward strand.
ACGAATTGAAACGTATCCCTTATTTATTGATAGTTGGTGAGCAGGAGTCTGATAATCAGACTGTTTCTGTTCGGAAACAAGGCGGAGGCGATAAAGGTGCAATGAAGCTTCAGGAGTTTGCTGAATTTATTCAGGCTGAGGTGAAAGAACAATTGTCGTCAGTACAGAATTAAAAAATATTAACTAAAAATAGGAGGAATTGGCCATAGCAGTAAAAAGACCATACAATGGTGGAAGAGCAGAAGTTGCTCCTCAGCACCGAATTAATGAGAAAATTCGTGCACAACAAGTTCGGGTTGTTGGCGATAACATCGAAAATCCAGGTGTTTTTTCGCTCTTTGAAGCCTTGAAAATGGCGGATGCACTTGAACTTGACCTTGTAGAAATCTCACCAAACGCTGATCCGCCAGTTTGTAAAATAACTGATTACCAGAAGTTTCTTTATCAGCAAAAAAAGAAACAGAAAGAAATCAAAGCAAAAACGGTTCAGGTTGTTGTAAAGGAAATCCGATTTGGTCCAAACACCGACGATCATGATTTTCAGTTCAAAATGCGTCACGCTGAAAAATTTCTTCAGGAAGGCGCGAAGGTAAAGGCCTATGTATTTTTCAAAGGCCGTTCAATTTTGTTTAAGGAACAAGGCGAGATTTTGTTGCTGAAATTCGCGCAGGAACTCGAAGAAGTTGGCAAAGTTGAACAATTACCACAGCTTGAAGGAAAGAGAATGACCATGTTTATTTCACCTAAAAAGAAGAAATAAATTTCTTACATACATTAATTTTTAGGAAGATGCCAAAAATGAAGACCATCTCCGGAGCAAAAAAAAGGTTTAGATTAACCGGCACCGGAAAGATTAAAAGAAAACATGCCTTCAAAAGTCACATTTTGACCAAGAAAAGCACCAAGCAAAAACGTAACCTGACTTATTGGGGAACCGTTCACAAAGCTGACATTCCAAACGTCAAAGCAATGTTGACCATCTAGTCTGTTTTCTTTTTCAACGTAATTTAAGTTATTAATCGAATGAATTAGCTTGAAGATCCCAAATGAAATTGGGGCGCTAACCATTCTAAAATCAGTTTTATGCCAAGATCAGTAAATGCAGTAGCATCACGGGCTCACAGAAAAAAAATCCTGAAGCTTACCAGAGGTAACTTCGGTGCCCGCGCAAATGTATGGACAGTTGCAAAAAATACCTGGGAAAAAGGTTTGCAATATGCCTACAGAGATAGAAAAGTAAAAAAGAGAAACTTCCGTGCCTTATGGATTCAGCGTATTAATGCTGCCGTTCGCACCGAAGGTTTATCGTATTCACAGTTCATCGGCTTGCTCAAAAAGGCAAATGTCGAGATCAATCGAAAAGTTTTGGCTGATTTAGCAATGAATCATCCTGTAGCTTTCAAAGCAATTGTAGATAAGGTGAAATAGTCATCATCAGAATGGGTGAATAAACATACGAAACCTCGCTGAAAAGCGGGGTTTTTTGTTTTTAGGTTCCGTTATATTTTTTGTTCGATTGCGAAAACATTTCATTGATAGTACAATGTAATCTAATTGTTGAATTGAATTTTTCTGGCGAACATGATAATTTTGTTATTATATTTATCTGTCCGTGAAAAGTCGCATGAAAATGAATTTAATTCACCAGAAATGTGATTTTTCCACGATTCAATTTTTTTAGCTAATAAATTTTGTTTTGCGGTGGAAAAAGAGATTTTTGACATACCAATTCAGGCCAGACTTTGTTACGAACGAAACAAGGGATTAATCTTGCCCGACAAAGTTCCATATATTGGCAGCGGTTCGTCCTACTTCGCAGCGATTACAGTTCGTTATTTAGGGGTTAAAATCTTTCCTGAACTTGCGGGTGAGTATTATTCATATCTCCGGAAGATTAAGCAATTTGACAGTGCCGTTTTGATTTCGCAGTCGGGAAGAACAACCGATGTTTTAAATTGTGCTGATTGTTTTCGTGAATTTACAGCCATTGTTAACGATATTTCTTCACCGTTGGCCAATCATCAAAACATCAAATCGGTGGTTTCTTTATTGGCCGGAAACGAAAAATTTTCTTCAACAAAAACTTTTATCAATACATTGATTGTGCTTTATATGGGCCATGGATTCGATGTCAGGAATGTACTCGATTCTGTTGAAAAACGATTTAAAGATTTTGAGTTAACCGGAAACTCAATTGGGTCGGCCATTTATAAAAGCCTGAAAAAGAAAAGACTGAAATGCATTATCATAGGCAATGGCCCCAATGTTGGAACGGCTTTTCAGGCCGCCCATTTGCTTAGCGAATCGACCAAATATCCGTTTGTCGGAATGTCGCTCTCGCAATACGAGCATGGTTACAAGGAAACGGCTGAGAATTCTGTTGTGATTGCCATAAATCCTTCGAAAGGAATATTGCACGAACGGACAAACAAACTCCTGGAATTATTGAGGAAGGCGGATGCGTCAGTTTATGAGGTTAACGAGCCCGAACTTGATGAAATTTACAGTCCATTTTCATCAATTGTTCCGTTTTTCTTTATGGCCGGATTTTTAAAATCAAAGCTTGGAATAGCTTCAACTTTTCAGATTGGTAGTAAAATCACAGAACATGGTGAATTCGAGTAAATTATAATTTCTGAGGAGCCAATATTTTCCGTAGTTATAAAATCTGGTTGAACTCAAGACGCTCACCATCCGGGCCGACGATGTTGAAATACTTACATCCGTTTTCCCAAAATGGAAGAAAAACCGGTTTTTCTTCAACGACATGAAATGCGGAACTTTTTAATGTGCTGAATGCCTGATCAATATCGTCAACATCGAATGTAATGTGATCGATGTGCCCGTCTTTCCTGTTTTTTATTTCACTTAACTTCTTTGCAGGCAATTGATACAGTTCAATGATGATGGTTTTGTTTTTCATCATGATACAGGTTCCGGTTTCTCTATCGTCCTGAAACGAAGATTGCATAACTTTATTAAATCCAAGCGAACTGTAAAAAGTTTCCGAAACGTCAATGTTTGTAACGGGTATGCCGATATGCTGAATGTAATTAATTAGATTTTCAATCCGATTTTCCATGATGACTATTTTTAATCCCTCAAAATTACTAAGTCTTTTAATGAGGGAGCATAAAATTCCGCAGAATTCCACAAAAAGCAAAAATCCCCAATTCTGGTTTAAGTCTTTTTAAATTTGAGCTCTTTGTCTATGTGTCCAAACGTATTTTTTTTAGGAAATTGGAAGTATGAGGGTACAAAATATAATAAACTGAGTTGTTGATGATTGTTTAGTTTTTTTATCTTTACGAGACTATAGAATTACTTCTCTATGAAATTGTATTTTATGAAAGGGTTGAGATTTGCAGGACTGATCATATTAATCGTGAACTTCGTTGGTATTTTGGGTTTGTTTGGCGCTGAACCAGATGATGTATATGTGTTTAATAAAAGTAAAATCCGGATCGAGGGAGCTTTGTCGCCATTTGAAGCAACAATTGATATTAAAGACCAGGGATTCCAAAAATATGTTCTGAACATTTATCTGCATTCAGCTTATGCTGCAGCTCCACCTTCGTTTAATGTTTCTGTGAAATTTCCCAGGGAAAAAATTAACCAGATTTGGAATTCCAAGACGTGGTCAAACAAATCGTATTTCTCAATACCCTCATACGACCGTGCAGCCGCTGATTTTTCAATCATTTCAGGATTAACAATAAATGACCAGAATCAGATTACTTTAACGTGCAAAGATGCTTATCAGGCAAAATTTGTTAGTTCAAATATTCGCGAAGAAAATGATTCGATCGTTTTTAGCCTGGGCTTTTTCGAAGAGAACCCGCCACTTTCAAATTTGCAGGATTACCAGGCTGAAGTACTGGTCGATTTCAGGAATGTCCATTTTTCAAAGGCCATTTATAATGCTTCATCATGGTTTTTGGCCGATGAATTTAAGCATAGCGTTACAAGTGTCGATACCACCAATGTGCCGGTTTTCTCTACCTGGTATCCCATGCATCGAAACATTCCGCTCGAAAATATCACACGCGAACTCGATTCATTAAAATCGTTTCATTTTAAATCGGTATTGGTCGATGATGGATGGCAGGCTTTGGTAAAAATGAAAATTGATACTGCATATTCATACGACGAAAGCAGTTATAAAACCATGAAGTTATTTCAGCAGAAATGTTTTGATATGAAACTTCCGCTGTATTTGTGGTATTCAATACCTTTCATTGGCGGAAATCCGGTTATTCTAAAAAAATTTAACGGCAAGTACATTCGTTACCGCGCACCACGCCAGATGTATGTTCTCGACCCGCGATATGCCGAAGTCAGGAAACATTTAGTTAGCACCTATGCGAATTTCCTTTCCGAATGGCAGTTCGACGGCTACTGGTTCGATTTCCTGAAGGGATTTTATCCAAAGGAAGGAGCAGTTATCGAACAGGATCAAGGTCGCGATTTTGTGTCGATTGATTTGGCTGTTGATACGTTGTATACAGAAATGGAGAAGCGTTTAAAAACGATCAAACCAAATGTTTTTATGGGACAACGATTCCCCGTTGTCGGCCCGAATATGGTCAGCTATCAGAACTTTTTGACTGGTTTTGTCGGTGTTGAAAATACCAAGGTGGTTCGCGAGAAAATGGTAAACAACCGGCTGTTGTATGGCAAGTTCACTCCATTCATGGAAGTGGTAGCGATTAGCCCACGCGACAAAAATGAAGATATTGCACGCAAATTGCAGGCAGTTTTGTTTGGTAATCCATATTTGTCTTTTTATGTTTCAACTTTGCCTGAAGAATCGAAACAAACCATTCGTTTTTGGCTCGATTACTGGAAGAAAAATTACGATGTAATTTTCAATGGCGATTTTGAGCCGATGGGTGTTTCAAGGTATTATCCGGTGGTTAAGGTAGAAAATGCAACCAAAAAGATTTACATGCTTTACGAAGATTACACCATAAATTTGCCAATTGTTCTTCAGTCGTCAATTGATGTCATCAATTCAAAAGAAACGGATAATGTTCGTTTCCTTTTAAGTAAACCGGGTTCAACCTATAATTACGAAACATTCAATTGTCTGGGTGTTTCAACAAAAAAAGGAATACTCACAAGCAGAAACAAGAATTCGATTGATGTTTCGGTTCCGGTGGCAGGTTTTATCCGGATTAAACCCGCCATTTAATTTTCCTGAAGATTATTAATATGAATATCCGGTTGCATGCCTAATTGTTCCGACCGATGGGGCTTTGCCCCAAACCCCAATTCCTTTTTTGTCTTGACACAAAAAAGTAATCAAAAAAAGTCAAGGCTGCGTCCGCATCACTCGAAAAACCAGCGTTCGACGGCTAAAATCTTTTAAACTCGCCTACGGCTCAAACAGAAAAGATTTTTTAACGCCGTCTTCACTTGTTTTTCGGCTCTCCGGACGAGGCCAGTCTGTGCACGAAGGAAAACTTTTCATTTTAGGTAAAGTAACGGATACTCATTTATTTAATCAACTGGTTTGTAGTGCCTTTTGAGCCATTTGGCGAGTCCGTCAAGTCCCGGGAAAAGTACCCTCTCAGTAATGTTTGCCTGATCAAGTTTGTCGCGTACTTCAAGTTTTAATTCTTTGGGAATGATAATTCTCCGGTATAGCTCCGGATGGTTGATCAGCCATTCATCAAGTATAGCTGTAGGATTGGTCATGACCGAAAACAAGGCAAATTGGTTTACAATGCGTTCATCGAGCGATGGTGGCTCGAAAAATAAAACCTGATTCTCGTCGAAGAGTTGATCGAAATCGGACAATGACACAATCTTTTCGAGCATTTCGACTGTAAACGCATTGCATTTTTCTTCCTTCAACCCATTGCTAAAGGGGGCTGGAACCAGTTGATTTACCTTAACAAAATCAACTTTCCAGATCACGCCGTCGATATCGTATTTCTCGGTATTGGCAGTCGCAAAATGCATAGCGATAAACGGCGAGTAAGTCCAGTCAATAAGGCGCGTTGGCAAGCCATGATGCTGAGCCAAAACCAACGCTCTCCAAAACGTGCTGGTAAGTTGTAAATCGTTGTTTATTGCATATTTCCTGAAATTCCGCAATAGATGATATTCCAGTTCAGGTTTTTCACCGCAATTCCTGAGAAAGCTGTTTTTCAGGGAATAGTTCATATCCGACAATCCGCGAAAGGCATAATCTGAGCGATATCTGCCCAACTGAGGTTTCCACGAATCGTGATAAACTTCTTCGCAAAGTTGTTCCCAGCATTCAATCCGGAGGTCGTTTTGTTCAATCATAGCGTCTGTTTTACAAAGGTAAATATAAACCAAACGACGCTAAATCGATTGAAATTATTTAGAATATTTGCACTGAGAAAATGTTGCTTTTACCGAAGAATATTTTGTTTTTCCGTGTCTTTATGCTGTGGAGCCACAGATTGTCCGCTTTTGGTTTCGTGAAAATTCAAACTGTCTTTTTGTGCAGACTCTGATTTTAACGCGTTTCCCTGAATTTCGATTTTTGTTTCAGGGGCAGCTTTAGTCTCAATTTTTACCGGACTATGAAAAAAATGGGGGAGAATATCAATGTGGGAAGTTAGTTTTAAACCCAGAATATAAAATATGGATGCGCTGAAAAGAAATAGTTTCATGGCTGAATTTTTTGAATGACCTAAATTAATGAAATTCAACCAGTATAAGCTCACTATTTGTATTCAAAATCTGAATTATTTACGAATTCCAGGGTTTCAGGTACGAACTGTCTATTTTTTACTATGAAATAATCGCATCATGATCGGGAAAAACAATCCCGGCATCTTTTCTCACCCGATCCATTAGCTGCATTAAATCGTACGAGAAAGACAAAGGCATCAAATCACTTTCAATTTTTCCTGAATTAAGGCATTCCATAACATGTCTGGCTTCCAGATCATAACCATTTCCTTCTCCTTTTTCGAAAGCGATTATTTTTTCTTCTTCCCGGTTTTTCCAGTAGGTGAGGGTTGTGGCCGTGAAGAATCTGCGATTAAGTCGCACAAACCCGTTTTCGAACGAAAACTCGGTCTGAATGGAGGAATGCGATGCAAAACTCGAAACCAGTGAGGCAATTTCTCCGCCCGGATATCGGAACATCATCGCGATCGATTCTTCGGCGCCGGTTGAGCAAAACGAAGCCATCGTTTTTATTTCGGCCGGTTTTCCCAGGGTCATCAGGCTCATAAAAATTGGGTAAATTCCAATGTCAAGCAATGAACCACCGCCCAGCGCCACATTGTAAAGCCGCTTTTCTGGATTAAATTCGGCGTTAAAAGCAAAATCGGAACGAACCATTTTCAATGCTCCCAATTCGCCTGATTGAATAATCTCAAGCACTTTCAGGAAACTTGGCTGAAACCGTGTCCAAAATGCTTCCATCAGGAATACCTTGTTTTTTCGGGCGGTTTCAATCATAACCGAAACTTCGTGCGAATTGATGGCAAAAGCTTTCTCGCACAAAACAGCTTTTTTGTGATTCAGGCACAAAAGTGCATGTCCGAAATGATGCGAGTGTGGCGTAGCAATATACACAATGTCGACGGCCGGATCTTCAGCCAATTCTTCATAAGTTCCATACGCTTTTTCGAAACCCAGATCGGCAGCAAATTGCCGGGCGTTCTCCAACGATCGCGAGGCTGCTGCATAAAGCCGGGCATTCGGCAAAAGCTTCAGGTCTCCTGAAAATTTGCGTGCAATTTTACCACAGCCTAAAATGGCCCAGTTGTATATTTTCGTCATGAGGTTCAGGATTAATTGGTCGTCAAAATACGGATCTTTTGCGAAATTCAGGATTCTTTTCGTTTATAACTTTCCACACGAAACTTTGATCTTTTCTGATCAGACATTTAGTTTATATGCTGTTTTTTGAGCAGTTAAAGCCAATTCTGTTGCAAGAAAGCAATGGTCTTGTGTCATGGCTGTTTCAGTCCGGTTAACCACATCGCTGACAAGTTGTTGTCCATAAGGCATATAAACCTGTGAGCAATCGTAGTACTTTGTTTCTTTTTGGTTGACCAGGAACAAATGATTCTCTCCTTTGCGACCGGCAATGTCAACGTATTTGCGCATTTCAATATAGCCTTCGGTTCCTAAAATAAACATACGGCCATCGCCCCATGTGTCCAGACCTTCAGGAGTAAACCAGTCGATACGAATGTAGCCTGTGGCCTGTGGGCTGCGTACGGCCATGTCGCCAAAATCGCAATATGTGGGATAATCTGGATTGTTGAAATTTCCTACCTGAGACAAACTTACTTCGGCTTGTTTGGAACCTGTGTAAAAGAGAAATTGGTCGCATTGATGTGAACCAATGTCACATAAAATTCCACCAGCTTTATCCGGATCAAAAAACCAGTCGGGACGGGTTTTCGGTCGCATTCTGTGCGGCCCGATACCAATTGTTTGGACCACTTTCCCGATAGCTCCGGCCAAAATGAGTTCTCCGGCTTTAACAGAAGCCGGATTTCTCAATCGTTCGCTATAAACAATTGAATAAATTCGGTTTGTTTTTTTCTGTACTTTTTTAACTTCTTTAAATTGGTCGAAAGTCAGAATGCCAGGTTTATCGGTCATATAATCTTTTCCTGAAAGCATAACACGAATGCCAAGAGGCGCACGGTCAAACGGAATTGAAGCGCTGGCCACCAAATGAATGGAATTGTCTTCAAGAATTTCGGCTTCACTCTTCGCTACTTTAACGTTGGGATAAAGTTTCGTGAAAGCCGGCAATAATTCGGGTTCCCCGGAATATACGGCGACCAGTTGACCGCCACCTTCTATCAGCGCTTCTACCATACCATAAATATGGCCGTGGTTGAGACCAATCACCGAAAATCGTATCGATTCTTTAGGTGCCACGCGTTTCTCTGCCTTTAGTATAATTTCTTCGGGCCGGGCAGTGTTGTGAATTCCATGTGCAAATAAATCGGCTGGCAACATGGTTGCGGCAGCCAGTCCTGTAGCCGAGGTAAATGACTGCCTCAGAAAATTCCGTCTGTTAGATTCCATATCGTGTGTTTTTAGGTTTTGGTTATGAAGTGTCTAACTTATAAAAAATTGAACAAGGATCGAACTATGTTGGTTCTTAAATTTCAACCGCAACATTTTTATGATCTTTGCTGTGTATTCGGGACTCCTTTTGATGTTGCCCGTTGCGTTTGGTTCGAAAATATTGCCTGAAATTTCCGGTATAGATTGAACATCATTTCCTGATTTCTGTTTCTATGGCTGTATTCAAATTTTTAAGATGAGTGAATTAAAATTAGAAAGGGAACGGTTGCCGCGTTGGATGAAATCTCCGCTTCCAAAGGGAGAAAATTACTCGAAAGTTAAACGGTTAATTGCCGATCACCATTTAAATACGATATGTACCAGCGGAAACTGCCCAAACAAGGGCGAATGCTGGAATGCCGGAACTGCCAGTTTTATGATTTTGGGTGATAAATGTACCCGGAATTGCCGGTTTTGCTATGTGACCAACGACATGCCCGATCCGGTCGACTGGCTCGAACCGCTCCGTTTGGCCAAAACAATCCGTACGCTTGGGCTGAAACATTGTGTAATCACTTCGGTAACACGCGATGATCTTCAGGATGGCGGAGCTGAATTTTGGTCAGCCACCATTCGGAAAATCAAGGAACTAAATCCTGAAACGACCATCGAAACGTTAATCCCTGATTTTAATGCCAATCCTGAACACCTTCAAAAAGTGATCGATGCTGCTCCGGATGTCATTTCGCACAACATGGAAACTGTTCGTCGCCTGACCCCGAAAATTCGAAGCACTGCCCGCTACGACCGCAGCCTGAAAGTAATTTCAATAATTTCTGAAGCCGGAATTGTGGCCAAATCAGGAGTTATGGTTGGGCTTGGTGAATCGGAAACTGAAGTTTTGCAAACCATGGACGATCTGCGAAAAGCCGGTTGCAAAGTGCTCACCATCGGACAATACCTGCAACCCGATTCGAATCTTCTACCTGTTCAGGAATATATTACGCCCGAAACATTTGAAATGTACCGGAATGCCGGAATGCAAAAGGGTTTTTCGTATGTAGAAAGCAGTCCGCTGGTACGTTCCTCGTATCACGCTGAGCGACATGTAAACGGGTGATTTTTATCAACATAATCTTCAATTTAATAGTATCAATCCGGAATCCAATCTTCAGAGTGAAGTGATATAAAAACCTGAAACTCTGCTCCCTGAGTTTGCATTAAGGGGTGAAGTTTGGAACTTGAAACATTTTTATGAAACGACAGCAACATACAGTACTGAATGTTATTAACCTTACTCCCGAAACTTTCATTATTCGTCTCGACCGCAAAAAATTTCAGTTTGAGCCCGGTCAATATGTAATTATTCGTATTCCCGGACAAAATAAAGGGCGTGAGTATTCCATATACAGCGGCAAAAATGATGATTACCTCGATTTCTTGGTACGTGAAATTCCGGAGGGCGATTTCTCACGATATTTGCGGCACCTGTTGCCCGGTTCTGAACTGGATGTTGAAGGACCAAATGGATTTTTCGTACTCGATGAGAAGACAAAAAATGGTCATCCGACGATGCTAATAGCCACAGGTACTGGTATTTCACCGTTTCATTCGTATGTTCGTTCGTATCCGAATCTCAATTACGAAATTTTGCACGGCGTCCATTTTCCTGATGAAGCGTATGGTCGTGAATCATTCAGGCAGGAAAAGTTTTTGCTTTGCACTTCACGAAGCGATGGCGGAGATTATTTTGGGCGAGTAACTTATTACCTGAAAGAACATCCCATTGACAAAAATTTAATTTGTTATTTGTGCGGAAACTCTGATATGATTGAAGAAGTAACCACGATCCTCGAAAATTATGGCCTTCCTCCTGAAAACATTCGGACCGAAGTTTTTTTCTGATCATTTGCATTTCAAAGCTCAGGAATGATGTTCAGATCATTCAGAGTCGCAATACTCTGATGAATGTTCAAATATGCCTTTCAATTTTACGCTGTTTTCGCAGAAGCGACCTGTTAATAACTAAATTCAGGCTGTTCTGTTAAAACAATAGGGTCATCTTTCAGTATAAGTGTCTACTAGTGAAGTTTAATTGTTCGACAACTTTTTCTGAATCTAAAAGGCATACATGTGAAACTTATCATTCATATTGGGTTCACTTTTTTCCTGACTTTGGGAATGTTTTGTGCTTCCGTATCACAAGCTCAGGTAAGCAGGAAAGGGATTCCTGAAAGTTTCTTTTTTGAGCAAAAAACGGCAATCCTAATTCCATCCATAAAACTTCGTCCGGTTTCAATTTCGAAACTTATCGCCGAGGATAAAGAATATCAAATTGAAAACCGCTATGGTGTAATTCAATCATGCGACGTTGACATTAAGAAATCTGGTATTAAAACTGAACTTCCGGGTAAAGGTGCAATCTGGCGGTATAAAATTGAATCGGAAAATACCTATTCCCTGGGAATTTCATTTCAAAAATATCACTTGCCCGAAAAGGCCAGTGTGTTTATTTACAATTCATCGGAAACTTTGGTCAGAGGTGCTTTTACAAAGTACAACAATCGTGGCAGCAATTCGCTTTCAATTGCTGAATTTCCAGGCAAAAATTTAATTATCGAATATTTTGAGCCCGATTCTCCCGAATTTTCCGGAGAGCTTGTTTTGGGCGCTGTTTCTCAGGCCTATAAAAATCTTCGGGAAATTGCCGAAGACCGTATTGAAATTAATTGTCCGGAAGGCGATAACTGGCAAATTGTGAAACATGCGGTGTGCCTGATGACATTTCACGATTATTTGAATTCGTATTTTTGCTCCGGAGCATTAGTAAACAATGTAAAAGAAGACGAAACTCCATATTTCCTGACGGCCAACCATTGCATCAATTCGGAGGAAATAGCTGAAACGCTTATCACTTACTTCGACTACGAAAACTCAACCTGTACGGCCGACGATGCTTCATTTTCCAAAACGTTATCCGGAGCCACATTTAAGGCTGGCAGCAAGCATTCCGACTTTTCGTTACTCCTTTTAACTGAATATCCTCCCGATGAATACAATCCGTATTACGCCGGATGGGATGTGAGTGGGGAAAATCCGAGGTCGGCGGCCTGTGTACACCATCCTGACGGGAGCCCGAAATGTATCGCAACGGCCAGCAATACGGCCTTCAGCTATCCTGAAAAAATTCAGTGGTATTCCGAAGATTTGACCTTGATCTCAACAACCTTGCCCGATACGCATTGGTTTGCTTTGTTCGACCAGGGAAGACCGGAAGAAGGTTCTTCAGGAAGTCCGCTCTTTGACCAGAACAAACGGATTGTGGGCCAACTTCATGGAGGCGTTAATTCAGTTTTACTCTTCGGAAAAATATCCCTTTCGTGGGATTATAATCTGCCAAACAACGAGCAGCTTGCCTGTTGGCTTGATCCGAACAAGACACACAAAACGTTTGACGGAATCTGGAAAATACCGCCGAAATCAAGTTTCCGTTCCGAACTGCAGGAAGTGTGCGTGAATTCGCCTGTGAAGTTCACCGACCAAAGCACGCATCGACCGACTGAATGGCAGTGGCACATTGATCCGCCTTCGTATAATTTTACAAATGGAACCGACAGCACTTCACAAAATCCGCAGGTTATTTTCCTGAAAGATGGCGCTTATTCCATAAAATTACGAACTGCAAATCAATACGGAAGCGACGAGCTTATTCAGGAGAAATATATTATGGCCCGAAGTAAACTGGAGGTCAGGTTTTTGAAAGCAAGAAGAGACAGCACGGTTTGTGGCTGCGATCTGAAATCATTTCCGCTGTTTGTTGGCGGGGCTGTGAAATACAGCTACAAGCTCGAAAATCCTGAATTAATGGACACGGCAACGAATGCAAATTCACTACTTTTGACGTTAAAATCGTCGGCAAAACTCACCAACTCGTTTGAAACCTGGGTGAAAGTGACCGGGACGAATGGACAGTGTGTTGATTCTGATTCCATTCTGCTTCATGTTATGATACAGCCAAACGACAATGTTGCAAATGCAGCCCGGTTGGTTCTGGGTCGAAATGCGGGATTTTCGAATCAATGTGCCACCGTTGAACCCAATGAACCCAACCCGTCATCGTCGGGATGCAACGTGAAAAAAAGTTGGTGCCCCGAATTGAGAGCCGATAAAACCTTGCTTGATAATTCGATATGGTTTAAGTTTGTGGCGCCGGCCAATGGAATGATTTCAATAAATACCTACGGATTTGATGATCAGATTGCCATTTATGAAGCTTCTTCGTATCAGTCGGTTTTATCGGGCGACAAGCGAAATTACAGCATTGTAGCCGCCAACGATAATCGTTCTTTAAGCGATAAAACATCGGTGCTTGAAGATGTTGAATTAAAGCCGGGTAAGTTGTACTGGTTGCAGGTGGATGGACATGCGGCGGCTTTTGGTTCGGTCACCATCGACCTTTTGAGTAATGCGCTCGACGCCAGTGTATTTCCAAATCCTTCCGGCGGAAATTTTAATTTAAATATTTTTCATCCTGACAATGGCGATGCGGAAGTTTCGGTTCTCGACATAAACGGGAATGAATTGTTTCGTAAAATTTATAAGGTTAATGTTTATTCAACCCAGTTTAGTTTCAACTTAAACGGCTATTCAAAAGGAGTTTATGTTTTGAGGGTTCGCCTGAATGGCTCATCACTGTGCAAAAAACTGGTGTATTTTTAGTGCCCTGAATCTGAAATATATAGCTGTTTGGGTAGGTGTTTCTGTAGTTTTCTTCATGCAAAATAGCTGATGAAAACTAAATTTCTATTTTTGTAGCCATTCAATCTGCCTTGGTAAATATAACCTGTAAATCCTGAAATGGTTACGATTCATATTTCTGAAAAACTAAAATCGCACGGTCCGGATCTTCGGCTGGCCTGCATCGAAGCCGGAGTTCACGTTCAACGATCTTCCGAAGAATTGCTGACTGAAATTAACCGGCAAATTCAAGTTCTCAATCAATCACTTCGCATCGGGGAAATCAGTAAAATTCCTGCAGTTTCCGCTTCCCGGAAAGCGTATAAATTGTGCGGCAAAGATCCGGCGCGTTACCGTTTGTCGGCCGAAGCCCTTTTGCGACGAGTGGTTTCAGGCAAAGGCTTGTACCAGATCAACAATGTTGTCGATCAGTTAAATCTCGTGTCCATTTCAAGCGGATTTTCGATTGGTGGCTACGATCTGGCGAAGATTCAGGGTGACATTACTTTTGGAATCGGGCAGAACGATGAGCCTTATTCAGGAATTGGGCGTGGCGAATTGAATATCGAAAATATGCCGGTTTTTCGCGATGATCTTGGCGCATTTGGAACTCCCACCAGCGATTCTCAGCGCACTGAAGTTACGGATTTCACTACTCGCTTTTTGATGATTCTGATTGATTTCGACCGCAACAGCCGATTGGAAGAAACGCAGGAAATGGCCATTCGTTGTTTGACGAATTATTGTTATGCAACAAACATCAATACAAGTATAATGCAATAATATATGGCGAAGGATTTGTAAACTAATCTTGAGATTAATGGGCTGAAAACCCATTAACGGAACAATGACTCCCAAAAAAACATTATTATAGGCGTCCCGCACACCAGCGCCTGGTTTTTTGTGATTTCGTATTTGTACTACAGGCAACAGGAGCCAGAATTTATCTTAGATTTTTCGACTTTGGCCGGAAAAAAATTGGCTGGTACCAGATACCCGACCTGATCGACGATATCGAAGCCGATATACGCCGGATGAAAGCCAATTATCTCTCGCTTGGAGTGGTTGGCAAGCATCCGGAGAAATTTACCGCAGAAGATTGATTAACTCCGGTTTATTTCGCGTGTCATTTTGTAACTTTAAATTTTTGAATTGAAACATCGTCAAAATACAACAAATATGGTACAGGAAAATCTGAATATTGCTGTCCTTCAGTTTGATATAGTTTGGGAAAATCCTGCTACCAACTTATCCCGAATTGATGTATGGCTTTCGAAAATTGAAAAGCAAACTGATCTGCTGGTTTTACCTGAAATGTTTACCACAGGTTTTTCGATGAATGTTTCGGAACTGGCGGAAACGATGGATGGAAATGCCATTCAGTGGATGATAAAACAGGCTTCCAATTTTCAGATGGCTATTTGCGGAAGCTTAATTATTCTCGAAAACGGAGATTATTTCAACCGGCTCATTTTTGCTGAACCTTCAGGTGAAATTCACTTTTACGATAAGCGTCATTTGTTTACGATGGGCAATGAAAAAAAGCATTACCGGAGAGGAAATAACCGGTTGATTGTGAATTACAAAGGCTGGCGGATTTGCCTGTTGATTTGTTACGATTTGCGTTTTCCGGTTTGGGCCCGCAACCGCAACGAATACGATCTGCTGATTTATTCGGCAGACTGGCCAAAGCCCCGCAAGGAAGTTTGGAATACACTTTTAAAAGCTCGCGCTATCGAAAATCAAGCGTATGTGGCTGGTGCAAACAGGGTGGGAGTAGACGGAAATTCAATTCCATATTCAGGTGATTCGCAGATTGTTTCGCCCAAAGGACTTATGCTTGCAGATGGAAATGAAGAAAAAGAATGTATTGTTGCGGCATCGCTTTCCCACACTGAGCTATTGAAATTTAGAAATGATTTCCCGGTATTGAATGATGCTGACGAATTTACGTTAAACTGATTTTACTTCGAATCTGGCGATAGCGAAACTATAATTCCATATTTTCAGAACAATAGTCCATGTTCGGTATGATTGAAATGAGCTTACGGCTCCCGAAATGATGATAATTTACCTAAAATAATAGTCCGATGAAAAAACAAACTTTACTATTCTTCTTTGCAATTTTGGTTATGAGCGCTTCTGCTCAGAAATTTGATAAACTGGCCCAGACTCCGCCAATGGGCTGGAACAGCTGGAATAAATTCGGCTGCAACGTGAGTGAAAAACTGATCATGCAAATGGCAGATGAAATGGTAACCAGCGGAATGCAGGATGCCGGTTACGAATATATCGTTATCGATGACTGCTGGCAGGTTGATCGTGACAAGGACGGTGAAATCGTTGTCGATAAGGAACGCTTTCCAAATGGAATAAAATATCTGGCCGATTATATTCATTCCAAAGGTCTGAAATTTGGTATTTACTCGTGTGCCGGAACAAAAACCTGTGCGGGTCGTCCGGGTGGCCGTGGACACGAATATCAGGATGCCCGCACGTATGCCCGCTGGGGAGTAGATTACCTGAAATACGATTGGTGCAACACCACAACTCAGGACGCCAAAGCGTCATACACCACTATGCGCGACGGACTCTATGCTGCCGGTCGCCCGATCGTTTTCAGTCTTTGCGAATGGGGCACTGCCAAACCGTGGGAATGGGCCGGTGAAGTTGGTCATTTGTGGCGAAGTACCGGCGACATCGTCGACCGTTGGGATGCCATGATTGACATTGTTGATAAAGAAAGAGATATTGCCAAATATGCTGGACCCGGTCATTGGAACGATCCGGATATGCTTGAAGTTGGAAATGGCGGGATGACTACCGAAGAATACAAAACGCATTTTTCGTTGTGGTGCATGTTGGCTGCTCCGCTCATGGCCGGAAACGATCTGGGTAAAATGTCTCCTGAAACCGCTTCAATCCTGAAAAACGACGAAATTATTGCGTTGGATCAGGACACACTTGGAAAACAGGGATTTTGCATGCGCGATAATGGCGATTACGAAATCTGGATTAAAAAGCTTTCAGGAAATGAAAAAGCTGCCTGCCTGCTAAATCGTGGGGATGAAGAAAAAATGGTTCAGGTTGATTTCAATGTGTTATTGAAAGCCAACGATGGTTATTGGAACTCAGATCCATATAAACTGGCTGATTACAAGGTGCGCGATTTATGGGAACACAAAGAAGTATCTGTGACTCAGAATCCTGTTTTTGTGAAACTTGCTCCACACTCTGTAAAAGTGTATCGGTTCATCAAAAAGTAAAGTCGTTGAAATCATATTTAACCCACAAAATAACTTGAACTTATGAAGTCTGCAATTATCATTTATTTACTAGTTCTAAGTGTTGGCGCTTTTGCCAAAGATTATTCAGTTACTTCCCCCGACGGCAAAATTCAGGTAACAATTTCTGCCGAGTCGCAAATCAGATGGTCGGCAAGTGTTGGAGGTCAGGCAATTTTTACCGACAATACCTTAAGTCTCGATTTAGGGACTGAAGTGCTTGGCATAAATCCCAAAGTGGTTTCGGCCAAAACCAGTTCGGTGAATGAAACTGTTCAAACGGTCGTAGCTGTAAAATCAAAAAACATCAGCAACGTTTACAATCAGTTGATCCTGAAGTTTAAGCCCAATTATTCGGTAAGTTTTCGGGTGTTCGACAATGGAATTGCTTACCGGTTCGAAACCAGTCTGAAAAATGAAATTACCGTAAAAAATGAAGAAGTTGGTTTAAATTTCGCTGGCGATTTCGGTGTGCTTTTTCCTGAAGAAGAAACTGTTTATTCACACTACGAGCGAGTTTACCTCGATCAAAAAATCAGTTCGCTGGCGGAGGGAAAATTTAGTTCGCTCCCAACTTTGGTGAAGGCAGATAACAACATTAAAATTGGAATCACCGAAGCCGATTTATTCGATTATCCCTGTATGTTTTTGGAAGCAACCGGTAAAACTGCATTCCGGAGCAAATATCCGCAGGTTATTTTGCATGCAGATCCAAGTGGCGACCGTGGAATCAAAAATGTTCAGGAAGCCGGTTACATTGCGAAAACCTCAGGAATACGAACCTTTCCGTGGCGCGTTTTCATGATCAGCACAGAAGATGCAAGGCTGGTTGAAAATCAGATGGTGTTTTTGCTTTCGCGCGAAAATAAATTAGCAGAAACCGACTGGATTAAACCTGGTTTGGTGGCCTGGGATTGGTGGAACGACAACAATATTTATGGTGTCGATTTTAAATCGGGACTTGATACCCAAACCTATAAATATTACATCGACTTCGCTTCGAAATACCACATTCCATATATTATTCTGGATGAAGGCTGGACAAAGTCGACAACAAACATCAAAGAAGCCAATCAGAACCTGAATATTCAGGAATTGATTGCCTACGGGAAATCGAAAAATGTCGACATTATTTTGTGGTGCCTTTGGAATGCTCTGGATGCCGATATGAATAACATTCTGGACATTTATGCCGGATGGGGAGCCAAGGGAATTAAAGTGGATTTCATGGCACGCTCAGAACAATTCATGGTGAATTTTTACGAACGTACCGCCAAAGCCTGCGCTGATCGGAAACTTTTGGTCGATTTTCATGGAGCTTTCAAACCTTCAGGAATGGCCCGTGCTTACCCGAATATTGTAAACCATGAAGGTGTGAAAGGAATGGAAAACAACAAATGGAGCAAGGATATTACACCGGAACACGATGTCACACTGTGTTTTACACGTATGTTGGCTGGCCCAATGGATTACACGCCGGGTGCAATGGTCAATAAAAATGAAAAGGATTATTCGGTGAGTTTTTCGAGCCCGATGGGTCAGGGAACCCGTTGCCACCAGCTTGCCATGTATGTGTGTTACGACTCGCCTTTACAAATGCTGAATGATAGTCCGTCGAATTATTACAAGGAACCTGAAAGTACCAGCTTTATCAGCCGGATGCCGACCGTTTGGGACGAAACGAAAGTGCTCGATGCCAAAGTTGGCGATTACATTCTGATGGCCCGTCACAAAGGAAATGACTGGTACATTGGAGCGCTTACCGACTGGACGGCGCGTACGCTTGATCTGGATTTGTCGTTTCTGGGCGACGGCACGTACGAAATCGAAATTATGCAGGATGGAATAAATGCCGACAAACAGGCCAGCGATTACAAACGAATTGTAAAACAGGTTACAAAGGCTGATAAGCTAAAGGTTGGTTTAGCAGCAGGTGGGGGCTGGGCAGCAATCTGTAAAAAAATCTAAAAAAAAGTCATCACACAGTAAGGGTTTCATTTATCCTGTCTGTCATTATACTGAAAATTTGATAAGCATAAACCTGTACCAGTTAAGTTTAGTTTTAATACCGATCTTTTAGATCACTTAAACCACCTAAAACCACTTGAATCAAAAAAAAGGTCGTCCGAATAAAATCTGGCGGCCTTTTTTACGCCAATATTTTTCCAATTTTTCCTGAATTTTAGTTTAAAATTCTTTTACAACTAATAATTTAGTTTGAAAACTAAAGAATTAGTTGTATGTTTGGTCCGGATATTTAATCATCTCGTGTTCTGATCGATGGCACCCGGAATCAGCGGTTAAACCTGAAGATGATACGGACTTCCTCTTTTTTTTGTCTTTTATAACTAAAATATTAGTTGACGAACTAATTGCTTAGTTTTTGGCAGGATCTTTGATGTTGAATTTTGAAACAAAACTGTTTTGTCATGAAAGAATTGACCAAAGCCGAAGAACAAATCATGCAAGAGCTCTGGACACTGGAAAAAGCTTTTGTAAAAGAAATTGTCGACAGGCTTCCGGATCCAAAGCCGGCTTACAACACGGTTTCTACTATTATCCGGATTCTGGAAAAGAAGGGATTTGTTGACCATTACGCGTATGGAAAAACTCATCAGTACTTTCCGCTCATCAGCAAAACGGATTACACGAAATCGTATTTCAGAAATTTCCTGAACGGGTATTTTAGTAATTCATTTCAGGAAATGGTTTCGTTTTTTGCCAAAGAAGACAAAATGAGCCTCTCAGACCTTGAGGATATTATCAAGGAAGTTGGAAAAGATTTGGAATCTGAAAACCCTGCATCCAATGATTAGTTTTGTAAATTACCTGTTTGAATCGGGAATAAGCCTGAGCCTTTTTGCACTCGTTTATTTTCTGTTTCTGAGGCGTGAAACTTTTTTTAATGTCAATCGGTGGTTTCTGCTGATTGCCGTAATTTTTTCGGCAGTATTGCCACTGTTGCACATTCCGTTTTACGCTCCGCAACCCACTGTTTTGGCCGAAATAACTATTACTCCTTATGTAAACTTGCTCAGTGCAGTTACAATTTATGGGGCAACGCTTACTCACGGTGCCGAACGGTTTGTATTGACTTATAGTTTGTTCGGTTACATTTACCTGGTTGGCGCTTTATTTTTTGCAGCAAAACTTTTCGTACAGATTTACCAGATTTACCGGCTTATTGCAAAGAACCGTGTGGTTTCTAATGGAAAAATCAAAATGGTTTTTCTTGAACGGGAAATCAGTCCGTTTTCTTTTCTGAATTATATTTTCGTAGGCAATAACCTGCGAAACACCAAAGGTTGGGAAAAGATGGTTGAGCACGAAAAACAGCATATCCAGCAGGGACATTCTGTGGATGTTCTGGTTCTGGAATTTGTAGCTGTTTTTCAATGGTTTAATCCTTTCTTCTGGATGTTTAGGCGTGCCTTGCGCGAAAATCACGAGTTTCTGGCCGATCATGCGGTGATTTCAAAAGGAACAGCCGCCTCGTGGTACAAGCAAATCTTAATCAATCAGTACGTTGGCGATCAGATTGTGCTGGCCAACAACTTCAATTATTCACTAATTAAAACCCGAATTAAAATGATCTCAAAAATAAAATCCAGAAAAATAGCCAGTTTTAAGATCCTGATTGGATTTGTACTGGCCGTAAGTTTAGTTGCCGCTTTTGCCTGTGAGCAAAAAGACTCTGTGAAAACAGAGAATACTTCTTCCGGGAAGACAGTTTCACTCGATTTTGACGGCCATGCACTGCAAATTAATGGCGATTCAGTCGGAATTGAAAAATTACAGGATTTGATCCAGGCTGCCGGCGATTATCAAATTGTGAAGAACAGCACAACCGGCGCGTTGGAATTGAAAAGCAAATCGAACAAAGTTGACGAAGTTGTGGCAGTTTCGTATAACAAACAGGAAAAGTCTGCTCAGGAGAGTAGTGATGTTTTCGTCATTGTCGATACGATGCCCGTATATTCCGGTGGTGATCCTGCCTTACGTAAGTTTATAGCTCAAAACGTCAAATATCCATCTGAGGCTTCCAAGAAAGGTATTCAGGGAAAGGTATATGTGAATTTTGTCGTCGAGAAAGATGGCAGTGTTGGAATGGTTAAGATTGTCCGAGGAGTTGATCCTTCACTGGATAAGGAAGCGTTGCGGGTCGTTTCATTGCTTTCAAAATGGACTCCGGGAATGCAAAAGGGGCAGCCTGTGCGCGTTGCCTATACGATGCCAATCAATTTTGCTTTGCAATAACCAATTTTAATAAACTGGCCTGCCGGGATTACGTTTCCGGCAGTCTTTTTTAATGAATCAAATCCTCAAGCCATGAAACAAATCTTTTTGCTCCTGATTCTTGTTGTTTTGTCTTTTCAGTTGGTTGCACAATCAATCGATGAGCTTATCCTGAATAAAAAGTTAGACAAAGCATTGAACCGTATTTCTCTGCACCTTCAGGAAAAACCGGGAGCAGAATTGTATTTTAAGCAGGCTTTAGTTTATAAGGAGATTGCGAACCCAATGCTGGCCGGCAAAGCGCTTGAGCAGGCTTTATTTTACGACCCGCAGAATAGTTTGTATTTGGCTGAGTTGGGTGAAAATTATTCCACTCTTGGAAATATTTATCAGGCAGTCGAATGTTATCGCAGGGCGGTTCAACTGTCTCCGAATGATATAAATCTTCAGGGAAAACTTGGCCGGGCCTACATTAATATTGACGATTTTAAGAAAGCATTTCAAACATTTGAATTGGTCAGCAAAGTTGATTCGTCGAATGTTTTTATCAACAAGCAGTTTGCGTTTGCCGCTTTTAAAACCGGAAAGCCTGACCTGGCGATTCGTCTGTACGAAAAAGTTATTGCTGAAAATCCCGGTGATTTTGGTACACACCTGAACCTGCTGGCCATTTACAAAAAGAAGAAAGATCCGGCTAATGTATCCCGAATCGGTGAAAGAGCATTATCTGTTTTCCCCGGAAACCCAACTCTCTTACTTCGTGAAGCCGATGCCCTGTTTGAATTGAACGATTACGAAAAAGCCATTTACCCGTACGAAAAATACCTGGCTGAAAACGACTCGGTTTTTGATGTGGTCAAGAATTACGGCATTACTTTGTTTTTTTGCAAGCAGGAGACAAAGGCTCTTCAGTTGCTTGAGAAATGTTTTTATCAGTTGCCTAACGATCAGTATGTGAATTTTTATGTTGGGCTTTGCTACAAGAAACTTGCCGATTACGAGCGAAGCGCGGAATTCCTGAACGCCGCCATCGAATGCTCACAACCTCCGTATTTATCGGATATGTACCATCATTTGGGGCAGGTTTACGGCAGCAACCGCGAATTCGAAAAGTCGATTGAAGCATTGCAAAAAGCTTACGAGCTGAATACTGAAAGAGTGGAAATTTTGTTTGAAATTGCCACCACCTACGAAGAGTACAATTTCAACAAAACGCTTGCGCTGAACTACTATTCAACTTACCTGAAAACAGCCGGCGAAAAAGCCAGAAATGCCGATTATGCGCTGGGCCGTATCCGCATAATCAAGGAAGATTTGTTTTTCGGGAAAAAATAATAGGGATATCTGCCAATTTACCTATGGTCACTAAAAGTCATTTAATGGTCATTTGGTTGTCATTAAGTTGTCCTGAACCGATAACTGATAACAGAATGACTATGAACAACAATTGACTGTTAAGAAAAAGCAAATAGGTAAATCAACGGACAACCGATAAAAATAATCAAGCATATTCGCCAAATACATTGACATGCTTTCTTTCCTGTCTGGTTAAGAGATTCTCTCTTTTCCTTCGGGCGCACTTTTCGTTTGCTTTTTTCGGTTTTCAGGAACAGGAGAAATACCTGGTATTTGATAGCCGTGCGTTTTTCAGAAACGGTTTACTTCCGAAGTGCATATCAAAGCAAACGCCGTTGGTATTGTTTTTTGCCACTTTCCTATTCTGAGGTTGTTCGTTTGTTGATTTAAATCCTTGTGCTTCAGTATTTGCAATAAATTTACTTCAGCTAGAAAAAACAATAACAAATCAAAAAAAAATTAGAAAACATGAAAACAAAATTTTCAATCCTGACGCTAAGCTTGCTTCTCGTTTGTTTGGTAAGCACAGCCGGCAAAAAAGCAACATCTCTTCTCACGGGTCAGTCGTTAACAGAACTTGGTCAATATGACATTCAGTCTTCCGACCAAATTATGAGTTTAGGCGGCGAGACTTTGAAAACCTACAAGTTACAATACACCAACAGCCATTCGCCTGTTTTAATTGGTGTGAAGAAAACCAAAAAGTGTATGAATTTTATTGTTCATACCAGCAATTTCGAAGTTGAATATGTGTGTAATAAGCATGTTTTCGGCGTTAAACGTATCAGCAAGGAATACCAAACAGTTAAAACGGAAGTGATAAACGAAATGATGGACAAAGCACAGTTCTACTCGCAACGGATCATTTCGCAGAATCCGAAAACCGAAGAAGAATTGCTTGGCTTAATTGCCTGCTATTTTCCGTTGTTGATTAAGGATACTCATGTTGACCGGATTTGACGCTCATTCGAAATTATTACTCTTTTGAGGACTTATGCGAAAGTTCAAATACTCCATTTAAACAATTTTCATTAAATTTTTAATTCCTCGCCCAATTTTAAGGCGGGGAATTTTTTTTGTACTTTCCTGCTCCTGAATGTCAACTATGTGGAAGATTGCGCGGTCGAAAATTACGAAGTAGTTATACAGGTTCCGGCCGATGTTGATTCGCTTCTGCTATGGATTACTATTCAGGAAACATTTTCGGCAGACGTGTCCAACGTTATGAAAGAATATTTTGCGGCACAAACTTGGGCGTTGAATATGAAACATCAGCGTGTACTAAAGGCACAGAAACTATGTATTTTGAAAAACGATTCTGACTCGAATAGTTGAACAGGGAGAAGAAAATGTTATATGTACTTCGTAATGTGGTAATTTCTTGTAAAATATTGATATTCAGAATATCATTCAAATGTTTAAACATTTATCACTGATAATCAGTTGTTTGTATTTTTGACAACTGCTAAATTATTTTCGGGTTTATTTTTTGAACCTGTTGACGATAGAAATGTT
This sequence comes from Prolixibacteraceae bacterium, assembly GCA_041652995.1. Lineage (GTDB taxonomy): Bacteria > Bacteroidota > Bacteroidia > Bacteroidales > Prolixibacteraceae > Aquipluma. Next base: position 63,494 of record JBAZGO010000036.1, read on the forward strand.
TTACTAGGAAAAAAATAGTTGAATGAAGTTTTTAAGATTACTTGCCGTAACTGGAATTGCACTTTTTTTATTTGCCTGCAATTCCGGACAAAATCAACTGACTGTTATCAATTCTGAATCTTTTCACGAAAAACAAGTACGGTTAGATAGTACCGTTCAGTCTCGGTTGCTTGTTGATTCCATGATGCCGGAACAAAATCCGGAAGTTCAGGATCAACCTGCATTATCAGGGAAATTGGATGCCCTGGCCGAATTGGCTGATAAAGTAAAGCAAACGAAATCGGACAGCCTTTGGTCAAGACTCAAAACTGAATGGGAAGGTTTCAGGATGAAATTTGCTGGAAAAGATGGAATTTTTGCCGATCAAAATCAGGTGGCAAACGATTCGCTTGCACGTTCAAAATCAAAAATGCTGGCACAAAAATGGGCCAACCTGAATAAGAATTTACTCCAGTTTTCAGGAGAAGGGATGTTTGGTGATGCGATTGAACAGTTGCTTTACAATTCTGAATCGCCTGTCTTAACCGATAAGTTTTTGAAGTCGATTGTATTCACGCACATTTTCGACCAGATTTTTGTGAATATTTTGGCATCTTCCTCGGTTGAACACTATCATACAACAGGAGGTGCAATAAAACTCATTCAGGAAACAAATTATCCTGAAAGTAATAAAATGACATTGACCAGCAAATGCAGCGATGTCAGGTACCTCGACGTTTTTATCAGGATTCCGTCGTGGGCGGTCAATCCCAGTGTTCAGCTCGGAAATGTTAAATATGTTTGCCATCCGGGCGAATATTGCCAGATTTCGCGAAAATGGAACGATGGCGACAAAATAGATGTTTTGCTTAAAAACTAGAAAGGATGTCCGTTAACTGAAGCCAACAGACATCCTTCCCATCAGGTCTTCGAATGAAGCGAAATGTGATTTCCTTCAGTATCTTCAAAAACAGCGAAATAGCCAAGGTCGTCGTGAATTTTAGTTTTTGGGGTGATAATTTCACCACCTGCAGCTTCTACGCGATTTAAAACAGTGAGTAAATCTTTACCGCCATTCAAATAAACTTTTGAGCCCAAATGTGCTGAAGGAACATAACCTGTCCCTTGAACTATTGCTGCTCCAACACCCTGCGATTCGCGTTCCATTGGCAGGAATCCCATTCTTCCACCGCCCGCAACTTCATCGTACATTTCAAAATCGTAAATCCGGGAATAAAATTCTTTGGCTCGTTCAAAATTCAGGACCGGAATTTCGACCCAATTAACTGAATTAATAAACTTTTCCATGACTAGACTTTTTATGGGTTTCTATACTGTAAACGAAACTTTTAGCGAATAGTTTAAAGGAATTCTGTTCATTTTAATTTTGTAAAAAATCAATTTTGAGAATATTGTCTGGCACATTCATTTATCTTTGTGTGCATTCAAAAAATAAGTTATGAGCGAGAGGCCCCTGATATTAATCACCAATGACGATGGTGTTTCAGCAAAAGGATTAAAAGAACTTACCGAGGTTATGCGGTTGTTTGGCGATGTTGTTGTTGTTGCACCAGAGCGGCACATGTCGGGTATGTCAAATGCAATTACGGTCGATCACCCGATCAGGGTTACAAAAGTTATTGATGAAGACGACTACCAGGTTTACAAATGTTCAGGAACGCCGGTCGATTGCATAAAGCTTGGTTTTAACCAGTTACTTGACAGGTATCCTGATTTTGTAGTTTCGGGTATCAATCATGGCTCAAATTCGTCAATCAGTGTGGTGTATTCTGGAACAATGGGCGGGGCGCTTGAAGGTTGTATTCATGGTATTCCTTCCATGGGATTTTCGTTGAACGATTATGATCCTGAAGCCGATTTTTCGCGGGCAAAAATTTATGTGGCACGTGTCTTTCAGCAGGTTGCCGAAAATGGTTTGCCTCCGTTTGTTTGCCTGAATGTGAATATTCCGAAAGGCGACATTAAGGGCGTCAGGGTTTCGAGGCAGACCGCCGGGAAATGGGTGGAGGAGTTTGATAAACGTATGGATCCGCATAAACGCGAGTATTTTTGGATGTCGGGCACATTCCATAATTTTGAAGAAGATGTGGCCGAAACCGACATTGCAGCGCTCGAAAATGGCTATGTCTCGGTTGTTCCGGTGAATGCCGATATGACCTGCTACCAGACTTTTGAAAGTATGAAAACCTGGAGGTTTTAACAGATGGCGAGCAAAAGAGACCGTCACGACCGCATTCTTACAGGCTTCATAACCGGCATCACTTTACCTCTGGTTATTTTCCTGATCACGTATTTTGTGAAGTTCAGCGAAATGAATTTTCAGGACTACCTGAATAACCTCTGGCAAATGAAAATATTTATGAAACTACTGAGTATATGCGTGTTTCCAAACCTGGGTTTTTTTCTGTATTTCTATAAAAAGAAGTACGATATGGCAGCCCGCGGCGTTATTATGGCAACTTTCGTTTATGCCTTTTTGGTTCTGATTACCAAATTGATTTGAATTTTGTACAACCCATTGAAAACCACTTAGTCACATAGAACGCATAGAAGAAAGAATATAAAACAAAACTATGTGATCTATGTGGCTATGTGGTAAAAAATATAGAATCAATGAAATATTATGTTTTAGCTGGTGAAGCTTCGGGCGATTTACATGCCTCTAACCTGATCAGGGAAATCAGTAAAATTGATACTGAAGCCAGTTTTCGGGGATTTGGCGGCGAACTGATGGAAAAGGCCGGAATGACTGTGCTGAAACATTATCGCGATATGGCTTTTATGGGCCTGGTTCCGGTAATTATGAACATCCGCACCATTCAAAAGAATTTCAGGTTTTGTGAGCAGGATATGCTGGCGTTTCAGCCCGATGTTCTGATTCTGATAGATTATCCGGGGTTCAATCTCCGGATGGCCAAGTTCGCCAACGAAAACGGAATCCGGACTTTTTATTACATCTCGCCGAAGATTTGGGCCTGGAAGCAGGAGCGGGTTCACAAGGTGAAAGCTTACGTCGATGAGATGTTTACGATTCTGCCTTTCGAAGGTGATTTCTACCGAAAGTTCGATTATCCGGTAAATTATGTTGGCAATCCTTTGCTGGATGCTATTCTGGAAAAGAAAACCGAGTCGGATTTTCCTCGTTTCTTTGCTGAAAACAATTTGCCTGAAAAACCTGTTTTAGCGCTGTTACCAGGCAGCCGCAAAGGTGAAATCAGTATTTTACTGCCAACTATGCTGAAAGCTGCCGCTCAGTTTCCTGAATATCAGTATGTAATTGCCGGAGCTCCCAATATGGGAACTGAATTTTACGTCCCGTTCTTGAAAGAACTGAAAGCGCCCATTTTATGGGGAAAAACTTATGATATTCTGATTCACAGCCGGGCAGCCATAGTTTCTTCAGGAACAGCCACACTCGAAACAGCTATTTTAAATGTGCCACAGGTAGTCGTTTACCAGTTACCACCAAACTGGCTATTTAAGTTTCTCAAGAAATTTTTCCTGAAGACCAGATGGGTTTCGCTGGTCAATATTATCCTGGGGCGCGAAGCTGTTGCCGAATTGATCCAGTCGGACTTCACTCTGCAAAATGTGATCGCCGAATTGAAAAAGATTTTATTTGATCCGGACAATGAAAAACGGATGTTGGCCGATTATAAAGATATGATGATCAAACTCGGAGAACCTGGCGCGTCGAAACGGGCTGCAGTGTTGATGGTGAGTAAATTGAATTTGCAAAAAAATAATACGGAGCGGCATAACCCACCGATAGTATGATCTTACTAAATTTGTAGCTTAAAATGGAGGTAAACGAGAATAAATATCAAGGTCTTATCGAACAGATTGGTGGGCTGCTGCAATCTGGCAGACAAAAAGCCATTCAATCTGTAAACACCATTTTGGTACAAACCTATTGGCAAATAGGACGATATATTGTCGAATTCGAACAGCATGGAAATGAGCGGGCTGAATATGGCACACAGCTTTTTGAAAGACTCTCAAAAGATTTAACAACTGCTTACGGCAAAGGCTTTAGTCGATCTAATCTTTTGTATATGAGAAAATTGTATCTCTATTTTCAAATAAGTGAGACACTGTCTCACAAATTGACATGGAGCCATTATTTTGAAATTTTAAAGGCAGATTCAGAACTCGAAATTGGTTTTTATTCCAAACAATGTGAAAAAGAAAATTGGAGCGTAAGGGAGCTGAAACGCCAAATGAAAAGCTCTTTGTTTGAGCGAATAGCTTTGAGTAAAGACAAAGAAGGTGTTTTGAAATTATCTAAAAAAGGTCATGTTGTCGAAACGCCCGAAGATTTACTTAAAGACCCTTTTGTTCTTGAATTTTTAAATATTCCTGAACAACACCAATATCAGGAAAGCGAACTGGAAGAGCAAATCATTTCAAACCTTCAGCAATTCATTATGGAATTGGGTAAAGGTTTTGCCTTTATTGGCCGACAATACCGCATGAGTTTAGGAGGAAAGCATTTTTATTTAGATCTTCTTTTTTACCACAGAATATTAAAATGCTTTGTGCTGGTTGATTTGAAACGCGGTGAAATAGATCATCAGGACATTGGGCAAATGAATCTTTATCTGAATTATTTCAAAAAAGAAGAATCTACCGAAGGCGACAATGAACCAATAGGTATTATTTTGGGCGCTCACAAAAATCATATTTTGGTAGAATATGCCACCGATAGCATTACCAATAAAGTGCTTCTAAGCAAATACCAATTGTACTTACCCAATAAAGAGCAGCTTCAAAAACAGCTATCTAAATTAATTGAAGACTAATTCTACTTTAACAGATTAAAAAAAAGTATATAAATCATTGATATTCATTTAATTATACTTGCATACGTAATTATTTTTTAGTATTTTAGCAGTGTAATCGAAAAACAAATCTATCGTTCCGA